>NZ_LQPE01000142.1 GCF_002101735.1 Mycobacterium kyorinense | reverse complement strand
GATGCAGCCTCACCCGCCCCACCCGGGGTCACAGCACAACGTAACAACACGAAGTAACTGCACCTACGAACTTAAGGAATCGTGATGAAGAAAGAGGAGATGATCCTCATCAGCGTGGACGACCATGTCGTCGAGCCACCCGACATGTTCCGCAACCACCTGCCGAGCAAATACCTCCACGATGCGCCACGGCTAGTGCACAACCCCGACGGTTCGGACACCTGGCAGTTCCGTGATGTCGTGATCCCCAACGTCGCACTGAACGCGGTGGCCGGCCGCCCGAAAGAGGAATACGGCCTCGAACCGCAGGGGCTCGACGAAATCCGTCCGGGCTGTTATCAGGTCGACGAGCGGATCAAGGACATGAACGCCGGTGGCATCCTCGGCTCGATCTGCTTCCCGTCGTTCCCCGGGTTCGCCGGTCGGCTTTTCGCGACCGAGGATCCAGACTTTAGCCTGGCCCTCGTCCAGGCCTACAACGACTGGCACGTCGAGGAGTGGTGCGGAGCATATCCGGCCCGGTTCATTCCGATGACGCTGCCCGTAATCTGGGATGCCTCACTGTGCGCCAAAGAGATTCGCCGCAATGCCGAGCGGGGCGTGCATGCGTTGTCCTTTACCGAGAATCCCGCCGCATTGGGCTACCCCAGCTTCCATGACGACTACTGGCGACCGGTCTGGGAGGCCTTGGTGGACACGGACACGGTGATGAACATCCACATCGGCTCCTCCGGCAAGCTGGCCATCACGGCACCCGACGCGCCGATGGACGTGATGATCACCCTGCAGCCGATGAATATCGTGCAAGCGGCAGCAGATCTGTTGTGGTCCAAGCCAATCAAAGACTATCCCAACCTCAAGATCGCCCTGAGCGAGGGCGGCACCGGCTGGATCCCCTACTTCCTCGAGCGCGCCGACCGCACTTACGAAATGCATGCGACGTGGACGGGCCAAGACTTCGGCGGCAAGCTGCCCTCAGAGGTTTTCCGCGAGCACTTTCTGACGTGTTTCATCTCCGACCCCGTTGGCGTGAAGCTACGCAAAGACATCGGTATAGACAACATCTGCTGGGAAGCGGACTACCCACACTCCGACTCGATGTGGCCCGGCGCCCCAGAACAACTCCACGAGGTCTTGTCGGAGCACAGCGTGCCCGACGAGGAAGTCAACAAGATGACCTTCGAGAACGCCATGCGCTGGTACCACTGGGATCCGTTCACTTCTCAGATCAGCCGCGAGCAGGCCACGGTCGGTGCGCTGCGCAAGGCCGCCAAGGGCCACGACGTGTCGATTCGGGCGCTGTCGAAGCACGACCACGGTGTTAGCGGAGCATCAGACTGGCAGAATCAGATGAGCAAGGCCACGAGCAACACGGCCGGCGCGTCGGACGACTGACCGGTCAGACAATTATGATTCTTATCTTCGTAAATATAGCCTCTCAGCCATGCCTTCACTGACTTTCGACGATCATGTAGCCATTGTCACCGGTGCGGGAGGCGGGCTCGGACGCTGTCACGCACTCGAACTCGCCCGCCGCGGCGCGCGCGTGGTAGTCAATGACTTGGGCAGCGCAGTGGACGGTACCGGCGCGTCGACCTCGGCGGCACAGGCGGTCGTCGACGAGATCGCCGCATCCGGCGGCACCGCGATCGCCAACAGCGACTCCGTAGCGACGGAGGACGGCGGGGCCGCGATCGTGGCGTCGGCCATGGAGGCCTTCGGCAGGGTAGACATCCTTGTGAACAATGCCGGCATCCTGCGCGATGCGGCGTTCAAGAACATGACCGCCGAGCAGGTGGACGCGGTGCTCGAGGTTCACCTGGCCGGTGCCTTCAACGTGACACGCGCAGTATGGCCGATCATGCGGGAGCAGAATTACGGCAGAATCGTCCAAACCACCTCGGGCACTGGGCTGTTCGGCAACTTCGGTCAGGCCAATTATGGAGCTGCGAAAATGGGCCTGGTCGGCATGATGCATGTGCTGGCCATCGAGGGCGCCCGCAACGGCATCGCCGTCAACGCCATCGCACCAATTGCACGGACCCGCATGACCGAAAACATCATGGGTGAAGCCGCTAAGACGATGGACCCCGAGCTGGTCACCCCGGTGGTGGTCTACCTGTCGCATCGCAGTTGCGATCGGACCGCGCACATCTACTCAGTGGGTGGGGGCAAGGTTTCCCGGGTGTTCATCGGCGTCACCAAGGGCATCGAGAAACCCGCGCTCACCGCCGAAGTGGTGGCGGACTCGATCGATGACATCGACGACACGGCGACGTTCACCATCCGCGGCGGGCCCGCCTAGGCTGACGCGCGGAATCGGTCAGAAGCCCTGGAAGCGCGGCGCGCGACGCTCGGCGAACGACTTCAGCCCCTCCTGCAGGTCGGCGGTGCGCGACACCACCTCCTGAGCCCAGGCCTCCTGCTCGAACGCCCTGTCACGGCCCGACTCCGACGACACCGCCAACAAGCGCTTGGTCAGCGCCAGCATGACCGTCGGCCCTGACGCCAGTCGGCGAGCCAGGTCGTCAGCGACGGCTTCCGTATCTTCCGGTGCGGCGACACGATTGACCAGGCCAAGCCGTTCACACGCGGCGGCGTCAACAGGCTCTCCGAGCATCAGCAACTCGGTGGCCTTGCGCAGCCCCACGATTCTGGTCAGCAGGTGAATGGCACCCGAGTCCGGAAGTATCCCGCGGTGCACGAACGGCTCGACAAGCGTTGCCTCCGTGGACATAACGACCAGATCGCAGGCAAGCACCAGGCTTGTCCCAGCGCCGGCAGCCGTGCCTTTGACCGCGGCCACCACCGGCTTGCCGCAGTCGAGGATGGCGCACACCAGTCGCTGCCAGCCCCGTTGGAGCATGCGTGCGATGTCACCCGGGCGGCGAGGTGGCGGCGGTCCGCTCTGGTCGGGCTTTGCCGCCAAGCCCGCACCCGTGCAGAAGTGCTTGCCGCCAGCGGCACCAAGCAACACGGCACGAACGTCGGGGTTGTCATCCGCACGTTGGAAAGCGTCCGTAAGCGCGTCACGGGCCAACGGCGACAAGGAGTTTCCGACCTCTGCTCGATCGATGAGTATTCGGAAGATGCCGTCCGCGCCGACCTCGGTTATGATCCCCGGCTGCTCTTCGGACATCTCGCTCACCCCTGCGTTAACGTCGTTTCCCATTTTCGAGTATCCTAATTTCCACCGTGGCGCGGGCCAGGACGTGGGCACGACAAGGAGGAGTTGTATGACCCAATCCTCTGCGGCGGGCCAGATCACCGACGAGGGGTTGGCCCGGTTGCGTGCCACGATCGGTATCGCCGTTCCACACACCCAGCCTCCGCACTATCGCTGCCCCAACGAGGACACCTTCCGCCACGTCGCCGAAGCCTACGGCGACGGTAATCCGCTGTGGGCCGATCCGGAGTACGCCGCCAAGTCGGTATGGGGCGAGTCCATCGCCCCGCCGGCGCTGGTGGGTGGTGACACGCTGATCGGCGAGGACGAGGTCACCGAACTCTCCGATGAGGAACGTGCCCTGACCAAGGGCGACCCGCTTCGCGGTGTGCACGCGTTTTACGCGTCGTCGGTGCGTGAATGGTGGGCTCCGTTAAGGGCCAACCACCGGGTGTTTCGGCGCAATGCCCTCGTCGCCGCGCTCGACAAGAGCAGCGAATTCGCCGAACGCGCCGTCCACGAGTGGTCGGCGCAGGTGTTTCGCGACGACGAGGGCACCATCCTCGGCGGCCAGTACCGCAACATGGTCCGCACCGAGCGCGGCAAGGCGCGAGATCGCAAGAAATACGAGGACGTCGAGCTGAAAACCTGGACCGCCGAGGAGATCGCCGAGATCGACGAGCGCTACGCGCGGGAGGCTCCTCGCGGTGCCGAACCGCGGTGGTGGGAAGACGTTCATGAGGGCGACGAGATGGGCTCGTTGGTCAAGGGTCCCCTGACCGTGACCGACATGGTCTGCTGGCACGTCGGCATGGGCACCGGCATGTACGGGGTGCGCCCGCTGCGGCTGGCGTGGCGGAATCGGCAGCGCATCCCCCGGTTCTACACGCCGAACGAACACGGCGTCCCCGATGTGCAGCAGCGGGTGCACTGGGAGCCCAGCGCCGCCCGCAATGCGGGCAACCCCACCACATTCGACTACGGCCGAATGCGCGAAACCTGGTTGATCCACCTGTGCACGGACTGGATGGGTGACGACGCGTGGCTGTGGAAATTGAGTTGCGAGTTCCGACTGTTCAACTACGTCGGCGATCTCCACACCATCACCGGCACCGTCGTGCGCAAGTATCTCGCCGACGGTGAGCGTCCCGCCGTCGACGTCGAACTCGCGGCGACCAATCATCGTGGTCAGGTCAGCGCCCCCGGTCATGCCACCATTCTTTTGCCCAGTCGGGATCTCGGGCCCGTCCGGCTGCCGGATCCGCCCGGGGGCGCAACAAACCTGACGGAACTGCTGACCGCTGTGTCCGCCCAATTCGCCCAACGCTGAGGCGGCCATGAGATACGAGAGTGTTCCCGGCCTTTCGGCCAAGCAGGACGGTCCGCAGCTGCGGCTCACGCTCAGCCGCGCCGACCGGCGTAACGCCGTGAACGACGAGATGCTCGACGCGATGATCGGTCACCTGGCCCTCGCGGGCACCGACGAGTCGGTGCGGGTCATCCGCATTGACGCTGATGGACCCGACTTCTGCGCCGGCGCCGATCTGATTGCCAACAACGCGCGCTCCGAGCGCAAGCCACGCGTCGGTAGCACACAGCGTCGGCTGCCGAACAAGGCCAACAGGCTGATTCCGTTGATGCTGCAGACGCAGGTGCCTATCGTCACGGTGGTCCGAGGCTGGGCGGCGGGGCTTGGTTTCCATCTCGCGTTGGCCTCCGACTTCTGCCTGGCTGCCGAGGATGCCCGCTTCTGGGAACCATTTATGGCCCGCGGCTTTTCCCCCGATAGCGGGGCAGCCTGGTTGCTGCCCCGGCTCGTCGGCATGGTCCGCACCCGGCAGCTCCTGATGCTCGGCCAGGAGATCTCCGCGACCACCGCGGCCGAGTGGGGCATTATTCACGGCGTCCATGCACCAGACGATCTAGATGCCGCCGCCGACGCGCTCATCTCCGAGCTCGGCGATGCGCCAACCGTCGCCCTCGGGCTCACAAAGTGGCTTCTGCACAGCGGCAACGGCCTCGATCTCGACCGCCATCTCCAGAACGAGGCGATGGCGCTCGAATTATCCAGTCGCAGTGAGGATTTCCGAGAGGGACTGGCTGCCTTCAAGGACAAGCGCGATCCACGCTTTTCTGGACGATGACGCAGCTACCGATCACCGCCAACACCACGACCTCCGACGCCGTGGCGATCGTCGAGCGGTGGGTGGAGGCCGAGGTGCCTGCCGCCTGGCGCTCGGCCGCGGCCCAGGGACCGGCTGCACTGAAGGCCGTACGAAGCCCGGCCGACTACCGCCAGTGGTATCCGACATTCGCCCGCTCGGGGTTGGTAGCGCCGACGTGGCGGCCCGAACATGGTGGCCTGGGGATCTCCCACGACGTCGCACGCGCTATCGAAGCCTTGCTTGCTCCACTGAGGCTCACACGGCTAAATCCATTGGGACTCAACAATACTGCTGCCGCACTGTTCAGTCATGGCTCCGAAGAACAGCGGATGCGGTTCTTGCCTCCCATCGTGCGCAACGAAGAGAAGTGGTGCCAGCTGTTCAGCGAGCCAGGCGCGGGCTCGGATCTGGCCTCGCTCGCCACACGGGCCGTCCGCGACGGAAACCACTGGGTGATCACCGGCCAAAAGGTGTGGACCACCTGGGCCGACGAAGCCGACTTCGCGATCCTGCTCGCCCGCACGGACCCTGAGGCGCCGAAACACGAGGGCATTACCTACTTCCTGCTCGACATGCATCAACCCGGCGTCGACGTGCGGCCCCTGCGACAGATCACCGGCGAAGCGGAGTTCAACGAAGTTTTTCTCGACGGTGCCCGCGTGCCCGACGCCCACCGGGTGGGCGAGATCAACGACGGCTGGCGTGTCAGCGCTTCGACCCTGTCCAGTGAACGACAGATGGTGTCCGGCTCCGGATCCGGCGGCATGGGCCGGCTCGGCGGCTCCAGCGCCGAACGGCTGATCTCCGTCGCCCGCGAGAGGGGCCGTTGGGACGACCCGGTCGTCCGAAGCAAAATCATGCGCCTGTGGGCACAGGAGCAGATTCGCGGCTGGACGAACGCCCGGGTGCGCGCGGCACTTTCGGCACACCAGTCGCCCGGCGCCGCCTCCTCCATCGGCAAAGTCCACCAGGCCACCCTCAATCAGCAGATCCAAGATCTCATGGTCGATCTGCTGGGCACCGCCGCGATCGCCTGGCCGGTCACCGACGATCCCGACGCACTACCGCGCGAAGTGCACGGCATGCTGCGCAGTCTGGCCAACAGCATCGAGGGCGGCACCACCGACATCAACAAGAACATCCTCGGTGAACGCGTGCTTGGGCTGCCCAAGGAGCCAGACCCCTGGAAAGGCAAGCCCTGGAAGGAGATTCCGCGCTCGTGAGCAGCTACCAGCGACTTGTCGTCGAAAAGTCCGGCGGCGTCGGCTGGCTGATCCTCGACCGACCGGACGCCGGTAACGCGTTCGATGCACTGATGCTGGACGAACTCGAGGCCGCGTGGGCCGACTTAGACAGTGACAGTGACGTGCGTGTGATCGTCAACACCGGCAACGGCAAGGCCTTCTGTACGGGGATGGACGTCGTGCAGGTGGCGCGCGATAAGGAGGCCATGCGCAGACATTCCCGCCGAACCCGCGATGCCCAGTTGAAGATCTCGTCGTGGCACTGTGGGGTGTGGAAACCGGTGATCGCCGCGGTCAACGGGGTCTGCGCGGGTGGCGGGCTTCACCTGGTCGCCGATGCCGACATAGTCATCGCGGCCGAGCAGGCCTCGTTCGTCGACCCGCATGTGTCGGTGGGCCAAGCCGTCGCCTATGAAGCCATCACGCTGTTACGCAAGTCGCCGATGGAGGCCATCACGCGAATGGCGTTGTGCGGCAAGAGTGAGCGGATATCGGCACAGCGCGCCTACGAGTTGGGAATAGTCTCCGAAGTGGTGCCACTCGAGCACTTGCGCCACGCTGCGCAACGCCTGGCGGCCGCCATTGCCACCAACTCCCCGACCGCGATGCGGGCCACCAAAAAAGCGCTCTGGCGTTCGCTGGAAGTCGGATTGACCCAAGCCAAAAGCGAGGCCAGTGACGAAATCTGGCGCTTGCGCAATCATCCCGACCATGCCGAGGGCGTTGGTGCGTGGCGCGACAAACGCCAAGCATGCTGGCAAACACTCGAACCTGTGGAGATCCCGTGACCTATCAACGACTGATCGTCGAGCGGCGCGGTCCGGTGGGCTGGATCATCAACAACCGCCCGGACCGACTCAACGCCTACGACGTCGTGATGCGCGAGGAGTTCCCCAGGGCGTGGGGCGAATTGGACGCCGATCCAGCGGTGCGGGTCATCGTGCACACCGGCAACGGCCGCGCATTCCAGGTCGGAGCCGACGTCGAGGAATTGGACGGCGATGCCGTGCTGCAGTTCCAGGAGACCATGCGAACCCTGGATCTGAAGCTGACGGGATGGCATTGCAACGTCGGTAAGCCGATCATCACGGCGGTCAACGGTATCTGCGCAGGCGGTGGCTTGCACTGGGTCGCCGACGCCGACGTCGTGATCGCGTCGTCGGACGCCAGCTTCGTCGACCCCCACGTGTCGATAGGTCAAGTCAGCGCGCTGGAGACCATCGCGCTGATGCGCAAGATGCCGGCAGAGGCGGTGCTGCGGATGGCGCTCGTCGGCAGCCACGAACGCCTCAGTGCCCGGCGCGCATACGAACTCGGCATGATCAGCCAGGTCGTAGACCCGCCCGAGAAGCTGCGCGACGTCGCGCAAGAACTCGCCGAAAAGATCGCCAGGAATTCACCGGCGGCGATGCGCGCAACCAAGCGAGCGCTGTGGGGCGCGCTCGAATACGGCTTGACGGACGCGTGCCGCGAAGGCGCCAAGCATTTGACCTCCATGTGGGGCCATCCCGACCAGAACGAAGGACCACAGGCGTTCGCCGACAAGCGGACACCGAATTGGCAACCGCTGGAGAATAACTCGTGAACCTCGCCGCGCTGCTCGCCGATGTTCCCGACGTCGCGGTGCACACCCTGGCCGCTGATGTGTCACGCACTGAGCTCACTACGAGCGCCGAGTGTCTCGGCACGGCTCTGACGGCTGCCGGGCTGAAAACCGGCCAGGTAGTCGCGGCCATGCTGCCCAACGACGCCTCGGCGATCGCGGCGTTGTTCGGCACTTGGCGCGCCGGAGGCGTCTACACGCCGTTGAACCCCCGAGCCGCAGATCCCGAATTGGTCTCCCAGATGGCGACGCTTCGACCCGTCGCCGTTGTCACCACTGGCGAATTGTCCTCGCGGTTCGCAGAGTTCGGGTTGCCCGTGCTGACATGCACGGGTCTTTCGTGGACAGCGACCACCGGCAGGCAGCCGCCCAGCGACCCCCGGGAGTACGACGCCGATGTTGCGCTCCTGCAATTCACGTCCGGCACTACCGGTTTACCGAAACCGGTGCCGCTGCGCCATGCCACGGTGCTGGACTTGATCGATCGACTGCTCGCCAAACTGCGCGGCACCAAGAGAGCTGACGGCGCCAGACCGAACCGCCCACCGATGCCCAACCTGGTGCCGTTATCGCTGTCGTTATGGGCGGGTATCTACCAGGTGCTGTTCGCCTTTCGTGCCGGCTCAGGCGTCGTACTCATGGATCGGTTCTCGCCAACGGACTTCGCGGCGCTGGTCTCCCGGCACCAGTTGCGTTCCACGGTGCTGCCGCCGGCGGCGCTGACCATGGTTCTGCACGACGACTCGGTCACGGACCTGTCGCCGCTGAAGATCGTGCGATCCATCACCGCTCCCCTGTCGCCGGTACAGGCGGCTCAGTTCCGGGACAAGTTCGGCGTGATCGTGCTCAACTCCTACGGCCAAACCGAACTCGGCGGCGAAGTCGTCGGATGGTCTGCCGCCGACGCCCGCGAGTGGGGTGAAACAAAGCTCGGCTCTGTCGGGCGCCCGCTGCCCGGCATCGACGTCTCGATCGTCGACGACGAAGTGATGGTCCGCACGCCGACCACGGCCGCCCGCAAGATCGACCCCGCGTTTCTCGACAGGCTGACCGACGACGGCTGGTTCCACACCGGCGACTTGGGGTGGTTCGACGACGACGGATTTTTGTGGCTCGACGGTCGGGTGTCGGACATGATCAACCGCGGCGGACTGAAGGTCTTTCCGGGCACCGTCGAGGACGTCCTGCTCGCCGCCGACGGCGTGCGGGAAGCAGCGGTCGTGGGAATGCCTGACGAGCGGCTCGGGGAAGTGCCGTGGGCGTTCATCGTGCGCAACGACGTAAACCTGACCGAGGACGCGCTGATCGCGTGGTGTCGTGAGCATCTGACGCCCTACCGGGTTCCCGTACGAGTGGTGTTCGTCGAACAACTACCGCGCAACGAGGTCGGCAAGGTAGTCAAGCGCCAGCTCGCGGGCAGCGTGACGGCACGGAAATAATGCTTCTCAATTTAGAGAACTATGTTATTCTTCGCTGGAAGTTAGCCTTTCAACGGCGGAGGTCGCGATCGTGTGGCAAGAACTCGTTCGGCTGGCCGTGACTTGGGCCGTGATGTGCGGGCTGGTCGCGTTCTTCTACTGGATGTTGGCCAGCATCGGCACGTTCTGATCGAGCTGGCCAGGGAGACCCATGAACGAGCAGGACCGGCGCCGCAAACACGGCTTGATCGCGTTTCAAATTTTCATCTATGGCGTGTTGATCGCGATGTTCGCGATCCAGCTCCAGATGTACCTCACCAGGGACTGGTAGACCATGAGCCCTTCTGGCACATCTTTGTCCCTGGACGAACACGACGCGCAGACGCAAGACGTGCAACGGCGCGCCGATCGATGGTGTATCGCCGGTACCGCGGTCATGGGCACCCTCGTCCTCGGCATCGTGGGCCTACCTTTGTTCTGCCGCGGCATCTATCTGCTCAGACGGGCGCAACGCGACGGGCTGTCGGTCCGGCCGATGATGGTCACGCTTATCGGATACGTCATCATCCTGGACGCAGCGCTCAACAGCATCGGTTGGGCCCTGGACCTTTTCGCCAATCACGCGTTGATCACCCGCACAGTGTTCACCGCGTGGGGCAATCTGATCGACGCCGGCTACTTCTGGCATTACAACGAGTTGTGGATCGGAGGCGCCAGCGCGCCCGGCGAAAAGGCCTGGGTCATGGTGTGTGCGCTCATCGTGTTCCCCATGCGCATCGCAGCTGCTATCGGCCTGCTGCAAATGAAGCGGTGGGGGCATCAATGGACGATCGTGACGTGCTGGTTCGGTGTCGTCGTGTGGACAGGCTACATCTTCAACATGACGATGTATGCCGATGTTCGTTATGCCGCAGTCGGTTTGCCTGTGCTCGGATGGTGGGCATTGAACATCTTCTACATCACGCCGTTCCTCGCGATCCCATACCTGCATACGGTCAATCGGGAAATCTTCTCCGACTAATTCGTCGAAAGGACCGCCGTGTCTGGATCCGCAGCGGAGCCCGAGGGTTCGGTCGAAGCGTTGCCGCTCGGTACCACGTTCACTTGGGCCAGAATGCATAAGTGGCTCAAACGTGGGTTGTATGTCTGCCTGTTCGGGTTGGTCATCGAAGGATCGCTGACCGTGCCGGTGATGGCGATCTGGTACGGCTGGCCGACGCTCTCGCTGACGCAGATCTGCAGCGAGCTCATGAAGGTCCGCTTCTCTGATGACAGCCTCGAATGCCAACAGCCATACCCGATCGGCGGCCCACCCCTCGGTGGCGCCCCCGAAGCGGCCGGACAACATACCGCGCGCGACGAGTGGGGGATCCAGCCCAAGCCTCGCTATGCACGCATCGGCTTCCGGGAATTGGTCAAAATCCGCGACGATCGCTTAGCGCACCAGGCGATGCCTGCTCGGTGACGTGCGCAGCGACGTAGTGGCGGACACCGCCGTTTGCTAAGCTGAGAACCACCATTCTCAATGCATGTGGGAGGAACTGATGGGCGATCAAAAGGTGTTCGAGGTCTGGGATGCCGACAACCACATGTACGAGACCATCGACGCGTACACGCGGTACTTGCCGGACAAGTACTCCGAGGCGCTCAAGTTCGTTGACGTGAACGGGCGCAAAAAGCTTCAGATCCTCGGCGTCATCACCGAGTGCATCCCCAACCCCACCTACGAGGTCATTCCGACACCGGGCGCCTGGGCCGACTACTACCGCGGTATCAACCCTGAGGGCAAGACGCTGCGCGAACTCGCCGAGCCCATCCGCTGCCCCGACGAGTTCCGCCGGCCGGACCTGCGACTGGCGCTCATGGATCGGCAAGGTGTCGACGGCGCGGTGATGTTCCCGACCACAGCGGGCATGCTGGAGGAACGCACCAAGTCGGACACCGAACTCACTCATGCCGTGACGCACGCGTTCAACCGCTGGCTGCTCGACGACTGGACATTCAACTATCAGGACCGGATCTTCGCCGTCCCGGCCATCTCCCTCAACGATCCCGCCGAAGGTGTCAAGGAACTCGAGTGGTGTCTGGACAACGGCGCCAAGACGGTGTTGATCCGACCTGCGCCGGTGCCCCGCGCAGACGGCACCTCGCGGTCCCCTGCGCTGCCAGAGTTCGACGACTTCTGGCGGCTGGTTGAATCCGCGGGCATTGCCGTCCAGATGCACAACTCCGACGCAGGGTACGACCGCTACCTGAACGACTGGGAGGGCGGCGACGAGTTCCAGGGCTTCCAGCTGACGAAATTCCGTGGCTTCATCTACGAGGAAAGTCGCCACATCTTCGACACGCTGGCGGCATTCATCGCGCACGGCGTGTTCGAACGGTTCCCCGGTCTGCGCATCGGAGTTATCGAGAACGGCGGCTCATGGGCACAACGGCTCATGGACGTTTTCGTCCGGGTGTACCGAAAGAAGCCCAAGGACTTCAGCGAGCACCCGTGCGACGTGTTCCGCAGGCATGTGTGGGTCAACCCGTTCCACGAGGAAGACATGTCGCACCTGATCGACGTGCTCGGCGCGAACCGCGTGATGTTCGGCTCCGACTACCCGCATCCCGAGGGCCTCGCCCAGCCCGCCGAATTTGTCAACGAGCTCGGCAGCCTTCCGGCGGAAACCACCGCGCAAGTGATGGGCGGCAACCTCAAGGAATTGATCGGACTCTAGCTCGCCGATACTTCGTCGGCCGACTCGGTAGCAACGCCGATGGGAGCCGAGATACGTTACGGCTGCCGCCATTCCGGTGGACGTCGGGGGGACGCCCGGTTAACCGCCAGATCGCCGGGTGACAACCGACGGTCCCGCCAATGGGTTGGCGATCACACCGGCCGGAGCCTCGACGACAGCGGGTATCGCGTTCACCGCCGCCATCGCTGTGGCAGCGACGCCGGGGTTCACCCGGTCGGTGGCCGACTGTTCCAAATGCAACTCGAGGCTCATGCTCGGAGAGCCGTTGACGCGGAACACCATTCCACCTACGCCCGCGCGGGCCGGCTTGGGCCAGCGCTCCGGCCACGGTGTGGCGCTCACCGTCGCGAAGTACTGCACCGCGACGGCCGGTTGCCCGCCGACGATTCCGGCAAGTTGCCATCGATGCGCGCAGATCGTTCCCTGCGGTATCACCCCGATCGCCGTCTCCAGGTCGGTGGGCGCAAGCGGCGTCTCCCAATCCAGTTCTATTCTGTCGAGCTCGAATCCGAGGATGTCGGCGAGGTAGCGCACCACGGTGCCCCAGTCCTTGTCCACCTTTCCCGACGCAATGCGGGCCGGCACGTGACCGTCGGGCTTGCCGAATCCCATGGACTCGTGCAGGACGTCCCATATCGGGTAGGACTTGTCCAAGTCGAGCGCATACTCGTCCATTCGATAGGAGTCGACGCGACCGGCCCCCGCAAGCAGGGCGGTGGGAATATTCAGACTGATGAATCCCGGCTCGCTACCGGTGGCATAGAACGTCGAATTGCCCGTTGCTGCCGCTCTTTCCAAGGTCTCTCGCCATTCACCGGGAGCAGCCGCCGGATATACCAGCGGGATCGTGGAGATCGTCACGACATTAATGCCCGCCTCGAGGTATCCGGCGATGTCTGCGATCGCCTCCTCCTCGCGTCGCACGGCGGTCGCACAGTAGGCCACACAGTCGGGTTTCAACGCCAGAACCGCCGAGACTTCAGCGGTCGCAGACACGCCGACATCGGTCCCACCACACAACCGGCCGGCATCCACGCCGACCTTCTCCGGCGTCGAGACCTTCACGCCGACGAGATCGAGTGCCGGGTCCTCGATGACCGCCCGCAACGCCTCACGGCCGGTCAGCCCGGTTCCGACGTGGACAACGCGGTAGCGTCCACTGCGCTCATTCGTCATCTCACACGCTCACCGGGAGGGTCGCCCAGCCTCTGACGCTGGTAGTGTGCGCACGCTTGGCCGCCTTGTAGTCGACTTCCCAGTCGGGCCACCGGGTGAGCACTTCCTCGAGCGCAACGCGCGCTTGCATCCGCGCAAGCGCGGCGCCGAGGCAGAAGTGAATGCCGTGCCCGAAGGACAGGTGGGTGGCCTGCCGATGGATGTCGAACCGGTCGGCGTCGGGGTACTGCCGCTCGTCACGGTTGGCAGATCCGTTGAGCAGCAGCATCACCGAACCTTCGGCAACCCTCTGGCCGTAATGTTCGACATCACGTGCCACATAGCGGGCCTGCACAGGTGAGGGCGCCTCGTAGCGCAACACCTCCTCGATCGCGCCGGGGATGAGGCTGAAATCCGCCGCGAGTTCGCGGCGCTGCTCCGGGTGGTCAGATAGGAGTTGTCCGGCGAAGCCGATCAGCCGCGTGGTGGTTTCGTTGCCCGCTCCGACGACGGTGCCCGTGTAGGTCAGCACCTCGCCGCGCGTGAGCCGGCGACGAGTCCCGTTGGGTTCCTCCACCTCGGCGTTGACCAGGTCGGTCATCAGATCGTCGGAGGGATGGTCGTAACGCCAGTCGATGAACTCCTCGAGCATCGAGCCGGTGCTGGTCAGCATGTCGTTGGCTACCTCGACGGGCCCACCGTCTTTGAGCTCCAGCATCCGGTCGGTGTTCTGGCGGATCGCGACCTGCCTGTCCTCCGGTATGCCGAGCAGGTAGCCGATGGTGCGCATCGGCATCCACGCACCCAGGTCGGCGATGAAGTCGAAGGTATCGGCGTCCGCGAACGGCTCGAGGGCGCGCCGACAGAACTCCCTGGCCAGGGGTTCGATGGCGGCCATGCGACGCGGCGTGAACACTCCTGACAACAGCCGCCGATGCAGATCGTGGATCGGAGGGTCCTCAAAGAGGATGATGCCTGGCGGTACGTCGACCCCGTTGAGGATGATCTCGATGGTGGTGCCCTTGCCCGACCAATAGTCCTTCCAGTTCACCAACTCGCGGGCGACATCTGAGTACCTGCTCAACGCGTAGAAGCTGTACTTGTCGTTGTGGTATAGGGGCGCGTCATCGCGCAGCTGCTTCCACACGGGGTAGGGATCGTCGTCGATGCCGAAGTCGAACGGGTCGTAGTAAGGCTCAACCTTCACCCTGTATGTCACGTGACGAGAATAGGCGTTACCGGCCTTCGTGAGAAGATTTTCCGGACCGGATTGCCCACTCGCCCCCGCCGGCACGCCACCCAGCGGGTAAAACCGACAATGTGAAAATGTAGATTCTCGGCTGTGGGGTGTCGCCGCACGTGGCGTACCTGGAAGCAAAGGAGGCGCCCGGCGCAGGATCAGAGTGCGGCGAGTGCCGGCGCACGATTCGCGCGATCATCAATTCTCATTCAGCGACAACGAAATCAGGCAAGGGGAAGCAGATTATGAGCGATCGGCACTCCAATATCGAGGACGCACGGATGCTCGTCATCGGCGCATCGTCGGGCATCGGTCACGCGCTGGCACGGGCCGCCCACGCCAGAGGCGCCAAGGTCGCGCTCGCCGCGCGACGCGTGGAGCTTCTGTCCGAACTGGCCGAGCAGCTCGGTGGTTCCGCCCACGAACTCGACGTCTCCGATCCGCATGCAATCGAGCGGGTCATCGACGAGGTGGCCACCAGGTTCGGCCAGCTCGACGCCGTCGTATTCACCAGCGCGGCGGTGCCGTTCGCGCTGATCGAAGAGACCGACGTGACGACGTGGTTGCACGCGTACGCGGTCAACGCCGTCGGTGCGTCCCATACACTGCGCACGGCGCTCCCCCACCTTGCCGACAACGCGGTCGTACTCGTGGCATCCAGCCATGACGTCGGTAGGCCACGGGCCGGTGTCGCGGCCTACCACGCGAGTAAGGCCGCGCTGGACGAGATCCTGAGGTCATGGCGGGCCGAACATCCGGAACTGGCCGTCATCCGGGTCAGTGTCGGCCCCACGGACGGCACCGAGATTTTGCGGGGTGCGGACCGCGACCTCCTGGCCGATCTGTACCGGGCGTGGGCGCAGGAGGGCCAGATTCCGGCGGAGATGTCCGCCGTCAACGACGTGGCGAACGCAATGCTGTCGTTGATCGCAATGTCACGCGCGAACCCCACAGTCGTCAGCGACATCGTGCATCTGGCGCCTCGGACGACCAAAGGCCGATAGAAGGGACTGCTCAATGGATCTAGGCTTCGAGGGTGCGACCGCCGTCGTCACCGGGGGCAGTAAGGGTATGGGATTGGCGATCGCCGAAACGCTCGGCGCCGAAGGTGCCTCGGTGGCGATCATGGCGCGTGGACAGCAGGGTCTGGATGCGGCGGCCGACCGGGTCCGCGGCGCCGGAGCACCTGAAGTGCTCGCGCTGAGCGTCGACATGGCCGATGCCGAGTCGATCACGACGGGGTTCGCGGCGGTGAACGACGCCTGGGGCCGGCTGAATGTGTTGGTGCACACGGTCGGTCCGGGCGCGGGCACGTTCGAGGAGTTAGACGATGGCGATTGGTATGCCGCCTTCGGCCTTGGAACCATGGCCGCGGTCCGGTCGGTGCGCGCTGCCCTTCCGATGCTGCGTGCCGCCGAATGGGCGCGCATCGTAACCTTGTCCGCACACTCGATCCAACGTCAGAGTCCGCGGCTGGTCGCCTACACCGCGGCCAAAGCGGCGTTGTCGAGTTTCACCAAGAACCTCTCGAAGAGCCTTGGGCCCGAAGGCATCCTCGTCAACTGCGTGTGTCCGGGCACGATCGTAACCGCGAGCTTCACCCAGATTCTCAAGGACGTGCTCGCCGCGGACGGGCTGGACTCCGCGGATCCGCACGATGTGATGACGTGGGTGGAGCGGACCTACGGCCATCCCTGTGATCTCGGCCGCGCCGGCCTTCCCGAGGAGATCGCTTCGGCTACTGCGTATCTCGCGTCACGCCGTAACGGCTACGTCACCGGTGCCACCGTCAACGTCGATGGCGGTTCCGACTTCATCTGATGTTCGGCATGTCTCTACACGATGCGGTTGGTCCAGTGCGCGACGAACGGAGCGATGGTCGACAGGTCGTACATGCCGGACGGAGCAGCGACAACCACCGGTATCGCGTTGATGGCGTGCATGGCCGTGGCAAGACACCCCTGCTCGGCGTGGTCCTCACCGGGTGAGCCGATCAACAGGTGGAGCCGCATATTGGGCTCTCCTTCGAACGTCACCTCGTAACCCAGCTCCACCGGCCACTCTGGAGCAAGATCGTCAGCCATGCGGGTGAGGTGCTCTACCACCAAAGCGACGGCGCCACAGTCGACCTCGACCCCGAAGCGCATGGCACCGACCGTGCCTGCGGGAATCTGGCCCGCGGCGACGGTCAATGCGCGCGGTGTCGTCGCGACTTCCCGAAACCCCTCCACCGAACGAATTTCGAGCCCGAGGGCTTTGGCGAGCACCGTCGCGCTGCCGATCCATGCACTGGCCGCATATTCCTTGTTGCTCAGCAGCGGAGTGGTGTCCTCAGGTGCATGCCCGAAACCCATGGCGTTGAAGATCAAGTCGTGACTGGCATACGTCGAGTAGTCGAGCACCTCGCGGATAGCGATCCGGCTCGTTGACTGGGTCAGACGCGACAGGGTGGGCGACAGCGATTCCCCGACGAAACCCGGGAACAACCCCAGCCCCAGGAAGGACGAATCACCTCTCCGGCAGGCACTTTCGATCCCCTCGGCAAGAGATTCATGCAGCGAGCGCGGGTGGATGAACCTGCTGCCGGTGGCCACCACGTTCTTACCTGACGAGAGCAGGTCACAGACGTCGGCGAAGCATCCCGGCGTGTCGGTCTCCACCTTGCCCATGTAGAGCACCACATCAGCATCGGTGTGGATCACCGCATCGCGGTCATCGGTGGTGAGCACCCCGGCCCTGCCTACGCCGCACAGTGTGCCGGCGTCGACACCAACCTTGGCCGGGTCGTACACCCGCACGCCGACGAGATCCAGATCCGTCCGGCGGATCACGTGGCGCAGCGACATCATCCCGGTGACACCTGTGGCCCACTGGATCACCCGTGTCATGGCAGCGCGGTCCTCAGTCCCACACCACGTCGAGACGCGGCGGGGATCGAAACATGGTGCCGGTGATGAAGGGCGCCGGTGCGCCAGGGTCCAGCCGCAGCCCGGGCAGCGCGTCGAAGAGCGCGTTGAAAATCTTGGTGCTTTCCAGCCGTGCCAAGTGCATGCCGAGGCATACATGGGCACCGTGGCCGAACCCGATGTGGGGCTTGCGTTCCCGGAAAATGTCGAATGTCTCGGGATCGGTCCATCGCGTTTCGTCGTGGTTGGCGCTGCCCAAGTTCACCATCATGACCGACCCCTTGGGAATCTTGACCCCGAAGAACTCGATATCAGCGGTGACCTCTCGCATGAAGTTCAGCAGCGGCGTCTCCCACCTGATGCCCTCTTCGATCGCCTGCGGCAGCAGGCCGCGGTCGTCGCGCACCGCATCGAGCTGGTCAGGATGAGTGAGCAGCGCCAACGCCAGGCTCGCTGTCGATCGCGAGGTGGTTTCGGCGCCCGCAGGCAACAAGTTGCGCATGAATCCATAGATCTGTTCGTCAGACATCTTGATGCCGTCGATCTCGGCCTGCGACAGGATGGTCACCATGTCGTCTTTCGGCGCCTTGCGCCGGTCGGCGAGTATTCCGACGAAGTACTCCTTCATCTCGGCGGAGGCCTTCAGGGCCGTTTCCATGTCGCCGCGGAATCCCAACAGGTCGATGGCAAGCCGATGAAATTCGTCGATATCGGCCTCCGGCAGGCCGAGCAGGGCGGCGATCACCCGGACGGGTATCGGCATGAACACTTCGTCGACGAGGTCCGCGCGCTTGGCATCGCGAAACCGGGCAATCGTGCGATCGACTAGCGGACCGACCAGCTCGGCATCCCAGCGCTTCATCGAGGACCGCGCGAATGCGAACTCATGCAGCCTGCGGTACACCGCATGCTCGGGTTCCTGCATCTCGAGGATCGTCGGTCCTTGAAGAGGCCGCACGACGTCTTCGTATATTCGCGTGCTGAACGTGATGTTGTCGGTAAACACGGCCTTCACCGCATCGAAGGAATAAGCCGTGAACGTCTTCTTCCCGTCCGGCCCATCTTCCGGAACACCCATTTCCGGCCATCCGCCATGCACCGCACCCATTGCGCGCAGCTCTTTCAACAGTGGGTACGGCGTCGCATCCCCCTCGCCCCCCATACCGGCGTTGAATTTCTTCTGCGCATCGCGGATCCGTTGCTTGATGTCGTCGGTAGCCGCGGTCTCCGTGGTCTGGGCCATCTGAAACCTCCCTAGTGCGCCGGCCAGAGGCGCGCGTACGTCCTTCAACCTACATCGCGTCGGTTGCAAACCTACATGATGTAGGTTGAACACACCCCGAACCGGTGCAGATGTGAAAGAACCGTCAGGAGTGTTCGATTGGCCATTCGAGTCGTGCAGTGGGCGACCGGCGCCGTTGGGCGCGCCGCGCTACAGGAACTGATCGAGAATCCAGATTTCCAGCTGGCCGGTGTCTTGGTGTACGACCCCGCGAAGGCCGGCCAGGACGCCGGGGCGCTGTGTGGGCTGGCGCCCACCACCGGGGTGCTCGCCACCACTGACAAGGAGGAGATCTTCGCTCTCGGGGCTGATGTCGTCGTGCACGCAGCCAGTAAGGCCCACGCCGTGGAAACCAATGCCGACGACATTTGCCGATTGCTCGCCGCGGGCACCAACGTCATCACCACCACGTCGTACAACCACTTGCCCACCTACGGCGCGGATACCGAGGCGGCGTTCGTCGACGCGTGTCGCGCCGGGCAGTCGCGCTTCCACGCCGCCGGAGAGAACCCTGGGTTCATGTTCGAACGGCTCGTGGCGACGGTGACGGGCTTGAGCAAGTCGATCGACCGCATCGACCTCTACGAAGCGACCGACGTGTCGTCCGTAGACAGCCGGCCCATGCTCGTCGACCTCATGGGTATGGGCCGACCGCCGGAGGACGTCAGCGTCGATTCCCCGATCATCAAGAAGCTGGACTTGGCGTATCGCCAGGCGCTCAACGCGACGGCCGATGTCCTCGGCATCGCGCTGTCTCACGTCGACGTGTCGGTGGATGCCACCACACTCCCGCACGACATCGAAGTGTCCGCCGGCACCATTGCGGCGGGAACTGTTGTGGGACAGCGTTTCTCGTGGGTCGGGCACTGGTCGGGCCGGCCTTTGCTGGCCATCCACGAGGAGTGGGTGCTCACCCGCGATCTGCCACAGTGGGGACTGAAGCCACTGGCGCCCGGCGAGAAGTCGCCTTTGATCCGCGCGGTCATCAAGGGTGTCCCGAGTTTCGAGTTACAGCTGGACGTCGGCTGGGACGGGCAGGCGCCCACCGGGCAGCATGCCCAACCGGGCCACCTGATGATCGCGATGGGAGCGATCCGCGCGATCCCGTACGTGTTGGCCCGGCCGCCCGGAATCGTGACTGCGCCGGTTTTCGGGGCCATTCAATTAGCCGGGGCCGACGCCAACCGCGCGTGAGATGTTCTCGCTGGGCGCCGCGTAGAACTCGTGCCCTGTGCCATCCGGCAGGATTCGGCGTGCGATCAGGTAGTCCGAGCCCAGCCAGCCCTGCCTGATGTAGCGGCCGAACCGCAGGAACGTGCCGGGCGCGCCGCTGGCCGCCGGGATGAGCTTCACCTGTTCGATACCGTTCTTGACTCCCTCCCCGGTCAACGGCCGCGCCGCCGACAGTGCCCGGGTGATCACGGTGGCGACGTCGTGGCACAGACCGGGCATGGAATGTCCGGGCCTGCGGCCGTAGCGGGCCTCGAACCGGTCCAGGAATGCCTGACCAACCGTGTTGCGTTCGTCGTAGCTGTCGAGGCCGATCCAGCCGGAGAGGTGGCGCATCCACTCAGCACTGATGTGTGCCATTTCGAACGCAGTGGTGGTGTAGCGAGGAGGATTCCAACCGGCGGCGCGCAGGGCGTCGGAGAAGCCCCACAGTCCGTGACCGAACCCGACGTGCACCACGGCGTCGGGTTCGGCGGATCGCAGCGCATTCACCGTCTCGGCCTTGTCGGCCTCCACCTGAGGGATCGGCACAGTGGTGACGATGGCCAAACCGGCAGCTGCATAAGCCTTCTCGGCGTAGGCCAGGTACTCCTTGCCGATCAGCGATGCCTCGTAAGCGATCGCGATTCGGCGCCGACCGTCACCGATCATCACCGCGGCGAGCATGACCGGCTCCTCGGGCATCGATCCGTTGTTGAGCGCGAAGGTCCATTCGCCGAGGGCGCCCTCGGATCCGGACAGGATGATGTTGGGGACCTTGGCAACTCGGTCGGCGTGCGCAGCCAGCGGTACTGCGTTGTCGGAGACGTAGGGGCCGAAGATGGCGAGGCAACCCTCGGCCACCAGTTCGTCGTAGGCCCGCTCGACGGCCTGGTAAGTGCCGTTGGGCAGGCCGATCACATTGCGCTCTACCAGTTCGATCGGCCTGTCGACCAGGCCGGCGGCCACTGCCTCGTCGAACACCAACCGCAGGGTGTCCAGCGTGTCGTTATCCGTTCCGGTCCTGGTCGGATAGTCGTTCAGCAAGCCGACTTTCACCGGGGCCACCGAGCCGTATGCGCGAACACCTTCGTCTGCCATGCGAGCAACATACTTCATGAAGGTAGGCTCCAACCTACATGCTGGATGTTGCTACGATGCTCGGCATGGCCCAGCGTGGTGGCACCGACGTCGAGCGGCAGGCTCGTGGTGATCAGACACGGCGCGACCTCATCGACGCCGGCCGCATCCTGTTCGTGGAGAGGGGCTACTTCAACACCAGCATCGGCGACCTGGTCGCTACCTCCGGTGTCGGTACACGGGGCGCCTTCTATCACCACTTCAAGGACAAGGCCCAGCTTTTCCGCGCCGTCTTCGAAGAGGTCGAGCGCGACCTGACGCTCAGATCGTTGGCCTCCCCGCCTAAAGGCGCTGACTCGTGGGAACGGCTTTCGGCCGGACTACACGGTTTCCTGGTATCGGCGCTCGAGCCCGAGGTGCAGCGCGTCATGCTGCTCGATGGTCCGGTCGTCCTGGGTTGGCGGACACTGCGCGCCATTCAGGAAAGCAACAGCATTGCGCTCATCAATGAGATGGTCCGGGCGGCCATCGCGGAGGGCATCATCGACGACCACCCGGTCGGGGAGCTGACACACATGCTGGTGGCGGCCGTCGAAGAGGGCGCCCTTCTGGTAGCGCATGCCAAGAATCCGGCGAGGGCCCGCACGCGGGCGGCGAGGATTCTCGACCGGCTGCTGTTGAGCTTTGCCGTCGAGCCCCGAAAAGTACTGCGAAGATAGCTTTTTACCGCCGATGCCAACCTAGCGCAGCCCTGGTGGAAACATATATTTCCGATATCTGAATATTATGCTTGCACTCAGCTGATAATGTTGTTCTCGCCTTCTAGCCAAGGAGTACCCATGCCTGACGCGCCGACGCTGCGAGTTGCCGTGGTCGGCGCGTCTGCGGGCTTGGGCCGCTGCATCGGAATGGGGCTGGCTGCGCGAGGAGCCCGGGTCGCCTTCCTCGCACGACGGCACGACCGTCTGACCCGGGCCGCCAGCGAAGCCGGCAACGGCGCCATAGCCGTCGTCTGTGATGTCACGGACGGCGCCGCGTGCCAGCGCGCCATCGCAGAGGTCGTCGAGCACTTCCGCGGTCTGGATGCCCTGGTGTACACCACCGGTGTCGGTATCCTCGCGCCCCTTACCGACGTCGACGCCGAGCAGTGGGCGAAGCTGTTCGCCACCAACGTCACCGGCGCCTCACTCATCACGGCGGCGGCCGCACCTCACTTGGCCGCAGCGGCCGGATCGGCGGTGTATCTGTCGTCGTTGAGCGCCTCATACTCCGCTCCATGGCCATTACTCGGCGCGTACGCGGTATCGAAGGCGGCGCTGGACAAACTCGTCGAGGCATGGCGCATCGAGCACCCGAACATCGGCTTCACCAGGCTGGCCGTGGGCGACTGTTTCGGCGGTGAAGGCGACTCACAGACGGAGTTCAACAAGACCTGGGATCCCGACGCATTGGAACGCGCTATCCGGTACTGGATGGATCACGGCTACATGCAGGGCGGCCTCGTCGAGGCCGATCATCTCGTCGACGTCGTGCATTCCGTACTCGCCTGCGGTAACAGCAGTTTCATTCCCTATCTGACCTTGGCTCCCCGACCGTCCGGCGCGGTCGCCGAACTCCGGCAATGGTGAAGGGCTCACGGTGACACACGAATCACGCATGCTCATCGACGGTAAGCTCGTCGAATCCGAAACCGGGCGGCACTTCGACAACGTCAACCCGGCGACGGAGGAAGTCCTCGGTAGTACGGCCGACGGCAGCCGCGCCGACATGGAGCGCGCCATCGCGGCCGCCCGCCACGCCTTCGACCACACGGACTGGTCGCGCGACGGTGCGGCCAGGGCGGCGGGTCTGCGGCAACTGCAGGCGGCTTTGGAGGCAGAACGGGAGGAGCTTCGCAGCGAACTGATCGCCGAAGCCGGCTGCCCCATCTTGAGCACCTTCGGCCCGCAACTCGACGTGCCGCTCAAAGAGGCACTGACGTGGCCGGCCGACATGATCAGCCAGTTCGCCTGGAAGCGCTCACTTCCCGACAAGGATGCGTTCGGGATGGGCACCCCTGCGAGCCGCGAGGTGTGGAAGGAGCCCGTCGGCGTCGTCGGCGTCATCACACCGTGGAACTTCCCGTTCGAGATCATTCTGAACAAGATCGGCCCGATTCTGGCCATGGGCAACACGATGGTGCTCAAACCCGCTCCCGACACCCCCTGGAACGCCACCAGGATTGGCCGCATCATCGCCGAGCAAACTGACATTCCACCGGGTGTCATCAACATCGTCACTTCTTCGGATCACCTTGTCGGCGAGGTGCTTTCGACCTCGCCGCTTGTCGACATGGTGGCGTTCACCGGATCGACGGCAACGGGACGGCGGATCATGAAGGCCGCCGCCGACACGGTGAAGCCGACGTTTCTCGAACTCGGCGGCAAGTCCGTGTATTTGGTGCTCGACGACGACGGCGACATCAGTCCCGCCGTCGGCGGAAGCGCCTTCATCTCGATGCACGCCGGGCAAGGCTGCGCAATGCCGACCCGGCTGTTGGTGCCGAACTCCCGGTACGCCGAGGCCGTCGAGATCGTCAAGGTGGCGATGGAAAAGAACAAGTACGGCGACCCGACCGACCCGTCCGTGCTCCAGGGCCCGCAGGTCTCCAAGCGTCAACAGGACCGGGTGCTGGGCTACATCGAAAAGGGCAAGGCGGAAGGCGCGCGCGTGGTCACCGGCGGCAACGTTCCAAAACACCTGTCCAAAGGCTACTTTGTCGAGCCAACGGTGTTCGCCGACGTCGACAACCGCATGACCATCGCCCAGGAAGAGATCTTCGGGCCGGTGTTGTCGGTGATCGGCTTCGACGACGACGACGACGCGGTACGCATCGCCAACGACTCCATCTACGGCCTGTCCGGTGTCGTGTTCGCCAACGACCTCGAACGTGCCAGGGCCGTGGCGAGCCGGATCAGGACCGGCACGTTGGGAATCAACGGCGGGCTTTGGTACGGCGCCGACGCCCCGTTCGGTGGTTACAAGCAGTCCGGGGTCGGCCGGCAGTGCGGCATCGAGGGACTCGAGATCTTCACCGAGACCAAAACCGTCGCATGGCCGGCGTCGTAACACCCGAGCAAATCGAGGAGATCTGATGAAGTCCAAGGCGGCAGTGCTTCGTGGTGTCGGGATCGATTGGGAAGTCACCGAAGTCGAGCTTGACCCGCCACGTGCAGGCGAGGTCTTGGTCAAAATGGCGTACGCCGGCATCTGCCACTCCGATGAGCACTTCTATACCGGCGACAGCGTGCCACCGGCGGAGATGGAAGACATGATGCGGGCAGCCGGCGTGAGGGTGCCCGAGTGGTTTCCCATGCTCGGCGGCCACGAAGGTTCGGGCATCGTGGAAGAAGTCGGCGAGGGGGTGACGTCACTCAAACCCGGTGACCACGTGGCTATCTCGTTTTTTCCGGCCTGCGGTAGCTGTCGATGGTGCGTGACGGGATACACCTACCTGTGTGATGTCGGGGCCGACATCTACGACAAGGCGATGACGACTGACGGAACCAGACGCCGCCACCTCGGCGATGAGGACCTGATGGCGATGATGCAGGTCGGCACATTTTCCGAATACGTGGTTGCTTCCGAACGCTCGTTGGTCAAGGTGCACGACTGGATTTCTCTGGAAGCCGCATCCCTTGTTTCGTGTGGTGTCACAACAGGTTTCGGGTCCGGCTCGGTGGCGGCGGGCACGCAAGTCGGCGACACCGTCGTGGTCATCGGCGTCGGTGGCATCGGGATGAACGCCGTGCAGGGCGCAAAAGCCGCGGGCGCCAAGCACATCGTCGCTGTCGACCCGAATGACTTCAAGCGTGAGATTGCCCCGACATTCGGCGCCACCCATACCGCGGTCGACGCGAGCGCCGCCGTCGAACTGGTCAAAGAAATCACCTGGGGCGTAATGGCAGACAGGGTGGTGCTGGCACCCGGTGTGGTGCCGCCCGATCTCGTCATGGTCGCGATGATGTTGCTTCGCAAAGGCGGAACCTGCGTGTTGACCGGCATGGCGAAGGTCACCGATATGACGATTCCGCTCATCCTGACCGACATGGTCTCGTCGTGTAAAACCTTGAAGGGCGTGCTTTACGGCGAGATGAACCCACGCGAAGCCATGCCCAGGCTGCTGTCGATGTACGAGGCGGGCTCAATCAAGCTCGACGAGCTCGTTACCCAGAAGTACAAGCTCGACGACATCAACGAGGCGATGAAAGACTTGCGCGCCGGCAAGAACATCCGCGGCGTGATCGCTTTCGAGTGAGGCGGTAAAGCCCATGGAGTTCCAGCTCGACAACGACGCGGAGGCGTTCCGCCTGGAAGTGCGGGCGCACCTCGACGACGTGTTGACACCGGAGGTCGAGGAGCGCATCTACCGCAGCGGAGCTGCGCACGACGACGAGTTCGCTCGCGGCCTCGTGGCGAAGGATTTGTTCGCGCCCAACCGAAACGCGATGGAGGTCCAGCTCCTCAAAGAGGAACTCATGTACGCCGAAGCACCGGTGTATCTCTCGGAGACGACGCGGATGGTGGCCTCGGTCATCCGGCAGGCCGGCACCCAGCAGATGAAGGACCGCATAGTCCCCGCGGCCATGAAAGGCGAGATCACCATCGCGCTCGGCTTCACCGAACCCGACTGTGGATCTGACCTCGCCGCGGCGACCACGAAGGCGGTTCGCTCCGGTGAGGAATGGGTCATCAACGGTTCCAAGATGTTCACCACCAACGGCCACATCGCCGATTACGTCTTCTTGCTGGCTCGCACGAGTCCTGATAAGCCAAAGCACAAGGGACTCACGATGTTTCTGGTGCCACTTGCTGCTCCAGGGATCGAGGTGCAACCGGTCTGGACGTTGTCCGGCGAACGGACCAACATCACCTTCTACAGCGACGTGCGAGTAGGCGACGATTGTCGCATCGGTGAAATCGACGAAGGGTGGGCCGTTCTCGGCATCGCGCTGCAGGACGAACACGCGTCAGGATGGGGACCGCACATAGCGCGCCTGTTGCACCATGCTGAGCAATGGGCCCGCGCGGTCGAAGACGGCGAAGCGCCGCCGCTCGCCGACACGGACGTACGGCGCCGGTTGTCCAGAATTGCAATCGAACTGGAAGTATCCACGCTTTTGCAACGGCGTTGCGTCTGGATGGCCGACCAAGGACAGGTGCCCGTCGCCGAGGGACCGATGTCCAAACTGTTCAGCACCGAAGCACTGGTACGCGCGGCGCAGGACATCATGGAACTCGTCGGGCCGGATGGGCTGCGGAGCTACTTCGAACCCACCGCACCGGAGAGCGGGCGCTTCGAGCACCTGATGCGGTTCTCCCTGGGAACAACCATCTATGCCGGTACCAGCGAGGTACAGCGAACGATTATCGCCCAGCGCGGGCTAGGACTACCCCGTTAGCTTCTTGACGCGGCGCGTACTGCTCTGACGCTGAGTCGTCTTCGCTCTGACCGCTTTCGGTTTGGTGCTCGCAGCCGGAGGGCTCACCGCCTGTTTGCACCACGCCCACATGTCGTCCTCGGAAAGGTCCGCACCCCGGCTACCGACCTGGAACACGCCAATTTGGGCCAGCGAGGTCAGCGTCGAATTCAGCAGCGTGGTCAACTGCGTGGGGGTCAGGTCCTTGCGCACCAGACCCGCACGCGCGCAGGTTGTGAGGATTTTGGTGAGCAGCTTCTGGTGCGGCTCCCAGATCTTCGCGAAATCCGCCGGGCGCTCAATCTCCAGGCTCAGGTTGTAGATCGTTGTAACGCGGCCCCCGACGTTGTGCGACGACTCCGCCCGCGACAGAAAACCGCGGCAGAAGGCCTCCAACTGTCCCATCGGATCGTCGGCCGCCGCGACTTCTTGGCGGATGGCCTCAGTGAACTGACTGGTGACATTCTCGTAAAGCGCAAGTAGGAGTTCTTCTTTTCCGGCGAAGTGCTGATAGAAAGCGCGCAAGCTCAGATTCGATCGGTCGATGAGTGTCTGAATGGTGAAGTCTGCGCGTCCGGACTCTTGAACCAGTTCCAGTGCCGTAGCCAAGAACCGTGAGCTGCGGGCAAGAGCCCGGGCTCTCGCGTTGCTCAACCGTCGCTCGAGCGTACGTTCCTGCCACTCTTTCGACAGCTCGATCGCCGGTTCGTCAAGATCATCGACCGGTGCGAGTTCCTGCTTGCCGCTGCTGCGTCCCTTCATGGTGCCTCTCAGGATACGCGCCCCGACACAGCGCCCATGCGCGCTGGTGAGGCGTGTCAACGGCCGCTACTCGCAACCGGAAACCGCTATTTCCGACGAATGCGCGTTAACCGGTGCGAGAAAGCCTCGCCGCTATCTCACGCGGGCGGCCCTGTGACCGTGCGTCCAGAGTGTTGCGGTCCACTTTGCCGTTGGCGTTGACCGGCAAAGGCTGGTCCCAGAACACCAATTCTTCGGGCAGCTTGTACTTGGGCAGCCCCGCAGCGATCAACGACTCCGCTACCGCGCTCAGCGACAGTTCGACGCCGGATTCCATCACCACCGCCGCGGCGAGCCGCTCGCCCGTCGTCGCATCCGGCACCGAATAGGCCGCGCACTCGCGCACACCCGGAATGCGGGCGATCGCATCCTCGACTTCCGCGATTGCAACTTTCAGCCCATTGCGAATGACTATGTCGCGCAAGCGCCCAACGATGCGTAGCCGCCCGTCCGTCAGCTCGCCGGCGTCGCCGGTGCAATACCAGTTACCGTTGAAGGCACCCTCGTCGTCATGGGCATCGGTGTAGCCCAGAAAGACATGCGGACCACGGATGCAGCACTCTGTCGGCTGCGAGGTCGATCCGATCTTGACTTCGACGTCGGTCAGCGGCCGGCCGTCGTCGGCATGACGCAACTCCCGGGATTCGGAGCGCCGTCCCGAAGTGCTCACCGGCGCTTCAGAAGACCCATAGGCGCGCATCACGATAATGCCGAAATCGTCCTCGATCCGTTGGACGACCCGGCGGTCGAGCATCGTTCCCCCCAGGTAGACCGCCCGCAGCGGGATCTCTCGCCCGTCGGCGGCGGCGTGATCCAATAGCCGGTCCAAGAGCCGATCCGGTCCGCCATACCAGGTCGAACCGGTGGAAACCAGCAGCTCATACGTTGCCGCAGGATCCCAGCGGTCTTCCAGGATCACCGGTGCGGTCAACATGGGCGCGACAAACACGGCCTGCACCACACCAGTGACCGAAGCCAGCGGGCTGATCAGGAACAGACGGTCGTGCGTTCCTAGGCCAGCGGCGTCGATGTAGTTGAACGACGCCTTGGCCAACGTGCTCAAGGAGTGGATGACGCCCTTGGGCCTGGACGTGGTTCCAGAGGTGAAGAGCACGAACGATGGATCGTCGGCAGGACGCTGTGGTGTGCTGCGCGGAGCATCGACGCGGGCCAAAAGGTCGATCCAGTGGAACCCTGCGCCCAAGTCACAGCCCGCGGCCTGCGCCCAATTGGGTGCCACGCCCAAACGCGTCCCGGTCCGGCGGGCAATGTCGCCAACCTCGGTCGGACCCGCGCTGCGCGAGACCAGGAGCACCACGGCGTCGGCCCGAATCGCAGCATGCACGCTGACCACCGACTCGATGTCATTGCCCACCACTAACAACAGCGGAGTCTGCGCGGTCACGCCGGCTGCCCGCAAGACCTTGCTTGCCCGGTCGACTCGCCGGTCGAGTTCGGCGTACGTCAACGTGTAACGGCGGTCCACGACCGCGGTTTTCGACGGGTGCCGCCGCGCGGCGATCCGCACGACATCAAGCGGATGCGGCGACCACACCCCGGCTGCGCGATAGGTAGCACGAAGCGCCTCTGCCCGCTCAAGTGCGTGCCCCAGCAGGTCCGCCGTCACAGAGCGGATCCCCGAAATCGTGACCGAAGCTCGGCCTTGAGCACTTTGCCGGTTAGGTTGCGCGGCAACATATCCACCACTTCGAGGCGCTCCGGAAACTTGTGGCGGCTCAACCCGCGATCCTGGCAGTGCCGCACCAACGAGGAGAGTGCCAGTTCGACGCCTGGTTCAGCGACCACGACGGCGCAGACTCGCTCTCCGGTGCGCGGGTCCGGCACGCCGATGACCGCGACATCAGCCACTGCGGGGTGAGCGGCCAGTACTCCCTCGATTTCCAGAGCCGAGATGTTCTCGGCGTTGCGGATGATGGCATCCTTGATCCGGCCGGTGACCACGACGTTGCCGTTCTTGTCGATGCGGCCGCGGTCGCCGGTACAGAACCAACCGTCGGTGTCGAAGGCATCGGCGTTCAGCGACTCATCCACGTATCCCAAAAAGCACTGCGGCCCTTTGAGTCTCAGCTCACCCTCATCACCGCTCCGCACCTCGCGCCCGTCGTCGCCTACCACCCGCACCTGCACGCCCGGCACTGGCGGACCGACTGTGTAATCCAGAACAGCAGCGTCCGCGTCCGGCACCGGTGACGTCGCAACCGGAAATTCAGTCAGCCCCCATGCGTTGGCGATTCCGGGCACTGAAAAGGTCTCGCGCACTTGCCGCCCGAGTTCGGCGGTGATCGGTGCCCCGCCAGCTACACAGGCACGCAGATCGGGAAACAGTGGCTCGGCACCGTGGCGCTGCTGAGCGGCCATGAACGCCACGAAGAACGGTGTTGCCGTGCCAAGCAAGGTCGGCCGGTGCGCGGCGATCGCGAACGGAGTCGTAGCCGCGTCGAACGAGTCGAAGAGCACCAGGCGCATCCCTGTCAGCAGGCTGGCGGCCAACATCGCCGCACCACCGATGTGCGATATCGGAAACGGGATCGGGTTGATGTCACTGCTGGAACCACCGACCATGCCCACCACCCCCGCCGAGCCCGCCATCACCGATCGGTCGGTGTGCCGAACCCCTTTCGGTGCTGCCGTGGTACCGGATGAGTAGTAGACCCAGCGGGCGTCGTCACCAGAGCTCGGAGCGCCCGGCAGCGCTCGGACATTGCCCGCCGGTAACCGCAAACCCCCTGCGGCTGGCGCAGTTTCGTGGTCGACGACGACAATGGTCATCTCGCGTTTCTCAGCTAACGACCGTGCGAGCGCCACGTGATCGAACTCCCGCCACATGCCGGGCACGATCATCACCTCCGTGCCCAATTGTGTTGTGGCGAAACCGACCTCGCTCTCCCGCCAGATCGGCAGGATCGGGTTTTGCACCGCCCCCAGTCGCGCGAGCGCGACCATCACGACCATCGTCTCCAGGGTGGTCGGCAGCTGCCACGAGACAACCGTGCCCGCGTGAACCCCGCGCTCGGCCAATGCCGCTGCGGCTGCCACCGCGGCATCACGTAGGCCTACCGTCGTCAAGCTGCGGCCGAAGTCGTCACAAAGCACGACGCGGCGTGGATGTTCCGAGGCCGCCCACTCGACGAGTCCCCAGTAGGTGTCCTTGGAAGGCCGGCTCACTTGGTCGGCAGCATCAGTCGGCGTTTGGCGAGAATATTGCGCATGATCTCCGAGCTGCCGCCAGAGATCGTGTATGCGCGCGACCATAGCCAGCATTCGCGCAGCCGCTGCTTGGCCTGGTGCACAGGCGAATCGGGCGGCGCGTCCAGTCGCACCGAGGATGCGAGCTCGGCACCATAGGCCGCGACGGTGTGATACGTCTCGGCGAAGCTCAGCTTCGCGATCGACGCGTCACCCGGCTGCTCGTCGCCCCGGATCAATCGCTCCACGTAGTCGTCGATGAATGCCTTGGCCACCTCGACCTCGACCGCAAGCTCAGCCACCCGCTGGCGGATGTCGTCAACGTCGATAGCGCGCATGCCGTCGACCCGAAGGTGCCGGGCCAGCACGACGAGGTCGTCGATCAGCAGTTCCAGCAGGATCACATTGCCGCCGATGCCGAACCGCTCAAACTCCAGCCCCGCCATGATGATCGACCAGCCCTGGCCGACCTCCCCGACGACGCTGTCCGCAGACAGCTGCACGTCACTGAGAAACACCTCGTTGACCTCGATCGCATCACCGATCGTGCGGATGGGACGCACCTCCACTCCCGGAGTGGACAGCGGTACGACAAACACCGACAGCCCATGATGGCGCACCGACGACGGATCGGTGCGAACCAACGCCAAACCCATGTCGGCCCAGTGCCCGTCAGTGATCCAGGTTTTCTGGCCGTCCAGCAGCCATGTGCCGTCCTGCTGCCGCACCGCCTTGGTGCGCACCCCTGCGATGTCGCTGCCGGCGTCGGGTTCGCTGAGCAGTTGACACCAGATGTGCTCACCGCTGCGGATCGAGGGCAGATAGGCCTGCTTTTGCGCCTCGGTGCCGAAGTGCACCAAGACGTGCGCCGCGAGGTTGACCTGGTCCACCGGCCGGGGCGCGCGCGCCCGCAAGATCTCCTCGATGACGACACGGTCATGCATTGGATGGTGGTCGGGTCGACCTCCGTACTCGACGGGCCAGTCGGCGCCGATGAAGCCGGCATCGAACAGCGCAGCGAACCACGCGCGCAGTAGCGATTCCTGCTCGCGGTCCACCGGCGCGCGATGGCCCTCGCGGGCTTCGATCGGCGGCGCATGGGCGGCGATGAATGCCCGCACCTCGTCGCGGAGGGCATGTAGCTGGGCGTCGGTCGGCCGCATTGCCGATGTGGTCACCATCCCGACGCCTCGGCGAGCAGGGCTCGACTTGACCGGGCAGTACCGAGTAAGACGGCATCTGTTGCGGCCCGGCGCATTTCGTGATGCAGTGGGTACTCCCAGGTGAACCCGATACCGCCGGACAACTGGATGCACTCGTCGATGGCCGCGGTCGCCTTTGCCGCGACGAAGGCATGGGCGGCAGCGGATTGCACAATTGCCGCCCGCAAACGGGCGCCGTCGCCAAGGTCGGCCGATCCGAGTGTGCGCGCCGCCTTGGCGACGATGGCCCGCGACTTGACTTCGAAGACCAGCAGGTCGACCAACCGATGCTGCACCGCTTGGAAGCTGGCGATGGGAGCACCGAATGCCGTCCGCCCCTTGAGATATGACGTGAGCCGGGCACGTGCGCTCGACATTGCACCGAGCGCGTCGGCGCTGACCAAAAGCCTGCCAACGGCGTTGAGTCGCTCGGCTTGGATCGCCGATCCGATTGGTACCCGCGTAGCTCCGTTCAGGTCGACGCACCAACCCGGGCGCGCAGTATCCAGTGCGTCACAGTCAAGCCAGCGGGCAGAAGACTCACCAAGCTCAACCAAGTGCAGTCCGTCGCTGCCCGCCGTGATGACCGCGCGTACCTTGTCGCCGCCGACAATCCGAACGACGTTGCCGGCCGGGGCGAACCCGGTGATCGTCGTGCCGGATAGCGTATCGGCCAGCCAATCACCAGAGACGGCGTCGGGCGCGTCGGCGAATGCGGCGGCCGCCATGGCGCATCCAAACCACGGCGAGCGGTCGTGGGCCCGCCCGAGTTCTTCTGCGATCAGGCAGGCTTCGGCGGGACGCCATCCCACGCCGCCACGTTCCTCGCTGACGAGCAGCCCAAGCCAGTCCATCGCTGCCAGATCACCGACCGAGTCTTTGTCGCCGCGTCCGGCGAGGAACTCGCGCGCGGAGGCCCGCAGCAGTTCGAAGTCGAGGTCGTCCCCGTCGTCGCGGTCCATCCGCCCTAGCTCCGGGCGAGCATTTGCTCGGCGTTGTCTCGCATGATTCGCCGCTTGGCGGCCTCGTCGAGCGGGTCGAGCAGTTTCACGAAGTCCGCCGGCTCCGCCAATCCTTCGGCGTGCGGGTAATCCGAGCCCATGACCAGGCAGTCGTCGTAACCCAACCGGGCGACGATCTCGGGGATGTCATCTTCGGGGTAGGGCACCACGCGCACATGACGGCGGAAGATCGCCGACGGACGCTCCGTCAACTTTCCGCCGATCCACGGACCGTTGCGGCCCATGCCACGGCTCTTGTCCATGTGCCTGACGAAGAACGGCACCCATTCCGCACCGTGCTCGGCGACAAGGGCATTCAGGCCTGGGAAGCGACCGAAGAGGTTATCGAAGATGAGCGCGGACAACGTGTCCTCGATGGGTCGCTGGCCATAGATGTTCATCCACTGCCACGCCGACATGTGCCACGAGGCGGGATCGGGGTTTTGCCCTCAGGCCGGGGAGATCGCGTCGAAATACCAGAACGGCATGATGTGAAACACCAGGATGCACCCGGCCTCCTGCAGGCGTGCGTAGATGGGGTCGAAGTAGGGATCGCCGGGTGACCGACCGTAGGCCGGTCCTGTCGGCAGCAGTACAAACTTTGCTCCCTGCGCAATAATCGCCTCGGTCTCAGCGATCGCAGAATCCAAGTCGCGCAACGACATCAATGCGGTTGCGAAGATCTTGCCTTCGTAGTTGAAACCCCACTCCTCGTCGAACCATCTGTTGAATGACCGGATGTTGGCATACAGCGCCGCGGTGTCGTCGACGTAGTGCTCGGCGGCCAGCGCCATCCCGCTGGGATAGATGACCATCCGCTCGACGTTTTGATCCGCCATCACTGCCAGGCGGGCGGGGCGCTCAACGAATTCCGGTTGCATGGGCACCGGCTCGTAAGACTCTTCAGGGTTGCCGGATCCCATCTGCTTGAGCATCTCCTTGAGGGAACCGGGCCGATATGCGACGTCCAGACCCAGCCCCCCTTCGCTGTTGAAGGTGGCCACCCGATGACCGGCAAGGATCACCTCGACACCGTCGGCCCCGCGGACCGTGGTGATCGCCCGGTCGCGAAACTTCTCCGGCAAGAAGCGGGTGAACGCGTCACGCGTCTCATAGCAGTGCGTGTCGCAGTCGAATATGCCGTAGCCCAGGGTTGTCGCCACCGCCCAGCTCCTTCTGTTGGCGAGAATAACTATTCTCTTAATTAGGAAAGGATACTATCCTGACCCGGGAATGCCTATCCCCCGGGTTGAGATGAACCGGGCAGACCTTTGGTCAGGCGTCCCGCCGCAGTCTGGCCAGGCTTCTCGCGTGTGTTAGGAAACTATGATTCTGCCAACCACTTTCGTCAATCGGACGATCCGGCGGACACACGATGACTGCAGCTGACCACGACGACCTGCGCGACGCCGTGCGGTCGTTCCTACAAGCGCGCTCGTCCAGCGCCGCCGTTCGGCACGTGATGGAGACCCCGACCGGCTACGACGAGCGGGTGTGGCGGCAGCTCGCGGGTGAAATGGGACTTGTAGGCATCGCGGTGCCCGAGGAGTTCGGCGGTGCGGGCGCGGGCATGCGCGAGCTCGCAGTGGTATTGGAGGAGATGGGTGCCGCGCTGTTGTGCTCGCCTTTTTTCGCCACCGTCGTGTTGGCGGCTCACGCACTGCTGACCAGCGGAGACCGTGACGCGATGGTCAAGCTGCTGTCCCGGCTCGTCGACGGTTCGACCACGGCGACCCTGATCCTCAATGATGGGCTTGGAACGTGGGATCCCGGCTCGGTGACGCTTGTCGCGCGTAAAGGTCCCGAGGGCTTTCTCGTCAGCGGTCGCGCGCCGATGGTGCTCGACGGTCACACGGCCGACGTGCTCCTGCTCGCAGCCCGCACCGAGGCCGGATTGTCGTTGTTCGCGGTGGAATCGACCGCCACAGGATTGCAGCGAGAGCCGCTCGCCAGCCTGGATCGCACCCGCAGGATCGCCGCGCTGGGTTTCGACGACGTACCGGCGGACCTGATCGGAGCCGACGGCGCCGCTGCCGCCGGGCTGGCTCGGACATCGGATCTTGCTCTGGTTGCGCTTGCAGCCGAACAAGTCGGCGCCGCACAACGGTGCCTGGACATGGCGGTCGGCTACGCCAAGACCCGCATCCAGTTCGGCCGCCCGATCGGCAGTTTCCAGGCGGTCAAGCATCAGTGCGCGGACATGCTGGTGGCGGTCGAAGGGGCACGGTCGGCCGCCATGCACGCCGCCGAGGCCGCGGACGCACCCGATAACGCTGAACTCCCGATAGCGGCGTCGGTGGCCAAGATGGCCTGCTCGGATGCCTTCCTGCAGGCCGCCTTAGGCAACATGCACGTCCACGGCGGTATCGGGTTCACCTGGGAGCATGACGCGCATCTTTATGTGCGGCGGGCCAAGGCCTCTCAACTGATGTTCGGCAGTCCCGACATGCATGCCCAGCGCCTTGCCGATCTGACCACCACCTGAAAGGACGAATGTGACCGTCTCCTACTCCCTTGAACTGCCCACCCATCGCGTGGAAGCGCCAGCTGAATTCGTCACGGCCACAGCCATTTCCGACATTGCCCGGGAAGCCGAGGCATGCGGGTTCGCCGCCGTCCACGTCACCGATCACCCGGCGCCGGACGCAAAGTGGCTCGACCACGGTGGCCACCATGCACTCGATCCTTTTGTCGCGCTGTCGTTCGCCGCAGCATCGACATCGGGCATCAAGCTACTCACCAATGTCTACATCGCCGCCTACCGCAATCCGTTCCTGGGCGCCAAGTCAATCCAAAGCCTCGCCGTGCTCTCGGGTGGCCGGCTGATCCTGGGCACCGCTGCGGGTTACCTCAAGCCGGAATTCCGCGCGTTGGGCGTCGATTTCGACAATCGCGGAGCACTCCTGGACGAGGCCCTCGACGTGCTGACGAAGGTTCTCACCGGCGAGGACACCGCCTACGAAGGCACATCCTTCGCGGCCCGGGGAGTGCGGCTGCGCCCGGTCCCGACGAGTGCGCCACCCATCTGGGTGGGGGGCAACAGCAAGCCGGCCATCCGGCGCGCTGTCTCGCGCTGTCAGGGCTGGGCGCCGTTCAACACGTTCGGCTACGCAGCTGCTTCTCGCACCGCGGAGATCTCCACGCTCGACGAGCTGGAGGCAGCCATCGGCTGGGCCAAGGCCTATGCTCGCGAGATCGGGCGCACGCAGCCGTTGGATATCTGCTTCTCAGCAGGAAACCTGTTGGATGACAACAGATCTCTTGACGAGCGCCACGCCACCGTCGAGCGGCTGTCCGCCGCAGGCGTGACCTGGCTGACCATCGCGCCTCCCGGCGACGACCGCGCCGAGGTCATCGAACGCGCGAAGTCATTTGCCAAGGAGTTCATCCGGAGCTGAGCCGCCCATCAGGCTGTTGGCCGAGAACGCGTCGACGGTGATTTTGCGTGACGCGAACAGCCAGCGGCCATCGTGGGGCACCAACACGTCGCGGTATCTGCCCCAATGATCGAGCCCGATGTCGGTGTATACCGCAAAGTAGCTGGCCACCTCGACACGGTCGCGAGCGACCCGGCTGAACCGAACGCTCGACACGTGGTGGCGCACATGCGTCGGCGCCGGACGCGCCGCATCCCGCGGTCCCCCCAGCTGCGCACCGAGTCCGGCCTCGATCGCCGCTGGGCCGGTCAACGGTTTGCCTCCGGGGTACTGCAGCACCCCATCGGCGGTGAAGCACGCCGCCAGGGCTTCGAGCGCGAAACTGTCGGTGGCTGCGGTGTAGTCCGCGAGCGTCTGCCGCACCGATTCCCGGATCTCGAGTTCCCACGCCTGCACGGCCGCCTCCTGAACAGCTCCACCGAACTTAGGTTTCCGCTTACGATAATGTGTATTCTCATGCCGCAACCCCGACTCGACGAGCTGCTCGATCCACGCACCACGGCCCTTGTCACGCAGGAATGCCAGGGCAGTGTGATCGGGCCGCAGGCAGGCTTACCAGCCCTCGCAGAAGAGGCGCGCCACGAGGCCATTCCCAACATCGCCAAGCTACTCGATGCCGCTCGCGCCGCTGGTGTCACGGTCATTCACTGCCTGATCCAAAGACGCCCGGACGGCCGCGGGTCCAACACGAATGCTCGACTGTTCGCCGCAGCCAAATCGTTCAGCGCCGACCTCTCGCCCGGCACCGCGGGCGCCTCGGTGCTACCCGAATTCGGGCCCGACCCCCGTGACCTGGTCCTCACCCGTACCCACGGCGTCGGGCCCATGACCGGCACGGATCTCGACCCGGTGCTGCGCAACCTCGGCATCAAGACAATCGTCGGAGTCGGCGTCTCGGTGAACGTCGCAATCCCCAACTTCGTCATGGACGCGGTCAATCGTTCCTACCAGTTCGTCCTGCCGCGCGATGCCGTCTGTGGTTACCCGCGGCAGTACGCCGAATCGGTGATCGACAACACATTGTCCCTACTCGCCACGGTGACGACTTCCCAAGCCGTGGTGGCGACCTGGAGCCAATTTGCTCCTCAGCCCTAGTGCGGCTGGAGGTTGGCAAATGATGGTGATAACGTCATTCTCAATAGCGTAAACGCTCATATTCGCAGGAGGACCACCGCAATGTCGCCCCGCTCTCTTCCCTACCCGGTTTTCGACATCGACAACCACATGTACGAGACCAAGGAGGCGTTGACAAAGTTCCTGCCGAAGGAACACAAGGGCAAGGTGGGCTACGTCGAGGTCAACGGCAGGCCCAAACTTGTCGTCAAGGACCACATCAGCCACATGATCCCAAACCCCACGTTCGAACGGGTGGCCCGACCGGGCAGCGCCGAGGACTACTTCCTCGGCAACAACCCCGAAGGGCTGAACTTCCGCGAGTTCGTGGGTGAGGCAATGGATGTCATCCCGGCCTACCAATATCCTGCGCCCCGGGTCGAGCTGATGGACGAATTGGGCATCGACCGCTGCGTCATGTATCCCACCCTGGCCAGTCTGATCGAGGAACGCACCACCGACGACGTGATCCTGACCCACGCCGTCATGCACGCGCTGAACGAGTGGATGCACGAGCACTGGACCTTCGACTACGAGGGCCGGATCTTCGCCACCCCGGTGATCACGTTGCCGTTGGTGGACAAGGCCATCGAGGAACTGCACTGGTGCCTCGAGCGCAACATGAAGACCTTCCTGGTCCGTCCCGCGCCGGTGCCCAGTCGGTTCGGCGGCTCACGGTCGATGGGACTGCCCGAATTCGATCCTTTCTGGCAAGAAGTGGTCAACGCCGGCATTCCCGTCACCATGCACGCCTCCGACAGCGGGTACCAGAAGCACCTGATGGAGTGGGAAGGTGGAGACGAATATTTGTCGTTCAAACCCAGCGCGCTACGCGAGGTGGTGATGGGTCATCGCGCCATCGAAGACACCCTGGCCGCGATGATCTGCCACGGCGCGCTGTCCCGATTCCCCGATCTGAAGATCCTCTGCGTCGAGAACGGCAGTGGCTGGGTGAAAAACCTTCTTGGCCAACTCAATACGGCGTACCGGATCATGCCCAAAGAATTCGACGAACACCCCGTCGAGGTGTTCAAACGTAACATCTACATTCATCCCTTCCTCGAGGACGACATCCAGGGAATCATCGACGTCATGGGCGTCGATCATGTGCTGTTCGGCTCGGACTTCCCGCACCCGGAGGGCATCGGCGATCCATTGAGCTTCGTTGACCGCCTCGAGGGAGTGTCCGAGGAGGACAAGGCCAAGATCATGGGCGGCAATGCCATGGGCCTGCTCGGCATTCATGTGCCGGCATGACGGAAACGCGTAGCGCTCCGGTCACTTACGACGGCGTTGCGGGGTTCGAGGCACACGTCGGTGAGCACCTCGGATTCAGCGATTGGCGGCGTGTCACTCAGAAGGAGATCGACCTATTCGCCGACGCCACCGGCGATTACCAGTGGATTCACGTCGATCCGGTAAGGGCAGCGAACGGACCGTACGGCACGACCATCGCACACGGTTACCTGACCTTGTCGCTGGTGCCCGTCCTGGTGCAGCAGATCTACAAAGTCACCGGCTTGTCGATGCAAGTCAACTACGGTGTGGACAAACTGCGGTTCCCCTCGCCGGTTCCAGTCGATTCACGCATCCGCGCCGGTGCCGAACTGCTCAAAGTCGAACGGTCAAGTAGCGGGGCACGCGCCACGGTCCGGGTCACCGTCGAGATCGAAGGTGCCAGCCGGCCGGCGTGTGTGGTCGACACGATCGCCTTGATGGTCGACTGACCGGCTTCGAAACCTGATCAGCCGTTCAGCAATCGCTGCCCGATGACCTGTCGTTCGGCCAGTTCGGACAGCTGTGCGTCGGTGACACCGATACCGGTGAGCACCTCGGCGTTGTGCTGGCCGAGGGTGGGAGGAACCATGCGATGCTGCCGAGAAGGACCGGGAGTTATCCGAAATGGCCAGCCGGGGTAGCGGTGGTGACCGGTAAGCGGATGAGTCATCTCCTCGTAGAACCCGCGGGCGTCGAGCTGCGGCACGTCGTACATGCGGTCGGGTGTGAGTATGCGCTCCGCGGGAATGCCACGCGCTGAGAGCACCTCGGCGACATCGTCGGCAGTGCGCGTGCGCGTCCAGTCGGACATGAGGCGATCGAACTCGTCGTGATGGGCCAGGCGCGTCTCGCCCGAACAGAAACGCGGATCATGGTGCAGTTCCGGCCGCTCCATCGCATCCGCGAGCGCCATCCAGTCCGAATCGTCGCGCACCGAAAGCGCCACCCACTCGTCCTCGCCGCGGCACGGGTAGACGCCCTGGACGAATTCGCGGTGCCGATTGCCCTCCCGCCCGCGGATAGCGCCGGTCATGGAGTACTCGATCACCGGCTCGGCCGTGACCGCGGCACCCACCTCGATTTGCGCGACCTCGATGAGCTGTCCTTCACCGGTGCGTTCACGGTGACTCAATGCGGCAAGCAACGCAACACTGGCATGCACTCCGGCGAGTGGGTCAGCCGGACCCTGCAGGTTGCACGGCGGACCGTCCGGATAGCCGGTGGCAGCGGACATGCCGGAAAGCTGCTCGATATTCAGAGCCCAGCCAACGTAATTGCGCCACGGTCCCGCCAGCCCGAAGCCGGGCATGCGCACCATGATGATCTTGGGGTTGACCTTGACAAGGGAGTCGTAGTCGAGTCCGAACTGCTCGACCACGCGCGGTGAAAAGTTCTCCACCACGACGTCAGCTTCCGCGGCGAGGCGCACGGCCAGCTCGCGGCCCTCGACAGTGTTGAGGTCCAGGGTCACGTCGCGCTTGTTCAGGTTGGTCCCCTGCCACAAGGGTCCCCGCTCGTACCAGTCGTCGCCCTCCCGCAGAAGCGCACCGGAATACCGATGGCCGTCGGGCCGCTGAATCGACTCGACTTTGACGACATCTGCGCCGAAAGCGCCGAAGTAGCAGGTGAGGTAGGCGCCGGCCCAGAAGGTGCTCAGGTCAAGGATTTTCAGGCCCGCGAAGGGCAGGGCGGGGTCGGCGGCGCTCGGCACCGCATCACCGCGATTCGCCGCCCGATCGGTTGTGGGGGACGAGGCTCCCAGTCGTGGCGCCGAAGCGGGTGCGAGCGCCGGTGTCTTGGACGGCCGGAACGGCGCGCCCGGCCGGATGAAACTTCCGCCGCCAGCCTGCGATTCGATGAAAAATCCTCGCTCGGCATACTGCGGACAGTTCAGGATCGAAGCACCGTCGGTGACCGGTGCGGCCGGGATTCGCATGGCCTGAGCGAGCTCGACAATGTCGTCGACGCTCAACTGATCGAGCCACGGCTGTGCCTTCGCGAAGAATTCGTCGCGCTCAGGGCCACCGAGCATGATCGCGAGCTGATGCTCACCGAATTCGGGAAGCCCGACCATGGCGCATACATCGAGCCAATGTTGACCCGTCAGGCAATTGATGCCGATCCAGCCGTCCGCCGCGCGCACAATGCCCAACATCGGCGCTGCCTTCGAATTTGTAGGAAGGCCTTTGCTTTTCAGCCGCTCCGCCATCAGCATCGGGTACGGCAACGCGCACAACAGGGACTCGAACGCTGAAACATCCACCTCGACCGGCCGATCCGGTACGGCTGCCTTGACTCGCAACGCGGTGAGGCCACCCATCGCCGCGTACGCGCCGGTGATGTACTCGGGGATGCGCGCGCCGGCCTGCACCGGGGGGCGGCCCGGCTCCCGCTCATTTACCCACCCCGATGCCGCCTGCAAAGTCAACGCGGTCGTCTGCCGGTCGCGCAGCGGTCCGTCCTGACCGAAGGCCGAGATCCGCACGACGACCAGCTGCGGATTGAGCCGGGCCAGGCTGTGCTGGTCGAGCCCCCATTCCGGCCGATCAAGCACGCCGGGCCCGAGGTTCTCCACCAGCATGTCGGCGTGCGCGATCAGCTTGTGCACCCTGGTGACATCGCTCGGGCATGCCAAATCCGCTATGACGCCCCGCTTTCCGGCGTTGAGATACTCGAACAGTCCGCCCGCGTCCGGGTTGGGTTTCCCGCCCCGAAATGGACCCCAGCGTCGTAGTGGATCGCCCGGCGGCACTTCGATCTTGTGCACCTCGGCACCCAGATCAACCAAGAGCTTCGTGCAGTACGGAGCGGTGATTTCACTGCCGAGCTCGACCACCCGCAACCCTGCAAGGGCCCCCGTCACGCCGGTACGCCAATCGCCTTGGGCTCCATGTACGCCCGCAGACCTATCATGCCGCCTTCACGTCCGATTCCGCTCTGCTTGAATCCCCCAAACGGCGCATCTCCGGGCAGCGAGCCGTTGACGGATACCTGACCGGTGCGGATGCGGCGCGCGACTTCGGTCCCCCGGTCGACGTCGCTGCACCAGACCGCGCCGCCCAGGCCATAGGGCGAGTTGTTGGCGATAGCGACGGCTTCATGTTCGTCGCGATAACGCAAGACCGTCAGCACTGGCCCGAACACCTCTTCCTGGGCGATGTGCGCGTCTGCAGCGACGTTCGTCAGGATCGTCGGCTCGAAAAAGAACCCGCCGGGTAGGTCCGGTGGACGCCGGCCGCCGGTCACCACGGTGGCGCCGTCTTGCGCCGCCCGCGCGACCATGGCTTCGACGCGTTCGAGATGCGGTTCACTGATCAGCGGCCCCATCTGCACCGCCGGATCGATTGTGTTGCCCACCACCACTTTGCGGGCCCGTTCGGCAAGGCGATCGACGACCTCGTCGTGAAGCGCGTCGGGCACTACCAGGCGGCTGTTGAGAATGCATGCCTGTCCGGCGTGCATCGTGCAGCCCTCGAACAGCAGCCGGTCGAGCAGTTCGTCGGTCACCGTGACGTCGTCGAGCAGAAGCGCGGCCGACTTGCCACCGCACTCGAGCAGGACCCGCTTCATCGTCGACGCCGCGCCGGCCATCACTTCACGGCCAACAGCCGAGCTTCCGGTGAAGCTCACCATGTCCACCCGCGGATCCGTGGTCAGCAACTTGCTGGCTTCCACGCCAGTCGGAGTCACCACATTGACGACGCCCGGCGGAATGTCGGTGTGCTCGTCGATCAGTCGGGCCATCGCCAGCCCGGCCAGCGGCGCCAGGGGTGAGGGCTTGAGTACGACGGTGTTGCCCGCCGCGAGTGCACTGCCGAGCTTCATAGCGTTGAGCGTGTGCGGGAAGTTCCACGGGGTGAGAACCGACACCACACCTAACGGCTCGTAGCGCAGCACCGTGGTTCCGGTCGCTCCCCAGGCGTCAATCGTTGTCTCCGCAGGCTCCGCGGCAAGCTCGGCCGCGCGACCGACCATCACCGCAGGGCCTTCGACATGGAACATGCGCTCGGTTGCCGAACACCCCCATTCCAGCTGGGCAAGCGCGTAGAACTCTTCGACGTGTTCGAGCAACGCCGCGCTGAGCTGTGTCAGGCACCTGGCTCCCTCTTCGGGATTCGCCGTGGCCCAAGGACCTTCGTCGAACGCACGACGCGCCGCGGCGATCGCGCTACTGACTTGCTCAACGCTGGCATCTGGCGCCGTGGCCAGCACATCGGTGGTCGCCGGGTTGATGTCGTCGTACCGCCCGCTGTCCGGCTCCATCCACTGGCCATCGATGTAGTGGCCATAGTTGTCAAGCAATGCCCCTGGCTGCGTCATCCGATCTCCACTTCAAAGATCCTCCCAGCCGATCCGACACAATGTGTACACCTGTCGTACTGCGGGCGTCAAATGTCGATGATCTGGGGACACAGCTGCCCGTTGACACCGGTGATTTCATAAGATAGACACTGAAGCGATCCGACAGATTTAGCAGAAATGCTCGATCGCGTTTAGTGAAAAGGTGGGTTTGCATTGCTTACGGCCGTTCCACTGCATTCGCCGGATTTCTACGCCGGCGACCCCTACCCCGCCTACCGAGAGCTTCGGGCCACGTCGCCGGTGTGCTGGAACGACGTCACCAATTTCTGGGCGTTGCTGAAGTACGAGGACATCCGCTACGTGTCGAGCACACCAGGGAAGTTCTCGTCCACCCAAGGGATCACCATCCCTGATCCGAGTCAGCCCGAACCTGTCCAAGAGGGCAATCTGATCTTCACCGACCCGCCGCGGCACCGGCAGCTGCGCAAACTGATCAATTCCGGGTTCACCCGCCGTCAGGTGGCGCTGCTGGAACCCAAGGTGCGCGAAATCGTGAAGGGCATCGTCGAGAGCACTGACCCGTCGACGCCGCACGACTTCGCCGAGGAGATCGCCGCTCCCCTGCCGACCCGAATGATCGCCGAACTACTGGGCGCCCCACCAGAGGACTGGGAGCAGTTCCGGCGGTGGTCGGACGCAGCCGTGGGCACCGCCGATCCCGGCATCGAGCTCGACAGTGTCACCGCGCTGGCCGAACTGTACGAATACTTCCAGCGCCTTATCGCGGTCCGCCGCTCGGGTGAGGTGTCCGACACCGAGGATCTGCTGGCCATCCTTGCTGCTGCCGAGGTCGACGGCGAACGGCTCAGCGACGAAGACTTGTTGAACTTTTCGTTCCTGTTACTGGTAGCCGGCAACGAAACCACCCGCAATCTCATCGCGCTGGGCACGCTGGCGCTCATCGACCACCCCGAACAATTCGCCAAACTGCGTGCAGAACCGCGTCTGATCCCGATCGCCGTCGAAGAGATGCTGCGCTACACCAGCCCCGTGACACACATGGCCCGGACCGCCATGACCGACGTCGAGATTCGCGGTCAGCCCATCAAACAAGGCGACAAAGTCGTGATGTTGTACGGGTCGGCCAACCGCGACGAGGACGTGTTCGGGCCCACCGCAGAGGAGTTCGACATCACGCGGAGCCCCAATCCGCACATCGCATTCGGATGCGGCGAGCATGCCTGCCTCGGTGCGCAGCTCGCACGGCTGGAGGCGCGGGTCATGTTCGAAGTCCTCCTCGGTGCCTACCCGACCATCGAGCTGAGCGGTGACGTGACCCGGCTGCGCGCCACGATGGTTCCCGGCGTCAAGCGGATGCCGGTACGACTGGGAGTAGCCAACTAGTGGATTTCGACTACACCCCCGAGCAGGAGGCGTTGCGCACGGAGTTCCGTCAACGGCTCGAGGCCGTGATGACACCCGAACGGCGCGCGGCGATCTCGGGACAGATGGAAGGCGGCAAAGCGGTTGCCGAGTGCCGGCGCGCGCTCGGAGAAGCCGGGCTACTCGGTGTGGCCTGGCCCGTCGAGTACGGCGGCAGGGGCCTGGGTGCGCTGGAGCAATACATCTTCGCCGAGGAGGCCAGGAGAGTGGACGCTCCGCTGCCGATGATTACCCTCAACACCGTCGGTCCGACCCTGATGCAGTTCGGCACCGAAGACCAGAAGAATCAATTCCTGCCCGCAATCCTCAAGGGCACCGTCGAATTCGCCATCGGCTACTCGGAACCCGGCGCCGGCAGCGACCTCGCCTCCCTGCGCACCACCGCGGTGCGCGACGGCGACGAGTACGTCATCAACGGCGCCAAGCTGTTCACCAGCGGCGCTGAGTTCGCGGACTACATCTGGCTGGCGGCACGCACCGACCCAAACGCCAAGAAACACAAGGGCATAACACTGTTCATCGTCCCCACGGCCTCCCCGGGCTTCTCGTGGAAGCCATTGCACACAATGCCCGGTGTCTCGACCTATTACACCTTTTACGACGACGTCCGCGTGCCCGCCAGCGCCGTCGTCTTGGGCGAGAACCAAGGCTGGAAGCTGATCACCAACCAGCTCAACCTGGAGCGGGCCGCCTTGGGCAACCTCGGTGCGCTCGAACCGCTGTTCGCGCAGACAATGAAGTGGGCCAAGACCACACCGCGAGACGACGGATTCGTCATCGACCAGCCCTGGGTTCAGCAGTCACTGGCCCGGGTCGAGGCACAGGTCGCCGCATACAAGCTACTCAACCTACGGGTGAACGCGACCATGAGCAGTGGCGCTCTCGGCATGGGCGAAGCCTCCGCAGCCAAGGTCTTCGGCACCGAACTGACCCAGCAGGTGGCCCGGGAACTACTCGAGGTGCTCGGAGCGGACGGCACCCGCGCCGGACACGACGCGCCGCTGCGCGGCAACCTTGAACATGCGTACCGCCTGGCGGTGATCAACACCTTCGGCGGGGGCGCCAACGAACTCCAGCGAGACATCATCGCCATGGCGGGCCTCGGCCTCCCGAGGGCACCTCGCGACCTACGAGCCAACACATAACGCGGAAAGGTTTCACGTGCCCGACGACGCGAAAGACGCATTACGCCAACGTCTCGACGACCTCATCGGCAAGCCGGTTGGCTCCGGCCAGCCCGTGAAGGCTCCGGATCCGGTCAACCCGGCCATGATCCGGCATTGGGCGTATGCACTCAACGACATGAACCCCGCCTACCTCGACCCTGAATGGGCAGCGCAGTCGCGCTACGGCGGAATCGTTTCACCGCCGGTGATGCTGCAAAGCTGGACCATGGCGCCGCCGAAGCTCGAGGGAATTCACGAACGCGGCGGTGTACCCGTTGAAATCAAGCAAAACCCGCTGCAGTTCCTCGCGGACGCCGGCTACACCGGGACGGTCGCGACCAATTCGGAGTTCGAGATCGAGCGCTACCCCCGGGTCGGCGACGAGATCACCGCCGAGACCGTGTTCGAGACGATCTCCGACGAGAAGAAGACGGCCATGGGCTACGGGTTCTTCGTAACGTGGATCACTACTTACCGCGATCAACGCGGCGACGTCATCGGACGCCAGCGATTCCGCACCCTGCGATTCAAGACGGGGAACTGATGCCGAATCGACTCGCACCGACGATCACTCGGGACACCGAATTCTTCTACGACGGGTTGCGCGCGCACAAGCTGCTCATCCAGCGCTGCAGCGAGTGCAAGACATTGCGTATGCCACCGCGACCAATGTGTGGCAATTGCCAGTCACTGAACTGGGAGGCCGTCGAATCATCCGGCCGCGGCGCGGTTTACAGCTATGTGATGCCGCAATATCCCCCACTGCCGTTCTTCGACTACCCCTACATCGTCGTGCTCGTGGAACTCGACGAAGGCGTACGGATCGTGTCGAACTTGCGCGACATCGATCCAAGCGACGTCAAGGTCGGGATGCCCGTCGAAGTGTTCTACGAATCGTTCAACGACGACGAGTTGGTCCTGCACCAGTTCCGGCCCGCCTCCTGATCGAGGAAATCCTCTGATGGACTTTTCATTCAGCGAAGAACAAGAGACCGTACGCAAAGTCGCCCGCCAGTTGTTCGAGGCTCGCGCGACCCCCGAGTGTCTCACCGGGTTGGAGACCGGCGAAACACGCTACGACCCTGCGCTGTGGCGCGAGTTGGCGAGCTCCGATCTGCTCGGAATCGGGTTGCCTGAGTCGGTCGGTGGAAGCGGCGGCAGCTTTCTGGAGCTGGGAGTGCTGCTCGCGGAGGTCGGCTGGAGTGTCGCTCCCGTTCCGGTGTACGCCACGCTGCTGCTCGGTGCTGACACGGTCGCGCGCCACGGTAATTCGACTATTCGAGAAAAGTATCTGCCCGGCGTGGTGGACGGCAGCCGGCTCCTGACAGCGGCACTCGCGGAGGCTGGGCGTTCGGACCCGTTGACTCCGGGCACCAGGGCACGCCGCGACGGCGCCAGCTGGCGCCTCGAGGGCACCAAAGAGCTGGTCCCGGCCGCGCAACTGGCCGACGCGATTGTCGTGGCCGCAAGCACCGACGACGGTCCAGCGCTGTTCCTGCTCGACAAGGGCACCGACGGGGTCGACGTAGTGCCGGCCCGCACCACTGACGGTGAGCCGTTTGCCGACGTCGTCCTGCACGGGGCGCTGGTACCTGAGGCGAACCGCCTCGCTGAAGGTGTTGATCCCGTCGGGTCGCTGTATGTCCGCGCGCTTGTCGGCTTGTCCGCCATGCAGATTGGGGTCGCCGAACGGGCGTTGCGAATCGCGGCCACCTACACAAGCCAACGTGAGCAATTCGGCAGGCCAATCGGGTCGTTTCAGGCCGTACAGCAGCGGATGGCCGACGCGTTCATCGACGTCGAAGCGATCCGCTGGACCACGTGGCATGCCGCGTGGCTCGTCGCTCGGGGCCGGCCAGCTGCGCGTGAGGCAGCCATCGCCAAGTTTTGGGCCGCCGAGGCCGGAGCGCGGGTCACCGCTACCGCCCAGCAGGTCCACGGCGGCATCGGCATCGACGTGACTTATCCGCTGTGGCGGTACTTCTTGTGGGCCAAGCAGATCGAACTCGGCCTCGGATCCGCTTCCCAGCAGCTCGCGCGCCTCGGCAGCACATACCCGGAAGGAAACCCATGACCTCAACCATCGGCCGCACCGACACGCTGGCCTGGAACACCGTCAACGTCGGCGACGAAGTCGCCCCGATGGACGTTCCCGTAACCACCACGCTGATCGTTGCCGGAGCCATCGCCTCACGCGACTACATGCCCGTACACCACGACCGTGACTTCGCCAATTCGCAAGGGTCCAAAGACATCTTCCTGAACATCCTCACCACCAACGGTCTGTGCGTGAAGTTTCTGAACGACTGGGCCGGGCCCGAAGCGATGATCAAGAAGCTGTCGATCCGGCTGGGTGTGCCCGCCTACCCCAACGACCCGCTGCACTTCACCGGCAACGTCACCGCCAAGTCGATTGGTAAGGGCGAGGGACTCGTCGAGGTGACGTTCAAAGGCGTCAACAGCCTCGGTGAGCACGTCTCCGGCACCGCGGAACTGAGCCTGCTCAACGGAATTGGCGCATGAGCGGCGGACTCGGCGGCAAGGCTGCCATCGCCGGGATCGGCCAGACCGAGTTCTCGAAGGAATCCGGCCGCAGCGAGATGCAACTGGCCTGCGAAGCGGTCAAAGCGGCGCTCGACGACGCAGGCCTGCAGCCTGGCGACGTGGACGGCATGGTGACCTTCACCGTCGACCAGAACGAGGAGATCGAGGTCGCCCGCAACGTCGGGATCAAAGACCTCACCTTCTTCACCCGTGTCCCGCACGGTGGCGGCGCTGCGGCCGGCACTGTCATGCAGGCCGCCATGGCCATTGCGACTGGTGTCGCCGACGTCGTGGTCTGCTATCGCGCGTTCAACGAACGGTCCGGTTTCCGCTTCGGCGGTGCCGGCCGCCAGATGACCGCTCCCCCGCCATGGTTGGCGCCCTACGCGCCATTCGGCTTGATGACACCGGCAGGTTGGGTGGCCCTGCACGCGCAGCGGTACATGTCGACCTACGGGGTTACCAACGAGGACTTCGGGAAAATCTCGGTGATCGACCGTATCCATGCCGCCAAGAACCCGGACGCCTGGTTCTACGAACGTCCGATCACCCTCGAAGACCACCAGAAGTCTCGGTGGATCATTGAACCGGTCCTGCGGCTGCTGGACTGCTGCCAGGAAAGCGACGGCGGGGTGGCGATCGTCGTGACCAGCGTTGCGCGGGCGCGTGACCTTGCCAAGCCAGCGGCGGTCGTCAGTGCGGCGGCTCAGGGCGCGGCCTACGACGGCGAGGTCATGACCAGCTACTACCGCGACGACATCACCGGACTGCCGGAGATGGGTGTCGTCGGCGACAAACTATGGCGCGACTCAGGTTTGGGGCCCGCCGACATCCAGACGGCGTTCCTGTACGACCATTTCACGCCGTTCGTGTTCACCCAGCTCGAGGAGCTCGGCTTCTGTGGCCGCGGCGAGGCCAAAGACTTCGTGTCGATCGAGCGCATGTCGCTGGGTGGGTCGCTGCCGATCAACACCAACGGCGGGCTGCTCGGCGAGGCCTACATTCACGGCATGAACGGCATTACCGAGGCCGTGCGGCAAATACGCGGAACTTCGCACAATCAGGTCGACAATGTCGAGCATGTACTCGTCACATCGGGCACCGGTGTGCCCACCAGTGGCCTTATCCTCGCCCCGGCTTCCTAGGCCTGGCGTCGTCGCGCGGACGTTATGGTCTGTGGGGTGAGTAGGTCAGGGCAGACGATGACACACCAAACCGAGCTTGAGACGCGCGACGCGATCATCTCTGCGGCGTTCGCCTGTTTCCGGACCCGGGGCCTGAGCAAGACGACCATCGTCGACATCGCGCGCCAAGCCGGAGTCTCACGCAGCACTGTCTACGAGTACTTTCCTGACAAGGGTGCGGTTGTCGAAGCCTGCGCGGAAGCAGCCTCGCAGCGCTTTTATCGGAACATGGCCAAGGTGGTCAACCGGGGCGAGACCCTCGAAGACAAGTTGGTCCGCGCGGCGGTGTTCGTTGTTCAGGCGCGCAGAGTGGTCGAGCCGGAGAAGTATTTCGACCAGGAGGAGGTTGACCTCCTGCTGACCAAGAATTCGGCGGTGCTGCTGCAGGAATGCGGCGACTTCATCGCGCCGTTCCTGGTTGCCGCGAAACTCACCGGCGAAGTTCGCAAGGACCTCGACGTGGCCGCAGCCGCCGAATGGTTCGCGCGAATTCTGTTCTCCCTCTTCACGACACCGTCACCTCGCATCGACATGCACGACGATTCCGCGGTCGCAGAATTTGTGCGCCCCTTCGTGGTCCGGGGCTTCATTGACGACCGCGCTGCGCGGACGCGACGGGCCGCCGCAGGGTAGCGAGGGATCTCAGTCGCTCGCGGGCAGCGGCTTGGCTTCCTTGAGCGTCAACGGGATTTCACCGACGCTGAGCGTGCCGGCCCCTGCCTTGGTAACCAGCAATTCACCGCCCGAGTCATCGGTGTAGCGCTTGCCCATCACCGTGCCGCCGGAAAATGCCGGGTCAGGGCTACCGAGTGGCGACCCGTCGGAGTCCACGGGCACCATTGACGCACCGCCGCACCGCAGCTCGTCGAAGGCAGTAGTGGCCTTGACCACGATCACCTGTGTATCGCAAACCTGGCTGCGCAGCCGCGAGCCCGTTTTGATCATGTCGATCCCCTCATCGTTGGACGCCCTTATGCGGCAATCCGCTCGCACGCCCGCGCGGATATGTGTATTCTCAAAAACAAAATTACATATTATCGCCATAGTCTCGCATTGGCTTTCGGGGGACCAGTCCGGATCGCAGGAGGACACCAGGCGATGCGGAACAGAAGGGCTGACCAATGGTAGGAAATCGATGACACCGGCGACCCGCGACGACCGCACCCGGCTCGTGGGAGACCCGCACACTGGGGAGAGTCACGCAACCCCCTATCGGCTGGCGGTCTTGGGGGCTAACGAACCGGACGTAGTCTGGGCAGCGGGCGGACTGCTCTATGACGGGTCTGTCAGGGGCTGGAATATCACGGTGTACTTGGCCGAGTGTCGCGATGACCGGCCCTTGCGGATCCTCGGAGTCAACTCCGAACTGCTCGACGGCTTCTCCAGCGAAGCACGGCGGCCGGACGCAATCATCGCTTCGTCAGCCTTGTTCGGCGAAAATAATGTTGTGCGCGCATATTTCGAGGACACGTCGCGACCCAACCGCGCGGACGTCGCTGTCTGGGGCGGCGAGCGGCCGTTGAACCTGCGGCGCGGCGCCCAACAGCTCGAACATCGGCTCAGCGCAGCCGCTCGCGCGTTCAAAGTGCAGGCGATGATCGCCGCCACGCTGGACCCGGAATCAGTTGATCCCATCGAGGTATTCCGCGGCGACGAGCAAAGCTTCCTGGCCGCGCAACTGCTATAGCCGTCAGATGCGCTCTGAACGCTTCATGACATGACAATTCCCGTCGTCACCGCGGCCAGCTCACTTTGGAACCAACTTGAATGGCATCTCGATCTCGAGCGGACGATTACGCCCGCAGGCGCCGCTCGCTGCGGTGGTCGTGTCCCATCCCAGCTGGGCTGACTTATTGTTCGGATCTGAATAGAACTTGAAAACCTGCCTGGCTGGAGCCCCGCTGCCGTCTGCGCAATGTTCCCAGTTATCCAGGATGTGGATCACAAACCACATACCGCTGACGTAGCGTGCATCTGCGCTCCAACCTAAGTCACTCGTCACGCGACCTATGCAGTCAAAGATGCCCGTGCAGGAGGACGTGATGGTCCATGTGCTGATGACGGTCGCTTCGTCATGGTATTTCTCGTTGGTCTTGGCCCATTGCCCATCAGAGATTGCCGTATAGGTTCCGTTGAGCGCGATTTCATCGATGGTTGTATGCCCCGATGGGGCCAGCACTGAACTTACGATCGCCGCGAAGATTCCGGCCACGGTTGTTCGATGAACCGCCAGCAACGCTGTATTCACGGTGAGATGCCTCGCGGTACCATCAGCAGGTCCTGCCAGCGCTTCGGATTTGTGTCCTGCCCTGCGGCCAGGTTGGCTTGCTCCACGACGATTCCGTCTGGCGACATGTACCGGCCGGTGCGGGGATCGTAAGTGGCTACGGCGACCGAAGGTTGCCGTGATGGTTCGGTGCGTGACGAACTCGGGGCCGCAGGCAGGGCTGCTGGCCCACTACCCGCGGGCGGCGGTGTCACGGTTGACGGGTCAGGAGCCGGCGCAGGTGGATTCGGCGGCTCGGGTGGCGACGGAATTCCCGGTGGGTAGGTCTCTGGCGGCCGAGGAGTCCCCTCGACGGGGCCGAATATGTTGTCATCGGTGTTGATTCGGCTATCGGATGGTACGCCCTGCGCGATTAGGTTGGGGTCAATAGGATTTGGCCCCAGAGCATGTTGGCGCATTGCCAGCGGCATATAGGGTTTGTCGCTGTCACAGATTTGCACCGTCGGTGCGCGCTTACCGGGATGGGCCATGCACGGAAGATTTCGAGCGCCACGAACCAGGATGGGTGAATCTTGCGGCAACTTGCAGTAGAGCCCATCGGGTGTGTCCATGGTGGTGGTGTCTGCCGGCGATCGCCATTGCGATGGCGGTAGGAATCCAACAGTGCAGGCCGGCGGATCACTGGCTTCAATCCGAAAGTTCCCCAATGGCAGGCCCGTCGCATTATTGTTCGGCGCGATGGATTGTAGGTCGGCGAAGTACGGCGGAATTAGCACCAACAGCTGCTCAAGTGACGGCAGGTAAGTCACACCGACCTGCCCGAGGCTGGTCAGGTTGGCGAGCAGCACCGGCAGTGTGGGCTTGACGCTGTTGAGTAGGCGCGAAACCTCTTGGATCGCAACGGGTCCAGTCTGTAGGATCGTGCGAAGTTGCGGGTCATCGTCCACAAGCTGCTGGGTAACGTTCGCAAGATTGCGTGTCCATTGTCGCGTCGTGTCCGAGGATTGGACCTCTCCGTCCAACAGTGGGGTGCTGTCTTCTATCAGGGATCTGATTTTCTCTGCGACGCCGTGGGTTTCGTGCGATACCTTGGCCGCAGAGTCGAACAGCGACCCTAAGTCATATCCCGCACCGTTGAAGCCTTTTGACGATTCATCGATCAGCGCAGCGAGTTTGTCTTTGGGGATGCTGGCCAACAGCGCACTGGTTCGGTCCAGCATCGCCCCGACTGGTTGCGGAATCGATGTGTTGGCGACGTCGATCACCGATCCGTCGTGTAGATATGGAGCAGACGACGTGTGTGGACGCAGGTCAACGTACTGCTCTCCGATTGCGGAGATGCTTCGTACTTGCGCAACGAGGTTGGCGGGAATCTTCGGTGAGGTGCCCAGCGAAAGTGTTGCCTCGGCACCGGTCCGTGTGAGTTTGACGCTGGTGACTTTTCCGACCTCAACGCCCCGGTATGTCACGTTGGCGAGCCGATAAAGGCCTCCCGTATCACGAAGTTCCATTCTTACGTTGATGCGGCCTAACCCCAGCATGGTGGGTGCTGTAGATATTCGACGACTATTGCGGCCAGACCGATGACCGACGCGATCGAGAAGATGGTCAGCTGGATGCGGACGAAGCGGGTCAGCATCAGCCTGGCCTATCTGCTTGCGGAGCTGGGGGCGGTGTCGACTCCGCCGACGGCGCAGTGTCATTCGCCGGTGGTGGCAGCGCGGTGGATTGCGGCGGTGGCGCGATTGGGGCGGTTAAAGGGTGGGTCGTGTAGAACGCCTCATAGCCGGGATCTCCTGGCGCCGGCACGAGCAGCGCGTGTTCGTTGCCCCAACGCGTTCCCGACAATAGGGTGCGTTTTAGTCGCGGGAGGGTGAGGTCAAAGACCGCGAACAGGTTCATGTAGTCGCCTCGAATCGCGCGGTCGATGAGGTTCTGCCCGAAGGGCATGACCGGAAGAAATGCGAGCGCAGTGTCTATCTCGGGTCCGACGTCAGCCAGTGCGCGCACTGTCGGATGGAGGTTGTTGAGGTTGGTCACCAAATCGGCATGAGTGTCATTGACCAAAGCTGTGGCGGTGTCACTGAACGTCCGCATCTTGTCGAGGGCTGTGGTCAACCGTGGTCGTTCAGCGATGAGAACATCCAGAGCCGGCGGGATCTCGGCGAGCCCCTGCGTCACCACGTCGCGCTGGGCGGCGAGCGTGCCGGAGAGGCGGTCGAGCGCCTGGATTGATGCGATGACCGCGTCACGCTGGCGGTCGAAGACTCCCGCGAACTTGTCGAGCCGGGCCAGCACGTCGCGCGCCTCGGTTTGCCGCCCGGTTAGTGCGATGTTGAAATTGTGGAGGATGTCGCCGACCTGTCCCAAGCCACCCGAGTTGACGACGGCCGACAGCGTCGACAGAGTCCGTTCCGTCGACGGGTAGGCCAATGATTTGCTGAGGGGGACGGTGGCACCAGGCTGAAGTCTTCCGTGGGGCGCTTGACCCAGTGGAGGGTCCAAAGCCAAGTGCATCGAACCGAGCAAACTGGTCTGCCCCACCGTCGCCACCACGTTGGCGGGAACGACGATACCCTGCTGCACTGACACCTCGACATTCGCGTGCCAGTTGTCGACTGTCATATTCCGGACACTTCCGACCACGACATCGTCGACCATCACCGGTGAATTCGGCTCCAATGTACCGACATTCGCGACTTCGACGTGGTAGATCACTGCGTGGGCGCCGCGACCAACTGCTCCAGGAAGGGGCAGCGAATTTACACCCTGAAAGCCGCATCCAGCTGTGGTCAATGCGACGCAGCAGCCAACGGCGGCGCCGCGCCGTATGGTAGCAGTACCGTTCATCGTCGTGTCTCCTCCGGCGACGACGGCATATCAGTCGGCGCGATATCCGGGATTGACGGCGCGGGCGCCGACGGCTGTGCGGGCGCAGTTCCGTTCGATACCACCGAGTTCGGGGGGAGGAGGATCTCCGAAAGATCCTTGGGCGCCAGTACCGGTTGGGCTGGCGAAGGAGGTGGCCCATACCCAGGGGGTGGTGGTATATCGCCGGCGCCCGTATACGCCGACACCGCAGGCGGTGTGTCCGGGGGTGCCGGCTTGGGGCCGGCGCCCCCTGGCGCCAGGTCGGGTTCGGTGTAGAGCAAGTCTTCGGGGGGCGGAACCGAGGTCAGGCCCGGGTTGAAGGGGAAGGGAAGGTAATTGAAGTTCATCTGGCGCAAAGCGGGTCCAAGATATTGCGCGCACAATTTCCCGGTCTCCGATGCAGTGACGTTTTCGATGGAACCGATCATCCCGCACAAGAATTGGACCGGATCGGAGAAGTTGGCCAGCGCAACTGTTCCTGTTGCGCCCCCGTCTCGGGGGTCGAACATGTTCAACGTGTTGGCCACGGCTGTCGGAGCGACGTGAAGGATTTGTTCGAGGTCTTTCTTGTGATCGACAACGTTCTGCGTCACGTTGGCGAGCAGCTGAACTTGGTCGGCTACTTGTCCTCGGGTGTCTTGGACGAACCTCTGCACCTCGCCCACGACTTGGGAAACATTCCTTAGGGCGCCGTCCAAATCGGATCTGCTGCCGTCGAGCACGCTGCTGAGGGTTGCGAGTCGACCCTGGAATTGCACAATCTGGGTGGTGCTGTCCCGCAATGTCGCGATGAAAGTCTGCAGATTTTTGATGACGTCGACGATGTTGCCGCTCCCGTTAGCCAGGATGCGCCCTACTCCTGACAACTGTGCCAGCGTCTGACGCAGCTTGTCTCCATTGCCGCCCAGGGCGCCGGCTGCGCTGTCGATGAACCGTGCCGTCGAGGTATCCGACACTCCGCCCTTGGGTCCCAACTCCGTTGCCAAGCGGGTCAGTTGCGTTTTGACCTCGTCCCATTCGACGGGTACAGCTGTCCTGTCGATAGGGATTTCGGCACCGTCCGGCAGCGTCGGACCATCGGATCGATAAGCCGGAGCCAGCTGCACATAGCGCGCCGAGACAAGGTTTTGAGCAACGATGACGGCCTTGGCGTCAGCCGGAATACGCACACCCCGATTCACAAGCAATGTCATCTTGGTCTCAGTGCCTTGCGGTTGGATAGATTTGATGGTGCCGATTTTCACGCCGGACACCCGCACCTGGTCACCCGGGTAGACCCCCGTTGTGGTCGTGAAATACACAATGATCGTCTTGGGCGCAAAAAAGGTGCAGCGAATAATCACAGCGGCCCCGCCAAGCATGACGGCCAACAGCATGACTGCGGTTGCGGTTCGGAGTCGGTTCGAGATCATCACCGCGAGCCTCCCGGGATACCGTTGTACGGCCAGGGGAACAATGCCCGTGGCATTGGGGACGGCAAGCCCGGGCCGCGACCGGGGGCGGTGTCAAAGGTGCGGAAGCCGAATAGATAGTCCAGAAACGGCTGAAGTGCGACGCCCTGGGTAATATTGGGGATGTACCCAACGTAGTAGGGGCCGTTGGCGACTATTTCGCTGAGACCGCTTTCGAACTTGGCTAGGCCCGGTATGGCCTTCGCGAGGTTGTCACGGTTCTTCTCTAAGACCTTGATGACCGCGTTGAGTTTCTCCAATGTCGGCGCGAGCTTCTTCTCGTTCTCGGCGATCAGACCCGAAACGTGTTGAGCCAGAGCCGAAGTGTCTGCCAGCAGCCGAACGATTGCTTGTCGGCGCCGCACCAAAACACCCGTCAGCTCGTTGCCGTCGAGAATCAACGCGTTGACTTGTTGGCTGCGCTGAGCCAGTATCGCGGTGACGTCGGCTGTGTGCTTGAGAAGTTCGTTCACCGTTTCGTTGCGGCTGTTAAGCGATCTCGACAACCGCGTCAGGCCGTTGAACGTTGGTCCCAGCTGCGGCGCGATCTGATCCATGGTGGTGGAGAGAACGTCCAAAGCGTGGTTGAGCGACTGGGTGTCGGTGTTGGCGACATTGGTCGTGAGATCACTGACCGCGTCGGTTAGCGAATACGGCGATGAGGTCCGGCCAACCGGAATACGCGCCAATGGACGCATGCTACTGCTTCCTGCGGACTCCAGTGTCAACATTCGCTGACCCAGCAGCGTCCCGGTACGGATGTGTGCGGTGGTTTGCGAGCCGAGCCTGACCTTGCTGTGGACGGTGAAAGTGACCAGTGCATCACCATGATCTAGTGACACGTCATTCACCGTGCCGACCTTGACGCCGGAAACCTTGACGGGGTTGCCGGGCTCCAATCCGCCAGCCTCGGTGAATACCGCTTGGTATCTGACCGTTGTTGCCCAGCTCTGCAACTGTTGCGGCTGTAACCCCACGGCGATGATCAGCACGATGAGGACTGTGCCGATAAATCCGGCCCGAATGAGTTGTTGCCCGCGGTATTTGTTCATGGGTTCTCGGCGCACCTCCCGGTTTCTTGTTTGATCCACGGGAAGACCGCCGTGCGGCCCTGCAGGTCCGTCACTCTGAAAGTTACGCCGCACAGGTAGTAGTTAAAGAAGCTGCCATAGGCCCCTATTCGCGCCAGTTTGCGGTAGTCTTCCGGGGCTTTTTGGAGCACGCCGTCGATGCGGTCCTTGTCTGCATCGAGCGACGGTGCCAGGCGGTTGAGCTGGTCGACGGTAGCGGCAAGGGACGGGCGAGCGTCGCCGAGCAGACTAACGAGGGATGCGGTGCCCTTGCTCAGCGAATCGATCGCCGCGCCGATGGGATCCCGCTGGGCCGATAGCTCGGTGACAAGCCGGTGAAGTCGGTCGATGGCGCCCGTGAATCTGTCGCCATCACCAGCCAGGGTCGCCATGGCTGTGTTGAGATTATCGATTAGTTGCTCGAGGACCGCTCCATTGTCGGCTAATGCGTTGGTAAACGAGGAAGTCCGCGACAGCAGCGACTCCAACGTGCCGCCTTGCCCTTGCATAATCTGTATTAGAGAAGCGGTGAGTCTGTTGACATCTTGCGGATTAAGGCCTTGGACAACCGGTTTGAGCCCGTTGAGAAGTACATCGAGATCGAGCGCAGGCATGGTGTGATCCATCTGGATCTGTGAGCCCGGGGTTACGATCCGCGTGGAGCCCGGACCGTCGATGATTTCGAGGTAACGATCCCCGACAAGGTTGAGGTATCGGATCGCGGCCCGTGTGCCAACAGTCAACTTGACTGTCCGGTCGATGTCGAAGTCCACCACGACTTTCTGGTCCGCCCGCAGGGCAACCTTTTTCACTGTTCCGACTCGAATTCCTGCGACCCTGACCGAATCTCCAGCGCGCAGATCTGAGACGTCAGCGAACACAGCCGAGTACTGAGCGTTGGAACCGCCGCGGTATTCGCCGAAGACAGCGAACAGGCCGGCAGTGAGCGCCAGCATGACTGCCACGAAGGTGCCGAATTTCAACACAGTGCCCGCCCTAGTACTCATCCGGGCATCCCGATCTGCGCTGAGTTACGCGGCGGCCCATCGGGCCGATGGCCCAGTAGAAGTTCCTGGAGTAGTGATGTGTTCAGCCTGATGCCTTGGTTGCCGTACTTCCACGGGTTGGTACCGACGTCGGCAACGACGTAAGGAGGGCGTGTTTCGAATGGCACTTGTGGCAAGCCCACGCAGTGCGGGCCTCCTTTGGCAGCGACCTTCGGCAGGTCCGACGGATAACGATAGCGGTCCGCGCCCCATTCAAGACTCGCCATGACCTCCGCACCGGGAAGTCTGGACGGCGGCAGCTTGGCCATCGGTATCGCACCGGCCAGCGCGCAGTTCAGCGCCTGATTGTATTCATTGGTTAGTCCGGTCACCGGGTTAAGAAGGTGCAGCACATCGGTCAAAGACCGGCGATTGGCGCCTAGGACGTCGTTGCCGATATCGCCGAACCCGATGGTACTGAGGAGCAGTCCATCCAGATCACGTTGCTGTTGGACGATAGTCCGGCTGAGCGAACTTGCGTTATGAACAGTCGTGAGTAGATCTGGCATAGCGTCGGCGTAGGCGTTCAACACCGTTGGTGCGACGTCGATGTCGTGGCTCAAGCTGCCGAGACTGGGATCCCATGTCGCCAAGCTTGCATCTAGGTCACTGATCGCTTCGCCGAGCTTCTGCCCGCGTCCGGCGAGCCCGGATGCGATCGCGGTCAGTGTCTGATTCAGTTTCTCGGGCTCAATCGTGGACAGCACCGAACTGAGTCGCTCGAAGACGGTGTTGATCTCGACTGTGACGTGTTCACCTTGGATGACTTGCCCACGTTGTAGCGTCTCCGGTGAAGGCCGGTCGGGTGCGATCAAATGCACGTACTTTGCTCCGAAAACCGTTGTCGAGGCGATGTCGACGCGTACGTTCGCCGGAATGAGATGCAGCTGAGCTGGATCCATGGCTAGATGGATCACCGCGGTACTGTTGGGTCGAGCGTCAATTGACGCGACCCGCCCCACCGGGACACCGTGCAGTTCGACCTTCGCGTCGGGGTTCATTATCAGCCCGGCGCGATCCGAAATCACCGTCACCGGAACAGCTCCGGTGAAATCGCCGCGAAACAACCCGAGTGCAACGTACAGGATGAGGCCGACCGCCACGATCGTCAGAATTCCGGCAACCGGTCGTGCGGCCCAGCGGGCTCGATGACGGTGGCCGGCCCTGACCACCACTGGAGTTGCCGTGGGCATGCGATGCGATGCGTATGCCGGGCGGAGCCCAAAGTTTTTGGTCAACGCCGCGCCCCTCGCTGGATGGGGTGAAGTTCGCCTCGGCTGCGCGGATATCCGGACAGACCCGCGCGGTCGATGAGGCAACCATCCGCGGGGTGCCCACGTCCTTGCGGATAGCCGCTACCGCTTCCCGGGGAGCCGATGTGAGTCATCGTCTTGGCCCGGCTCCCCGCTTCCTCGTAGACAACACGCGTGCAATCGTTCCGACGTCGCCCCGACAAGCTGAACCACCTCCCCCGGCTCAACGAGCTGCTCGAACGGGCGATCGGCAGATCGTAGAATGTCTGCGATCGCACATCATATGCGAATCGCTCTTCTCTGAAAAGAGAGTATTGAGATCATTTTTCGAAAATTACTGTTTCCACCCTTGGGCGAGGCCCGCGCTAGACCCTCCGCCACCGCGCCCAGGTCGGGGTCGTCGAGCACGATCGCCGCTGATTTGTCCCCGAGTTCCAGGCTGACCCTTGCGGCTGGTCAAGTTTGCAGGGTTGCAGAATGGCTATAATCCTGGTCTGCACGTCGCGCCGAACGCATGAGTCGACTGTCCGGGTCTACGATCTGCTTGCCCGGCCTCGGCCGGACCGACGACAGCGAAGGAAAGGTCGGCGGATGAGCCACCCGGCAAGAGCCCGCTCCCAACTATCACGTCGCAGCAGTGGTGAGCTCGTCGCCGATCACCTTCGCCGCCAGATCATTACCGGCGAGCTGGGCCCAGGCCAACGCCTTACCCAGGAAGACATCGCTGAACAGCTCGGAACGAGCCGGGTGCCGGTCCGGGAAGCCCTCGTCATTCTTGAGCAGGAGGGCTGGGTGAAGATGGAGATGCACCGAGGTGGTTTCGTTTTGCCGATCGAGACATCGGTCGGCGACAACGCCGAAGTCTGGGACCTGGTCTTCGGTCTGGTCGCTCGCCGCGCCGTCGCGCGCCTGACACCGGAATTCGACGCCCAATTAGCCCAGGTCGCCACCGAGCTGAGGGCAACCCGGGACCCCGCGACTATTTCGGCGTTGTGCGAGCACTACCTCGACGTGCTGTTCGACGCGGCCAGCGCGCCAGCGGTAGCACGCATGGTTCGGCGCATCCGGGCCACGTCGATCGACACTATCTTCAGCGTCGCGCCCAACACGATTGAGATCAGCCGCAAGGGCACCCTGGCGGTGATCACTGCGATTCGCGACCATGACAGTGAGCGCGCAAACTCCGCTCACGCGGCGATGCAGCGCGACTGCCTGGACCTGCTGATGAAAGCCTTCAAGAATCGCGGCGGATGATGCTTTGGGCACGATCATCAGTCCACCACTCGGAGTTGCCCATGACTGAGACCCCTGCCCTGCAGCGCCGCGAGCACCCTGGCTTCAACGGAAGGGTATGGCCGGGGACAGCGGCTCTTATGGTCCGTCGCAACCGATGACGGCGACTTCACGTTCGCGCAACCAAGGCATGCACGCGGGCTGCCAGCCGGCCCGAAGCCCCCACCGTGCGTCGTCGTGCGGATCGTCATAGGACTGCGTCGGCTCAGATTCGCCACCGCGCGCAGCCCACCGGCCGGTCCGAAGTAGGACGATGTCGCCGGGACCCACACTGACGCGCTGAGCCGTCGCCGTGGCCTCGAGATCATCGGGTGTGACGGCCCGCCCGCCGCTTAACGCGTCGACGCCTTCGGCGCGCGGGCACATCAAGCAGGACGCTGCGGCCCACGATGCCGTCGCTCATGGCGGTGACGGCGCCGAACAACGCGCCGTGCTCCGATGTCGCCAGCCCCGACGACCGGTCGTTGTAGATCTGGCCCTTCCAGAACAGGTGCGCGACCGAATCGACGTGCGTGACGTCGGTGCCGTCGTACACCAGCCCGACAAACTCGACGGCAGACCCGAGGTCACCGCGCCCCACCGCGGTCGGCGGGACACCGTCAGCCCGGTTGACACTTTCTTCGCTTGCGACGCAAAACATCTGAGAGCAGTTGTCTGGATGTCCGTATGCGGTGATCATCAGCCGGCAGCGTCATCGGTCAGCGTCCCCGTGCGAGCCGGAACGGCTCCATCGCCATGTCCAGGATCTCAGGCGTCAACATGCCCCCGGCATATTCAACCCAGCACCAGCTTCGGACCGGCTCCTTACCGGAGGAGCTGCTCGTCAGCGGCCCGAACACGTGCAGTGGACTGCCGCTTGAGTCGAACGCGAAAGTGTACGACTCGGATCCGATGGTGACATCCAGGTTGACCAGCCGTCCGGCGTCGTTGAACTCCGGCTTGGCGACGATGTCCTTATGCACGGTTGTGACGCCGTCTTTGACCTGATAACCCGGCCCGAACGTCACCGCGTCTCGTCCCTGCCAGAAGCTACCGCCGCCGACCTCGCCATCGGCGAACTCGTGCAACCACGACACCCACATACCCTGCAGATGACGGGCGATCGACAATTCGGTGTAGGCCATTCCCGGAGGACCGTACGCGAAGTCCTGGTGCGCATATCCCGACACCTCGACACCGTTGACCCTGCCGGTGGCATACATCAGCTCGTGGCGGTAGTACACATCGTTGTCGACGCCGTCCTGTTTGGGGACACGAGTCACGACGATGTCGCTGATGGTCTTAGCGTGGATCTCCCACCGGCCACTGGCGTCGTACCAGTGAAAACCATTGGCATCACGCTCGATTCGCCCGCTCCAATAGGTCATCTGGACCCGTTCGCCGTCACTGCCGTATTGCAGGGGTTCAAACCAGTCCAACGTCGAGTATTCATCGAACAGATGCGGCGCGTCGGTGTTCATCCCCTTCTGCAGCTTCCGGAACCCGCAGATCGGAGACACCACATGGGTCATCCCGGTGATAAAGTCGTCCGTCCCCCGGACCGCCCAATAGTCCTGTCCCGACGCATCTCTGACGATTGCCCCCACCCAGATGCCAGCCAGATTCATGGCCTTGCCCGGCACCCATTCGCGTCGATAATGATCCAGGGACGGCGTGTGGCGGGTGACCTCGAAATCGATGCGCTCTAGCACTCAACTCTCCTTCACTTCTCGGTGTCGCGATGATCAGCGTCGAGTAGATCCAGCAGTTCCAGGTCGGCCAGATACTTCTCGATGACGGGCTTGCCGATGCGGGGGATGTCACCACCGGTACCGATGTCGGCTTCCATCACGGCGGCACGGAACCGATGCGCGGAAGCGAACGCGCCGCGAATCGGCGGGAGCGGATGCCGGTAGGTCGACAGCAGTGGCAGCAGCGACGCTTGCCGCTGTTTTTCGGGCAGGCTACGTAATGTGGTGTCGAGCCGCGCGAACCACTCGTCGTAGTCGCCGATCCGTTCAATCCGGCACCCGGCTTCCATCATCCAGTCGACGTACTCGTCGAGGCCCACGCCGTCGTCGTGCGGGTTGATGACATGAAAGGTCTGGAACCCCTTGCCCTCTCCCACGGCGTCCGCAGTCAGCGCCGAGATTGATTGGGCGACGAAATCGACTGGCAGACCATCGAAGTGCGTCCGTGCCCGCCGCCCGTCGGGGTCTCGGAGATAAAATGACTCCGGTGCCAGGCCGGTCGCCGCGATGCTCAGGATCAGCCGCGTGATCATGTCGGGCACGTTGAGCTGACCACGATAGGTGGTCTCCGCCATGATCATGCCGCAGCGGAACACCCGCACGGTCAGATCACACAGGTCGTGAGCTTCCCGCAGCAGCACCTCGCCGGCCCATTTGCTGTTCGCATACCCGCTGGCATAGGTGTCGTCGAGCGCGCGGGTAGCGCTGACGCGACGGACATCGGCGTCTTCGCTGAGCTCGCCGGAGGCGACCGTCGCGCCGACACCGATAGAAGAAACGTAGGCGAATGGTTTCTGTCGGGTCGTCAGCGCCAGGCGGATCAGCTCAGCGGTACCAACGACATTGGGGCCGAACATCTGCTGGTATGGCAGCATGTGGTTAACCAAGGCCGCCGAGTCGACAATGAGATCGACCGTGGTGGCCAGTCGTTGCCAACGCGGCTTTCCCACCCCGAGGTCGACCTCGCCCTTGTCGCCGGCGAAGACCTCGAAATGGTCGGCGGCCAGCCTGCGGTACTGCGACAGCAAGTCGGGGTCTCCGCTGTCGAACACGGCGTCGAGCCGTGCTCGTGCGGCCGCGTCGTCCTTGGCGCGGACCAGACAGATTACGGTGCCGTTGACGAGGTGCATCCGGTGCAGCCATTCCAGAAGCAGATAGCGACCGAGGTAGCCCGTCGCGCCGGTCAGCAGCACCGTGCGAACCTCAGATGCCGGCGGCGCCATGACGGGAACGCTGTCGAGCGTGGCGGCGTCGATGAACTTGTCAAGGGTGAGATCACGAGAATGCACCTCGGTGGCGCCCGCGCCGTGCACCGCCGCGAACGTGGGCCTGGCGGCCCCGGGTTTGCGGTGCGCATCGATGTAATCGGCGACAAACTGCATGTCGCTGGCCGGGCTGATGATCACACCGACGGGAACTTCGAGGCCGAAGGCGCCTTCAAGGGCGTTGGCGAACGTCAAGGCCCACAACGAATCTCCGCCCAGATCTGTGAAGTGCGCGCTGGGTGGGGGGTTGTCGGGTGCGGTCCCCAGCAGGGTAGCTGCCACGGCGCATACGGTGTCGATGACCGGTCGCCTCGCACTGTGTTCGCGCAGCTCACGCAGCCGCCCGCTTTGAGTCTCGGCAATTTCGGCGTACAACTGCTCGAGGCGTTCCCCGTAGCGCTGCTTGAGGTTGGGACGTGACGGCTTCCGGGTGCCGGTCAGCAGGCCGTTGTCGAGAGTGAATGGCACGGGCTCGACGATGATGTCACGCGGGATCTCGTAGGACTCGAGTTCGGCGGTCTGGGCGGCCTGTTGCAGTGAGCGCAGGATCAGCACTTTGAGCTCGCTGGCGCGGTGGCGGCGGAGCGCTTCGTCGGTGGGTACCACAACAGCCAGAAGGTAGGATTGCTCGCCATTGCCGTATATGTAGATCTGGTGCACGAGTTCGCAATTGGCGTAGACAGCCTCCAATTTCGACACCGTGACGAATTCACCCTGCGACAATTTGAGCACGTTGTTGCGACGGTCGATGTAGCGGAGGTTGTCGGGTCCGATTTCGGCGACCACGTCGCCTGTCCGGTAGAAGCCGTCTTCGTCGAACACCTCGGCGGTCAACGCCGGCCGCTTGTAGTAGCCGCGAAATAGGGTGCGTGACTTGATCAGGAGCTCACCGCGCGGATGGGGTCTGTCGGTGCTGAAGTAGCCTAGTTCGGGTACGTCGACAAGCTTGTAGTCGGTCACCGGAGGGCGTTGCACCTTGCCGTCGATGACCACCGATCCCGACTCGGTGGCGCCCAGCGCGTTCATCAGATGGGAGTCGAGCAGCTTCTCTACCCAGGCCGCCAGATCCGCGGCGATGGGCGCCGAGCCGGTCAGCGCCGAGATGTAGCGCCCACCGAGGACACGAGAGCGAAAGTCGGCGAGGACCTCATCCTCGCCGATGGTGTCGCCGCGCTGGGCGAGCGCGCTGAGGAACTCGCGGTACAGCAACTCCCAAACGCGCGGCACGAAATTCAGCTGGCTGGGACGCACCATCGCCAGGTCGTCGAGAATGGTGGACAGATCGCTCTTTGCCGCGAAATACGCTGTGCCGCCGGCGCCCAAGGTGGAATACAACATCGCGCGGCCCGCGGTATGGCTCATCGGCATGTAGTTCAAAGTGAGCGCCGGAATAGCGAAACCGCGTTCGGCCAGCGCGGCCGCCGTGACAGTCCACACCGACTTGGCCAGGCTCTCCGGCTGCATCGCACCCTTGGGGCTGCCGCTGCTTCCCGACGTGTAGATGATCACCGCGAGTCGATCGTCATCGATACCGGGATCGGGCGGCGCCGGCAATTCACTTCCTCGCTGAAGCACCTGTTCGAACGTCTCGAGGACGACAGAACTGCCCGTCTCGGCGAGCCGACTGCGCGCCGCGTCGAACGCTTCGCGGTGGGCATCGACGTCCGGTTGGTAGTCGAAAACCACGACCAGGGCCGGCGGCGGCCCGCCGAGCGCGAGGGCGACGACGTCCTCCAGGTACTCAGCGCTACATGCGATCACCGATGGTTCTGTCTCGTCGACCATCGGTTGCAACTGGCCAACGGGTGCGCCGGCGTGCAGCGGCACCGAAACCGCGCCCAGCAGCGGAACGGCCATGTCCAATGTCGCGTAGTCGACACTGCAGAAGCCGAGTGTGGCCACGCGGTCACCGGGTTGCACGATACCGTCGGCCAGCGCAGCGGCGATGGCGGTGACCCGCTGCCACAGCCGGCTATAGGTGACGGTGTCGAATTGCGGCAGGAGGTCCAGACAACGGCGGCCGGCGGTGGTCACTATCCGGGAGGCGCGCTGGCCCAGCGCTGGGCGTTCCGCGTAACCCTCGGCGACGGCGCGCATGAGCGCGCCCCAGCTGATGTCGGGCCGCAGGATTGTTTCAGAGACGTCGTTGTCCGGCAGTGCGGCGGCGAACTGGGCATCGCTGGCCAACAGGTCGCTTACCCGCCGTGCCAGCTTCCCGTTTTCGCTGTCAGTGAGCACGTGTTACTGCCGACATCCGAGAGCCGTCGTATGAACCATGGCCCTCCTCCGGGGCGCACACTGCACGGGGAAGATCGCAGACATTCTACAATCTGCTCAAGACTACGACAGAGACCGGCAACCGGGAAGCACTACGGAGTCAGCGTTCTCTTTTCTGGCGATAGTTGTTCTCGCCGAGCTACGCTTCGACGCTCTCGATCGCGGTGAGCAAAACCCCGAGGTGACGAGGCCGAGCGAAGAACGGCGAGTGACCGCCGTCCATCTCGATCACCATGCCGCGGGGACAACGCATCGCCATCTGTCGTGACCATGCCGGGTTCACCGCCCTGTCGTCACGCATGACGATGAAGCGCGCCGAAGCATCGGGCCACTTGGATATCGGACACCTCTCAGTCAGGATCGTGAATGCCTGACCACGCAGCCGCGTAAAGGCCTCACGAGCCAGCGACTCTTCAACATCGTGATAGAAGCCTTCCCGCACGGCCTCAAAGGTCAATCCGAATGGCCCTTCACCCGTGGAGCTGGGTGCCGGAAACGTCACCGCGCCGGGATTTTGGCTCAGGTGCTCGGCAAACGAGTGTCCGATAACGGGGATCAGGCCCGCGACGAAAACCATTTCGCGGATCGCACGACGAGCGGCGACGACGGGCACGCACAAGCCTGCGATGGAGTGGCCCACCACTATGACTTGGCGCTCATTCGCGCCGACCGCAGCATCGATCGCGTCGATGGCGATCCGCGCCCAGTCCTCGGCGCCAGCGTCCTCGTCGTCAACCGGAAGGTCCGGCGACACCACGTCGTAGCCTCGGGCGCGCAGTTCGGGTGTGACGCGATCCCACGACGAGCCGTCATGCATACCCCCGTGCAGCAACGCAAACAGCGTCACAGCCGGCTCACCGCGACAGCGGCCCCCCGCACCAGATAGGAACGCCAGGCAACCTTGAGCGGCAACCCGCCACATAGCGGATGCGGAGCCAGCTGACAGCCCCGCGCTAGGCGGATGTCGCGTCGCACGCTTCCCCTTCCGTCTACGATCCGATGCCCCACCGTAACGAGAATAATAATTCTCATATGCGAGAATCTGGAAGATTTCGTTGCGCGGAACCGAAGAGGAGAGCGTGGTCGCGGGCGGCCCAGCCGATCCGCGTTTGGCTGCGCCAGCGCGTGATGAACGACACCGTTACAGCTGCTGTGACCGCAGGTGCCGCAAGGAAGCAGGGTATAACTAATCCCTGCGCACGACATGACGGCTCGGCTACACGGTCGAGGAATGTCAAGAACTCTCAGGAGGCTGTCCAAGAGCGTTGGCCCGCACGGCATTCAGGGCCGCGATCAACGTCGACGGCGGGTCTGCTTGCTCTGTCAGCTTCCGCGGCTCTTCGCCATATCCTGGGGGTTCTCGCTCCACTGGGCCTGTTGCCGGCCCATCGTCATGGCGCCATTCCACCCACCATCGGTCCACAGCACCTCTCCGCCGACGTAGCTCAGTCGCGGACTGCCCAGACACACCAGCGGCCAGGCTTGCTCTTCGGGCCTCGAGTACCGCCCGACCGGTCCGATCGCCTGGTCTACCACTTCCTTGCCCATCAGGTCCTGAAACGCCGGCATCATCGCGGTTTCGGTGGGCCCTGGGTTGATGCAGTTGATCCGGATTCCGCGTTGGGCGAGTTCGGGATACCACCAGCCCACCCAGGCGTCGATGATGTATTTCGAGTACGCGTATCCACTCCAGGACCATTTGGTCTCGTGCTCGCGCAGCCAGTCGACCGCACCATCGAAGCCTTCCGTTGCCAACAACTCGGTGATGTCGGGGATGTGGTTCTGCCATCCAATCGCCGCCGACGACGAGATGACGCTGATCGCGGAACCTTTCGACATCTTGGGCACCAGCAGCTCAGCAAGGTGACGCGCGCCCACAAAGTTCACGAGTATGGTGTCCCACTCGCTAAACGGCGGGCCCGGCAGGCCGGCGCAGCTGAACAGGCCATCGACAGGCCCGCCGATCGATGCCGCAATCTCCTCGATGTTCTCCCGGTCTCGCAGATCGATCTCGGCGGTTCGAGCAGCGGCAACGGTCGTTGGCTTGATATCGAGCGCGGTGACCGCGGCACCGAGGTCGGTGAGGATCTGGGCCGCCGCCTGCCCCATACCCGACGCCGCCCCGGTGACGACGACGGACTTCCCGGCATATCTCAACGCATCATCCACGACGACTTCCCTCCATCAACGATCACAGAACCATGATTTTGCGCTTTGTAAACGTATACTCTCATATTCGGCATTACTTACTCTCACCGCTGCGGGCGATCGCAGACGAAGTCACATGGGTTGCTGACAACATTCGGCAATGCCGCTGAAGGCCTGCGCCGACGCTGCCGATGCGAGGGCGTGCTCTATCTTGTCGTTCTCCAGCGAAGCACGGCGGCCGGACGCAATGGTATAGCCGTCAGATGCGCTCAGCGTCTGGCACGAACGGGTACGTTAGACCACCCTGACACGTTTGACATCTCAACCCGACGCAAACCGTCCCTGTCGACCTCATACTCAGGGATGAGGTCAAGCAGCGCGTCGAACGCGATTCGGCTTTCCATTCGCGCGAGCGCGGCGCCGAGGCAGCTGTGGATGCCGTAGCCGAATGCGAGGTTGAATCCCATTTTGCGTTCGCGGTCGATGTCAAGCCGGTCGGGGTCGGGGAACATGCGCTCGTCGCGGGTTGCCGAACCGGTCACCAAGAGAACGGCGCTGCCCTCGGGAATTGTCGTGTCATGCAAGACCACGTCGCGGGTTGTGACGCGCACCTGGTATTGCGACGGGGCCTCATACCTGAGTAGTTCCTCGACTGCAGCCGGGATCTTGCTGCGATCCGCGCGCAGCTTCTCCCACTCGGAGGGGAAGTCGGCGAAGGCGACCATCGCGTTGCCGATCAACTTCGTGACGGTTTCCGCGCCAGCACCGCCGAGCATGGTTGCGAAGCCGGTGATGTCGACATCGCTGAGTTTCTCGACCTGGCCGTCACGTTCGATTTCGGTTGCGATCAGCCGACTTATCATGTCGGCGGCGGGCTTGGCTCGTCGCTGTTGAACGAGGTCGTAGTAGTACATCCCGGTGGCGACTGAGGCTTGGTAACCCTCATCTGTGACGTGGATCTGTCCAGGCTTGCGCTCCAACAGCAAGTCGAGCCAAAGCCGGATTTGCTGCCTATCCTCCGGCGGCACTCCGAGCATGGTCGTGATGATCTCGACGGGGAAGAGAGCCGAGAAGTCGGCCACGGCGTCAAACGACGAGGGGTCCACCCCCGCAAGAGCACTGTGGATTTTCTCCCGCACCATGTCTTCGAGGTTGGCGATGGCACGCGGAGTGAAGACGTTGCTCACCAGTTTGCGCATCCTCTGGTGCTCCGGGGGATCCATCGAGATGATCACCTTTGGCACCGGAATGGACTGGTCGGGAGCCTTGACCATGTCGAGAGTCGCGCCCTTGGCTGAGGAGTAGGTCTCGTGATCCCTGGAGGCTTCCGCGACGTCGTGGTAGCGGGACAGGGCATAGAAATCCCACTTGTCGCTGTAATAGACCGGCATTTCGTCGCGCATCCGCCGGTAGGTGTCGAACGCCCCGTTGAAGAACTCCTCGGAGAAAGGGTCGAATTCCACCGTGCTGTCCGACTCGGCGCGGCGCGTCGCAGTCATAGTACGGCTCCACTTTCCTTGTAGTGCATGATTGTGTCCCAGTCCATTCCGGCTTCCATCAACACTTCTTCAGTGTGTTGACCGTGTTCGGGGGCGCCGGGTGACACGACCGGTCGTTCGTCGAACTGGACCGGGTTCGTGGGCATCGCATACGGGACACCGCTCATCGTCGTCGTATGAGCGAGGTAGCCGTTCGCGGTGACCGCCGGGTCATCACAGACCTCAGCCGGTGTCTGCACCACACCCCATGCGCCCGATACGCTTGCCAGGACCTCGCGCCACTCGGCCAGTGTGCGTTGCGCGAAAGCCTTGTCCATCAAGGCGATCAGTGCTGTGCGATTCTCGAATCGGGATGCTGGATCGGCGAATCGCGGGTCGTCGACGACTTCGGCGAGACCGATCGCGTTCATCGTCTCGGCAAAGAACTTGTCGAGCTGCAGCATCATCAGGGTGACGTAACGATCATCCTTCGTGCGGTAGTTGCCGACCAGGGGGTTGGGCGCGTCGGCATGGCCATACTTGGGGATGGCTCCGCCTCCGTGGATTTGGCTCACAGAGAGGTCGGGACCGAGGTTCCACGCGGCCAGTCCGAGTAACGACACATCCACCAGCGAGCCGTGCCCAGTGGTGGCCCGTTTATAGAGCGCCGCCGCGATGCCGCCGGCAATGGCCATTCCGCCGAGCAGGTCCCCGAACGCCGGCCGCGACCGCACCAACTCGTCGCCGTCCTCGGTCAGCACCGCGGCGATCCCGCCGCGCGACCAGTAAGAGACGCCGTCATAGCCCGGTTTGTCCGCATCGGGCCCTTTTGGACCGTGCCCCGAGCCGCGCACGTAGACGATATTCGGGTTCACCGCCCAGATGTCGTCGACGTCGATGCCGAGACGTTTGCGTCGGCTCGGGAGGTAGTTGGTGAGGAAGACGTCGCAGCTCTTTGACAATTCGCGGATGACCTCTCGGCCGCCTTCGCTGCGCAAGTCGATGCCTATCGACTTCTTTCCGCGGTTGGGGATCTCGATCATGTAGTTGACCGAGCCGCCACCCTCGTCCACGATGCCCATGGTCACCAGGCCACGTTGCGGGTCCCCACCGTCAATCGGTTCGACTTTGATGACCTCTGCGCCCCATTCGGCGAGGATCGCGCCGGCCGACGGCACGAATGTCCATGCCGCGACCTCGAGCACGCGGACACCGCTCAGAACTCCGTCACTGCTGATTTGAGGCCTCCATCAATGTCTGCGTCATCGCCCTGAAGCATGCGGCCAGCGGCGATAATGCTGATTTGCATATTCGAGAATTGCAGTTTTGGCGCGGTTTGTAAACCGGTTCGGCCGCTTAGGCTGGCGGCTGTCGGTACGTCATCGCCGTCGTCGTCGCCGCCAGCCCACCCCAGACCGAGAACGTTTATTCTCTAGTATCGACACAGGCATTATCCTGTTGTGGTGCGGCTACTGTTACAACACGAAGATCGCTGATCACATGCCATTCCCGGCGATCACACCCACCGTCCCAACCCTCCTGCGTTGGGCTGCAGCACGGTTCGCCGATAGGACCTATCTCATTGTCGACGGTCAGAGGCTCACTTACGCCGAGTTGGAGCGTCGGTCGGCCCGATTGGCTCGAGCGCTATTGGCCGAGGGGATCGGCAAAGGTGACCACGTGGGAATCCTGATGCCCAACAGCGTCGACTGGGCGATCGCCTGGTTCGCCACGACTCGCATCGGGGCAGTTGCGGTGCCGCTCAACACGTTCTACAAAGCCAACGAGTTGTCATGGACCATTCGGCACGCCGACCTACAGGCCATCTTGGCGTGGCCGGCCTTCCGCAGCCACGACTTCCTCGGCCGGCTGGAAGAGGGGCTTCCCGGGCTCGCCCAACAATGCTCACCCGGACAGATCGTCGTCAAGGCGGCACCCTATCTGCGCACGATCGCGGTCTGGGGATCCAGTGATCGCGCGTGGGCAACTCCAGTCGTCGACGATTCGACCGCCGCAGCCGCCGACAACCCGCAAATCGACACCGGATACCTCGCCGCCGTCGAATCCTGTGTCACCCCTGCTGACAACGTCACCATCATCTACACGTCGGGCAGTACCGGCGAACCCAAAGCACCGGTGCATACCCAGGGCACGCTGATCCGCCACACCTACAACCTCACTCACGTCTACGTGGTCACCACCGACGACGTGCTGTTTAGTTCCATGCCGTTTTTCTGGGTCGGTGGTCTGATCACAGCGCTACACGCGGTAATTCACCACGGCGCCACCCTTGTAAGCCAGCCCGCATTCGACGCCGCTGAGGCACTACGGCTCATCGAGCAGCATCGCGCCACGATTGCTTTGGGTTGGCCACAGCAAGGAAAGAGCCTGGCCGAACACCCCGACTACCGGTCTCGAGACCTTACGTCAATTCGACGGACAAGCATGCCTGCAATGGTTCCTCCAGAGCGACGCCCCGTCGGAGCGGACTCGCTTGGGATGACCGAACTTTGCGGAAACCACCTCGGTGCTGACCCGTATATCGAACAGCCGCCCGCGCGCCGGAACACCGTTGGCCCGTCGATCGACGGACTGACCCATCGCATCGTCGATCCCGACACCGGCGAACAGGTCCCGCCGGGGACCGTCGGCGAGATTTGGGTGCGGGGCTATTCGTTGATGCAACGGCTGTACAAGCGCGAGCGTGAAGATGTCTTCACACCGGACGGCTTCTACCGCACTGGGGACTGCGGTTCGCAGGACGCCGACGGCTGGGTGACGTTCACCGGCCGCCTTGGCGACATGATCAAGACGGCCGGCGGCACGAACGTGACACCGGCCGAGGTGGAGTCGGCACTGACCGCCTGTGAAGGCATTCTCGAGGCATACGTGGTGGGTGCCTCGGACGGCGACAACGGCACTGTGGTCGCGGCGGCCGTTGTGCCCAAGGCCGGCTGCAACATCGACGCTGACGCGCTGCGTGCCCAGCTACGCCTCGGTCTCTCGGCCTATAAGGTGCCAAAGCACATCTGGGTGGCGCCCAAAGCCGAACTTCCCTTTACCGATACCGGAAAGGTCAAGAAAGCCGCGCTCGTCGAGCTGCTCGAGCAGCGCATGCGCCGCAGCCCGCGGGACACATAACCAGTTATGTGACAGGTGTGACTGGCGAGCTGATTGTCGTCATCTGGCACCCCACTGGTAGCCGTCGCCGGTGTAGCTTCGGCAGTTAACAGCACCCAAGGTAAAGGCACGTCATGCAAGGTCAATTGATGGTCCTGGCCCAGCTGGCCCCTGGTCAGCGGGCAACCATCGTGGGGATGATGCCGCAGGCAAACTCGGCGGTGGCCGGCCGGTTATGGCAGCTGGGTTTTCGGCCGACCACCCAGGTGGATGTGGTCCGTCGCGCGCCGCTGGGTGATCCGACGATCTACCGGGTGCAGGACACCGAGCTCTGTATTCGCCGCCGAGAGGCGCGCCTGATCCAAGTCCTCGCGGAAGCAGACCGATGACGTCGTGCCACACCGACGGAGGCAGTGCCGTTGCAGTAGCCGGTCAGCGGCGCATCGCCCTGGTGGGCAGCCCCAATGCCGGCAAGACCAGTGTCTTCAACCATCTGACCGGGTTGCACGCCAAAACCGGTAACTATCCGGGTGTCACCGTCGGCCGCAGCGTCGGCAGCACGACGGTCGAAGGCGTGGCGGTCGTCATCGAAGACCTGCCCGGTACTTACAGCCTGGAACCGATCAGCCCCGATGAGCAGGTCGTGGTCGATCTGCTCACCGGTGAGCTCAGCGACGGCGACAGGCCCGACGCGATCGTGCTGGTCGCCGACGCGACCACGCTGCATCGCTCGATACCCCTGGTGGCTCAAGTGCTGCGCCTGGGTCTGCCCTGCCTGTTGGCCCTGACCATGAGCGACGAACTCAGCGCGCGCGGCGGCCGTATCGACGCCGAGGCGTTGTCGCTCGCGCTGGGCATCCCGGTGGCAATGGTCGTCGGACATCAGGGTCGCGGGCTCGACCAGCTGCGGGCCCGGCTGGGATCGATCGAGGTGTGGGAACGCCCGCCGATTTTCCCGCCGGCAGACCGCGACGGAATCGCGGCCTGGGGCAAGTCGGTGCTCAGCGCTGCCGATTACGTTGTGCCGCAACCGGATCGGCGGACAAGTAGGATCGACCGGTTGGTGCTGCATCCGCTGTGGGGCACCGTGATCTTCTTCGCGGTGATGTTCGCCTTCTTTCAGGTCGTGTTCACCGTCGCTGCGCCGCTTCGGGATTGGATCGCTCAAGGGCTGACCTGGCTGGGCAGCGAGGTCAGCAACCACATCGGCAACTCGGCCGTCAGCGGTCTGCTCGGTCGCGGTCTCATCGGCGGGGTCGGAACCGTCCTGCAGTTCATCCCGCAGATTGTGTTGCTGTTCTTGCTGATCGCGCTGCTGGAGAACATCGGCTACATGTCCCGGGCCGCGTTCTTGATGGACCGCGTGATGGCCACCACCGGGCTCGAGGGCCGCGCCTTCGTCGCGATGCTGTCGTCGTTCGCCTGCGCGATCCCGGGGATCATGGCGACCCGGACGTTGCCGTCGTCGCGCGACCGGATCGCCACCATCCTGACCGCGCCGCTGATGACCTGTTCGGCCCGGCTGCCGGTGTACACCTTGTTGGTCGGTCTTCTGGTTGCGCCGCAAACGCATTGGTGGGGCCTGAGCGCGCAGGGCATCACGATGTTCTTGCTGTACCTTGGCGGCGGCACCTCGGCGCTGATCGCCGCAGGGTTGTTCAAATCGACGATCCTGCGCAGCGACCTGGTGCCGTTCACCATGGAACTTCCGCCGTACCGGTTCCCTTCTCCCAAGGTGGTTCTGGTCGCGATCTGGAGTGCCACCAAGATGTTCCTGCGCAAGGCCGGCACCATCATCCTGGCCGTTTCGCTGGTGCTGTGGGCGTTGCTCAACTTGCCGACACGCGGCGCGGAGACCGCGAACATGTCCCCGAGCGCCGCAGGAGCGTACGTGATGGACCACAGCTACGCCGCCGACGTCGGCAAGGCGATCGAGCCGATATTCCGGCCGCTCGGTTTCGACTGGCGCATCGACGTGGCGTTGGTGGGTTCGCTGTCGGCGCGCGAGGTGTTCGTGTCCACGCTGGGCGAGATTTCGGCCGCGACACAGCCCGAGAAACCGGCCGAAGCGCTGGTCGCCATGACCGACGATCACGGCCACAAGGTGTTCACCGCGCCGACGGTGATCGCGCTGCTGGCCTATTTCATGTTCGCGTTGCAGTGCATGTCCACGATCGCGGTGATGCGACGCGAGACCAACTCGTGGCGGTGGCCGGCGCTGGCGTTCAGCTACATGTTCGTGCTGGCGTGGGCGATGGCGTTTGCCGCCCGGTCCGTTGCGATAGGGCTCGGCGCATGATTCCGATGCACGCCACCGCCACTGCTGACCCCCGTCAACTGCGTTGGGTGGTGTCACCCGGCAACCTGCCCCCTGGGGGCACGGTTCGTCACGCTCCGGGTCCGCTCGGCGCCCTGCTCAATGGCGGAGTCATCGACGAGCTGGTGGTGCGCGGCGCCGACGTGCTGATCACGCTGAGTGCCGGACACTGCTGGCGGGACTTCGGTGATCAGATGCGCGACGCGCTCGGCGAGGCACTTCTGGACCCGACAGGCTGGCAGGTCGAGTCGTCGGATGACCGCGCCGAGTTGGCCGAGGTCGCGGCGGAACTACTGGCCGGACCGATCGGCGCGTTGGCCGAATCACACGGCGGCTCAATCGAATTGGTCTCGGTGGCCGGCAACCATGTCACGGTCCGGATGTCCGGTTCCTGCGACGGATGTCCGGCTGCCGCCTCGACGCTGTACGAAAAGTTCCAGCATGAACTGCGCCGGCGGGCCGGCGAACATGTCACCATCTCCTGCGAAAACGACTCGTTGCCGTTCGGCCGCAAGCTGCTGTCTCTGCTGGTCCGCAGAGCGTAGACAGCCGCTACTGCTGCTCCTGCTTGACCGGCGGGCGGTAGAAGATCAGCAGCTGGCCAATCCCACCGACAAGGCCCAGCACCACCGAGACCAGCAAACCGTGCCAGCCGTAGAACGAGCGCCCGAAGAACAGCCAATCGAGGCTGTACTCACCAGGCCCCACGGTGGCCACCGCGACCGCGCCGACGGCCAGCACCATCACGTACTCCCAGCCCTCGTTGATGATGAAGAACCCGTGCGGCCGGTGTACGGTCCACGCGGCGACGAACATCAGCGCGACGAAGCCGGCGGCCGGGATCGGCGTGAGCAGGCCGGCGGCCAGGCCCAGACCGGCGCTCACCTCGGTGGTTGCCGCGACCACGGCCTGGAACGTGCCGGCCTTCATGCCGATGCTGGAGAACCAGCGTGCAGTCCCGGGGATACGGCCGCCGCCGAAGAACTTGTTGTAGCCGTGGGCGGCGAGCGTCAAGCCCAGCGCCACCCGCAAGATCAGTAAACCGACATCATAGGCAGTCATAGACGCAAACCTAGATCATCGGGTAGGCAGAAGTATCCTCCCACCCGCCAACAACCACCTAAGGAGCCTCACATCAAGATCGCGATCATTGGCGCCGGCAACGTCGGGCGCACTCTGGGATCCGCATGGCGCGACCGCGGCCACGACATCACGTTCGGGGTGCGTAATCCCGACGACCCGAAGTACGCGTCGCTCGGCACCGTCGAGAGCAACGAATCCGCTGCAGCGGCAAGCGATGTCGTGGTGCTGTGCACACCTTGGCAGGGCACTCACCAGGCGGTGCAGAGCTGCGGCGATCTTTCCGGCAAGGTTGTCATCGATTGCACCAACCCGCTGACCCCCGACTTCACCGCGCTGGAAGTCGGGCTCACGACGTCCGGCGCCGAGCAGGTGGCGGTGTGGGCGTCCGGTGCGCGGGTCTGCAAGGCGATGAACCAGATCGGCGCGCCGATGATGGATGCTCCGCAACTGCCCGGCACGCCGGTGATGTTCGTCTGCGGTGACGACGACGACGCCAAGTCGGTGACCGCGGGCCTGGTCACCGAGTTGGGCTTCGAGGCCGTCGACGCCGGCGAGCTGAGGCTGGCGCGGCTGCTCGAGCCATACGCGCTGCTGTGGATTCACCTGGCGTTGCGTCGCGGATTCGGCACCAACTTCGGCTTCGGGCTGCTGCGCGGCCAGTCCTGACCATGGCTGCTGCCACCGTGGTGTTCCTCGACGGTGATGCCGGGTGTCCGCCGGAGATCCTGGGCCACAAGGGATACGGCATCGACACGATGCGCCACCACGGCCTGCCGGTACCGCCCGCGTTCTGCGTCACCACCGAGGTGGGTGCCCGCTATCTGGCGGAACCTGAGGCGACGATGAACGCGATCTGGGACGGCGTGCTCGACGGCATACGCCGGCTGGAAACGGCGACGTCGCGGACGTTCGGGCAAGGGCCGCGTCCGCTACTGGTCAGCGTGCGCTCGGGTGCGGCCGTGTCGATGCCGGGCATGATGGACACGGTGCTGGATCTCGGCATCAGTGACAGCGTGGAACAGGCGCTGGGGGCGTTTGGCCGCGATACGCGGCGCCGGTTCACTGACGGGTATCGGCGCATCGTGGCGGATCAGCTGCCCGAGGACCCCTACCTGCAGTTGCGCGCGGCGATCGAGGCGGTGTTCAGGTCCTGGAACTCACCGCGCGCCGTTGCCTACCGCGCCCACCACGGCCTCGACAACAGTGGTGGCACGGCCGCAGTTGTGCAGGCCATGGTGTTCGGCAACATGAACGCCAATTCCGGTGCGGGCGTGGTGTTTTCCCGTAACCCGATGACCGGCGCCGACGAGGAGTTCGGCGAGTGGCTGGCGGGCGGTCAGGGTGACGACGTGGTGTCGGGCACCGTCGCCGTCACACCGATCACCGCGCTGCGCGATCAGCAGCCGCACGTCTACGACGAGTTGACGTCGGCGGCCCGCACGCTGGAACGGATCAACGCAGACGTGCAAGAGATCGAGTTCACCGTCGAGGACGGCACGCTGTGGCTGCTGCAGACCCGGGCGGCCAAACGGTCCGCGCAGGCGGCGGTGCGACTGGCGCTGCACCTGTGCCGCGACGGGCTGATCGACGACGCCGAGGTCCTGCGCCGGGTGACCCCTGCTCACGTCGAGGCGCTGTTGCGACCGTCGCTGCAACCGGAAACCCGCTTGGCAGCACCACTTTTGGCAAAAGGGCTGGCCGCCAGCCAGGGCGTGGCCACCGGGCGGGCCTACACAGATGTCGACGCCGCGGTGGATGCCGCCGACCGTGGCGAGGACGTCATCCTGGTGCGCAACCACACCAGTCCCGACGACATCCACGGCATGCTGGTCGCCCGCGGCGTCGTCACCGAGACCGGCGGCGCCACCAGCCACGCGGCCGTGGTCAGCCGCGAACTGGGACGCGTCGCGGTGGTGGGCTGCGGCAGCGGGGTCACTGAATCACTGGCGGGCAGGCTGGTCACCGTCGACGGCAACGAGGGCGAAGTACGCGACGGCGTATTGGAACTCACCGCCTGGACAGAGCAGGACTCGCCGGAGCTTCGCGAGTTGGCCGAAATCGCACGGCGCGTCGAAGAGCAGCACAAGTGAGCGAATTGACTGTGCTGCAGGCGGTTCGGTTCAAAGGCCGGATCAGCCCGGCTGACCTGGCCGCCACGTTGGGTGACGATCTGGCCGACGTCGCCGATACCGTCGAGCGGTTGACGCGGGCTGGGCTGCTGGTCGACGGGAAGACCGTACGAATCAGCCCTGAGGGACGCGCCCGCCTCGGCAAGTTGCTAGCCGAAGAGCGCGCCTCTGTCGATGCGGCTGCACTGGCCGCCGTGTACGACGACTTTCGTGCGGTGAACGCGGAATTCAAAGCGCTGGTGACCGATTGGCAGGTCAAAGACGGGCAGCCCAACACCCACGAGGACCCCTCGTATGACGAGGGGGTGCTGACCCGTCTCGACGAGGTGCACCGGCGGGTGGTGCCGATCATTGCGGCGGCCGCCGCGCAGCTGCCCCGGCTGAGGCGCTATTCGGCCAAACTGCAGGCGGCCGTCGACAAGATCCACGCAGGCGAAACTTTGTGGTTGTCCCGGCCGCTGATCGACTCCTACCACACGGTGTGGTTCGAATTGCACGAGGAGCTGATTCTGGCTGCCGGCCGGACCCGGAAATCCGTTGAGGATCAGTGAGTTACAGCGCTGCGTCCAGCGCCTGGACGTAGGAGTCGATGTCGCCGATCGCCGATTCGGCCGCGTGAACGCTGATCGCAACCGTATCGCCGATACCGTGCACGCCATGGGTGAGGCCCATCGCCGGCGACAGCGCGGGGAATCCGGCGGTCAGCAGCACGGGCGCATCGCCGAAGCGCAAGTCGGCGGGACCGCGGTGGACGCTGGACACCACGGTGTTGCCGGATACCAGCGTGGGCCGGGCATCGATGTCGAATTGGGCTACACCCCAGCGCAACAGCGCAGCGGGCACCGCGGCGAACGCCCGGTCGGCGGCACGGGCAGCCGGGTGCTCAGCACGGCGGCGGGTATTGGCCAATTCAGCGAGTATCCGCTCCGTTCTGGCTTCCGGCGGAAGGTCCGGGTACAGCCCGACGGTGACGTTGCGAAAGTGGTTGTGGCCTTGTCGCACACCGGGTTTGGCCATCGGCACCTCGGCTCCCAACGACGTGGCCGTACCGCCCAAGTAGCCAAACAGTGCGTCCGCTACCGCGGCCAGCACTGCGACGCTGACGGTAGGACCGGACAATTCGGACCTGTGCCGCACCAACGTGCGCACAGCGCGCGCACCGGCGGGGCGGGCGTTGGTGATCAGTACCGGCCGTGAACCGGCCGTATCACCAAGTAGTCCCGCTTCCATATCCCGGACCAGCTGCCGGTGGGCGCGGGCCGCCTGCAAGGAACGCCAGGGCAGGAAGCCTCGCGAGGGCGCGCCGACGTCGGGCACCGGTTCCACCCGGCCGAACAGCCAGCCGGCCATCGCGGACGCACGGGCGCCGTCGGCCAGGGCATGCGCGACCTGCAGCACCGCGACGGTACCCGACGCGGCGCTGCCCGGAATGTCGTGGACAGACGCGAACAGGTGGAGCCGCCACGGACTTTGGCGGACGTCGAGCTGGTGGTCGGCCAGGCGCACGACGGCATCCAGACAACCAAGCCAGCTGTCGTCGTCAAGGTGGTGGACACGCGGGTGCTCGACAGGCATCGGCACCCACCGCGGATAGGTCAGCGGCGAGCCGTCGCTGACCCGGATCGTCAGCGCAGGGCAGGCTCGCGCCCTGCCCATAACGTCGTCGATGGCGCGCTCCATGTGGGCCGGCTCGCCGGCGAACGTGTAGAGCAGAAACTGGTCGCTGGGGATCTTGGCCGACATCCAATAGAACTGAGCATCGACCGCCGCCATCCGGGCCGGCATGAGACCCGCTCTAGTCGGCCGGGCCGATGAACCTGAGCAGCAACTCGGCGACTTCCTCCGGCTGGTCGAGCTGCAGGAAATGCCCGGCGTGCTCGACGACGGCGACGTCGCTGCCCGCGGGCAACACTTTCTCCGTCCAATGCGCGAAAGCCGGTGTGGCGCAGCCGTCGTCGCGGCCATGCAAGTACAGACTCGGCAACCTCGGCGGTTCCGTCCAGTACCGGTGCAACTCGGCGTACTGGGCGGGCGGCCGAGTGATGCGAATCGTGGCCCGGTACGGGCCCAGCGCAGCACGCCAGCTCTCCGGGGTGCCGATCGCGGCGTCGACGTGCCGCAGATCCTCCTCGGCGTCGTAGCCCGGCGACCAGCTCCGCCACAGCCGCGGCAACACCCACGAGGCGGAACGCTCTGGCAGCCAAGGCAATTGAAAGTACATGATGTACCAGCTGCGCAGCATCTGGCGGGGAAGTTCGCGGAGCAGCCGGGCGCGGTCGGCCACGCGACCCAGCGGGCGGAACGCGGCGGCCGGCGGCACCGACATGATCACCGCCTTGGCGAACGGACTGTCCGGCATCGCAGCCAAGCCGGTCGCCGCGATCGCTCCCCAGTCGTGGCCGACGAGCACGTCGCGGTCGGTGCCACCGGCCGCGGACCGCACGCGCAGCGCGTCGTCCATCAACGCCCCCATGTGATAACTGCCGTCGGACGGAATCGACGACGGCACGTAGCCCCGCATGAACGGCGCAATCACCCGCCAGCCCGACTCGGCCAGCCGGGGAGCGACCTTGCGCCAGCTGTATGCGGTGTCGGGGAAACCGTGCAGGCACAGCGCGATTGGGCCGTCGGGCGGCCCCCAGGTCAGTGCTTTCAGTTCCACCGCGGGGGCGTGCACGTCGATCCAGCGCGGTCCAGTCATCACCTGATCCTTTTCATGCCGGCGGTTCGATCGGATCCCATCCGGAGATCATCCAGCGCGCGCCAACTTTGTCCAGGGTGACACGGACGCTCGATGCGGCGTCGGCGGGCGGCGAATTCCCGACCTTGACCGTCTGGTCCGCGAACACCAGCACCACCGCGTGGCTTTCGGATGCCGACACCGACGCCGCCGCGGGCACCCGGGCGGTCGCGGACACGTGCCGTTCCTTGGCGTTGGGAATCAGCACCTCGCGCGTCACCTGCAAATAGGTGTCGAGGAAGTGGCCGGTCAAGCGACCCTGCGCGGCTTCGACGTCCTTGTCGACGGTGTCGGGACGAAACGACAGCAGGAGAACGGCGGAATCCTTTGCGGCCTGGACCGATTGGATGCGGGCAACGTCGGAGTTCCGTACCGAGGAGTCCTGCCATTTCAGGTAGCCCGCCGCCATTGCCAGCAGCAAGGCCAGACCGGGAACCACACCGTAGACCAGGACGTGCAGCCAGATGGCACGACGCGCGGTGGTCGGTTGCGTCATGATACGAACGCGACGTTGGAGATCTTGCCCTCGTCGCCGATCTTCTGCACCGTGATCCGCATCCTCCACACCTGCGGCTCTTGCTGTGGTCCTGCGGGATTCGCCGACTTCACCGTGACAGCTACCAGAACCTGCCCCACGTCGCCGGCCTGCGATTCGAGTCCGGCTTCATCGACGGTGCCCTCCAGTCTGGAGTGGCCGCGTTTGACGAGATCGACGAACGGCCGCCATCGCGCGGAGAAGTTGTCGTGGAAGCCGCCGGTAGACGAATCGAGGATGCGTTGCACGTCGGCGTCGATGTGCTGGTAGTCGATCGTGGTCAGGTTCACCGCCGACTCGCGCGCCGCGTGGACGAACAGATTGCGCCGCGCGTCGGCCTGGTGCGCCTGGTAGCCGCGGAAACCGAGCCAGCCGACCAGACCCGCCAGCGCCACCAGCGCGATCAGCCCGGCCAGCAGCGACGTCCGGAGAACGGGCTTGGTGGGGACCGCCGGTGCGGGTTGCGGTTCCTCGACGGGCTCTTCGCCAGGGGTCGCAACATCGTCAGCCATGCTTTCCAAACTACGTGGCGATGGCCCGCGCGGGCGGGCGAAATTTTGGAACTGACCGGCTAAAGCTGCGCCACAGCCTTTTCCAGATCGGCGATGACGATCTTGCGCATGCCGTGCATCGCCCTGGTGGCCGCGGCGGCGCGAGCGGGATCAGGATCACTCACCAACTCGACGAGTCGCTGCGGCACAATCTGCCAACTCAGCCCGTAGCGGTCTTTGCACCAGCCGCACTGCGACTCCTCGCCGCCGTCGGTCAACCGGTCCCAGTAGTAGTCGACCTCGTCCTGGTCGGTGCAGTCGACGGTGAAGGACACCGCCTCGGTGAACCGGAAATGCGGGCCACCGTTGAGGCCGATGAAGCGGGTGCCGTCGAGCACGAAGCTGCCCCACGCCACCGAACCCGGCACGCCCGGGCCGGCCTCGGTATACCGCTTGAAGTCCTCGATATGCGAGTTGGCGAACACCGAGGTATAGAACTGCGCGGCTTCCTCCAGATTGTCGTCGAACCACAGCGACGGCGTGATCGCTGGCATGGCACCTCCTAGTCGTCGTTTCGATAGGGATCGACCCGAGCAGCGGGCAAAACTCATCGGGCAGGGGCCGCCTAGGTAACGTCAGGACGATGAACAGCACACCGCAGACCGTCGAGTACTCCGGCGTCGACGGGATCACCCTGGTTGCAGACGAGTGGAACCGGGGCGCGGCAGACGGTCGGCCGAGCGTGCTGATGCTGCACGGCGGCGGCCAGAACCGGTTCTCCTGGAAAAACACCGGCCAGGTGCTGGCCGACCTGGGATTCCACGTCGTGGCCCTCGACAGCCGGGGCCACGGTGACAGCGATCGGGCGCCCGACGCGGACTACGACGTCGACACACTGACCGACGACGTCATGCATGTGCTCGGCGCGATCGGCCGGCCGGTGGTGCTGATCGGGGCGAGCATGGGCGGGTTGACCGGCATCCTGGTCGCGGACCGCGCCGGCCCGCAACGGGTCACCCGACTGGTTCTGGTGGATGTGGTGCCGCGATTCGAGAAGCAGGGCAGCGCGCGGATCCGCGACTTCATGTTCAGCGGTCTGGACGGGTTCGACACGCTCGAGCAGGCCGCCGACGCCGTCGCCGCCTATCTGCCGCATCGGACCAAGCCGCGCAGCCCTGAGGGGCTGAAGAAGAACCTTCGGCTGCGCGACGGCCGCTGGTACTGGCACTGGGATCCGGCGTTTATGACCAAGCCCGGCGACGACCCCCAGTTGCGCACCGAGAAATTCGAGGACGCCGCCGCGGGCCTGACGATTCCGGTGCTGTTGATCCGCGGGAAGCTTTCCGACGTGGTGAGTCCCGAAGGGGTGCAGCACTTCCTGGCCACTGTGCCGGGCGCCGAGTTCGTCGAACTGTCCGAAGCCGGCCACACCGCAGCCGGCGACGACAACGACGCCTTCAGCGACGTCGTCGTCTCGTTTGTCAGCCGCTAGTTTGCTTCGAGGGTGATCGCATCCTTCCTGGCGGCCGTCATCAAATGTTGACGGCCCGCGCAGGGAGAGTGGCGCGCTTGCGGACAGGCCCGCTCTAGCTGAGTTGCTAACCGGACTTTTCGTCGTGGCCGCCGAACTGCTTGCGCATCGCCGAGAGCACCTTGGCGCCGAACTCGAACAGGTGGCGTGACGCGAACCGGGCGTAGAGCGCCGTCGTCAACACGGGTGCGGGAACGCCCTCGTCGATGGCCGCGATGACGGTCCAGCGGCCCTCACCGGAATCGGAGACACGCCCGGCGAATTCCTTCAGCTGTGGGGATTCGTGCAACGCACCTGCGGTCAGATCCAACAGCCAGGAGCCGATCACGCTGCCCCGCCGCCAGACTTCGGCGACCTCGGGGATGTCGATGTCGTACTGATAGAACTCCGGATGCGTCAACGGCGCGGTCTCGGCGTCGCCCTGCTCAACCCGCTTGCCGATGTCGGCGTTGTGCAGGATGTTCAGCCCCTCGGCGAGCGAGGCCATCATCCCGTACTCGATCCCGTTGTGCACCATCTTGACGAAGTGCCCCGCCCCCGACGCCCCGCAGTGCAGGTAGCCCTTCTCGGCTTGAGATATCTCACCGGTACGGCCCGCCGTGCGTGGCGCCGCGTCCACGCCGGGCGCGACCGTGGCGAAGATGGGCTCGGCGCGGGCGAAGGCCTCGTCGTCGCCGCCGATCATCAGACAATAACCGCGTTCCCGGCCCCACACGCCGCCGCTGGTGCCGCAGTCCAGTAG
>NZ_LQPE01000141.1 GCF_002101735.1 Mycobacterium kyorinense | reverse complement strand
GGGTTCAGCCGCCTTGTGCATGCGTGGAGCTATCCGCTGTGGTACCTGTGGCGGCCCTATATTGTCATCCGCAGCCGCGTCGCGAAGCAGCCCCAAGAGCCGGGCACCGGCGGGCGGAAGTGGCGAAAGATTGGTGTCCCCTACTGAAACCGACCGGGCAACCGTTCTCAATCTCGGGTGAGCCTGCGGTGTGTCAGCCGGTGAGGACGGGCAGCCTCTGCTCCCATCCTGGCGACCTTGTTCTCTTCGTAGCCGGCGAAGTTGCCTTCGAACCAATACCATTGTGCGGGAGCAGTTTCCGTGCCCTCCCAGGCGAGGACATGGGTGGCAACCCGATCGAGGAACCACCTGTCATGCGCGGTGACAACCACGCACCCGGGGAATTCAGCGATCGCATTCTCCAGCGACTCGAGAGTTTCGGTGTCCAAGTCGTTGGTCGGTTCGTCGAGCAGCAGTACGTTGCCGCCCTGTTTGAGGGTAAGGGCGAGGGTGAGCCGGTTGCGTTCCCCAGGCCACCTGCGGGCCTCGGGCCCGCGCCGGCCTTCGCCGCGGAGCGACGCGAAACGAAGATCAGTCCACATCGCCAACTGCATTGACCTCTCGACTTGGCCTGTGCGACTGCCACTTTGGTACGAAAGGGAAACGCAGTAGAGCCAACCCGACGACGGCCAGGGTGAGTAATAAGCCGCCAAGCGTCCAGCCACCGACCACGTCTGTCGGCCAGTTTGTGCCGAGGTAGGCGCGCGTCGCACCGCAGACGACGGCGATCAGACCGGCGGCAACCATCGCTATGGCGCGGTACCGGCGATCACGCAGCCAAGGCCAGGCCAGGGCAACCACCAGTCCCCAAACCAGGACCGCCGTTCCCGCATGGCCTGAGGGGAAGGCGTAGCCGTCAGCGCTTGTCAGCCAGTGGGCCCGCGGTGGGCGCTGCCGGTGTACGAGCAACGACACCCCGGCGCAGATGAGTTGTCCGGCAAGCAGTGCCGGTATCGCGAAGATGGCGGCCCAGTAGCGGTTCCGCCAGACGACCAGTACCACCGCAATGACAACTGCCAGGTAGGCAACGGGGGTGCTGCCCATGTAGGTGACGACGCGCGCGACGTGCGAGAGGGCCGTCAGGCGATGGGCTACCAGGAATTCGTGCCGATGCGGGTCTTCCTGTGCCAGCTCCTCGTGTCCGGCGACGTCTTCGGTGATACCGCCGAACAACCAGCTCGTACCTCCTACGCCCGCGATTGCCAAGGTCAGCGGAAGCCCCGTCCAGCGCTCAGTCGACAGTCGCGCGTCGACCAGCGGTGCCACCCGGGGGTGCCGCGGCAGGCGGACCAAGAGGTAGCCGCCGACAATCAGAGCGAGTACGCCGACGCCGATGATGCTCATGCGTTGTTCCGCAGCGTGGTAACTCTTTCCGGCGATGTAGCCCACGATGGTCGCTGCGGTGGCCCACAAGACGCCGCCTAACGCGTTGAACAACAGAAAGGTCGGGTACGGCAGTCGACTGATGCCCGCCATGCCAGGCACAAGTACCCGTAAGGCCGCGGTGAACCGCCCGATAAATACGGCGTAACCTGCGCGGCGACGCAGCAACGCAGTGGTGCGTTCGATATGTTCGGGCTTGACCAACCGTTTTGGTAGCCGGTCGAGCAGGTGCTGGCCGTAGCGCTTCCCGATCTCGTAGCCGAAGCTGTCGCCGCTGATCGCGCCGGCCGACGCCACAAGGATCACGCCCCAGAGCAGCAGAGCACCTTGGCTGGCCACAACCCCCGCTATGAGCACTGCGGTTTCCCCGGGAAAGACAATGCCGACAAACAGGGACGACTCCAACAGCGGAAGCAGAAAGGCGGCGCCGAGAACCACAACCGCGGGTAGCTTCACGAGCCAGTTGATGGCCTGATCCATGTTCGGTCTTACCTATCGATCGGCTATGCGTCAGCGATCAGCGCGCATCCAGCATTGCACTAGCTCAGCCAATTACGTGTGAAGACAACGACATTGGACAACAAACGGTGGGTCAGGGTTCGCGGCTGGGCCACGGCAAGGACGGCAGCGTGATCACGGTTGACGGGAGCGTTATCTCCGATGGAAGGGTGATCTTCGATGGCAACGACGGCAACTGAAACCCGCCCGATGTGCTGGTGGTCGTCGGCGTCGTAGTCATCGTCGTCGGCGTCGTGGTCGTCGTTGTCGAAGGAGCGCCGCCCTGGTTACCGGTGAACAGCGCGATGATGCCCCAAACAATAAGCGCGAGCAGAATCACCACGACCAAGCCCAGCAACACCGCAGGCTTGCGATACCAAGGAGAAGAGGATGCTTTGGACAGGTTTCTTTGCTCGGAGTTGCTATCCACGGCCTGGCCCGATGTCTGGAGCTTCGTAGCGCACCACGGTGGCCGATTGTAGCGATGGGCATCACCCTGCGCCATGCCAGCGGGACGCATAGGAATCGACCGAACAAGCAACGGCGCAGAGCTCGATACGGCGTGCTTGACCAACTCGGTGCCCGTTGATTAACTGACAACGGCGATGGAGCCCGCCCAAAACCGCCGACCCGGCTGATGGCACCTGCGAGTAAAAGGAATCGCAGGTGAAGTGCGCCGACTTCGACTTAAACGCCTCTCAGAGCAACGCCCAGCCGCGACGACGGCACCGGCGTCGTCGCCGCCGCGGTCCTGGGCAGCGCACAGTGCAGGAATTCTCAGCGGGCGGACTGGTCATCGACGGCCTCGACCGGGAGACCCAAGCCGCATTGCTTATCGGCAAGGCTGACCGCCGCGGGCGCGTCCGCTGGACACTACCCAGGGCCACATCGAAATTCGTGAGAGGCCCGACCAAACCGCGGTACGTGAAATCGCCGAAGAGACCGGGATCCGCGGCGACGTCCTCGCCGCGCTCGGCAGCATCGACTACTGGTTCCGGGCGCCAGGCCGAACGGTCCACAAAACCGTGCATCACTATCTGTTGCGCTGCGTCGGCGGCGAGATTTGCACCAGCGACCACGAGGTTGACGAAGTCGTGTGGCTTCCACTCGACGAATTGGCATCGCGGCTAACTCACCCCGACGAACGCGAAATAGGCCAAGTCGCCGTAGATTTGGTCGCAGTCGTTCGCAATCTCGGCGCCGCAGCGCTACCGCCATTACCAGAGCACTCGGCGCGGCGGCAACCGCAACCGCATTCGGTTGCCGGTCGTCCCTCTCCAAGCGATCTGGACGCTTCCCGTATCACTACTCGCGGCCCCAAATCGGGCCGGGGACAATGAAGGAGCCGCCAGCATGCAGTTCGAGGTGACCATCGAAATCCCGAAGGGCGGGCGCAACAAATACCAGATCGACCACCACACCGGTCGCATCCGGCTCGATCGCTATTTGTACACGGCAATGGGTTACCCGGCTGACTACGGTTTCATCGACGACACCCTCGGCGAGGATGGCGACCCCCTCGATGCGCTGGTGCTGCTACCCCAACCTGTGTTGCCCGGCGTCATCGTCACTGCGCGGCCGGTCGGGATGCTGCATATGACCGACGAGGCCGGTGGAGACGACAAGGTGCTGTGCGTTCCGGCGAACGATCCGCGATGGGACGACGTCATCGACATCGAGGATGTGCCCTCGTACGAACTGGAGAACATCAGACACTTCCTCGTGCACTACAAAGACCTTGAACCGGGCAAATACGTCAAGGCCGGCGACTGGGCCAATCGCGCGGCGGCAACAGCCGAGGTTAGACAATCCATTGAAAGATTCCGTGCCGACTGTCGCTGACCGAGCGCCCACGCTGGCCCACCGCGCCCCCGTATCGGCGGCATTCCCATGCGCCCATCCCGACCAGGTATATCGTGGGATCCGGCGCACCCGGTCGGCGGGCGGCCTTCGAGATGAGGAACACCGTGGCAGACGAAGCACAAACCGGCGCGGAGGGATCGGTCCAGCCGGTCAAGGCGGATCCTGCGACGGTGTTCGCGGCACTGGCCGAGATCATCTATCAGGGCTCGGACCCCGCCGAGCTGTATGCGGCCCTCTGCATCGCCGCGACCCTGGTGGTGCCCGGCTGCGACCACGCCAGCCTGCTGACGCGCCGCGGCGAGCGCTACGTCACCGTGGGCGCCAGCGACCGCATCGCCAAACGCATCGACGACATGGAGCGCGCCGTCGGCGACGGGCCGTGCGTCGACGCCATCGAAGAAGAAACCCCGCAAATCGAGACCGACCTGACCAGGCCGTCGCAATGGCACAACCTGGCTGCGCGGCTGGTCGCCGAGACGCCGGTGCGCGGGGCGATGGGGTTTCGGCTGCTGATCGACCAACGCAAAGCCGGCGCGCTGAACTTGTTCAGCGATACGCCCAACCGCTTCGACAACGAATCGGCCGAGCAGGCCATAGTGCTGGCGGCGTTCGCCAGCGTGGCCATCAACGCCATCGCCCGGGGAGAAGACGCCGCCACGCTGCGTCACGGACTGCTGTCCAACCGCGAGATCGGCAAGGCCGTCGGCATGCTGATGCTGCTGCACAACATCTCCGAAGACGAGGCGTTCGACGTGCTGCGCCGCAACTCCCAGGAGCTCAACATCAAGCTTGCCGACGTGGCGCGGACCGTCATCGAAAACCGCGGCAAGCTGCAATTCGGCGACGACGAACTGTCGCTGGGCAGCCGAGACCTACTCCGGTAGCCGCAGCTCGGGCTTTTCCACCTCTTCGATGTTGACGTCTTTGAAGGTGACCACCCGCACCTGCTTGACAAACCGGGCCGGCCGGTACATGTCCCAGACCCAGGCGTCGGCCAGCCTCAGCTCGAAGTACACCTCGCCGTCGGCGTTGCGCGGCACCATCTCCACGCTGTTTGCCAGGTAGAACCGCCGCTCGGTTTCCACGACGTAGCTGAACTGGCCCACGATGTCCTTGTATTCGCGGTACAGCGAGAGCTCCATCTCGGTTTCGTACTTTTCGAGATCTTCGGCACTCATCAGTCCAGCCGTCCTTCTGCTTGCTCTGCGTCCATCTTCCCCCACCCGTCTACGCCGTCCTGGTCAGGCTGGCATTCGGCCACCAGGCGGGTACCCGAGCCGGTTGCCACCCGTCGCACGTTGATGAACGAATAGCGGTGCTGCGGACACGGGCCCAGCTCGGTCAGCGCCGCCGAGTGGGCCGGTGTGCTGTAGCCCTTGTGCTCGGCGAACCCGTAGCCGGGATGCTCGGCATCCATCGCCACCATCAACCGGTCGCGGCTGACCTTGGCCAGCACGCTGGCCGCCGCGATACAGGCTGCCGCCGCATCCCCGCCGACGACGGGCAGCGACGGCATCGGCAGACCGGGCACCCGAAAGCCGTCGGACAGCACGTAGCCGGGCCGCACCGAGAGCCCGGCCACCGCGCGCCGCATGCCCTCGATGTTGGCCGCGTGCACACCGCGCCGGTCGACCTCGGTCGACGGGATGAACACCACGTGGTACGCCAGCGCGTAGCGGCGGATCAGCGGGTACAGCCTCTCCCGCGTCTGCTCGGTGAGTTTCTTCGAATCGTCCAGGGCCGCAAGGCTTTCCAACCGCCCAGGACCCAGCACGCAGGCCGCGACCACAAGCGGGCCGGCGCAGGCTCCCCGGCCCACCTCGTCGACTCCGGCAACAGGCCCCAGCCCGCTGCGGTACAGCGCCGACTCCAGGGTTCGCAACCCTGACGACTTACGGATCACCGTTCGCGGCGGCCAGGTGGTGGCCATGGCTACCGATTCTGTTGAGGATTCACCGACCCGACACCGCCCCACCGCGACGGAGGCCACACGATGAACCTGGCCTTACCGATCACGTTGCCCACCGGCACGGTCCCCGACATCGGGTCACCGGTACACAGCAGCCCCTTCATCGCGTCGGCCGGGACGCTGGTGCAGTGGGCGCGGGAGTCCGCCGAGTGGGTGCGGTTGTCGCCCATCACCCACAACCGGTCCGGCGGGACGGTGACCGGGCCGAACTCGTTGCCCAGGCAGGGGTAGACCGACGGGTCGGCCATCATCGTCGCCGGATCCAGATACGGCTCGTTCAGCCGTGTGCCGTCGACGGTCAGACCGGTGTTGGCGCGGCACTGCACGGTCTGGCCGGCCACCGCGATGACCCGCTTGACCAGGTCGTTCTCGTCGGGCGGCACGAAGCCCACGAACGACAGCGCGTTTTGCAGCCAGCGCACCACGGTGTTGTCCGACCGGATCGACTTGTAGCCCACGTTCCACGACGGCGGGCCCTTGAACACGATCACGTCGCCGGGCCGCGGCGAGCCGAACCGGTAGCTGACCTTGTCCACCATGATGCGGTCGCCGACACAGCCCGAGCAGCCGTGCAACGTCGGCTCCATCGACTCCGACGGGATTAGGTAGGGCCTGGCCACGAAGGTCAGCATCACGTAGTAGAGAACCACCGCGATCGCCGCCAGGATCGCGACTTCCCGCAGCGCAGCGCGCTTCTTGCCTTTGGGCTCCTCGGCGGTTTCGGCCTCGGGCGTGGCGGGGTCGCGGGTGGCGACGTTGGGCTCCGCTGGACCGGACTCGGGTTGGCCCTCCGGCGACGAATCGGTGGTGTCGGTCACCAGATCAGCGTAGTCAGGACGGTCTGCCGCGACCGCTGCACGGTCAGCGCTTCTCCTTGATCTTGGCCTTCTTGCCGCGCAGCTCGCGCAGGTAGTACAGCTTGGCGCGACGGACGTCACCGCGGGTCACGACCTCGATGTGGTCGACGTTGGGCGAATGCACCGGGAAGGTGCGCTCGACGCCGACGCCGTAGCTTTCCTTGCGCACGGTGAAGGTCTCGCGCACGCCGCCGCCCTGCCGGCGGAGCACCACACCCTTGAACACCTGGATGCGCTGCTTGTTGCCCTCGATCACCTTGACGTGCACGTTGACCGTGTCGCCGGGGCCGAAAGCCGGGATGTCGTCGCGCAGCGACGCCTTGTCGACGAAGTCCAGCGTGTTCATGGCGAAGACACTTCCTTGCGGTTCGCGGCTGCCGGTTCGACCAGGCATCTAGCGGTCGACCGAGCCGATGGGTTGGGCATCTGGGCGCATCTCGCAGCAGGCGGGGCGCAGCCCGGCCGGCCGGCAACTGCTGGAGACAACTGGTCAATTGTGCCAGACGGCCCACGCGGGAGTGAAATCACACAAAAACGCCGCTCAGCATGGCCGTCCGGGCCGGGTGCGAATGGTACATATTGACGGGGCCGCACCACACGAACCGGAAAGTCACCCGCTAATCTGACGGGTCGGGCGGACGGTGGTTGTGCGAGCCCAAGCCAGGTCATTTCTCGGTAACCCCGTTGAGGAGACGCATGCGAGCGCGGCCCCCGATGCTGCTGATCGCCACCGCGGTGGCGGCGATGCTGGTGGCGGGCTGCGAAGCCAAGGTCTACGGCGCCTCCAACCACAGGCCCCCCGAACACCGGGCGAGCCGGGTCGCGCCGCTGGTCCAGGCAATCATGCCCCCCGAATTGCCGCTCGCCGTGCCGGCCGCCGGGCTGACCGGGTTACCGGCCCGCATCCAGCAGGCCACCCAGGAGGCCGCCGACCAGGGCGCCACAATCTCGGTAGCGGTGTTCGACCGCGCCACCAACCAAATGTTCTCCAACGGCAACGACCGGCTGATCGGCATCGCGTCGGTGGCCAAGCTGTTCATCGCCGACCACCTGCTGCTGCAGGAATCCCAGGGCCAGACCCACCTGTCGCAGGAAGACCGCGAGGCACTCGACGCCATGCTGCGCTCATCCGACGACGGCGCCGCGGAGAACTTCTGGTCGCAAGGCGGCGACGAGTCGATCATCACCGAGGTTGCCGGCCGCTACGGGCTCACCTCCACCACGCCACCGAGCACCGGGCGCTGGTGGGACACCATGAGTTCGGCCTCCGATCTGATCCGCTATTACGACATGCTGCTGGCCGGCTCCGGCGGCCTTCCCGCGGAACGGGCCGACATCATCGTCAGGAACCTGGCACAGTCCACGCCGACCGGCATCGACGGTTACCCGCAGCGGTTCGGCATCCCCGACGGGTTGTACGCCGAACCGGTTGCGGTCAAGCAGGGTTGGATGTGCTGCATCGGCAGCGACTGGATGCACCTGTCGACCGGGATCGTCGGCGCGGACCGGCGCTACATCATGGTGATCGAGTCGCTGCAGCCCTCCGACGACGCCACCGCGCGCGCCACGATCACCCAGGCGGTCAAGACGATGTTTCCGCAGGGCCGGATTTAACGCGCGAGCAGACGCAGAATCGCACTCCGCGAAGCGGATTCGTGCGATTCTGCGTCTGCTCGCGCCACTGGCGCTACTGCAACAGGTCCGGGCGGCGCTCGCGGGTGCGTTGCTCGGCGGCCTGCCGCCGCCACTCGGCGACGCGGGCGTGATCACCGGACAGCAGTACCTCGGGCACGTCGAGCCCCCGCCACGTCGGCGGCCTGGTGTACGACGGGCCTTCCAGCAGGCCGTTGGAATGCGAATCGTCTTGGTGCGACAGCGGATTGCCGATGACCTCGGGGAGCAGCCGGACCACCGCCTCGATCATCACCAGCGCCGCGGACTCTCCACCGGGCAACACGTAGTCGCCGATCGAGACCTCCTCGACGCGCCTCCGCCGGGCGGCGTCCTCAACGACCCGCTGGTCGATGCCCTCGTAGCGGCCGCACGCGAACACCAGATGCTCCTCGATGCTCCACCGTCGGGCGGTCGCTTGGGTGAACAACGCCCCGGCAGGCGTAGGGACAACGAGAAGCGAAGCCGGCGAACAGATTTCGTCGAGCGCCTCGCCCCAAACCGGCGCCCGCATCACCATCCCGGGGCCGCCGCCGTAGGGAGTGTCGTCCACCGAGCGGTGCACGTCGTGGGTCCACCTGCGCAGGTCGTGCACCCCCAGCTCGACGATGCCCGATTCGATTGCCTTGCCCGGCAACGACTGTCGCAGCGGCTCCAAATAGTCCGGAAAGATCGTGATGACGTCGACGCGCACTACTGCCCCAGTTCCAGCAGGCCGTCGGGCGGATCGATCTCGACGGTGCCGGCGTCCAGCGACACCGTCGTGACGATCGCGCCGACGAACGGCACCAGCAGCTCACCGCCGTCGTCGCGGCGGACTGCCAGCAACTCACCGGCGGCGGTGTGCAGCACCTCGGCGACGGCGCCGATGTCGCGGCCGGTTGTCGTGCGCACCCGAAGGCCCTCCAGCTGGTGGTCGTAGTAGGTGTCCGGCTCGTCGATGGGTGGCAGGTCCGCGGAGTCGATGACCAACAGGGTGCCCCGCAGCGCGTCGGCGGCATCGCGATCGGCCACCCCGGCGAACCGGACCAGCAGCCGCGCGCCGTGATCGCGGGCGGCGTCGACGGTGTAGCTGCGCTCGCGCCCGTCAGATCCCTTGGCCCGCAACACCGTTCCCGGCGCGAACCGGGTGTCGGGTTCGTCGGTGCGAACCTCGACCACAACCTCGCCGGTGATGCCGTGCGCCTTGGCCACGCGCCCGACCACCAGGTCCATGACGCAGGGCCTACTGGTCGGTGTCCACCACGTCGACGCGGATTCCGCGGCCACCGATTCCGGCGACCAGGGTGCGCAGCGCGGTCGCGGTGCGGCCACCGCGGCCGATCACCTTGCCCAGGTCGTCGGGATGGACGTGCACCTCGACAGTGCGGCCGCGCCGGCTGGTGACCATGTCGACCCGGACATCGTCAGGGTTGTCGACGATCCCGCGGACCAGGTGCTCGACGGCGTCGACGACGACGGTACTCATGGCTCTCGTCAGCTTTCGGTCGCCGATTCGGCCTGTTCGCCGCCTTCGGCGGCCGGCTCGGCCGGCTCGTCCGCCTTCTCGGCCTTCTCGGCCTTGGCGGCCTTCTTGGCCGGGGCTTTCTTCTTCTTCGGTGTCGCCGCCTCGGTGGTGGGCCCACCCTCGGCGGCGGCCAGCGCGGCGTTGAACAGCTCCAGCTTGCTCGGCTTGGGCTCGGCCACCTTCAGCCTGCCCTCGGCACCGGGCAGCCCTTTGAACTTCTGCCAGTCACCGGTGATCTTCAGCAGCTTGAGCACGGGCTCGGTGGGCTGGGCACCCACCGACAGCCAGTACTGCGCGCGCTCGGAGTCGATCTCGATCAGGCTCGGCTCTTCCTTGGGGTGGTAGCGGCCGATGATCTCGATGGCGCGGCCGTCGCGCCGCGTGCGGGCGTCGGCGACGGCAATGCGGTACTGGGGATTGCGGATTTTGCCAAGCCGGGTGAGCTTGATCTTGACAGCCATGAATTGCTCCTGTGGTGTCACGCTGCAATTCAGCGATCCGGGCGGGATGCCGGGATCCGGTTTTGCCTCGCGTGTGCAGCCGCCCATTGTGCCAGAGGCCGCTGGTCGGGCGGAAATCCAGCCGCGAGCGTCAGGGGCGCCGGTCGAAGCACTTGGTCTCGACGCGGCGGCTCATCCGCCAGCCGTCGGCGGTGCGGACGAACTCGTCGTCGTACCACAGACCCAACAGCATCGTGCTGGGCGTCTCGCCGCCGAACACCATCGGGTTGAAGCAGAAGGTCCGGGCGGTGGCGGTGTCGCCGTTCAGCCGGATCGACGGCAGGCCCAGCATGTGGGCGTAGTTGGCGAAGTTCGGTAGCACCTCCGCCAGCCAGGCCTTGACCTCGGGATAGCGCCCGACGATGCCGTCGAAGGCGCTGTAGTCGATGTGCGCGTCCGGGGTGAACACCGCATCCAGGTCGTCGAAGCGGCGGGTGTCGATCGCGGTGGAGTAATCCACCAGTAGCTGCTGGATCTCCAACCTGTCGGAGATCTCGGCTTGGCTCAACATGCCGGTTAGGCTAATCGCCCATGCGGAGGCTTCTCGCCGCAGTCGCGGCTTTTCTCGCGGTGCTCGGATGCACTGCAACGGCGGCAGCAGACACCAGCGTGCAGCCGGTCGGCTCGGTGCCCATCCCCGACGGGCCCGCACAGACGTGGATCATCGCCGATCTGGACAGCGGACGGGTGCTGGCCGCGCGCGACGAAAACGTCGGCCACCCACCGGCCAGCACCATCAAGGTGCTGCTGGCGTTGGTCGCCCTCGACGAGCTGAGCCTGGACTCCACCGTGGTTGCCGACGAGACCACCACCCACGTCGAGTGCAATTGCGTGGGCGTCAAGCCCGGCCGCACCTACACGGCGCGCCAGCTGCTCGACGGTCTGCTGCTGGTGTCGGGCAACGACGCCGCCAACGCGCTGGCGCAGATGCTCGGCGGCCAGCAGGCGGCGGTGGCCAAGATGAATGCCAAGGCGGCGTCGCTGGGCGCGGTGAACACCCACGCGGCGACCCCGTCGGGTCTGGACGGGCCCGGCGGCTCGGGCTCGTCGACGGCCCACGACCTGGCCGTCATCTTCCGGGCCGCCCTGGCCAACCCGGTGTTCGCCCAGATCACCGCCGAGCCGTCGGCCATGTTCCCCGGCGACGGCGGCGAGCATCAGATCGTCAACCAGGACGAACTGCTGTACCGGTATCCCGGCGCCATCGGCGGCAAGACCGGCTTCACCAACGCCGCGCGCAAGACGTTCGTCGGCGCCGCCGCCCGCGACGGCCGCCGGCTGGTGGTCGCCATGATGTACGGGCTGGTGCACGAGGGCGGACCGACCTACTGGGATCAGGCCGCCACCCTGCTGGACTGGGGCTTCGCCCTCGATCCGCAGTCAGACATCGGGACCCTTTAGGCTCAGTGCGCTAATCTGCCAATGCCGTGGCATTCTGTTCGGCGGATGTCGAATATGGTTCCACGGCACCGCGCCGACACCCGTCGACGCTTGTTCAGTCGTGGGTTGAGCTCACAGCCCTTGCCAGCATGCCGACGTCGCGAACAGGCCGCATAGATGCGTGCAAGGAACGAGGATCGATGATGGTCGAACACCACCACGCTCCAGGGGGTTCTCCTCCTCAACCCGACGACTTCAACGTCAGCGAGAAGTTGGTCGATCAGGTTGTCGTGTTGTCGGTGAGCGGCAGCGTAGACATGCTCAGTGCACCATGGCTGACCGACGCCATTGAATCCGCGCGCGCCAAAAGCCCGGCCGCTATGGTCGTCGACCTGTCCCGTGTCGATTTCTTGGGATCGGCGGGAATCAGCGTGCTGATCGCCGCTCATGAAAACACCGGCGGCTCCGGCAAGTTCGCGGTGGTCGCCGACGGGCCGGCCACCCACCGGCCGCTCACCCTTTTGGGCCTGGGCGAGATCATGTCGCTGTATCGCACGCTGGACGACGCGCTCAGCGACCTTTCCGACCGGTAACCGGATCGACGTCAAGGGCATACATTCCGTTCAACAGCGACGCCAGCAGCCCGATCCGTTGCGCCTCGATCTCGGGTTGCGGCAGCACGGCCCGAACCAGCGCGGCGCCGTCGAACGTGTTGGTCATCACCGCGACCAGAGCCGGGAAGGCATCCTCGGGGATGCTGTCGGCACCGGCCAGCGCACGGGCGGCGTCGTGGATCTTGGCGCCGTATTCCTCGAGAACATTCTGCAACGTGGCTCTGAGTTTTTCGTCGGTGCGGGCAGCGACCATCAGCTCATACATCACGGTGTTGGTGGAATTAGCAGTGAGGTCACGCAGGATGGTCAGAGCCGCGTCCAAAACTGGCCTGTCGGCGGGTATTTCGGCGACCTTCTTGCTGAATTCGCCAAGCTGGCGGCGCATCACCTCGTAGGCGGTAGCGGCCATGAAGTCGCCCATGGTGTCGAAGTGCCGAAACAGTGCGCCCACAGAGACTCCTGCGCGCTTGGTGATTACCGCGGCCGATGCGCGGGCGTAACCGACTTCGGCGATGGTCGCGATGCTGGCATCCAGCAGCCGCGCGACCGTCTCCTCGCGGCGCTGCTGCTGGGTTCTGGCCATCGTCAGACCCGCTGCGGTTGGCGAACGCCTGCGCGCAGGAAACGCCCCGACTTGACCGTGCTGCCGTACCCGTCGCGAAATCGCCCGTCGCGGAACACCACAACGCCACCGACCCCGGTGGCGACGACGGCGGCGTCGTTGCGGTTCACCATGCGGCGCAGCCCGCCGTAGAACGGCACCACTTCCTCGTGGTAGCCGTCCACGGACTCGTCGAGACCGGCCGGGTCGATCACCGCGAAATCCGCCCGGTCGCCCTCGCGCAAGGTGCCCGCGTCGAGTCCGAACCAGTCGGCCACCTCGGCGGTCAGCCGGTACACGGCGCGTTCCACGCTGAGGAAGGGCGCGCCGGTGCGGCTCGCGTCCAGTGTGCGCTTGAGCAACCGAACCGGATAGTTGTAGAAGGCCATGTTGCGCAGATGAGCTCCGGCGTCCGAAAAACCCATGTGCACACTGGGTTCGGCGGCCAGTTTGTCGAGCTGCTTGGGGCGGTGGTTGGCCAGCACGGTGGTCCAGCGCACGTTGCGCTCACCGTTGTCGATCAGCACGTCGAGAAAAGCGTCTAGCGGATGCAGGCCGCGCTCTTCGGCGATCGTGCCGAAACTCTTGCCGATCAGCGTCTCATCGGGGCATTCCACGATCACGGCGTCGTGAAAATCGCGGTGCCACAACGACGCCCCGAGTTTGCGGCGGTCGAACTCGCGGCGGAACCTGCGGCGGTACTCGGTATCGGCGAGCAGCTGGTTGCGCTCCAGCTGGTCGCGCAGATGCAGCGCGGCGGTGCCCGCGCCGAACTCTTCGAACACCGGCAGGTCGATTCCGTCGGAGTACACCTCGAACGGCACCGGAAGGTGCTGGAACCGCACGCTGGAGCCCAGGACGGCGTTGAGCAGCCGGGTGAGCGGACCGAAGATGGTTGCCGAGCCCGGCATCGCCTTGGAGTCCGCCGAGACCAGCAGGCTCATCCGAACGCCCTTGCGCCGCCCGAAAATTCGGCTGCTGGACAAGAAGAACAGCAGTCCGGTCAGCGGGTTGTCGACGTCGGGTGCGCTCTGCAGAATCCGGCCGCGCCGGCGCAGCACGCCGATCAGCTTGCGGCGTTCGCGCCACGTCGCGAACGTCGACGGCAGCGCGCGGGAGCGGTAGCGGTCGCCGTCGAGTTTGTCGATCGCCGCATCCATCCCGGACATGCCCAAAAGACCGGCGTCGAGCGCCTCGTCGAGCATGGCCGCCATCCGGTTCAGCTCGGCGTCGCTCGGCCTGACGTGGTCGTCGGTGGCGCGGTCGAGCCCGAGCACCGCGGTGCGCAGATCCGAATGCCCTAGCAGCGAGCCGACATTGGGGCCCAGCGGCATTTCGTCGAGCGTCCGCACGTAGTCGGCCGGTCCCGACCAGGTTTTCTTGGCTTGCAGCGCGCCGAGGACGAATTTCCGCGGCACCGCCTCGACCCGGCTGAACAAATCGGCGGCGTCCTCGGAGCTGGCGTAGACAGTCGACAGCGAGCAGTTGCCCAACAGCACGGTGGTGACCCCGTGCCGCACCGATTCCCGCAGCCCGGGATCCAGCAGCACCTCCGCGTCGTAGTGGGTGTGCACGTCGATGAAGCCGGGCACCACCCATTTGCCGGCCGCGTCGATCACCTCGCCGCAGCCGGTCTCGTCGAGCGGCTTGGCCGACACCGCGGACACCACGCCGTCGCGAATCCCAAGGTGGCGGACTTGCGGCGGGGCGCCGGTGCCGTCGAACCACAAACCGTCGCGAACGATCACGTCGTAGGCCATGGCAGCAGACGCTAGCAGAGATAGTGAGCACTTACAATCTTTTTGTCCAGGCTGGTCAGCGGCCCGGCCTCGGCGGCGGCGCGGCGGGGCTTTCGGCGGACGGCACGCTGGGGCTGGTCGTCGGCGGCGCCGCCGTGTCCGTGGCCGGCCCGGGGCCGGGGATGGTGACGTCGGGCGGTGCAGCGCCGACCCGCCCGGCCACCGCCGGAATCGTGATCCGGCCGCCCTGCTGGCCGCACTCGTCGGATTCGACGGTCACCGTCATCACGCCCCGAAACGGCCCGTGAATCTGCGGCTGCAATGACAACACCTGCGTGGTGGTCTCGTTGTCCGCGGCTCCCTTCGGCCCGATGCAGGGGAACCGCAGCGTTTCGGGCCGCGATTGCCAGGCGCCCTGGCGGAAGTCCAGCATGAGCGTGCCGCCCGGATGGCTCGCCGTCCGGTGGTCGTTGTCGTCGAGTTGCGTTCCGGCGGCGACACATCCGGCGGACGTGCACCAGGAACGGAATGCCCACCACGTGGTGACGTCGGGCGGTTGCGGGTCCGGGTTGTCGTTGAACGTCTGCTGTGAGCGGTTGATGTCTACCTGGTAGGTGCCGTCGAGCAGCTGGTCTCGAGCGGGCATCACGGGGGCGGCGGTGGTCGTGGGGACAGCGGCCGGCGCCCGGACCGTGGTCGACGGGCCGGCCTGCGTGACGGTCGGGTGGTTCTTGCGACCTAGCAGGAAGCCGGCGAGCACACCCGTCAGCAGCAACAGCGCCGCGACGGCTGCTGCCCCCAGCAAAAGCCACGGCCGTCTGGGTCTGGTTGGCGCGACGTCTGTTTCGGGCTCGGCGTCGTCGGGGTAGTCGACGACGGCGAGGGCGGCCTCGGGGCTGCGCTCACCGGTCCAGCCGCCGGCCGCTTCGATGAGCGCCGCAGCGAAGTCGCCGCACCGCCCGAATCGGTCCCGGGGGTTCTTGGCCAGGGCCCTGGCCAAGACGTCGTCGAGCCGTGCCAGCTCAGGGCGCCGCGCGCCGAGCCCTGGCGACGCGCTGCCCCGGTCCGGCGGCGCGCCGGTGAACAGGTGGTAGGCGGTGGCGGCCAATCCGTATTGATCGGCGCGGCCGTCGATGTCGGCGCTCATCAGTTGTTCCGGCGCTGAGTAGCCCGGCTGACCGGAATATCGCGTTATCCCGAAGTCGGTCAACAAGATTCGCTGCTCCCCTGCCTGCGGGTTGGTGAGCAGGATGTTGCTGGGTTTGACGGCGCGGTGCAGAAGTCCGCGCCGGTGTGCGTAGTCGAGCGCGCTGGCGACGGCTGCGACGATAGCCAACGCGTCACCGGCGGGCATGCCGGCCGGATACTGCTCGGCGACGAGCTGGGCCGCGTTGATCGCGTCGACGTAGTCCATCGCGATCCACAGCCGGCCGTCGAACTCGCCGCGAGCGTGCACGTCGACGATGTGCGGGTGATACAGCGTCGTCGCCGCCTCGGTCTCCCGGGTGAACCTCTCCCGGAATTCGGTGTCGGCGGAAAGCGATGCGGGAAGGACTTTGAGGGCGTCGTAGCGGGTCAGTGTGGAGTGCTGCGCCAGATACACCTCGCCCAGCCCACCGAAGCCCAGCATCCGAACGATGATGTATCCAGCAAACGTCGTGCCGGCGGCCAACGACATCCTTCGATGCTAACGGCCAGACCTCGATCGCGCCGGTCAGAACACCCGGCCGCGCAGGATCACCAGGTCCGGCCGGTTGAGCACGGCGGCGCCGTAACGAGGATCGTCGGTGTAGCACAACAGATCTGCCGAGGCACCGTGCTCCAGAGCCGGCCGGCCCAGCCAGCGCCGGGCGTCCCAGCACGCCGCTCCGAGCGCCTCCGTCGGGCTCATCCCGATGCCCTTGAGCGCGTCGACCTCGTCGGCGATGCGCCCGTGGGTGATGCCGCCGCCGGCGTCGGTGCCGGCATAGATCGGCACACCGGCATCGCGCGCGGCGGCGACCCGCTGGCGGCCACGCGCATACAGGTTGCGCATGTGGTCGGCGTAAACCGGGTAGCGCGAGGCCCGCTCGGCGATGCCCGGGAAGTTCTCGATATTGATCAGCGTGGGCACCAGGGTGGTGCCGTGCTCGACCATCAGCTCGATGGTGTCGTCGGTGAGCCCGGTGCCGTGCTCGATGCAGTCGATGCCGGCTTTGATCAGCCCGGGCAGCGCGTCCTCACCGAAGACGTGCGCCGTGACGCGGGCGCCGTGGGCGTGCGCGGTGTCGATCGCGGCTTTGAGCACCTCGTCGGACCACAGCGGCGCCAGATCGCCGACCTCACGGTCAATCCAGTCGCCGACCAGCTTGACCCAGCCGTCGCCGCGACGAGCTTGCTCGGCCACCGCGGCGGGTAGCTGCGATTCGTCGTCGATGTCGATCGGCAACCCGGGGATGTAGCGTTTCGGTTTGGCCAAATGCCGTCCGGCACGAATGATCCGGGGCAGATTGTCACGATCGTCGAGGCTGCGGGTGTCGATCGGCGAGCCGCAGTCGCGCAGCAGCAGAGCGCCGGCGTCGCGTTCGGTTTCGGCCTGCCGGATCGCCTCGTCGAGCTCGACGGCGCCGCCCGGGCCGACGCCGACGTGACAGTGCGCGTCGACGAGCCCGGGCAGGATCCAGCCTTGGTCGAAAACGGTTTCGGCGCCCGCGACGGGTTCGGCGCTGAGCGTGCCGTCAACGATCCACCACTGCACCGGTTGGTCGTCGGGCAGTCGGTGTCCGCGGACGTGGAGCCGCATGCGGCTATTTCTTGCCGGGGAAATTCAGCTTGGACAAGTCGATATCGGCGAGGCCGGGCGGCAACTCGTCAAGGCCGGCCGGCATCTGTGACAGGTCGGGGAAGCCGGCGGGCAGCCCGACCGGGCTGCGCCTCGGCGGTGTCGGGCCGCGCTTCTTGCCCTTTTTGCCCTTTCCGCCCTTGGCTTTTGCGGCCTTTCGGGTCGCCGACTTGCGGCCGAGCCCGGGTATGCCCATGCCGCCGACCATCGACGACATCATCTTGCGGGCCTCGAAAAAGCGGTCGACCAGCTGGTTGACCTCCGAGACGGTCACCCCGGAACCGTTGGCGATCCGCAGCCGGCGCGAGGCGTTGATGATCTTCGGGTCGGCGCGCTCCTGCGGTGTCATTCCGCGGATGATGGCCTGCAGCCGGTCGAGTTGTTTGTCGTCGACGGCGGCCAGGGCCTCCTTCATCTGGCCGGCGCCCGGCAGCATGCCGAGCAGGTTGCCGATCGGTCCCATCTTGCGGATGGCCAGCATCTGCTCGAGGAAATCCTCGAGCGTCAGCTCGCCGGTTCCGATCTTGACGGCAGCGGCCTCGGCCTGTTGCGCGTCGAAGACCTGCTCGGCCTGTTCGATCAGGCTGAGCAGGTCGCCCATGCCGAGGATGCGGCTGGACATCCGGTCGGGGTGGAAGACGTCGAAGTCTTCCAGCTTCTCCCCGGTGGAGGCGAAAAGTATTGGGACACCGGTCAATTCGCGGACCGAAAGGGCGGCGCCGCCGCGGGCGTCACCGTCCAGCTTGGTCAGCACCACGCCGGTGAAGCCGACGCCCTCGCGGAATGCCTCGGCAGTGGTGACGGCGTCCTGACCGATCATCGCGTCGAGGACGAAGATCACCTCGTCGGGATCGATCGCCGAACGGATGGCGGCGGCCTGCGCCATCATCTCCTCGTCGATGCCCAGCCGGCCGGCGGTGTCGACGATGACGACGTCGAAATGCTTGGCCCTCGCCTCCTCGAGCCCCGCGGAGGCGACGGCGACCGGATCACCGGGGCCGGATTCAGGAGACGAGCCGGGATGCGGCGCGAACACCGGAACGCCGGCGCGCTCGCCGACGACCTGCAGCTGGTTCACCGCGGCGGGGCGCTGCAGGTCGCAAGCCACCAACAGCGGCGTGTGGCCTTGACCGCGCAGCCAGGCGGCCAGCTTACCGGCCAGCGTCGTCTTACCGGAGCCCTGCAGACCGGCGAGCATCACCACGGTCGGCGGGGTCTTGGCGAACCTCAGCTGGCGGGTCTCGCCGCCCAGGATGCCGATGAGTTCTTCGTTGACGATCTTGACGACCTGCTGCGCCGGGTTGAGGGCACCCGACACCTCGGCGCCCTTGGCGCGTTCCTTGATTCGGCTGACGAAGGCCCGCACCACCGCCAGCGAGACGTCGGCTTCCAGCAGCGCCAGCCGGATTTCGCGGGTGGTGGCGTCGATGTCGGCGTCGGTCAGCCGGCCCTTGCCGCGCAGCCCCTGCAGGGCGCCGGTCAGCCGGTCGGACAGGGATTCAAACACGCCGCCCAGCCTAGCCGGGCGACGACGAGCGCCGGCACGGCGCGAGGATGGAGGCTGGCCATCCAACACAGTGGCGATCGCAAGCGCGGCCGAGCCGGGCGCGGCGGGTCGCCATCATGGGGCTAGCGGGGCGCGGCAATCGCAGTCAGACCTGCGTCTGGCCAGGTGAGCTCGTGTTGAGGGCCATCGCGACAAAATCGAGACGCCACAGCGACTGGAATAACTTCCGGCCGAAGTTCTCATGGTGAATCTCACCGACTTGGCTCTGCTTCGCCACGCATTCGGCGATCTCTCGAATGGTGCGATGCCCGTCGACGTACCCTACAAATGCCGTTTGAATTGGAGTCAGACGCATGCGCGCGCCGGGCCAGTAAATTTCGCTGCCGGAGAAGCCGCAACGTGTGCGCAGCATCGGAATGTAATCCAGCGCCTCGGCCGTCCGAAAGTCGATGGTGTAACTTTTTTTCGGGCGGTCGGGCCTGCAGGCCATGAAAAAGTGGCAGCCATTTGACGTCTGAAGGCGCTCCATGACCGACCACGTTCGATGCTCGGGCAACGCCTCGACGATCGCGTGAAACTTGCTTTCCTGAACCAGCAAGTCGTGCGGATAATACGGTGTCTTGTGGAACCAACCCTGAAACTGCAGGCCCGCTGCTGCCGCCAGGGCGACACATTCTTCGACGGTATAACTACGTGCTCTACCGTGCAGGAACGTGTCGACGAAGGCGGCGTCGGTCTGCAGATCTCGGGCTAGTTTGAGATAGCTTTGGGCGGGATGATCGGCCGGCAGCAGGGAAAGCGTGTCTTTGACTATTTGGACCGATGCATCGTCCTGAACCAGCCCCAAGTCACGAAAGACCGATTCCAGCAAATCAATCCCGAGCCGGCCGTACTTTGCATAGAGCATGACAGCCATAGCGCCATCTCGGCGCAAGCAGGCGGCGAGCGCCTTCATGCCGGTAAGCGGATCCGCCATGTGATGCAATACGCCGGTCGATACCAGCAGATCGAAATCGCGGCCCAATGTCGGCAGTTCTTCGATCGGCATCAGACACAAATCTAAGTTCGACAGCCTGTGCTTGTCTTTCAAATACTGCTGGTGCTCAAGTGAGGACTGGCTGATGTCGACCGCCAGCACTTTCGCATTGGGATTGGTGTATGCAAACACCGCCGCCTGATTGGTGCCGCAGCCCGCAATCAAGATGTCGAGGTCGGGCTGGTATTCACGGTCCGGCCATAAAACACGGTGAGCATGCACAGGGTCGAACCACTCCCAGTGGCTCGCCGTCCACTCGTCGAGGTCCCGGATCGGAGGCGGGTACGTCCACCGCTGGTACTGGCGGCCGACCGCATCGGTGCGCGGGTCGTCGTTCACGTCAGCGGCAACCCCCTGTCAGTGAACGGCGCCCGGCCTGCGCGATGGCTGGGCTGGTTGCGACGACGGTACCCGGCCGAGGCCTGCGAGCGCCTGCTCCGCGGATGCCCGGCCGGGGCCGCGAGAACTCGGTAACGCGCCTTTAACGCACCGCCGCCGGTGCAAGTCGATTTTTATGGGCGGTGAGCATTTGGAAACTTGCCCAACTCATAAATGGTGAGGATTTTTTAACAGCCCAGTTACATCTCCCCTAGGCGGCCCGGATACGAACTGTTAAAAGTTTACCCGCCGACGTTAAAAAGTCATTAACCCGCTTTGTCCGGGCCCGACGGTTAAGCAAAATAGCGGTGGATCCATTGCCAGACCGCCACACACTCAACTCATAGTCGGCTCCTGAAAGAGTCGATTTATTTTGCTCGGGAGAAATACATGGTGTTCGTCAAGACGATGCCTGAAGCGATCGCCGCAGCCGCAGCCCAGCTCGAGGGCATCGGCAATTCGTTTTCCGCCGAGAGCGCGGCCGCCGCACCTCCCACCACAGCCATCCTGCCCGCGGCCTCCGACGAGGTGTCGTTGCTGCAGGCGGGCGTGTTCTCCACGTACGGGCAGCTGTACCAGTCGGTCAGCGCCCAGGCGCAGGCCGTCCACCAGCAGTTCGTGAACCTGCTGGGAACCAGCGCGGGCTCGTACGGAGAGACCGAGGCGGCCAACCAGGTCGCGGCCGCCTCGACGCCGCTGCAGGGAATGGGATCGCTGTTCGGAGCGTCGTCGGCCGCGTCGGCGGCCCCGACACAGTCGACGGGGCTCGGCGACATTCTCGAAAACCTCGCCAACATGCTCGGTTCGTCGTCGAACCCGCTCAACAGCAACCTCGCCAACCTTGGCAACATCCAGGTCGGGAACTGGGCGTCGGCGGCGTCGGACCTGATCGGTATGGGCGGCGGCGGACTTCTCTCCGCCCTACCCGAGGAAGCCGCCGCCGACGTGGGCGGCCTGGCGGCCGGCTTGGACGGAGCCGTCGCTCCGGCAGCTGCCGGCGGGGTCGGCGGACTTGGCGGCGCGCCGGCGGTGCTGGCCGGGGTCGGCCAGGCCTCAGCTGTCGGTGGGCTGTCGGTGCCGCCGAGCTGGGCAGCCGGAGTCCCGGGAGCGAGTACGCCCGTGACGTTTGCGGCTCAGAACTGGACCACGGCTGCGCCCCACGCCGGGACGGTGACCACCATGCCGGCCGGCATGCCGTCGGTCGCCTCGGCCGGTCGCGGCGGCTACGGCTTCGGAGCGCCGCGCTACGGCGTCAAACCCAAGGTCATGCCGGCAATGCCCAAACCGACGGTTACGTAAGGGATTTGCGATGGCCAATGGCGGCCGGGTTTATCGATTGGCTCAACTGAGGGACGGGATGCAACGCAATGTTCTTTGATTTCGCAGCGCGACCGCCGGAGGTCAACTCTGCGCTCATGTACGCCGGGGCAGGAGCCGGCCCGATGATGGCCGCCGCGTCGGCGTTCAGCAGCCTGAGCTCGGAATTGAGCTCGAACGCGGCTTCCTACGAGGCGGTGATCTCCCAACTCGTCGGCTCCGAGTGGCTTGGACCGTCGTCGGCATCGATGGCCGCCGCGGCCCAGCCCTACATCGCCTGGCTGAACACCACCTCCGGGCAGCTGCAGGAAGCGGCATCCAAGTCCATGGCGTCGGCGGCGGCCTACGAGACGGCCTTCATGGCCACCGTGCCACCGCCGGTGATCGCGGCCAACAGGGCGCAGCTGGCGGCCCTCGTCGCGACGAACATTCTGGGGCAGAACACCCCGGCGATCATGGCGAACGAAGCCATGTACGCGGAATTCTGGGCGCAAGACGCCGCCGCCCTGTACGGCTACGCGGCCACATCGGCGGTGAACGCGCAGGTGTCACCGCTGACCCCACCGGCCCAGAACACCAACCCGGCCGGAGGCGGTCTGCAAGCTGCCGCGGTCGCCAACGCCGCCAACAGCAATGCGACGTCGACGGGCCTGAGCGGGCTGCTCGGCAACCTGACCAACGCGCAGGGGGCGCTCGCCAACCCGCTGAGCGCGGTCACGTCGAACGCGAGTTCCGGAACCTCGATCTGGCAAGGTCTCAACGACCTGCTCGGCGTCCCGATGGTGTCGAACACCATCAACTCCGCAGATGTCACCGCGTCGTGGTGCGCGATGATGACCATCTCGGCCGCGGCGACCCTGGGCCACTTCGTGGCCAATGCCCCGGCGGGCGTCACGGTCGGCGAAGTCACGCCGGTCGGCGCCGGCGTGGGCATGGGCATGACGCTGGCGGGTTCGGCGGCCCCTGCCACCGGCGGTTTCGGTGCGCCGACGGTGCTGGCGGGGATGGGGTCGGCGTCCTCGATCGGCAGCGGATTGTCGGTGCCGGCCAGTTGGTCCTCGGCTACGCCGGCCGGTACCGGCGCCACGTTGGCGGGCAGCGGGTGGACGGCGGCCGCCGAAGAGGCTGGCGAGGTGACGGCCCTGCCGGCCGGTATGCCGTCGGTCGCCTCGGCCGGCCGCGCCGGCTACGGTTTCGGGGCGCCGCGTTACGGGGTCAAGCCCACGGTGATGCCCAAGCAGGTGCTCGTCTGACGAGCACGCCTACAAGACAAAGGCTGCGGTCGCCGCGCATCAAGCGGCAACCGCAGCCTTTTCGTTGACCTTTAGCTGTCGGCGGCGTCAGTCGCTGCCTGCGCAGCAGCGCCGGCAGCCAGGATGCCGACGAACATCTCGTGCATCGCCCGGGCTTGGGCGCTGACCGCCTGATAGGCCTCCCCGTGCAGGGCGAACTGTGTCGCCATCAATGCCGACACCTCGTCGCTGGCTGCCGGGGCCAGCCCGGCCGGCGGGGCGGCGATGGCCGCCTCCAGAGCCGCCAGGGCCGCGCCCCGGCCTTGCAGTTTTGTCAGCGCCGCCGCCAACCCTTCCGGCTGTGTGGCCATAACGAACGAACCTTTCTCGAATCCACCGGAAAAATGGGCCGGCCAGTGCAGCGACTGCCCATTCGTCGTTCATAGTTTTGCCGACCGACCGGCCGAAGAACAGGTTGACAACGGCTTTTTAACGGCCGCGCCCGAACCTTTAACAAATTTCGCTCGAACATGACGGAAACATGAAGAACTTAACAATGCTGAAACTTTTGACGTAGCCTCCGCAGGCTTTCGAAAGTGGGAAATTCAGCTGCGCGACGCTGGTTGTAATCGGCGCCGCAATTCCTAGCTGGCGCGGTCGACCGATCTTTCGGCGCCGCCGCCCAATTCGGCGAGCAGCTCGCGCTCGATCGCACCTTGCAGCTCCGAAGCGTTCTCGGCTTTCCCGTTAGGCAGCACGACGCAGAACACGTCGTCGACCATCGAGCCTCGCGTGGTCACTTTCGCCCAGACGATGTCCGCCCCGGCCCGCTCCAGCGTGCCGGTGAGCCGGGCGAGCAAGCCGGCGCTGTCGGTGGCGCGAACCTCGATGACCTGCCTGCCGGCCGTGCCGTCGAACCAGACGATGCGTGGCCGGGCGGTCGAATCGTGGACGGGGACGCCGGTCGGCACGTCGCGGACAGGGCTGCGGTGCGCATCGCTGTCGCGCTCCGCGAGCATGCCCAGCACGTCGAGGTCGCCGCCGAGCGCTCCGGCGAACTGCTGACGCAGCAGGTCGGCGGCGGCCGGAGAACCGAAGTAGGGCGATACCACGAATTCGTTGATCGCGGCGCCCTCGTGGATGTTCACCGATGCCGAATGCACCCGCAGCGAGTTGAGCGCCAACACGCCCGCGGCTTTGGACAACAACCCGCGCTGGTCCGGGGCGATCATGGCCACGTGGTAGCTGCGCCGGCTGCTGCCGGCCCGCAACTCCACATGCACACCGTGGTCCGCGGCCCGCGAAAGGTATTCGGGATCGATCGGATCGGCGTGCGGCAGCGACTCGCCGGCCATCACCAGCCGACAGCGCCGCACCAGGTCAGCGACCAGCGACGCCTTCCAGTCGCTCCACACCGCCGGCCCGGTGGCCAGCGCGTCGGCTTCGGTCAGCGCGTGCAATACCTCCAGCAGCACCGGATCCCCGCCAAGCGCCTCGGTGACGGTGGCGATGGTGTCCGGGTCGTTGAGGTCGTGCCGGGTGGCGGTCTTCGCCAGCAACAAGTGGTGCAACACCAGCTTCGAGAGCATCTCGACGTCGGAGGGCCACATACCTAGCCTGGTGCCGATCTGCGTGGCCAGCTTGGCGCCGATGACGCTGTGGTCCGTGCCGCGGCCCTTACCGATGTCGTGCAGCAGCGCGGCCAGTACCAGCAAATCCGGACGCGCTACCCGGGTGGTGAAAACCCTTGCGCGCACAGCTGTTTCGACCAAGTGCCGGTCCACGGTCCAGATGTGGACGATGTCGTGGGGCGGCAGGTCGCGGACGGCCTCCCATTCCGGGAACAGCCGGCCCCACAGCCCCGTGCGGTCCAGCGCCTCGATGGTTGCCACCATCGCGGGCCCGGCGGCCAGCAGGACCAGCAGATTGTCCAGCGCTTCGCGCGGCCACGGTGTGCGCAGCTCGGGCGCGGTGTCGGCCAGCCAGCTCAGCGTGGACGCCGCGATCGGCAAGCCGGTGACGGCCGACGCAGCGGCCACCCGCAACACCAGGGCGGGATCGCGTTCCGGTCGCGCGTCGCGGGCCAGCACCACCTCCCCCGCGTACTCGACCACGCCCGCGTCCAGCGGCCGGCGCAGCCGCGGCCGCATCGCCGACATCCCGCGCCGCGGCAGCGCGTTGGCGGCGGTGCGCAGGCCGGCATCGACCCGATAGCTGACGGTCCGGGCCACGTCGGAAAGGCTGCGGGCCAGGTCGTATCGGTCGCCGATCCGCAGCGCCGCGCTGATCTCGTCCGCGTACTGGGCCAACAGCAGGTCATGGCCGCGGCCCGAGACGCGGTGCAGTTCGGTGCGCACGTCGAGCAGCGTGAGGTACGCGCCGGCCAGCGAACCGCCGTCGCGGTCGGCGAGCTGGGCCACGGCCAGCGCCTCGAGCAGTTGGACGTCGCGCAGCCCGCCGCGACCGCATTTCAGGTCGGGCTCGGCGCGGTGCGCGATCTCGCCGCTGCGGCGCCACCGCGATTGCGTGACGTCGACGAGTTCGTCGAAGCGCGAACGGATTTCAGCTCGCCACTGCTGGCGTACGCCGTCGACGAGTCGCGCCGAGAGCCGCTCGTCGCCGGCGATGTGGCGCGCGTCCAGCATGGCCAGTCCGGCGGAAATGTCCTCGCCCGCAACCTGCAATGCCTCGGCAACGGTGCGCACACTATGGTCCAGGCGAATGTTGCTGTCCCACAAGGGATACCACAGCTTCTCCGCGACCTGACCGACGGTTTCTGCGGGCATCTCGTCGTGCACAAGCAGCAGGTCCAGGTCAGAATGCGGCAGCAGCTCGCGACGGCCCAGTGAACCGGTCGCGATAACCGCAAAGCCACTGTGGGCCGTGATACCGATTTCGGCAGCCTTGGCGGACAGCCAGAATTCGTGCAGCTCGCCCCACGCTCGGCGCAGCGCCGCCGCATCCACTTGGCCTGGCGAGCTGGCCAGCAGCTGAGCCCGGGCAGCGGCTAGATCAGTTGCGGCGCAGCAATTTTCACCTGAGGCGATGTCCGACCGGAATGCCTCGGGTGAATCTGGGCCAGGTGGTGTCATTGCTGCCCAGGTCGGATCAGGTGCTCAAATCGCGTCGACTCCACGCTCACCGGTGCGAACCCGCACAACGGTTTCGACGGGGCTGACCCACACTTTGCCGTCGCCGATCTTGCCGGTGCGAGCCGCCCGCACAATGGCATCGACCACTTTGTCCGCGGCGAAGTCGTCGACCAAGACCTCGATCCGCACCTTCGGCACGAAATCCACCGAGTACTCGGCACCCCGGTAAACTTCAGTGTGACCCTTCTGTCGCCCGTACCCCTTGACTTCGCTGACCGTCATCCCCAGGAGCCCCAGCTCCTCCAGGCTGTGCTTGATGTCTTCCAGCGTGAACGGCTTGACGATCGCGGTAATCAGCTTCATATCCTTGTCCCTCTGCTCCCTCGATGCCGTGATGTGCAGGAACCGAACTGGCGACAACCGCGAAGTCGTAACCGCTCTCGGCGTGCTGAGCTTCGTCGATGCCCGAGGCTTCATCCTCCGCGTTGAGGCGCAGCCCGATGGTGAATTTCACGACCAGAGCCAAGATAGCCGTGCCGACAACCGAATACGCAAAGACACTGCCCGCGCCGATGGCCTGCCGCGACAGCTGAGCGAAACCGCCGCCGTAGAGCAAGCCCGGCGACACCCCCGAGACTCCGGCGATGGCAAGGGACTCCGGCGCCGCCAGCAGGCCAACCAGCAGGGTGCCGACCAAGCCTCCGACCAGATGCACCCCCACGACGTCGAGGGAGTCGTCAAAGCCGAATCGGTACTTCAGCCCGACGGCCAACGCGCACGCGACCCCGGCCACAAAGCCGATTGCCAACGCTCCCACAACATTCACCGACGAGCACGACGGGGTGATGGCGACCAGGCCTGCCACGATGCCCGACGCGGCGCCCAGTGACGTCGCACGGCCGTCGCGGATGCGCTCGGTGAGCAACCAGGCGAGCATGGCGGCGGCCGTCGCGATCGTGGTGGTGATGAACGTCGAACCGGCCCCACCGTTGGCGCTGGTGGCCGAACCGGCGTTGAACCCGTACCAGCCGAACCACAGCAGGCCCGCCCCCAGCATGACGAAGGGCAGGTTGTGTGGCCGCATCGGCGTTGCGGGCCAGCCTCGGCGCTTGCCGAGGATGATGGCCAGCACCAGGCCCGCCGCACCGGCATTGATGTGCACGGCGGTGCCGCCGGCGAAGTCGATCGCGTGCAGCTCGTTGAGGATCCAGCCGCCGTGGGCGGATGCGGCCTTGTCGGCGGCGAACACCCAGTGGGCGATCGGGAAGTACACGACCGTCGCCCACAGTGCGGCAAACAGCATCCAGCTACCGAACTTCAACCGGTCGGCCACCGCACCGGAGATCAACGCGACGGTGATGATCGCGAACATCAGTTGGAACGCCACGAAAACCGTCGCGGGCAAGGTACCCACCAGCGGAATCTCAACGCCGGGCGTCGAGTTGGCCGGGTCGGCGGCGACGGCGTTGACACCGATGAGGCCCTTCAGACCCCAGTACTGGGTGGGGCTGCCCGCGATGTTGCCGACGTCGTCGCCGAAAGCGAGCGAATAGCCGTAGAGCACCCACAGCACCGTCACGACGCCCATCGCGCTGATGCTCATCATGATCATGTTGAGGACGCTCTTGGCGCGGACCATGCCGCCGTAGAAAAACGCCAGCCCCGGCGTCATCAACAGCACCAGCGCCGAGCTGGCCAGCATCCAGGCGGTGTCCCCGGTGTCCGGTACCCCCATCGTCGGGAAATGGTCCACGCCCAACCTCCTGTCGCCGTATGACCTGGTCAAACAATGAGCAGTGGTTGTTTCGGGTCCGACGCAGCACGGTTTCGCCGGAGTTACAGGATGCTCACGGGCAATTGTGGCGACCCGCCGCGCCCGGCTACGCCGCGCTTGCGATCGCCACCGCTCAGCCGAGCAACGCGTCGACGAACGCGGCGGGCTCGAACGGCGCCAGGTCGTCGGGCCCCTCCCCGAGCCCGACCAGCTTGACCGGCACGCCCAGCTCCTGCTGGACGCGAAACACGATGCCGCCCTTGGCGGTCCCGTCCAGCTTGGTCAGCACGGCGCCGGTGATGTCGACGACGTCGGCGAACACCTTCGCCTGCGCGAGCCCGTTCTGCCCGATCGTGGCGTCGAGCACCAACAGGACCTCGTCGACGGCCGCTCGCCGGCTCACCACCCGTTTGACCTTGCCGAGTTCGTCCATCAGCCCGGTCTTGGTGTGCAGTCGTCCGGCGGTGTCGATGACGACGACGTCGGCGCCGGTCGCGATGCCCTTGTCCACGGCGTCGAACGCCACTGACGCGGGGTCGGCCCCCTCGGCGCCGCGCACCACCTCGGCGCCCACCCGGGCGGCCCAGGTCTGCAGCTGGTCGGCCGCGGCGGCCCGAAACGTGTCGGCCGCGCCCAGGACGACGCGGCGACCGTCGGCGACCAGCACTCGTGCCAGCTTGCCGACCGTCGTGGTCTTGCCGGTGCCGTTGACGCCGACGACCAGCAGCACCGACGGATGGTCGGCATGCGGCAGCGCGCGGATCGAGCGGTCCAGGTCGGGCCGCAGCTCGCTGATCAGGACGTCGCGCAGCACGGCGCGGGCCTCGGCCTCGGTGCGCACGTTTTTGCTGGCGAGTTGGCTGCGCAGCTGCGTCACCACCGAGGTGGCGACGACCGGGCCGAGGTCGGAGATCAGCAGGGTGTCCTCGACGTCCTGCCAGGAGTCTTCGTCGAGGTCGCCGCCGCCGAGCAGGCCAAGCATGCTGCGGCCCAACGCGTTCTGGGATTTGGCCAACCGTCCGCGCAGGCGCTCCAGCCGGCCTTCGGGAGGGGCGATGGCCTCGATCTCGGGCGCCTGCGGGGCCACGTCCGGTTCGGGCAGTGCGACGTCGGTGATGGTGCGTTTGGGCGCGTCGCGCGGAATGGCCGCGTCGTCGCCGACGCCGGGCAGGCCGGTGGTGTCGAGTCGTTCTGTCTGGCTGAACGTGATTCCCGACGATGCGGTGTAGCCGCCGGAGCGGTCGAGGGTCTCTCCGCGGGCCGACAGGCTGATCTGCCGCCGGCGGTAGCGGACCAGGCCGAAGACCAGCGCGGCGATGACGACCAGTGCAACGGCGACCGCCAGTGCGATCCACAGACCTTCAGACACCCCGCCATTGTTCCAGGGGCGTGACAGCGGCTATGCGGGGCTGCCTACCAGCTCCTGACCCCGCAGCCGCTGCGAGATGACCGCGGTGATGCCGTCGTCGCGCATGGTCACGCCGTACAGCGAATCGGCCACTTCCATCGTCGGTTTCTGGTGGGTGATCACGATCAGCTGCGACTGGGCCCGCAACTGCTCGAACAGCTGCAGCAGCCGGTGCAGGTTGGTGTCGTCGAGGGCGGCTTCGACCTCGTCCATGATGTAGAACGGCGACGGGCGGGCCCGAAAGATCGCGACCAGCATCGCCACCGCTGTCAGCGACTTCTCGCCGCCGGAGAGCAGCGACAGTCGCTTGATCTTCTTGCCGGGTGGGCGGGCCTCCACCTCGATGCCGGTGTGCAGCATGTCGTCGGGGTCGGTCAGTCGCAGCCGGCCCTCGCCGCCGGGGAACAGCGCGGCGAACACCTGCTCGAACTCGCGCGCCACGTCGGCGTAGGCGTCGGTGAACACCTGCAGGATGCGGGCGTCGACGTCGGCGACGACGTCGAGCAGATCCTTGCGGGCCGCCTTGACGTCCTCGAGCTGGGTGGACAGGAAGTTGTAGCGCTCCTCCAGCGCGGCGAACTCCTCCAGCGCCAGGGGGTTGACCCGGCCCAGCTCGGCCAGCTCGCGTTCGGCGCGCTTGGCGCGGCGTTCCTGGGTTGCCCGGTCGTAGGGCATCGGCGCCGGCGCGGTGACCTGCTCGCCGCGCTCGCGGGCCTGCTCGTACTCGGCCATCTCCAGCTCTGTGGGCGGCAGCGGGACGTCCGGGCCGTATTCGGCGACCAGGTCGTCGGGCGCCATCCCGAACTGCTCGAGCACCATCTGCTCGAGCTGCTCGATGCGCAGCGCGGCCTGCGCCTTGGCCACCTCGTCGCGGTGCAACGACTCGGTCAGCGCGGCGACCCGGTTGCCCAGCGCGTTGACCTCGTCGCGCACCGCCGCCATCGCCGTCGAGCGTTGCTGGCGTTCGGCGGCCAGCGCGTCGCGGTTGCGCGACGCGGCGCGCACCACCCGGTCGAGCCTTTCGGCCAGCAGCCGCCCGGCATCGGCCACCGCGGCGGCCACCGCGGCGGCATGCTCACGCGCGGCGCGGGCCTGCTGGGCGCGCAGCCGTGCCTCCCGTTCGGCGGCGGCGGCGCGGCGCAGCGAATCCGCCCGTCCGCGAACGGCATTCGCGCGTTCTTCGGCGGTGCGCACCGCCAACCGGGCTTCCACCTCGGCGGCCCGGGCGGCCTCGGCGGCCGCCGCGATCTGCTGGCGCTCGACGGGCTCGGTGGCGCTCTCCGGCTGGGTCTGCTCGGCGTTGCGCAGCCGGGTCTCGAGCTCGCCGAGCTCCTCGAGGGTCTGGGCGCGTCCGGCCTCCAGCTCCTCGCGCTGGTGCAGCAGCCGGCGCCACTCCTGTTCGGCGGTGCGGGCGTCCTGGCCCAGCCGGCCCAGCTGCTCGTAGATCGCCGAGATCGCGGCGTCGGATTCGTTGAGGGCGGCCAGCGCCTGCTCGGCGGCGTCCTGGCGGGCGGCCTGTTCGCTCAACGCCCCGGACAGCGCCGCGGACAGTTGGCTGGCCTGCGCCTCGGCGGCGGCCAACTCGGCGCGCGCCTTCTCGATCTCGCTGGTGATCTCCAGCGTCGACGGTTTGCGGTCCGAACCGCCGCTGACCCAGCCGGCGCCGACCGAGTCGCCGTCGAGCGTGACCGCACGCAGCTTTGGTTGTCCCGCAACAAGATCCAGCGCCGCGGCCAGGTCGGCGACCACCGCCACCCCCGACAGCATCGCCGTCATCGCCCCACGCAGCCGCGGTGGCGCCTCGATCAGGTCCAGCGCCCAGCGGGCGCCGTCGGGCAACATGCCTTGTGGCGCAGCGTCTTCCGGCCAGTCCCCCAGCACGATCGCCGCGCGACCGCCGTCGGCCTGCTTGAGTGCGCTCACCGCCGAGCGGGCCGCACCGAAACTGTCTGCGGCTACGGCGTCGGCGGCGGCGCCGAGGACCGCCGCCAGCGCCGTCTCGTAGCCGGAGGCCACCTTGACCAGTTTCGCAAGCGTGCCGAAAATGCCTGAGCCACTGCGGTTCTCGGTCAGCCAAGCGGCGCCGTCCTTGCGTTCGAGCCCCACCGCCAGCGCGTCGATCCGCGCGCGCAGCGACGCGACCTGGCGTTCGGCGCCGCGTTCGGCGGCCTGCAGTTCGGCGACCCGCTCGTCGGCCAGGCGCAGCGCGGCAACCGTGCGGTCGTGGTGCTCGTCGAGACCGACCTCGCCCTGGTCGAGCTCGCCGACCCGGCCCTGCACGGTTTCGAACTCGACCTGGGCCTGCTGGGCGCGGGCGGCGGCTTCCTCGATGCGCTCGGAGAGCTTGGCCACTTGAGAGTCCGTCGATTCCACCCGCGCCCGCATGGTCTCCACCTGGCCGGCCAACCGGGCCAGGCCCTCGCGCCGGTCGGCTTCGGCGCGCACGGCCGCCAGGTGCGCCGCTTCGGCTTCGGCGGCGTGGCGTTCGCGGTGGGCCAGCTCCGCGCGGGCTGCCTCCAGCCGGCTGCGGGTACCGGCCAGCTCGGCCAGCAGCTGCTGCTCTTGCGCGGCGACCTGGTCGGCTTCGGCCTCCAGCGCGTCGGGGTCGGGGCCGCCGGTGGCCGCCGGCTCGACGTCGAGATGCTGGGCGCGCTCCCGGGCGATACGCACGGTGGCGCTGACGCGTTCGGCCAACGCGGACAACCGAAACCAGGTCTGCTGTGCCGATTCGGCCTTGTGCGACAAGGCGGCCAGCGCCTGCTCGTGGGCCGCCAGCTCCTCCGACGCCACCGCCATCCGGGCGGCTGCTTCGTCGTGCTCGCGGCGCAACGCCGCCTCGGCTTGGTTGGTGTCCTCGAGCTCGGCTTGCCGGGTGACGACGTCGTCGGCGGCCAACCGCAGCCGGGCGTCGCGCAGGTCGGCCTGAATGGTCGCCGCGCGACGGGCCACCTCGGCCTGGCGGCCCAGCGGTTTGAGCTGGCGGCGCAGTTCGGTGGTCAGGTCGGTGAGCCGGGCCAGATTCGCCGACATCGCCTCGAGTTTGCGGACCGCCTTTTCCTTGCGCTTGCGGTGCTTGAGCACCCCGGCGGCTTCCTCGATGAACGCCCGACGGTCCTCGGGCCGCGACTCCAGGATCTCGTTCAGCTTGCCCTGCCCGACGATGACGTGCATCTCGCGGCCGATGCCGGAGTCGGAGAGGAGCTCCTGCACATCCATCAAACGGCAACTGCTGCCGTTGATTTCGTATTCGCTGGCGCCGTCGCGGAACATGCGACGGGTGATCGACACCTCGGAGTATTCGATCGGCAGCGCGTTGTCGGAGTTGTCGATGGTGACGGTGACCTCGGCACGGCCCAACGGTGCCCGCGAGCTGGTACCGGCGAAGATGACGTCTTCCATCTTCCCGCCGCGCAGCGTCTTGGCGCCCTGCTCGCCCATCACCCAGGCCAGCGCGTCGACGACGTTGGATTTGCCCGAACCGTTGGGCCCGACGACGCAGGTGATGCCCGGCTCGAAGCGCAGAGTCGTCGGCGAAGCGAAGGACTTGAAGCCCTTGAGCGTCAGACTCTTCAGGTACACGGCGTGCAGACTACCTTTCAGTGAACCCGTTGATGGGTTCGCCGCGCGGCGACCAGTCGGCGACGACTTTGTCGACCTGGCCTGGTGTTTTGCCGCTCTGCAACAACTGCAACAGCTGTTCACAGGCGTCACGTGAGCCCTGCGCGACAACCTGCACCCGCCCGTCGGGCCGGTTGGCGGCGTAGCCGGTCAACCCCAGTTCCAGCGCCCGGCTGCGCGTCCACCAGCGGAAGCCGACGCCCTGCACCCGGCCGTGCACCCAGGCGGTGAGCCGGACGTCAGGCATCGGCGATCTCGAAGTTGACCGTGGTGCCGGACTTGAGGGTGCGCCCGACGGTGCAGACCTGGTCGACGGCGCGCTGCACGACGGTCAGCACGCGCGCCTTCTCGGCGTCGCCCAGCCCGGACAGGTCCAGCTCGAGGGTCTCCTCCAGCAGGGGATAGCGCTCCTGCTCGCGGTCGGCCGCGCCGGAGACCCGGACCACCGCCTTGTAGTCGTCACCGAGCCGGCGGGCCAGCGGCTCGTCGCTGGCCATCCCGCTGCAGGCCGCCAGCGCGATCTTGAGCAGCTCGCCGGGGGTGAACACACCGTCGACGTCCTCCGAGCCGACGAGGACCTGCGCGCCGCGCGAGCTGTGCCCGGTGTAGCGCCTCGGACCGGTACGTTCCACCCACAGTTGCGTCATGGCCTCTTTTCTACCGGTCACCCCTTCCGGCGCGAGCGTGCGCGTCCCCGGCCTACACGCCGGCCGGATTCCCGGGTTTGCGCACCCTCGTGCCTCAGCGGCGCGGTCGCGGTTGGCATCTCGGGCAGTAGTACGACGAGCGGTTCATGAACTTCTCGCGGCGGATCACCGCGCCACACCGCCGGCAGGGTTGGCCGTCGCGGCCGTAGGCGTCCAGCGACCGGTCGAAGTAGCCGGACTGCCCGTTGATATTGACGTACAGCGAATCGAACGACGTACCGCCCTGCTCCAGCGCGTCGCGCATCACGTCGGCGGCCGCCGCCAGCACCGCGGTCAGTTTCGGGCGGGTCAATGTGTCGGCGAGGCGCGCGCCGTTCACCTTGGCCCGCCACAGCGCCTCGTCGGCGTAGATGTTGCCGATCCCCGACACGACCGTCTGGTCCAGCAGTTGACGTTTGATCTCAGAATGCTTGCGCCGCAACACCTTAACCACAGCATCGACGTCGAAGCGCGGGTCGAGCGGGTCGCGCGCCAGATGCGCCACCGGCGCAGGCACCACACTGCCGTCGACGGTCACCAAGTCGGCGAGCAGCCAGCCGCCGAACGTCCGCTGGTCGACAAAGCTCAGCGCGGTCCCGTCGTCGAGCACCGCGGCAATCCGCAGGTGACCTGTGTTGGGGACGGCGCCGATCAGCATCTGCCCGCTCATGCCCAGGTGCACGACGAGCGCGGTGTCGCCGTCGTCGAGCGTGAGCCAGAGATACTTGCCGCGCCGGTCGGTGCCGGTGATTCGCGCGCCGAGCAGCCGCGCCGTCAAGTCGGCCGGGCCGGCCTCGTGGCGGCGCACCGCCCGCGGATGGTGCACCCGGACCGCGGCGATGGTCTTGTCGACCACATGGTCGGCCAACCCGCGCCGCACTACCTCGACTTCGGGCAGTTCAGGCATCTAGGCGCTGTCCAGCGCGGTCCACGCCGCGGCCGCCGCCTTTTGTTCGGCTTCCTTCTTGGTTCGGCCCACACCGGAGCCGTATTCGGTGTTCATCACGATGACGACGGCGGTGAATTCCTTGTCGTGGTCCGGGCCGGTCGAGGTGACCTGGTAGGACGGTGCGCCCAGGCCGCGCGAGGCGGTCAGCTCCTGCAGGCTGGTCTTCCAGTCCAGGCCGGCGCCCAGGTTCGGCGCCGCGTCCAGCAGCCCACCGAACAGCCGCAGGATCACCTGGCGGGCGGTCTCGATGCCGTGGTGGAGGTAGATCGCGCCCAGCAGGGATTCCATCCCGTCGGCCAGAATGCTCGACTTGTCGGCGCCGCCGGTGTTGGCCTCCCCGCGGCCCAGCAGCAGGTGGGCACCGAGCCCGTGGTCGGTCAGCCCCCGCGCGACGTCGGCTAGGGCCTGGGTGTTGACCACGCTGGCGCGCAACTTGGCCAGATCCCCCTCTGAGCGGTCGGGGTGGCGGCGGAACAGCTCGTCGGTGACCGTCAGGCCGAGCACGGCGTCGCCGAGGAACTCCAGGCGCTCGTTGGTGGGCAGCCCGCCGTGCTCGTAGGCATAGCTGCGGTGGGTCAGCGCCAGGGTGAGCAGGTCTTCGGGCAGGTCTACCCCGAGCGCCTCGAGCAGCTCGTTCACGGCTGCGCCTCGTCGTCCGGCGGCAGCATCGCGGCCAGCTTGGCCCAGCGCGGGTCGATCTGGTCGTGGTGATGGCCGGGTTCGGCGGTGGCCAGCGGCACCCCGCAAGTGGGGCACAGCCCAGGGCAGTCGGCCCGGCACACCGGGGACAGCGGCAGTTCCAGCCCGACGGCGTCGATGACCGGCTGCTCGAGGTCGACGATGTCGTCGACGACGCGGCCAACCTCGTCTTCCTTGGTGGTCACGTCGGTGGCGCTGTCGGGGTAGGCGAACAGTTCGGTCAGCACGACCTGCACATGCCCGGCGACCGCGGTCAGGCAGCGGACGCATTCACCGGTGGTCGGCGCGTCCAGCGTTCCGCTCACCAGCACGCCTTCGGACACCGACTCGACGCGCAGGTCCATCTCCAAGGGGGCGCCGCGCTCGATCGCGATCAGGTCCAGCCCGATGCGGGACGGGCTTGCCACGGTGTCGTGGACCGAAAACATGGCTCCGGGGCGGCGTCCCAGTCGCGAGATGTTGATCGCCAGCGGCGAAGTCGGATGCCGCTGGGCCGTCGAACTGTGCTGCCTGGGCATGCCCGCAATCCTACGGGCGGCTCACGCTAACGCTGTGCGTAGTCGTGGATGCCGGCCGCGGTCCGCAGCTGGTGGCGGCCGCGGTTGACCGACCGCAGCGTGCCGTTGAGGAATTCTTCGAATTCGGCCAGTTTGCTGTCGACGTAGATGTCGCATTCGCCGCGCAGCCGGTCCGCTTCGGCGTGCGCCGCGTCGATGAGCCGGGTGGCCTCGGCGTTGGCGGAAGCCACCACCTCGGTCTGCGACACCAGGCGCTGCTGCTCCTTGATGCCCTCTTGCACGGCTTTCTCATACGAGATGTTGCCCTCTTCGACCAGCCGGTCGCATTCCGCCTTGGCGCGTCCGGTGGTGGCCTCGTACTCGCGCTTTGCCGCGGCCGCGATGCGAACCGCTTCGTCGCGCGCCTCGGAAACCATCCGCTCGCTGTGTTGGCGCGCCTCGGCGACCATCCGGTCGGCCTGCGCCTTGGCGTCGGCCAGGATCCGGTCCGCCTCCGAGCGGGCGTGGTTGATCATCGACTCCGACTCGGTGGTGGCCGAGGACACCATGGAGTCGGCGTGTGTCTTGGCGTCGTGCAGCAGCGAGTCGCGCGCGTCGAGCACGTCCTGCGCGTCGTCGAGTTCGCCGGGGATCGCGTCCTTGATGTCGTCGATCAGCTCCAGCACGTCGCCGCGCGGCACCACACAGCCCGCCGTCATCGGCACGCCACGGGCTTCTTCGACAATCGCGCCCAGCTCGTCGAGCGCTTCGAAAACTCGGTACACCGCAACACCCTCCCGGCATCGTTGTTGTTACCAGTGTGCCTGGTGTTGCGTCTGTGACTGCGTTGCCGGGCCCGGTGTGTCGAATATTGGCGGGCCTGAGCAGCGCCGCTCACCTGCACACTTGGGCGTCATTATGTCGGCCGGCACAACCCGCGCCAAGCGCGGCCCCACAATGAGACGGGTGGATGCCGTACTTCGCGCCCTCGGCATGGCCGGCTCGATGGCGTGGGAAATTCTGTGGGCACTGATCCTGGGTTTCGCGCTGTCGGCGGTGGTCCAGTCCCTGGTGCGACGCTCGACGATCGCTGCGCTGCTCGGTGACGACCGGCCGCGCACGCTGGCCGTGGCGGCGGGGTTGGGCGCCGCGTCGTCGTCGTGCTCCTACGCCGCGGTGGCGTTGGCCCGTTCCCTATTCCGCAAGGGCGCCAACTTCACCGCCGCCATGGCCTTCGAAATCGCCTCGACCAATCTGGTGGTGGAGCTCGGCATCATCCTGGCGCTGCTGATGGGTTGGCGGTTCATGGTGGCAGAGTTCATCGGCGGGCCCGTGATGATCGTGACGCTGGCCCTGTTGTTCCGGCTGTTCGTCCGGTCGCGAGTGATCGACGCCGCCCGCCGGCAGGCCGAACGCGGTATCGCCGGTTCGATGGAAGGCCATGCAGCCATGGACATGTCGGTGCAGGGCGAAGGCTCGTTTTGGCGACGGCTGCTGTCCCCGCAAGGGTTTACCGCTGTCTCGCACGTCTTTGTCATGGAATGGGCGGCGATCCTTCGCGACCTGGTCCTCGGCTTGTTGATCGCCGGCGCCATCGCCGCCTGGGTACCCGAAACATTCTGGCAGCACTTCTTTTTCGCACAGAATCCGATGCTGTCTGCGCTGTGGGGGCCGATCGTCGGACCGCTGGTGGCGATCGCGTCGTTCGTCTGCTCGATCGGCAATGTGCCGTTGGCGGCGGTGCTGTGGAACGGGGGCATCAGCTTCGGCGGCGTCATCGCGTTCATCTTCGCCGACCTGCTGATCCTGCCGATTCTGAATATCTACCGAAAGTATTACGGCTTCCGGATGATGCTGACGCTGCTGGCCACCTTCTACGCCGCGATGGTGGTGGCCGGATACTTCGTCGAATTACTTTTCGGCACAACGCATCTCATTCCGACTCAGCGTGTCGCGACGGTGATGCATGCCGGAATCTCGTGGAACTACACCACGTGGCTGAACATCGTGTTCTTGGCTCTGGCGGCGGTTCTGGTGGCACGATTTGTCCTCACCGGCGGCGTGCCGATGCTGCGGATGATGGGCGGGTCGCCTGACGCTGAGCACGGACACCACTAGTAGTTGCTGGGTACCACAAAACGGATATTGGCCGTGTCGGGGCACGCGCCGGAGGACCATCGCCCGAAATCACTGTAATCACTTGTGTCACTTTGGTTTTACTTCGGCATTCCAGTGGCGCTTGTCCGGCCGCTCTGATACCATTCGAACATGCATTCGAGTAGCCGGGAGGACACCGTCGAGGTCTTCGACGCCCTCAAGGCTGCCATGAAACGCGCGCTGGACCTGTCCTTCGACGCGCTGACCACCCCGGAATGCCTGACCATGCTCGAGTGCTGCGAAACCCTGCGCCGCCAGCTGCCCGCCGTCGAACACCCACTGATCAACCAACTCGGTGCGCAGGCCAACGACACCGAGCTGGGCGGCACGCTGCGCTTCGCGCTGGCCGACCGGCTGCGCATCACCCCCGCCGAAGCCTCCCGGCGCATCCACGACGCCGAAAACCTCGGGGAGCGCCGCGCCATCACCGGCGAACCATTGGAGCCGGTATTGCCCGCCACCGCCGCCGCCCAACGCGCCGGCCAGATCGGCGCGGGTCACGTGGCGGTGATCCGCAGCTTCTTTGCGCACCTGCCGGGCTTTGTTGACGCCGAGACCCGCGAGCACGCCGAGGCGCATCTGGCCGGGCTGGCCGGCGAGCACCGCCCCGACGACCTGGCCAAGCTGGCCGCCCGGCTCACCGACTGCCTAAACCCCGACGGCGATTACACCGACGACGAGCGGGCCCACCGGCGCACCCTCATCCTTAGCAAGCAAGGCCCCGACGGCATGAGCGCCATCAGCGGCTATCTGACCCCCCAAGCCCGCGCCACCCTCGACGCGGTGCTGGCCAAACTGGCCGCCCCCGGCATGTGCAACCCCGACGACCTCACCCCCTGCCTGGCCGGTACCCCGTCGCAGCAGGCCATCGACAACGACACCCGCTCGGCCGGCCAGCGCAACCACGACGCCCTGGTCGCCGCCGGGCGCGCCCTGTTGGCCTCCGGCGACCTGGGCCAGCACAACGGGTTACCGGCGTCGATCATCGTCAGCGCCAACCTCGCCGACCTGGAAGCCAAATGCGGCACAGCGCTCACCGCCGGCGGCACCCTGCTACCGATGAGCGACGTCATCCGCATGGCAAGCCACGCCCACCACTACCTGGCCATCTTCGACAAAGGCCACGCAATCGGGCTCTATCACACCAAACGCATTGCCTCACCCGGTCAACGAATTGTGCTACACGCCAAGGACCGCGGGTGCTCGTTTCCCAATTGCGATATGCCCGGCTATCTCACCGAAGTCCACCACGTCACCGCCTGGGCCCAATGTCACAAGACAGACATCGTCGACCTCACTCTGGCCTGCGGTCCGCACCACAAACTCGCCGACCGAGGCTGGACCACCCGCAAGCTCAAAAACGGCGACACCGAATGGATACCACCGCCACACCTCGACCACGGTCAACCCAGAACGAACACCTACTTCCACCCGGAGAAGATCCTCCGCGACGGAGACGACGACGGGCCGTAGCGAATTACGCTCCGCGCGAAAGCTTTTCGGCCAGGCGGCGGTTCACCGGTTCGGGTAGCAGCTCGGAGACGTCGCCGCCCATCGAGGCGACCTCCTTGGCCAGTGACGACGACACGAACGAATACCGCGGCGTGGTCGCCACGAAAAACGTGTCCACACCGGCGATGTGCTTGTTCATCTGCGCCATCTGCAACTCGTATTCGAAGTCGGTGCCGGTGCGCAGGCCCTTGACGATCGCGGTCAGGCCGCGGGACCGGACGAAGTCCACCACCAAACCGGAGCCGGACTCGACCCGCAGATTGGGCAGGTGGGTGGTTGACTCCTCGATCATCGCGATGCGCTCCTCGACGCTGAACATGCCCTGCTTGTTCGGGTTGACCAGCACGGCGGCCACCACTTCGTCGAACTGCGCGGCCGCCCGCTCGAGGATGTCGACGTGTCCCAGCGTCACCGGGTCGAATGATCCCGGGCATACCGCGCCGCTCATGGCTCACGACGGTAGCAGCCCGCTTCGGACCGTTCGGCCAGCTCGAGTCGGGTGTCGCCGTAGCGGCGCGACGGTAGCGCGACCCAGCCGTCGGGCCAGGCCAGCGGCGCACTGGCAAGGGCGCGCTCGAAAACCGCAACAGTGCCGCGTGTTGTCCAGCCGCGCGCAGTCAATGCGCCCAGCACCGCCGCTATCTCCGCCGCGTCGACGTCGTAGGGCGGATCGGCCAGCACCAGGTCGACCGGGGCGGCAGTGCCGCCGGCCAGGACCGCCGAAACGCCGCCGCGACGAAGCGTCGCCCCGGCCAGACCCAGCGTCGAGATGTTGCGCTCGATCACGGCCGCCGCCTGCCGATCGGACTCGACGAACAACACCGACGCCGCCCCCCGCGACAACGCCTCCAACCCGAGCGCCCCCGACCCCGCATAGAGATCCAGCACCGAGATCCCGCTGAGGTCCAGCCGGGCACTCAACACGTTGAACAACGCTTCGCGCACCCGATCGGTGGTCGGCCGGGTCCCGCGCGGTGGCACCGCGATCCGTCGCCCCCCGGCGACACCGGCGATGATGCGGGTCAGCGCAACACCACCAGCAGATCTCCGCCCTCGACCTGGGCGGTGGTCGACACCGCCACCCGCTCGACGGTGGCATCGACCGGCGCGGTGATCGGGGCCTCCATCTTCATGGCCTCGATGGTGGCGATGGTCTGCCCGGCACTGACCCGATCAGCTTCGGCCACACCGATGGTCACGACACCCGCGAACGGCGCGGCGATATGGCCGGGGTTGGCGCGGTCGGCCTTTTCTGCGGCGGGAATGCTGCTGGCAATGCTGCGGTCTCGCACCTCCACCGGTCGCAGCTGACCGTTGATGATGCACATCACCGTGCGCATGCCGCGCTCGTCAGGCTCGGAGATGGCCTCCAGCCCGATCAGCAACTCCACGCCGGGCTCCAGCTGCACCCGGTGCTCTTCGCCCTGGCGCAGCCCGTAGAAGAACTGGTTGGCCGACAGCTGCGATGTGTCGCCGTACGCTTCCCGGTGCGCCTCGAATTCCTTTGTCGGCCCGGGGAACAGCAGCCGGTTCAAGGTGGCTTGCCGCTTGGGCCCGGCCAGCGCCAGCGCCGCCTCGTCCTCCGGGCTCAGCTCCGGCGCCGGTTTGGCCGGCGCACGACCGGCCAGCGCGTTGGTGCGCAGCGGCTCGGGCCAGCCGCCGGGCGGATCGCCCAGCTCGCCGCGCAAAAAGCCCAGCACCGATTCGGGAATGTCGAAACGCGATGGATCCGAAGCGAATTCGTCAGCGGTGATCCCGGCGCCCACCAACGCCAGCGCCAGATCGCCCACCACCTTCGACGTCGGAGTCACCTTGACCAGCCGGCCCAGCAGCCGGTCGGCGGCCGCGTAGTTCTCCTCGATCTCCTCGAAGCGGTCACCCAGGCCCAGCGCGATCGCCTGCTGCCGCAGATTCGACAGCTGGCCGCCGGGGATCTCGTGGTCGTACACCCGGCCCGTCGGCGCCGGCAATCCAGATTCGAAGGGTGCGTACACCTTTCGCAGCGCCTCCCAGTACGGCTCCAGATCGCACACCGCCGACAGCGACAGGCCGGTGTCGTAGTCGGTGTGCGCAGCCGCCGCCACGATCGAACTCAGCGCGGGCTGGCTGGTGGTGCCCGCCAAGGGTGCCGCGGCCCCGTCGACGGCGTCGGCCCCGGCGTGCCAGGCCGTCACATAGGTGCCCAGCTGCCCGCCCGGGGTGTCGTGGGTGTGCACATGGATCGGCAGGTCGAAACGGCTGCGCAGCGCACTGATCAAGCGCTGCGCGGCGCCGGCCCGCAGCAGCCCGGCCATGTCCTTGATGCCCAACACGTGCGCGCCGGCGTCGACGATCTGCTCGGCGAGTTTGAGGTAATAATCCAGGGTGTAGATGTTCTCGTCCGGATCGGCCAGGTCGCCGGTGTAGCACATCGCGACTTCGGCGATGGCAGAACCTGTTTCACGCACCGCGTCGATCGCCGGGCGCATCGACTCGACATTGTTGAGCGCATCGAAGATCCGGAAGATATCGATCCCGGTGGCCGTGGCCTCCTCGACGAACGCCGATGTCACGATCTCCGGATACGGCGTGTAGCCGACCGTGTTGCGGCCCCGCAGCAGCATCTGCAGGCAGATATTGGGCATCGCTTCGCGCAGCGCGGCCAGCCGCTCCCACGGGTCTTCCTTCAGAAAGCGCAGTGCCACATCGTAAGTCGCCCCGCCCCAGCATTCCATCGACAGCAGCTGCGGAGTGAGCCGCGCGATGTACGGCGCCACCCTGAGCAGTCCGGCGGTCCGAATCCGGGTGGCCAGCAGCGACTGGTGCGCATCGCGGAACGTAGTCTCGGTGACCAGAACCGCCGCGGATTCCCGCATCCAGCGGGCGAATCCCTCCGGACCCAACTCGACCAACCGCTGCTTGGACCCGGGCGGCGGCGCGGCCTCCAGGTCGATGTCGGGCAGCTTGTCGTGCGGATACACCGCCGACGGCCGCGAGCCGTGCGGCTTGTTCACGGTGACGTCGGCCAGGTAGTTCAGGATCTTGGTGCCGCGGTCGGCCGAGGAGCGTGCGGTCAATAGTTGCGGACGCTCGTCGATGAACGACGTGGTGATGCGGCCGGCCCGGAAATCCGGGTCGTCCAGAACCGCTTGCAGGAACGGGATATTCGTCGAGACGCCGCGGATCCGGAACTCCGCGATGGCGCGACGCGCCCGGGCCACTGCCGCAGGAAAATCACGGCCCCGGCAGGTCAGCTTCACCAGCATCGAGTCGAAGTGCGCGCTGATCTCCGCACCGAGGTTGGTGCCGCCGTCCAGCCGGATGCCCGCGCCGCCGGGGCTGCGGTAGGCGCTGATCCGCCCGGTGTCGGGCCGGAAGCCGTTCGCCGGGTCTTCGGTGGTGATCCGGCACTGCAACGCCGCGCCGTGCGGGCGGATCGTCTCCTGCCGCAAGCCGAGGTCGTCGAGGGTCTCGCCGGCGGCGATGCGCAGCTGGCTGGACACCAGGTCGACGTCGGTGATTTCCTCGGTGACGGTGTGTTCGACCTGGATGCGCGGATTCATCTCGATGAACACGTGGTGTCCGCGCTCGTCGAGCAGGAATTCCACCGTGCCGGCGCAGCTGTACCCGATGTGGCGGGCGAATGCCACCGCGTCGGCGCAAATCCGTTCGCGCAGCACCGGATCCAGGTTCGGTGCAGGCGCAAGCTCGATGACTTTCTGGTGGCGGCGCTGCACACTGCAGTCCCGCTCGTAGAGGTGGATCACGTTGCCGTGCGTGTCGGCCAGAATCTGCACCTCGATGTGGCGCGGGTTGATCACCGCCTGTTCGAGATAGACCGTCGGGTCGCCGAACGCCGATTCTGCTTCGCGGCTGGCGGACTCGATGGCCTCGGGCAGCAAGGCCGCGTCGTTGACGCGGCGCATGCCGCGACCGCCGCCGCCGGCGACGGCCTTGACGAACAACGGGAAATGCATGTTCTGCGCGGCAGCCAGCAGCTCGTCGACCGACGCGGACGGCGCCGAGGACATCAGCACGGGCAGGCCGGCTTCGCGGGCGGTCGCGATTGCGCGGGACTTGTTTCCGGTCAGCTCCAGCACCGCGGCACTGGGCCCGACGAACGTGATGCCTGCTCGTGCGCAGGCATCGGCCAATTCCGGGTTCTCCGAAAGGAATCCGTAACCGGGGTAGATCGCGTCGGCGCCTGCGCGGCGAGCAGTTTCGACGATCTCGTCGACCGACAGGTAGGCCCGCACCGGGTGGCCTTCTTCGCCGATCTGATACGACTCGTCGGCCTTGAGCCGGTGCACCGAGTTGCGGTCTTCGTACGGGTAGATCGCGACCGTGCCGATGCCCAGTTCGTAGGCGGCGCGGAAGGCGCGGATCGCGATTTCACCGCGATTGGCAACCAGCACTTTGGAGATCATCGCGCGCCCCTTTTACAGAAGTGTCGACCAGTAGTCCCAGAACCGCGCCAGGATCATCAGGATGATTGCGGTGAACCACAGTGCGGTGATCGACCACCGCCAATGGTAGAGCCCGCGCAGCACGGAATTTCCGTCGATGACGGGGCGCAGCGCGATCGCGGCGACCACCACCAGCAGCGGTATGGTCACCGCCCACACCACCATGCAATACGGGCAGAGCGCCCCGATGCGATACAGGCTCTGGACGATCAGCCAGTGGACGAACCCCGCCCCGGCCAGTGTTCCGATCGCCAGCCCGACCCAATACCACTGCGGCAGAGCAACTTTCGCGACGGCGAGCACCCCGGTAACCACAACGACGGTGAATGCGGCAATGCCGATCAGCGAGTTCGGAAAACCCAGCACCGAGGCCTGCGGGGTCGTCATCACCGAGCCGCACGACACCACCGGGTTGATGTTGCACGACGGCACGTACGACGGGTTGAGCAAGATGTTGATCTTCTCTACCGTCAGCGTCGCGGAGGCCACCAGCCCGGCCACGCCGGCGATCAGCACCCACCACGCGCTGGGCGCAGCGACCGGCGCCGGAGGCGAATCCGTAAGTGGCTCACCCGGTTGCGCGGACACCGCGGTGGTCACGACGCCGGCGTCGCCGCCGTGTCGAGGCCCGGCACGTTCCCGACGATTTCTTTGATCTTGGCGACCAGCGCATCGGGTGTCGACGGGGTGTAGTCCTGGCCGTTGATCCGGATCGTCGGGGTGGCGTGAATGTTGGTGGCCGCCGCCATGCCCTCGACGAGCGGAATGTACTTGCCGCTCTTGACGCAGTCGGGAACCTTGCCGACGACGCCGGCCTCGCGGGCACGTTCGATCAACTCGGCGTTGTCCGGAAACTTCGAACCGGTCTCGGAGGGCTGGAGCTGCTGGGTGAACAACGCGGTGTGGAACCGGCGGAATGCGTCAAGGTTTTCGTCGGCCACGCAGTAGGCGGCGGCCCCGGCGCGAGTTGAATAGTCGTCGTTGTGGGGGCTGCTCAGGATGCCGACCATGTAATAGTCGGCGGCGATCGCGCCCGAATCGATCAGCCTGGAGACCGTCGGGCCGAATGTCCGCTCGAAGTTCCCGCACGCCGGGCACAGGAAGTCTTCGTAGAACGACACGACCGCCTTGGGATCTTTGGTGCCCTCCTTGGTGACCAGCTTGCTCGACGTCACCCGCACCGCCCGTCCGGCGTGTTCGCTCTTCTTGTCGTGCGAGATCAGGATGTAGCCGATCACGACGACGGCGAAGACCACCACGATCAGGGTGATTCCGATCTGGAATGCGCGATCGCGTCGACGGCCCGCCAGCTTCGGGTCGTAGCCGGGGCGTTTCGATTTGTTGGCCACTGGTCCTCCGGTTGTCGATGGCGCTTCTAGCGTAATGTGCTCAAACTCGGCTGAGGTGGGCGCGCAGCGCCGAGACCAGCTCGGCGGTGGCGGTCGCGCTGCCGCCGCCCAGCGGGAACAGGTTGGCGAAGCCGTGCGTCAACGAACCCAGGCAGCGCAGGTCGACGGCGTTGCCCGCGGCCCGCAGCGCGGTGGCGTACCGCTCACCCTCGTCGCGCAGCGGGTCGAAACCGGCGACCGTGACCAGCGCGGGTGCCAGCCCGGACAGCGTCTCGGCCAGCAGCGGCGACACCCGCGGATCCGCGGCGTCCACGCCGGACCCGCCGAGGTAGTTGGCCTCGAACCAGTCGATGTCGTGCTTGGTGAGCAGGAAACCGCTGGCGAACAACGACAGCGAGCGGGTCTGCGCGGTGAAGTCGGTACGCGGATAGAGCAGCCACTGCAGCACCGGCCCGGGTCCGCCGTCGTCGCGCGCCAACAGCGACACGACGGCCGCGAGGTTGCCGCCGGCGCTGTCGCCGCCCACCGCCACCCGACCGGGGATCGCGCCCAGCTCGCCGGCGTGCTCGTGCGCCCACCGGAACGCCGCGTAGGCGTCGTCGACCGCGGCCGGGGCCGGGTGCTCGGGGGCCAGCCGGTAGTCGATCGACAGCACGTGGATGTCGGCGTCGCGGCAGACCAGCCGGCACAGCTGGTCGTGGGTGTCCAGGTCGCCGAGGCACCAGCCGCCGCCGTGGTAGAAGACCAGCAGCGGCGCCGGCTCGGCACAGGCCGGCCGGTAGTGCCGGGCGCCGATGTCGCCGGCCGGGCCGGGTATCGACAGATCGCCGACCGCGACGTGGATCTGCGGGCCCGGAAACGCCGCGGTCAGCTCGCGCATCTGGGTGCGCGAGCTGACCGCGTCGTCGTCGGTCACCAACCCGTCGATGCCCATCACCTGCAGCCCGGACAGCATCAGTTGCAGCGTGAGGTCCAGGGTGTTGCCGTCGATGGTGACCGAGCGACCGCCCGAGAGCAGCCGCTTGGCGCCGGTCGGGATGAACGGAATGACCTTGATGCCGACGTTGGCGGCGGTGTTCTGCAACCGGCTGGTCAGTCCCGGCACGCCTGGCAGACTTTTCGTCATGACTGCTCCCCTAGTCACGCTCAACGACGGCAATTCCATCCCCGCCGTGGGATTCGGCGTTTTCCAGATTCCACCTGCGGACACCGAGCAGGCGGTCGGCGCCGCGCTGCAAGCCGGTTACCGGCATATCGACACCGCGGCGGCCTACCGTAACTAACGCGAGACCGGGCGTGCGGTAGCCAATTCCGGCGTGCCCAGAGACGAACTGTACTTGGTGACCAAGCTGTGGAACGCCGATCAGGGCTACGACAGCACGCTGAGCGCCTTCGACGCCAGCATGGACCGGCTGGGCCTCGATTACCTCGACCTCTACCTGATCCATTGGCCGGTGCCAGCGCAGGGCAAGTTCGTCGACACGTTCAAGGCATTCGCCCATCTGCGCGACCAGGGCCGCATCCGATCGATCGGGGTGAGCAATTTCGAGCCCGAGCACTTGCAGACGCTCATCGATGCGACCGGGATAGTGCCGGCGGTCAACCAGGTGGAGCTGCATCTGCGGCTGCCCCAGTCGGCGTTGCGCGAGGTCCACTCACGTCTCGGGATCGCCACCGAGGCGTGGGGCCCGCTCGGCCAGGGTTCGCTGCTGGACCATCCGACGATCACCGCGCTCGCCGACGCCCGCGGCCGGACACCTGCCCAGGTGTTGATTAGGTGGCATATCCAGCTAGGTAATATCGTGATCCCCAAGTCGGTGAACCCTGCGCGGATTGCGAGCAACTTCGAAGTGTTCGATTTCGAACTGAGCAACGACGAGATGGCGTCGATCTCCTCGCTCGACGACGGAACACGGCTTGGTCCGGATCCACGAACCTTCAATTTCACAGGCAGGTGAATGACGTTGACTGGCGAGTCGGGCGCCACCGTCCCCGCTATTGCGCTCAATGACGAGAATACGATGCCGGTGCTCGGCCTCGGTGTCGCGGAGCTGTCCGACGACGAGACCGAACGCGCGGTATCGGCGGCGCTGGAGGCCGGCTGCCGGCTGATCGACACCGCCGCGGTCTACGGCAACGAAGCCGCCGTCGGCCGCGCGATCGCCGCGTCGGGGATCCCACGGGCCGAGTTGTTCGTCACCACCAAGCTCGCCAACGCCGACCAGGGATTCGCCCGCTCGCAGGAGGCCTGCCAGGAAAGCCTGGAGCGGCTCGGCCTGGACTACGTCGACCTGTATTTGATTCACTGGCCCGCGCCGCAATTGGGCGAGTACGTGAACAGCTTCGGCGGCTTGATCCAGGTGCGCGGAAACGGCTATGCCCGTTCGATCGGCGTCGCGAACTTCACCGAGGAGCACCTGTCGACGGTCATCGACCTGACCTTCGTCACGCCCGCCGTCAACCAGGTCGAGCTGCACCCGCTGCTCAACCAGGCCGAGCTGCGCGGCGCCAACGCCAGCCACAACGTCGTCACCCAGGCCTACAGCCCGCTGGCCGTCGGCCGGCTGCTGGACAACCCGACGGTGACATCCATTGCCGCGGAATACAGCCGCACACCCGCGCAGGTGTTGCTGCGCTGGAACCTGCAACTGGGCAACGCGGTGGTGTTCCGGTCGGGTAAGCCCGAGCGCATCGCCAGCAACTTCGACGTCTTCGATTTCGAACTGGCCGCCGAGCACATGGATGCGCTCGACGGCCTGAACGACGGCACCCGGGTGCGCGAGGATCCGCTCACCTACACGGGGATCTGAGCCCGCGCGAGCAGACGCAGAATCGCACAATCGCCAAGCGATTTGTGCGATTCTGCGTCTGCTCGCCCTACCCGGCCGGGCACGTGGCCGCCGCCTGGCGCAGCACGTCGGCCGATGCCTGATCGACCGGTAGCGCGTAGCCGCGCAGCACCGCGATGAACTGCATGCTGTACTGGCACCAGAACGCGGTGTTGGGCGGCATCCACAGCGCCGGCTGCGAATCGCCCTTGTCCTCGTTGGCTTTTCCGGCGACCGCCAGCAGGTTGGCGGGATCGTTGGCGAAGCGCACCCGCTCGGCAAACGGCCAGTTGTAGGCGCCCATATCCCAGGCCAGCGCCAGCGGGACGATGTGATCGATCTGCACCGCCTGCCCCACCCGGGCGCCGCGCTGAAACACCACGGTGGCATTGGTGTACGGGTCGTGCAGCGTGCCGGTGGCCACAGCGTCGGGACAGCGTTTGAGCGACACGTAAGTCTTGTCGACCAGATCGCGGTTGAGGATGTCGTTTCGGGTGTCGCAGCCGTTGTGCCCGCCCGGCGCGTCGTTGTCGTCGGTCCAGGCATCGCCGTATGCGGCGCGGCGATAGTCATAGCGGTGAATCCTGGCCGGCACCACCGCGATTCCGGCCAGTACGTCGACGCCGGGCGCAACGGTGGGCACATCGGCGCGCGCCGCGAACCCTTCCGCGCGGTCATTCGCCGACGCGGCCACCACCTGATAGGCGACCACCACCGCAAGCACCGCGATCGCCGACAACCACAGCAACGTCTTGCGGCTCACGACTTGTCCAGGTACTCGATGCGATCGCTGCCGGTGAAGGGCGCGGCCAGCAGCGCCATTCCCGGGTGTGCCGGATTCTGGTCGTACACCTGCTCGCAGAGATCGCGGGCCGACTCGAGAACCTGCCGGTGCTTGGCCAGTGACAGCAGCTTCAGTGTTATCGCGCGGCCACTTTGGTTGCGGCCCAACACATCTCCCTCGCGCCGTTCCTCGAGGTCCAGGTCCGCCAGCGCGAAACCGTCGAGGGTGTCCGCGACGGCCTGCAGTCTCTGGCCGGAACGGGAATTCGGCGACACCCAACTCGCCAACAGACACAGGCTGGCGTGCGAGCCGCGACCGATGCGGCCGCGTAGCTGATGCAGCTGGCTGATACCGAACCGGTCGGCGTCCATCACCAGCATCACGGTCGCGTTCGGGACGTCGACACCGACCTCGATGACGGTGGTGCACACCAGCACGTCGATCTCGCCGGCGCGAAAAGCCGCCATCACGGCGTCTTTTTCGTCGGTGCTCAGGCGTCCGTGCATGAGGCCCAGCCGCAGCCCGGCTAGCTCGCGGCTGCGCAGTGAGGCGAACAACTCGACCGCCGTGGCCGACGGCCTTGTGTCCTCATCGCTTTGCCCGCTGTCGTCGTTCTCGTCGATCCGGGGTGCCACCACATACGCTTGGCGACCCGCGGAGACTTCTTCGATGATGCGCCGCCATGCGCGGTCCAGCCACTTGGGCTTGTCCTTGACGAAGATCGTGTTGGTGGTGATCGGCTGGCGGCCGCGCGGAAGCTCGCGCAGCGTCGAGGTTTCCAAGTCGCCGTAGACGGTCAGCGCCACCGTCCGTGGTATCGGTGTCGCCGTCATCACCAAAAGGTGCGGGGTGATGCCGGCAGGAGCCTTGGCCCGCAACTGGTCTCGCTGCTCGACACCGAAGCGGTGCTGCTCGTCTACGACCACCATGCCCAGTCGGTCGAACTCGACGGCGTCCTGCAGCAGTGCGTGGGTTCCGACGACGATGCCGGCCTGGCCGCCGCCGATCTCGTCGCGGACCTGCTTCTTCTGCGCCGCTGACATCGAGCCGGTGAGCAACGCCACCCTGGTGGCGTTGTCGGCGCCGCCGAGCTGGCCGCCCAGCGCCAGCGGCCCCAGCACGTCACGGATCGACCGGGCATGTTGTGCGGCAAGCACTTCGGTGGGTGCCAACAGCGCGCACTGGTAGCCGGCGTCGACCATTTGCAGCATCGCCAACACCGCGAGGATCGTCTTGCCCGACCCGACCTCACCTTGCAACAGCCGGTTCATCGGACGGCTGGCACCCAGTTCGGCCGACAACACGTCGAGCACCTCGCGCTGACCGGAGGTCAGCTCAAACGGCAAGCGAGACAACAGTTCTTGCTTCAGCCCGTCGGACCGCGACGGCGCCGCCGGGCCGGATTGCGATAGTTCGCCGTGCCGGCGGGACACCAGCGCCCACTGCAAACCGACGGCTTCGTCGAAAGTCAGCCGCTCGCGGGCACGTCGCCGCTCGGCGTCGTCTTCGGAGAGGTGAATCGCCCGCAGCGCGCGGTCCTCGGAGATCAGGCGGTGCTCGGCGACAACCTCGTCGGGCAGCGGGTCGTCCACCGGGTCGAGCACCGCAAGCACCTGACGCACGCACGAGTAGATGTTCCAGCTTTGGACTTTCGCGCTGGCCGGGTAGATCGGGAAGAAGGCTCGTTCGAAGGCCGACTGCAGCACTTCGCCGCTGACCGCCCGCGACGCGCCGGCGATCTCGCGCAGTGACGTGCTGCCGTGGTCCTTGCCGTCCGGCGAGTTCAGGATCAAGAAATCGGGGTGGGTCAGCTGCATGACGCCCCCGTAGTAGCCCACCTCTCCGGACAGCATGATCCGGCTTCCTTTGGCCAGCTGCTTTCGGAACCACTCCTTGGGATGAAAGAACGTGGCGGTCACCCTGCTTCGCCCCGAGCCGATGGTGACGACCAAATACTTCTCATTGGGGCGCTTCTTCATTCGCTTCAGCTCCGCCCCGGAGATGGTGTCGACGAGCGTGACGTGCTCGCCGACCGGCGGCCGCTCGTCGCCGGCACCGCGCACCGCCGCGCCCTCGACATAGCTGCGCGGGTAGTGGCGCAGCAGGTCGGCGACGGTGCGGATACCGAACACCTCGTCGAGCGATTTCGCGGATTTCGCGCCGACGACGTAGTCCAGCCGGTCCGATAGCGTCGCCATCGCTACTCGACCCCGATCAACAACGCGTCGCCGCGGTGCCCGGTCTGATAGGTCACCAACTCGGTGCCGGGATGCTGGTCGTGCACATGCTGCTGCAGTGCGCCGCCGAGACCCGGATCAACGCCGGCGCCCACCAGCACCGTCACCAGCTCGCCGCCGGACGCCAGCAATAGGTCGATCAGTCCGATCGCCGCGGACGTGACGTCCCTGGCCACGATCAGCACCTCGTCGCCGGCGATGCCCAGGCCGTCGCCGGGCTCGCAGGTGCCGGCCCAGGTCAGCGCCCTCTCGGTGGCGACGCGCACCGAGCCGTGCCGCGCGGCGCCGACGGCGCGGGCCATCGTGTACCCGTCGTCGACGGCCTGCCGGTCCGGTTCGTGCACGGCCAGCGCGGCCAAACCCTGCACCATGGACCCGGTCGGCAGCGGCACCACGTCGATGCCCCAGCCGATGGCGGCGGTGCAGCCGGCGACCAGTTCCTCGGCCGCGACGTAGCCGTTGGGCAACACCATCACCTGCGCGGCGCCGGTGTCCACCACGGCCCGCAACAACTGCTGGGCGCTGACCGCGGTGGCCGGGTCGGCGGCCTCGGGGTCGGGCCGCAGCACGCAGGCGCCTTCGCCGGCGAACAACTCCGCGGCGCCGTCGCCGTCGACCACGGCCAGCACGGCCCGCTCACGAGTCCAGCTGCCCGGAGGCAGGCCGGCGGGGCCGCCGCCCAGCACCGAGATCTGGATCCGGTGCGGGCGGCCGAACGCCAAACCGGCCTCGACTGCGGCGCCCGCGTCGTCGGTGTGGACGTGAACCGAGTAGCCGGCCTCGGATGTCGCGGACGCCGACGCGGCGATGGCCACCGAGTCGCCGAGCTGGCCGAGGCGGTCGTGCAGCGCGTCGGCGCAGTCGGCGTCGCAGTCACCGAGTAGGTACATCACCTCGAACTGGGGAGAGGGCTGCTCCGGCGCGGCGTCGGCCGGCTGCGGACGCGGCGACGGCTCGTAAACCGTGCGGGCAGGCGCCTGACCGGTGATTGTGGTGCGCAGCGCGTCGAGCAGCACCAGCAAACCGCGTCCCCCGGCGTCGACCACACCGGCGTCGGCCAGCACGTCGAGCTGTTCGGGGGTTTTCTCCAGCGCGACGACCGCTGCGTCGCCGGCGGCGCTGACCGCCCTCACCAGCCCTTCGCCGGCATGCTGCTGCGCCGCCGCGGCGGCGGCCTGCAGCACCGAGACGATGGTCCCGGCAACCTCTCGACCGCCCATCGAAGCGAGCACCAGATCCACGCCATGGCGCAATGCCGACCCGAGAACGGCGGCGTCGATGTCACGCAGCTCACCGCCGGCTCGGGCGGCGGCGTCGGCGGTCACATCGGCGATGCCCCGCAGGATCTGCGACAGGATCACCCCGGAGTTTCCGCGGGCACCGTTGAGCGCGCCGGCCGACAGTGCCGCCGCCACCCGCGCGACGTCGCCCGACCGCGCTTGGGTGTTGGCCTCGGCCAGCGCCGAGCGCATGGTGAACAGCATGTTGGTGCCGGTGTCGGAGTCGGCGACCGGGAACACGTTGAGGCGGTTGATCTCGTCGATGTGAGTGATCAGGTCACTGACGGCAGTGTGGGCCCAATCACGCAGCGCAGCCCCGTCCAGCAGGCGTTCCGGCGTGTCCACGTCAGACACCTGGCCCACCTCCTCGCGCCTCCTACGGTGGGCGCCAGCCTAACCAGTGACGGCGACAGGACTGGTCACAAGGTATCCGGCGGTTGTTGACCGTTTTGGCACTTCGGCCCGGCTGCGGCTATCCTGACCAGGTTGTCGTGGCCACCCGAGCCCGGTTGTTGGCCCCAGAGATTTGAGGAGTTTCAGCTATGGCCGCCGTGTGCGACATTTGCGGGAAGAGCCCCGGCTTCGGCAAGTCGGTATCGCACTCGCATCGCCGGACCAGCCGCCGCTGGGACCCCAACATCCAGACGGTGCACGCCGTGACCCGCCCCGGCGGTAACAAGCAGCGGCTCAACGTCTGCACGTCGTGCATCAAGGCCGGCAAGGTCGTCCGCGGCTAGTTTCTCGCGGTCAAGGCAGGCGCCAGTCGACTGGTTCGGCGCCCATCTTCTCCAGCAACTCGTTGGCGCGGCTGAAGGGTCGTGAACCGAAGAAACCCCGTGACGCCGACAACGGTGAGGGATGCGGCGATTCGATCGCCACACACTCCTGCCCGGCCAGCATCGGCTTGAGCGTCGACGCGTCGCGCCCCCACAGAATCGCCACCAGCGGCTTGCGCCGGTCCACGAGCGCGCGAATGGCGCACTCGGTGACGGCTTCCCAACCCTTGCCGCGGTGCGACGCCGGGTTGCCCGGCTGCACGGTGAGCACCCTGTTGAGCAGCATCACCCCGCGCTTCGCCCACGGCGACAGGTCACCGCACGACGGCGCCGGATACCCCAGGTCGCTGGTGTATTCGGCGAAGATGTTCTCCAGGCTGCGCGGCAACGGCCGCACCTCCGCGGCCACCGAGAAGCTCAGCCCCACGGCATGCCCGGGTGTCGGATACGGATCTTGCCCGACGATGAGTACCCGTACCTCGTCGAAGGGAAAAGTAAAGGCGCGCAACACATTCTGGCCAGCCGGCAGGTAGCCGCGGCCGGCAGCGATTTCGGTGCGTAGGAATTGGCCCATCTCGGCGACTTTTTCGCCGACCGGCTCCAGCGCCCGCGCCCAACCGTCCTCGACCAGTTCGCGCAGCGGCCGCGCGGTCACGCCAGCCCCTTCGCCAGCAGCACGACGGTGTCGGCGCCGGCGCGGCGGTCCTTCGAAATCTCTTGGTATTCAGGCGATTCAGCCCAGTCCCGGAACGTCGCCTCGTCGGGAAAGGACATCAGCACCACCTTCTCGCGGTCCCACTGGCCCTCGATCACCTGTGGCGACTCGTCGGCGGCCAGCAGCGTTCCCGGGTGGCGGCTGAAGACGTCCATGAACTTCGCCTGATACCGGTCGTAGGCGGCGCGGTCGGTGAACCGCAGCTGGGCAATCGCGTAGACGGTCACGGCGGTTACCTTACTGAGCCGAACGACTCCCAGCCCGCATATCCCTGCCACTCTTGCCCGTCGACGAGCACCCGCGCCGGCCCGTCGAGCACCCGCCCGATGACGCGCCAGCCAGGAGGAACGGCTCCGGCGAACACGGCGACCAGGGCGTGGTCTTCGCCCCCGCCGAGCACCCACGACCACGGGTCGGCGTCGACGGCCTGCGCAACAGCCGCCAGCGCCTGTCGATCGGCGGCCAGCGCGTCAGTGCTCAGGTCGACGCCGACGCGCGACGCGTCGGCCAGGTGCCGAAGGTCGCCCACCAGACCGTCGGACACGTCGATCATCGCCTGCGCGCCCGCCTCGGCGGCGACACGGCCCTGACCGTAGGGCGGCTGCGGCACCAGGTGACGGCGTCGCACGTCGTCGAAGTCACTAATCCCATTGCACCACAAGGCATAGCCGGCGGCCGACCGCCCGAGTTCGCCGGTCACCGCAACCGCCGAGCCGGGTCGTGCCCCCGAGCGCAGCACAGGAGCGCGTCCGGCCAAATCGCCCAGCACGGTCACCGACACCACCCACTGCGGGCTGCCGACCAGGTCGCCACCCGCAATACCGGCGCCAACCCGCTCGGCCTCCTCCCACATGCCGTCGGCCAGCGCATCGACCTCCGCGATAGGCGTCTCGGCCGGTGCCCCGAATCCGACGACGAACGCGGTGGGCCGCGCGCCCATCGCCTCGATGTCGGCGGCGTTTTGCGCGATCGCCTTGCGGCCGACGTCGTGCGGCGTCGACCAATCCAGCCGGAAGTGCCGGCCCTCGACCAGCATGTCCGTCGACACCACGACCCGACCGTCGTCGGCAACCACCACGGCGGCGTCGTCACCGGGGCCCAGCGCCACGGCGGGCGGCTGGCCCTGGCGACGCACCAGCCGGCCGATCATGCCGAACTCGCCGAGTTCACCCAGCGTGCTCACATGGCCTCCTGGCGGGTACGTTCACCAACGACTCCGGGAGTGTAAGCACGTGGACAACGACGAAGGCCCACCGCGCGCCATGCTGATCGCCGCGCTGGTGATCGCCGTCGGCGCGATCGGCGCAGTGCTGGCGATCGCGGCGATCCGCCACCCGGCGCAGCAACCGGTCGCCATCGCCGCCGTGCCGGCGCCGCAGGCGGGAAATCCGACATGCCGGGCCCTGCTGGCGGCGCTGCCGCAGCGTCTCGGCGACTACCAGCGCGCCGCCGTCGTGCAGCCGGCGCCCGCGGGCACCGCCGCCTGGGGAGCACACGACGAGCCTGTCGTGTTGCGGTGCGGGCTCGACCGGCCCGTCGACTTCGTGCTGGGCTCGCCGATCCAGGTGGTCGACCGGGTGCAGTGGTTCGAGGTCCGCCAGGACGACCGGTCGACTTGGTACACCGTCGACCGGCCGGTCTATGTGGCACTGACACTGCCGCCGGGCTCGGGGCCGACGCCCATCCAAGCGCTCTCGGACGTCATCGACCACACGATGCCGGCCGTGCCGATCAGCCCGGCACCCCTCGGGTAGCGCGAATGTGCAGTTATGTCACGGGAATTCGCGTCCGGCGTGCCTCAAGCCCACATTCGGCAACGGGTTAGCGCAGGCCGGTGCCGCGCGCCAACGCCGTTTCGACCATCGTCGCCAGCAGGGTCGTATAGTCGACTCCGCTGGCCGCCCACATCCGCGGGTACATCGAGATCGTGGTGAATCCGGGCATCGTGTTGACCTCGTTGATCAGCGGCCCGTCGTCGGTGAGGAAGAAGTCCACCCGCGCCAGGCCCTGACAGTCGATCGCGCGGAACGCCCGAATGGCCAACTCGCGCACCGCATCGGCCACCTCGTCGTCGATCTTGGCGGGCACGTCCAATTCGGCGGCGTCGTCGAGATATTTGGTCGCAAAGTCGTAGAACTGGTCTTCGCGTCCGCGCACGCCGGCCACCCGGATTTCGCCCACGGTGCTGGATTGCACTGTGCCGTCAGGGAATTCGAGTACGCCGCATTCCAGCTCACGCCCGGCAATCGCGGCCTCGACGATCACCTTGGGGTCGTGGCGGCGCGCTTGGTCGACCGCGGTGGGCAACTGCTCCCACTCGGTCACGCGGCTGACGCCGATCGAGGAGCCGCCGCGCGCCGGTTTGACGAATACCGGCAGCCCGAGCCGCTCGCGTTCGGCAATATCCAGTGTGGGCTGCGACGGCCGCAGCACCGAGTGCGGGCCCACCGGAAGCCCCTCGGCCATCAGCAGCTTCTTCGTGAACTCCTTGTCCATGCCCGCGGCGCTGGCCAACACCCCGGCGCCGACATAAGGGACGCCGGCCATCTCCAGCAGTCCCTGAATGGTGCCGTCCTCGCCGTAGGGCCCGTGCAACACCGGGAAAACCACGTCGACGGACGCCAGCACGTCGGGGTCGCCGGGCGACAGCGACACCAACTGGCCGGCTCGCTGCGGATCGGCGGGCAACGCCAATTCCGCGCCCGACGCCGACGTGATTCCGGGCAGTTGCCGGTTGGTGATCGCCAGCGCGTCGGGGTCACCGTCGGTGAGCACCCACGAGCCGTCCGGGGTTATGCCGACGGCGGTCACCTCGAATCGTTGCGGGTCGAGGTTGCGCAGGATGCTGCCCGCCGACACGCAGGAGATCGCATGCTCGTTGCTGCGTCCGCCGAACACGACGGCGACGCGGATGCGCTCACGGGCACTCACAACCTAAAGAGGCTACCGGGTAGGCGCAGCTGGATATCGGTGACGACCCGCCGCGCCCGGCTACGCCGCGCTTGCGATCGTCACTCAGGCTTGGTGCTGCGGCCCAGCAGCAACAACACCGCCTCGCCGACGGAGAGCCCCTTGTGACAGACCCGGTGCACCGCGTCGGTGAGCGGCATCTCGACGTCGTAGCTCGAGGCCAGCGCCAGCACCGATTCGCACGAGGTAACCCCCTCGACGACGTGACCGTCGGTGGCCTGCAGCGCCGACTCCATCGTCCCGCCGCGGCCAAGACGCTCTCCGAACGACCGGTTGCGGGAATGCGGCGAGGTGCAGGTGGCCACCAGATCGCCTACCCCGGCGAGGCCGGCCAGCGTCGCACCTTTGGCGCCGACCGCGATACCCAGCCGCATGATCTCCGCCAGCCCGCGGGTGATGATCGCCGCCGCGGTGTTCTCGCCCAGGCCCACTCCGGCCGCCATCCCGCACGCCAGCGCGATCACGTTCTTGCAGGCGCCGCCGATTTCGGTGCCGATCACGTCGCTGTTCGTGTACGGGCGGAAGTAGCCGGCGTTCAGCGCTCGCTGCAGCGCGACGGCGCGGCCGGAGTCGGTGCATGCGACGACGGTGGCGGCGGGCTGACCCTCGGCGATCTCGCTGGCCAGGTTGGGCCCGGAAACCACCGCGACCTGCGCGGGGTCGACGCCCGTCACCGCGACGATCACCTGGCTCATCCGCATCAGCGTGCCCAGCTCGATGCCCTTGGCCAGGCTGACCAGCGTGGCGCCGTCGCGGAACAGCCCGGCCCACTGCTCGAGGTTGGGTCGCATCGTCTGTGCCGGCACACCCAGCAGCACCGTGGATGCGCCGCCCAGCGCCTCGGCGGCATCGCCGGTGGCGCGGATGCGCGGCGGCAGTTGCACGCCGGGCAGGTAACCGGAGTTGCATCGGGTGCTGTTGATTTCGTCGGCGACGTCGGCTCGGCGCGCCCACAGGGTGACGTCGGCGCCGGTCTCGGCCAATACCTTGGCCAACGCGGTGCCCCACGCGCCGGCGCCCATCACCGCAACCGCGCTCACCATGCGGCAACATTAGCGTGGACCCGGCTTTGGCAGGATGAAGCAATGAGCGGCAAGCGGGCCGACACCGTTGGTGATGATGTCGGTTTGATCATTGCCGTCAAGCGGCTGGCCGCCGCGAAGACCCGACTGGCGCCGCTGTTCTCGGCGCAGACCCGGGAAAGTGTGGTGCTGGCCATGCTGGTCGACACCCTCACCGCGGCCAGGGCTGTCGCGTCGCTGCGCTCGATCACCATCATCACTCCCGACGACGCGGCGGCGGCCGCGGCTGCCGAGGCGGGCGCCGATGTGCTGTTCGATCCGACTCCGGACGGTCATCGTGACCCGCTGAACAACGCCATTGCCGCGGCCGAACGGGCGGTGGCCGAGTCGACGCCGAATATCGTTGTGCTGCAAGGGGATTTACCGGCGCTGCAAACGCAGGAGCTCGCGGAGGCCATCGGCGCCGCCCGGGGCTACCGGCGTAGTTTCGTCGCCGACCGGCTCGGCACCGGAACCGCGGCGCTGTGCGCGTTCGGCGCCCCCCTCGATCCGCAGTTCGGCCCGGATTCCGCGACACGCCATCGCCGTTCGGGCGCCATCGAACTGACCGGGGCATGGCCGGGGCTGCGCTGCGATATTGACACGCCCGACGATCTGAAGGTTGCCCGGCGCCTAGGGGTCGGGCCGGCGACGGCCCGCGCGATCGGAGCCGGCCGATAACGCTGCGGTAAACAGCACACCAACTGCGCATCGAAGTGGGCCGGCTGGTGGCAGCACCACCCGCTGATGAGTCATGATCGCAGGGTGACCGAAACAGAAGCCAGGGAAGCCACCGCCGCCGAGGCGCGGCCCGACGAAACGGTGTGGCATCCGGGTGACTCTGCGCCGGGGGCGCCGCCTGCCGCAACCGCGGCCGCGGCCGTGCTCGAGGACCAGCTGCCCGAGCACCGCTACCTCAATCGGGAACTGAGCTGGCTGGATTTCAACGCGCGGGTGCTCGCATTGGCCGCCGACACGTCGCTGCCGTTGCTGGAGCGGGCCAAGTTTCTGGCGATCTTCGCTTCCAACCTCGACGAGTTCTACATGGTTCGGGTCGCCGGCCTCAAGCGCCGCGACGAGATGGGGCTGTCGGTGCGCTCCGCGGACGGACTGACCCCGCGCGAACAACTGCGCCGAATCGGCGAGCAGACCCAGCAGATCGCCAGCCGGCACGCGCGCGTCTTCCTCGACTCCGTGCGGCCCGCGCTCGCCGAAGAGGGCATCCACGTCGTCACGTGGGCCGATCTGACCGAGGCCGAACGCAACACGTTGTCGATCTACTTTCACGAGCAGGTCTTCCCGGTCCTCACACCGCTGGCCGTCGATCCCGCTCACCCGTTCCCGTTCGTCAGCGGGCTGAGCCTGAACCTCGCTGTCACTGTGAAACGACCGGACGACGGAGGCACCCACTTCGCCCGGGTCAAGGTGCCCGACAACGTCGATCGCTTCGTCGAACTCGGCGGTGAGCGGGCCGACGGCACGCCAGAAGTCCGTTTCCTGCCAATGGAAGAACTGATCGCGGCGTTCCTGCCGGTGCTCTTCCCCGGGCTGGAGATCGTCGAACATCACGTGTTCCGCATTACTCGCAACGCCGATTTCGAGGTCGAAGAGGACCGCGACGAGGACCTGTTGCAAGCGCTCGAGCGGGAACTGGCGCGACGGCGGTTCGGCTCGCCGGTGCGGCTCGAGGTCGCCGACGACATGACCGAAAACATGTTGGAGTTGCTGCTGCGTGAACTCGACGTGCATCCCGGCGACGTCATCGAAGTGCCGGGGCTTTTGGACCTCTCGTCGCTGTGGCAGATCTACGACCTCGAACGGCCCGCGCTGAAGGACCGGGCATTCGTGCCGGCCACTCATCCCGCGTTCGCCGACAGGGAAACGCCCAAGAGCATTTTCGCGACGCTGCGCGAGGGTGACGTGCTGGTGCACCACCCCTACGACTCGTTTTCCACCAGCGTGCAACGGTTCATCGAGCAGGCGGCCGCCGACCCCAACGTGCTGGCGATCAAACAAACGCTGTATCGCACGTCGGGTGATTCGCCGATCGTGCGGGCGCTGATCGACGCCGCCGAAGCCGGCAAGCAGGTGGTAGCGCTGGTCGAGATCAAGGCGCGGTTCGACGAGCAGGCCAACATCCGGTGGGCCCGCGCACTTGAGCAGGCCGGCGTGCACGTGGTGTACGGGCTGGTGGGCCTGAAAACACACTGCAAGACATGTTTGGTGGTGCGCCGCGAAGGATCGGCGATCCGGCGCTACTGCCATGTCGGAACGGGCAATTACAACAGCAAGACCGCGCGGCTCTACGAGGACATCGGTCTGCTGACCGTGGACCCCGATATCGGTGCCGACTTGACCGACTTGTTCAACTCGCTCACCGGCTACTCGCGCAAGCTGTCCTACCGCAATCTTTTGGTGGCACCGCACGGTATTCGCACCGGCATCATCGAGCGAGTCGAACGCGAAGTCGCCGCCCACCGCGAAACCGGTGACGGCCGGATCCGGCTCAAAATGAACGCGCTGGTCGACGAGCAGGTGATCGACGCGCTCTACCGGGCGTCGCAGGCCGGTGTGCGCGTCGAGGTGGTCGTGCGCGGCATCTGCGCACTGCGCCCTGGCATGGAGGGGTTCTCCGAAAACATTGTGGCGCGCTCGATTCTCGGCCGCTTCCTGGAGCACTCGCGGATCCTGCATTTCCGCGCCATCGACGAGTTCTGGATCGGCAGCGCCGACATGATGCACCGCAACCTCGACCGGCGGGTCGAGGTAATGGTTCAGGTCAAAGACCCGCGACTGACCGCGCAACTCGACGACATCTTCAATTCGGCGATGGATCCCGCGACCCGATGCTGGGAGCTCGGGCCCGACGGCCAGTGGACAGCGTCGCCGCAGGAGGGTCGCACGGTGCGCGACCATCAGGTATCGCTGATGGAGCGACACCGCAGCACGTGAGGTGAAATTCCCGTCCCGACCTTCCGGCCACCGCGCCCGGTGGGCCCGAATTGACTTGCAGGAGTAAGGGTGTCGACACAAACCTCGCCGGGCCGCACGGCGAGCAAGACCGTATGCGCGGCCGGTGCCGTGCTGTGGCGGCCCGGGCACCGCGAGTCCGCGCCTGAGATTGCGCTGATTCACCGGCCCCGCTACGACGACTGGTCGCTACCCAAGGGCAAAGTCGATCCCGGCGAGACCGAGCCGGTGACCGCGGTGCGTGAGGTCTTCGAGGAGACCGGTCACCGGACGCATTTGGGTCGGCGCATCACGACGGTGAGCTACCCGATCGAGCAAGGCACCAAAAAGGTACGGTACTGGGCGGCGTGCAGCCTCGGCGGCAGTTTCACCCCGAACGGTGAAGTCGACGACTTGATCTGGTTGCCGGTTTCGGCCGCGGTCAAGAAGCTGAGCTATTCGCAGGATCGAAAGGTCTTGCGCCGGTTCGCCGAATATCCGGCGGACACCCAGACGGTACTGGTGGTCCGGCACGGCACCGCGGGCAGTAAGTCCCGCTTCAAAGGCGACGACACCAAGCGGCCGTTGGACAAGAAGGGCCGCGCGCAGGCCGAGGCACTGGTTGGTCAGCTGTTGGCATTCGGCGCCACCGACGTGTACGCGGCCGATCGATTGCGTTGCCACCAAACTGTCGAACCGCTGGCCGAAGAGCTGGGCGTGGTCATCTGCAACGAACCCACGCTGACCGAGGAAGCTTACGCGGACAATCCGAAGCGCGCCCGGCGCAGAGTCCTGCAGATCGCCGCGCTGAAACGCACACCGGTGATCTGCACGCAGGGCAAGGTCATTCCGGATCTGATCGACTGGTGGTGTGATCGCGACGGCGTGCGGCCGGACAAATCCCGCAACCGCAAGGGCAGTACCTGGGTGCTGTCGCTGTCCGACGGGCACCTGGTGGCCGCGGACCACATTGGCAGTGCACTGGCCACCAACGTGGTGACCTAGCACGCAGATTCGCCGCGGCCACCGCCGGAGCGGGACCGCGACGAATCAGCGTCTTATGTGGTTGTGTTACCGACGGCCGCGCCGCGCAGTCGCCTTCTTGGCCGGCGACTTCTTGGCAGCAGTCTTACGGGCTGGCGCCTTGGTTGCCTTCCTGGCCGTCGACTTCGTTGCCTTCCTGGCTGTCGACTTGGTGGCCTTCTTGGCGGGCGCCCGCTTGGTGGTGGCTTTCTTGGCGGCCGTCCGCTTGGTTGCGGCCTTCTTGGCCGGGGCCTTCTTCGCGGCGGCCTTGCGGGCCGGCGCCTTGCTCGCGGCCTTCTTAGCGGCCTTCTTGGCCGGCGACTTCTTCGCCGCTTTCCTTGCGCCGCTGGCTGTCACACCACGTTTCACGGCAGGTCCTTCCGCTGGGAGGCGCTGTGCGCCAGAGACAACCGCTTTGAATTGAGCACCTGGACGAAATGCCGGCACTGACGTCGGCTTCACCTTCACCGTCTCACCGGTGCGGGGATTGCGGGCCACGCGCGCTGCGCGGCGGCGTTGTTCGAATACGCCGAAGCCGGTAATGGTGACGCTCTCCCCCTTGTGCACCGCCCGCACAATGGTGTCGACGACGTTCTCGACGGCGGCGGTGGCCGATCTACGATCCGAGCCCAATTTCTCTGTGAGTACGTCGATGAGCTCCGCTTTGTTCATGCAAACCCTCCGAAACCAGTGGTCCTTGTTGGACCGACTAGTGGACACGGTAAACCCTCACACCACTGATTTCCAAGAGCCACGCGCAATTTCAATGGCTTCTGGCGAACTTTTTTGGAAACCGGTTGCCGCCCTTGGCCGGTGGCCAGCCCGTCAAATGGTCGCGGCGCGGGCCCGGAATTCGGCTCGGATCGAGCGTTCAGGAAGCCGGCAGAGTGCGCGGTTTCCAGGTTTGGCGCGACGTCTCGAAAGACTCGATCTGATCGAGTTTTCGCAGCGTAAGGGCTATATCGTCAAGTCCTTCGGCCAGTCGCCAGGCGGTGTAGTCGTCAATCTTGAACGGCACCACCACCGTTCCTGCGGTCACATTCCGATCTTGAAGATTGACAGTGATTTCCAGCCCCGGACTGCCCTCGATGAGCTTCCAGAGAAGTTCCACGTCATCTTGAGCGACTTCGGCCGCCAGCAACCCTGCCTTGCCCGCATTGCCCCGGAAAATGTCGGCGAAGCGCGACGAGATGACTACCCGGAATCCGTAGTCCATCAGTGCCCATACCGCGTGCTCGCGCGAGGATCCGGTGCCGAAATCGGGTCCGGCGACCAGTACTGAACCCCTGTCGAATGGGCTGAGATTCAGCACGAAAGACGGGTCGGTGCGCCAGGCCGCGAACAATCCGTCTTCGAAACCCGTTCGGGTTACGCGCTTCAAATAGACCGCGGGAATGATCTGATCGGTGTCGACATTCGACCTCCGCAGCGGCACGCCAATGCCGGTGTGGGTGCGAAACGCTTCCATGCCCTGATCTCCTCTTGAGTGTTCTGCTCAGTCCAAGTCGGCCGGCGCGGACAGCTTTCCGCGGACCGCGGTCGCCGCGGCCACCGCCGGCGACACCAAATGCGTGCGGCCGCCCTTGCCCTGCCGCCCTTCGAAATTGCGGTTGGAGGTCGCCGCGCACCGTTCTCCGGGCGCCAGCTGATCCGGATTCATCCCAAGACACATCGAGCAACCGGCCTGCCGCCACTCGGCGCCGGCAGCCGTGAAGATCTCTGCCAGCCCTTCGGCTTCGGCTTGCGCACGCACCTGCATGGATCCCGGCACGACCAGCATTCGCACGCCGTCGGCCACCTTTCGGCCACGCAACACTTCGGCCACTGCGCGCAGATCCTCGATGCGACCGTTGGTGCACGATCCGACGAACACGGCGTCAACCGCGATGTCCCGCATCGGGGTGCCCGGTCGAAGGTCCATGTACGCCAACGCCTTCTCCGCCGACTGGCGCTCGGCCTCGTCGGTCATCAGCTCGGGGTCCGGCACCGCGGCCGCCAGCGGCACGCCCTGGCCCGGATTAGTTCCCCACGTGACGAACGGACTCAGCGAGGCGGCATCCAGATAGACCTCGGTGTCGAATTCGGCACCCTCGTCGGTGCGCAGCTGCTTCCAATACGCCAGTGCGGCATCCCAGTCGGCACCGGCCGGAGCATGCGGCCGGCCACGCAAGAACTCGTACGTCGTCGCATCGGGCGCCACCATTCCGGCACGGGCGCCGGCTTCGATGCTCATGTTGCAAATCGTCATCCGGGCCTCCATCGACAGCGATTCGATGGCGCTGCCGCGGTATTCGATGACGTGGCCCTGGCCGCCGCCGGTGCCGATCTTGGCGATCACCGCCAAGATGATGTCTTTGGCCGTCACGCCGTGCGGCAGCTCTCCGTCGACATTGACCGCCATCGTCTTGAACGGTCGCAACGGAAGCGTCTGGGTGGCCAGCACGTGTTCGACCTCAGATGTCCCGATTCCCATTGCCAATGCACCGAATGCGCCGTGGGTGGAGGTGTGGCTGTCGCCGCAGACGACCGTCATACCGGGCTGGGTGAGCCCCAGTTGCGGCCCGACGACGTGCACGATGCCCTGCTCGATGTTGCCCATCGGATAAAGCCGGATGCCGAATTCCTCGCAGTTGCGCCGCAGCGTCTCGACTTGGTTGCGCGACACCGGGTCGGCGATCGGCTTGTCGATGTCGACGGTCGGCACGTTGTGGTCTTCGGTGGCAAGCGTCAGATCGGGCCGCCGCACCGGGCGGCCGGCCAACCGCAGGCCGTCGAACGCCTGCGGGCTGGTGACCTCGTGCACCAGGTGCAGGTCGATGTAGATCAGATCCGGTTCGGTTCCGCCACCCGACACCACCACGTGGTCGTCCCAAACTTTCTCGGCCAGCGTGCGCGGCCTTGTTCTCACATTCTGAGACGATAGTATCTCCATATGAGACAGGATAGCGGCATCGGCGTGCTCGACAAAGCCGTGGGGGTGCTGCACGCAATCGCGGAATCGCCCTGCGGGTTGGCCGAATTATGCGATCGCACCGGCCTGCCCAGGGCCACTGCGCACCGGTTGGCGGTCGGCCTGGAAGTTCATCGCTTGCTCGCACGCGACGGCGAGGGCCGATGGCGGCTCGGGCCGGCGGTCAGCGAGCTGGCCTCGCAGGCGACAGACCCACTGCTGACGGCCGGCGCGGCGGTGCTGCCGCAGCTTCGTGAGACCACCGGCGAGAGTGTGCAGCTGTACCGGCGCGACGGCAGCTGGCGGATCTGCGTGGCCGCGCTGGAACCGCCTGCGGGGCTTCGCGATACGGTTCCCGTTGGCGCACGGCTGCCGATGACCGCGGGCTCGGGCGCCAAGGTGCTGTTGGCCTACAGCGACGCCGCCAACCAGCAGGCGATCCTGCCGTCGGCGAAATTCAGCGAACGGGCGCTGGCCGAAGTGCGCCGGCGCGGCTGGGCGCAGAGCGCCGCCGAACGCGAGCCCGGCGTCGCCAGCGTGTCGGCGCCCGTGCGCGACGGTCGCGGGGAGGTGATCGCGGCCATCTCGGTGTCCGGACCAATCGATCGGATGGGACGACGGCCGGGCGCGCGCTGGGCCGCCGACCTGCTGGCCGCCGCCGACGCAATCACACGCCGGCTCTAGATGAGTAATTCCTAACCGCGGCGGCGGGTGAGTTGCGGCGGGCTGTTGATGCGTACCGCTGTTGGTTGTCTGTGCGGCGTGGCGGCTTGTGACTGATGTGGTTGGAGGGCATCGATGGACGTTTGTGACGACGAACCTCGATGCCCTCCTGACCGAACTGTATGTGACGATCGATGATCATGTCATCGGACCGGACCGACGGCGAGTCGGTCGACCGAAGAGACTCACCGATGCCGAGCTGGTGTGCCTGGCCGTGGCGCAGGTACTGCTCGGTGCTCGCAGCGAACACCATTGGCTGCGTATGTGTTTGGGCCGGCTGCGCCATCTGTTTCCGTATTTGCCCAAGCAGCCGGGCTACCACAAACGGATCAAGGCCGCCGCTCCGTTGATCTGCAAAGCCATGCTGTATCTGGCCGCCCAGTGCCCCTCGTGGGCCGACGACCTGCGACTGGTCGACGGCACGCCGATCCCGTGCGGGGCCTCCCGGGAGACGGTGCGCCGCT
>NZ_LQPE01000140.1 GCF_002101735.1 Mycobacterium kyorinense | reverse complement strand
AGCGGCGCACCGTCTCCCGGGAGGCCCCGCACGGGATCGGCGTGCCGTCGACCAGTCGCAGGTCGTCGGCCCACGAGGGGCACTGGGCGGCCAGATACAGCATGGCTTTGCAGATCAACGGAGCGGCGGCCTTGATCCGTTTGTGGTAGCCCGGCTGCTTGGGCAAATACGGAAACAGATGGCGCAGCCGGCCCAAACACATACGCAGCCAATGGTGTTCGCTGCGAGCACCGAGCAGTACCTGCGCCACGGCCAGGCACACCAGCTCGGCATCGGTGAGTCTCTTCGGTCGACCGACTCGCCGTCGGTCCGGTCCGATGACATGATCATCGATCGTCACATACAGTTCGGTCAGGAGGGCATCGAGGTTCGTCGTCACAAACGTCCATCGATGCCCTCCAACCACATCAGTCACAAGCCGCCACGCCGCACAGACAACCAACAGCGGTACGCATCAACAACCCGCCGCAACTCACCCGCCGCCGCGGTTAGGAATTACTCATCTAGGCGAGCCGACCTGAGCTGCACCGCCTGCGTCACCGCAGTTAGCACCTCGCTAACCCCGGCGTCGTCCATAGCCAACAACACCCCATCATCGCCGAAGTACAACTTTTCGACCTAACGGTTTGCGCAGGACTATGATTGATGTGTTTTAGATACAGATGTAGATTTGATGTATGATTCGCACGCAGGTCCAGCTCCCGGATGAGCTTTATCGTGACGCCAAGCGAGTTGCGCGCGAGCACGAGATGACCCTTGCCGAGGTCGTTCGTCGCGGGCTGGAACACATGGTGCGGATTTACCCGAAGCGCGACGTGGCGGGCAACGCCTGGCAGCCGCCCGCTCCGCGTCGACTCGGTCCGTTTCGGGTATCCGACGACGCGTGGCGCGAGCTCGCCAACGAAGCGTGAGTGGCCGTGCTCTCGATCGATACGAACGTCCTGCTGTATGCCCAAAATCAGGATTGCCCCGAACACGACGCCGCCGCCGCCTTTCTCGTCGAGTGCGCCGATCGCACCGACGTCGCGGTCTGTGAGCTCGTGCTTCTGGAGCTGTATCAACTGCTGCGGAACCCCGCGGTGGTGACGCAACCACTCGATGCCCCCGCGGCGGCAGAGGTCTGTCAGGCGTTCCGCCGGAACCGGCGGTGGGCGCTCATCGAAAACGCCCCGGTGATGAACGACGTATGGGTGCTGGCAGCCACGCCCGGAATTGCTCGCCGGCGCTTATTCGATGCGCGGCTGGCCCTGACATTGCGCCACCACAGTGTCGACGAGTTCGCTACGCGAAACATCAACGACTTCAAGGAGTTCGGCTTCTCACGGGTGTGGGATCCAATCACGTCGGACCACTGACCACGCACGATGCGCCGCGTTCATGTCATCGATGCGAGGAAGTCCAGAAGCAGCTGGTTGACGATCGCCGGTTGCTCGATCTGCGGACAGTGGCCGGCGGCGTCGACCACCGCGGAGCGGCCGTCGGGGATCTGGTCCGCGATCTCTTTGGCCCAGCCGGGCGGGAGCAGCTTGTCGCAGCCGCCCTCGACGACCAGCGTCGGAACCGAGATGCGGCCGTAGGCGCGCCGGCTGGACGGCGCCGGGGGCGGGGGCGCGCCGGGCCGGCGGAACCGCGCCGCCGCGAGGGCCTCCCAGGCGCCCGGCGCGGTGGCCGATTCGTGGCGCCGCCGCACGTACGCGTCGTCGGCCGGGAAGGCGAGATCGTGAAACAGCGCCTCGACGATGCGGCGCATGCCCTCGACGGTGGCGTCGTAGTCGTAGAGCGCTTCCATGTGCTGGTTGCGCTGGATCTCGCCGCCGCCGCAGATGGTCACGATGCTGCGCACCGGCAGCAACGGCGACTCCGAGGTGGCGTCGACGAGCAGGTTGATCGCACCCATCGAGTTGCCGACGTAATGTGCCGATTCGACGCCCATTTCGGTGCAGAACCGCGCGATGTGGCGGATCCGCATTCCGCGTCCGTCGTTGAAGTCGATGACCTTGGCCGACTCACCGAAGCCCAGCATGTCCGGCGCCAGCACGTGGTAATGCTCGGCGAGCGCCGGAATAGTGTGCTCCCAACCGATTTCGGCGCTGGCCCCGAATTCCCCGCCGTGCAGCAGGACCACCGGCTCGCCGGCGCCCGCCTCCAGATAGCTGGTGATCAGACCGTCGACGACGACGGTTTTGCGCTGCCAGGAGGTCATGTCGTGCCCGGGGCCGAGCGCGCGAACGTCAGCACCTGCGAGGCCAGCAGGTCGAGCTGGGCCCGCACGCCCGCGTCCGCCAGTCCGCCTGCCTCGTCCCAGATCTGGTCCGCCGAGTTGATCGCGACGCCCAGCGGAGTGGGCCAGGCGCGCAGCGCATGACCGATCGCCCGCAGCTGGTCGAGCGTGCCGACCGCGGCCTGCCACCCGTAGGCGCAACTGATGCAGCCCCACGGCTTGTTGTCGAGGTAGACCCGGGAGTCGTCGCGCATGTCCTCGATGTAGTCCAGCGCGTTTTTCACCAGCCCGGAGACCCCGCCGTGGTATCCGGGTGACGCAACGACGACGGCGTCGGCCTCCCGCAACGCGCCGATCAACTCGACGGCTTTGTCGGTGCGGGCCGGATCGTGCGGGTTGTACATCGGCAGCTCGATGTCCTCGCCGCAGTAGAGCTTCGTGCGTCCGCCTTGGCGCCGGGCGGCTTCCAGGCAGTGCCACAACGCCCGCTCGGTCGACGAGTTCGATCGCAGCGTGCCGCCGACGCCGACCACCAGTGGCCCAACAGCTTGTGTCATCTTCATCCCTACTTGATTGCGATCGGGTTCACCGGCGAGCCCACCGCACCCACGACTCTCAACGGCGGTGCGACGAGCTGAAACTCGTAGACCCCGTCGGCCGCGCAGTCCGCCGCCAGCGCGGTCAGATCCCAGTACTCGCCGAGCATCAGGCCCATGTCGCGCAGGCACAGCATGTGCATCGGCAAGAAGGCGCCCTCGACACCGGACACCGGGTCTTCGACCATCAGGTTGTCAGCGGCCACCGCGGCGACGTCGTGGTCGTGGAACCAGGACGCGCAGCGCCAGTCCAGGCCCGCACCCGGCTCACTGCCGTCGCCGGTGGTCAAAAACCGCGCCCACCAACCGGTCCGGATCAGCACAATGTCTCCCCGGCCGATCGTCAGGCCCTGCGCGCGCACCACGTCGTCGAGCTCTTCGGGTGTGATCGGGTTGCCGTGTTCGAGGAAGGTGTCCGCACCGCGATGCCGGACCAGGTCCAGCAGAACCCCGCGGGACGTGATGCCCTTGCCGTCGACTTTGTCGATGCCGCAGTGAAAGGCGCCGTAGCTGGTGACCGAACTGGCCGGGAAGCCGTTGTACAGCTGGTCCTCGTAGTACACGTGGGACAGCGCATCCCATTGGGTGGCCGCCTGCAACGGCATGATGATCATGTCGTCGTTGAAGCGCAACAGGCCGTCTTCGAAATACCCGCTCACTTCCTGCGCCACCGAGTTTCGGGTCCACTTCGGGCCGTACTGCGCCAAGGTGGACGCGTCGCCGCCGTCGACGGTCATGACGTGGATCGGGTTGTGCCGGAACTGAAACGCGCCCTGCGGGCCCGCCGAACCGAAGTCCACACCGAGCGGAAACACTGCGCCACGCCTGACCAGGCTGGCGGCGTGGGCGACGTTGTCCGCGTCGATGAAGTTCAACGTGCCCATCTCGTCGTCGTCGCCCCAGCGGCCCCAGTTGCTGACCTCGCGCGCGACCCGGCGAAAGTCGCTCAGGCCGGCCACGACGCCCGACCCGCCTCGAGTTCGGCGGCGATCGCCGCTCCCACCGCCCCGCCGTCGACCCAGATGACCTGGCCCGAAATGTAGCTGGCTGCTTGGCTGTTCAGGAACACCAGCACCGACGCCTGCTCTTCGGGCTCGGCGACCCTGCCCAGTGGCTTGGGGATGTCGTCGAGATAGCCCTGGCCGTAGGCAGAGCGGAGTTGGTCGAGTATCGGTGTTTCGGTGACGCCCGGGCCGGTGCAGTTGATCCGGATACCGCGGGCACCGAGCGCGGCGGCGGTTTTCATGGTGTAGAGAATGACTGCTCCTTTGGCCAACCGGTAGCCCCCGCCGGCCAGCGCGTCGGGATGGCGCCGGCACCACTCGATTCCCTCGGGCATGGTTCTGGTGTCCAGCAGTCCGGCCACCTCCCGTTGATGGTCCCGGTAGCCGGCCGCCGCCAGCGAGGACACGCTGACCACCGACGAGCCGGGCCGCATCGTGGGCGTGAGCACCTCGGTAAGGTGGCGCAAGCCAAGGAAGTTGACGGCGACGACGCGCAGCGGGTCGCCGATCCCGGAGGACACCCCGGCGACGTTGAACAGCGCGTCGACCCCGGTGCCGATCGACGCGGCAGCGCGGTCGATCGATTCGCCGTCGGCGAGGTCCACCTGGTGGAACTCACCGAGCTCGAATGCCGGCCGCCGCGTGTCCAGCCCGACGACCTCGGCGCCCAGCTCGGTGAGCTGACGCCCGACGTGCGCGCCGATCCCCGACGCGCAGCCGGTGACCACTACGCGGCGGCCGTCATATCGCCAGAGTTGCTCGATCACTTCCGCTGTTCTTTGGCGCGCTGCGCAGCCTGGACGCGTCCCTCGTTGATTTCGGCCATGGCCTCGGGAATCTCGCTGGCGGTGAACTTGCCGCCGCGGCCGGTGGGCAGGCCGCCGAACGAGTAGCTTTCGTCGAATTCCGGTGCCGTGGACGCGGTGCGGCGCGCCTCGATCTTCTCGATGACCGGCTCCAGCCGCTTTGCCTTGTCGGCCACCGCTTTTGCGTCGCGTTCGATGAACTCGGGCAGTACCTCTTTGCCCATGATCTCGATGGACTCCATGGTGCCTTCGTGGCTGCGGGGGTTGAGCAGCAGGATGATCTCGTCAACGCCGCTCTCCTCGTAGCCGCGCAGGAACTCCCGCACCGTGGCCGGTGAGCCGATCGCCCCGCGGCCCGGACCGTAGGCCAGCGTCGGATCCTTCTCGACTTCTTCGAGATACCGCTTCCACACGCCGGTCCGGCCCGGGGTGTGCACACCGGTCATGTAGTAGTGCATGATCCCGAACGAGAAGAAGCCGCCGCCCTTTCCGAGGCGTTGCAGTGCCTGCTCGTCGGTCTTGGCGACCATCATCGACAGGTCGCCGCCGATGGCCAGGATGTTCGGGTTGATCGCCGGGGTGACCGGGACGCCGTTCTCTTCGAATTCCTTGTAGTAGCCGTTGACCCGCTCGGTCAGCGGGCCGGGGCCGGTGTAGGCGAAACTCAGTGCGCCGATGCATTTTTGAGCGGCCATCTGGACGGTGGCGGGTCGGGTGCAGGCCACCCATACCGGTGGGTGCGGCTTTTGCATCGGTTTGGGGATCACGTTGCGGGCCGGCATCTCGATGTGTTCGCCCTTGAACCCGGTGAAGGGTTCTTCGATCATGCAGCGGATCGACACCTCGAGCGCCTCCTCCCACTGCGCCCGCTTGTCGGCGGGGTCGATGCCGAAGCCCCCCAGCTCGCCCACCGACGAGGATTCTCCGGTGCCGAACTCCACCCGGCCGTTGGAGAGCAGATCAAGGGTGGCGATCCGCTCCGCCACCCGGGCGGGGTGGTTGACCACCGGCGGCAGATGCATGATGCCGAAACCCAGCCGGATGTTCTTGGTGCGCTGGCTGGCGGCGGCCAGGAAGATCTCCGGCGCGGTGGAATGGCAGTACTCCTCGAGGAAGTGGTGCTCGGTCAGCCAGACCGTGGAGAAGCCGGCGTTGTCGGCGGCCTCCACCTCGTCGAGGCACTCCTGCAGCAGGATCCGCTCGTCGTCGGGCGCCCAGGGGCGGGGCAGGGCGAATTCGTAGAACAGTGAGATTTTCACTGGTTACCTCCAATAAGGGTTGGCCGTTGGCTGACAAGGTGTTTGGCCGCGACGTAGCCGAACGTCATGGCCGGTCCGATCGTGGCGCCGGCGCCGGCGTAGCTGCGGCCCATCACCGGCGCCGCGGTATTGCCCACCGCGTACAGGCCGCGCACCACGCTGTCGTCGGCGCGCAGCACCCGGGCATGCTCGTCGGTGCGCAAGCCGCCCGACGTGCCGAGGTCGCCGAGAATGATCTGGAACGCGTAGTATGGCGGTTTGCCCAGGGGATACAGGTTGGGATTGTCCAGGGTGGGATCTCCGTAATAGTTGTCGTAAACGCTGTCACCTCTGTTGAAGTCGTCGTCGTGGCCTTTGCGGGCCAGCTCGTTGAATCGTGTTGCGGTGTCTTCCAGTGCGGCGCCGGGGACGCCGATCTTGGCGGCCAGTTCCGCCCAGCTGGTGGCGGCCTTCACCACACCGGATTCCAGCCAGGCTTGCGGGACCTTGCGGCCGGTGGGTACCGGCGCGCCCGGAATCTTCGGCAGCGGAAGGTGTCCGGCGATGACGTAGCGGTTCCACGACCGGTGGTCGGTGATCAGCCAGCATGGAATGTGGGTGACGCCGGTCTTCTGGCCCTCGATCATGGCGTGCCCGAAGTCCATGTAGGGCGCGGCCTCGTTGATGAAGCGTTTCCCATCGCCGTTGACGATGAACTGTGACGGCATCATGCGTTCGTTGAGCATGAATTGCAGCCTGCCGTCAGGCCATTGGATGGCGGGGAACCACCACGCTTCGTCAAGCAAGTCGGCGGCGGCACCGACCAGCTGCCCGGCCCGGATGCCGTCGCCGGTGGCCGCGGGATTGCCGAAGCTCCAATCCTGGTCGACCACCGGCTGGTGTTCCTTGCGCCAGGCGAGGTCGTGATCGAATCCGCCGGTCGCCAGAATGACGCCGCAGCGGGCGCGGATCTGCTGTGGCGCACCGTCTTGGACGACGACGGCGCCGGTCACCGAGCCGTCGGCGTCGGTGATCAGCTGGGTCATCGGCGAGTCCAGCCACAGCGGAATGCCGCGGTCTTTCATCGCCAGCCGCAGCCGCGCCGCCAGCGACTGGCCGATGGCCGCCATCCGGTCGCCGAAAACCCGCGCCCGCACCATCCGCCACACCAGCTTGACCAGCACCGCCTTGCCGGCCCAGGACTGGCGAACCTGATAGAAGGACCGAAGCTCCTTGGGGCCCAGCCAGATTCCGCGGGGCGCCAGCGCCAGCGGCTGCAGCAGGTGCTGCTCGTCAGGGCCCAGCGTGCGCAGGTCGATCGCCGGCACGTTGATCGTGCTGCCCAGCTCCGAGCCGCCCGGCAACTCCGGGTAGTAGTCGGCGTAGCCGGGCTTCCAGACGAACTCGAACCACGGACTGAGCTGTTCGAGGAACTCCATCATCTGCGGCGCCGCCTCGACGTACCGGCGGATCCGGGCGTCGCTGACCAGGCCGTCGGTGATGCGGCGTAAATACTCGACGACACCGTCGGGCGACGGGGTGTAGCCCTCGCGGCGTTGTGCAGGTGCACCGGGCACCCAGATGCCGCCGCCGGACAGCGCGGTGGAACCACCGAAATACGAAGCCTTTTCGACAACGAGGGTGTCCAGCCCGACGGCATCGGCGGTCAGCGCGGCCGTCATGCCGCCGCCGCCGGAACCGACCACCAGCACGTCGACCTCATGTGTCATGTCGGCACCGCCGTCCGGATCGCGAAACCGGCGATCAACTCGGCGGCCGCCTTGTAGTAGCGCACGGTGGTCCGATACGGCCCCGCGGCCGCCAGAGCGGCGAAAGCGGCGACCCAGGTGCGGATTTCGTGCGCGGAGTTGCCGCCCTCGTGAGTGATGAACGAGTTGGACCACTGATCGAGGTCAACCAGCTGCCCGGAGTCGACGATGTCGAGGAAGCGATGATCCCAGGCCGGGTTGATGGGCTGGCGGTCGCTGGTGCCGTCGGCGTAGCGTTTGGCCGCGTCGATCACTGCGATCTGTCGGGCCTGTCGCTCCTCGGGAGTCATCCGGTGGTTCCGCACACCGACCGGCGGATCGTGCGACAGCCCACCGGATCCCAGCACCAGCACCCGCTTGTCGAGCGTGGCGAGGTGGTTGCCCACTGCCCCGCCGAGCGCCCGGGACCGCTGCAGTGGTCCCAGCGGGGTGGCGACGGAGTTGACGAAGATCGGGATCACCGGTCGGGCCGTCGCGTCACCGAACAGTTTTTCCAGCGGTTGGACGGTGCCGTGGTCCACGTCCATGCACGCGGATATCGCGATGTCGACGCCCGCGGCGAGGACCGCTTTCGCGCAGCCGGCCGCAAGGGAATCGGGGACGTCGAGCGGGCCGGCGTAAGTGCCGTAGTCGCCGACACCCTGTGCGGCAGTGCCGATACAGAACGGCGGCATCAGCGTGGAGAAGAACCCGTTGTAGTGGTCCGGTGCAAAGACCACGATGAGTTCGGGGTCGACGTCGTTGACGAAGTCGCGAGCCTCGCCGAGTGCGGTGTCGATGTCATCAAGGAGGTCCTGCGACGGCCCTGGCAGATTCAGTAGCGGGCTGTGAGACATACAGCACAGGGCTAGCGGCACGGTTTCCTCCCGGTGTCAAGGTGAGGACGTCGAAGAGCGAGACGCTCAACTCGGGTGCGAGTTGGGCGATGCAGGCGCCGGCGATGCAGCGATCGGGGCGCAGGAACAGCACGGATTCCCGACGGGTGTCGAACCAGGCTTTCAGATCACCGTCGCGGTCCCCGACGATCACCACGTCGGGGTCGTCGTGTCCGGTCCAGTGCAGCTGTTCGAGCGGCCGTGCCGCAATGAACCGCGCGCCCAGCGCCTTCCAGTCCGAGAACGCTTGTGCGCCAAGGATTCCCCTGGGATTGTTGTTCCAGCACAGCACCGCGAACCCGGTGTCGAGCACGTCGTCGAGCATGACGTCCTGTTGGTCACGGGTGTCCACCCGGGGTTGCACGAACAGCGTGCCCACTGGCGAGTTCGGTGTGGTGTGCACGACGGCGCCGGTCTCGTACCGCGGCATCGGCTTGAACCGCATCTCCAGCACATACCGCTTGAGCGAGGGCACAATTGAGGCTGATCGCACCAGCAGGTCACGGACGGCGGCCACCCGGCGGTTGGTCGGCGAGATGACCCGGCCCACCATCGTGGATAGGTCGATCATCGCCCGGGCGTGCTTGCGTCGTTCCACGTCGTAGGTGTCGAGCAACGCGTCGTCGGCCTGGCCGTTGACCACCGCGGCCAGTTTCCAGCCGAGATTGGCGGCGTCGCGGATCCCGCTGTTGTAGCCCTGCCCCTGCCACACCGGCATCAGATGCGCGGCGTCGCCGGCCAGCAGCAGCCGGCCGCGGCGGAACGCGCCGGCGATCCGGGAGTGGTGGGTGTACACGCGGCGGCGGATCACGTCGACCCGGTCGGGGTGCGGGACGAACGGGGCGAGCATGCGCGCGAGAAACGCCGGATCCTCGGCCTGCTCGTCGGTCTCGTCGGCGTGAATCATGAACTCGAACCGGCGGATTCCGTGGGCGATCGAGATCGACGCATAGGGACGTTCCGGGTCGGCGCCCACTTCGCTGTTGGGGTGACCGAGCGGATCGTTCGCGAGGTCGATCACCAGCCAGCGGGTCGACGAGGTGGTGCCGTCGAAGGACACCCCCATCAGCCGCCGCGTGGTGCTGCGCCCGCCGTCACACCCGACGACGTAGCGCGCCCGCACACTGGGCTCGCCGTCGCCGCCGAGCTCGACCGTCACCGCGTCGGCGGTCTGCGTGCACGTCGTCATCGGGCGGTTCCACCACACCTCGACATGCTCGAATCTGTCCAAACCGCGCAGTAATTCGGCGTCGACCAACGGCTGCACGAAGCCGTTACGTTTGGGCCAGCCGAATCGGGCGTCGGCAGGCGCCATCTCGGCCAGCACGCGCCGCTTGGCGTCGACGAAGCGCAGGATCTGGTTGGGCACGGTGTGCGGCAGGATCGCGTCGACCAGGCCGATCGCCTGGAAGGTGCGCAACGCCTCGTCGTCCAGGCCGACGCCGCGGGGATAGTCGATCAGCGACGCCCGCTCGTCGACCACCAGCGTCCGAACCCCTTGCAGGCCAAGAATGTTAGCCAACGTCAGTCCGACCGGGCCGGCCCCGACCACGACGACGTCGACTTCGTTGGTCACGTCGGGCGTCCCAGCAGGAAGTCGAGATGCAGCCGGTTGAAGGTCTTGGCGTCCTCGTACTGCGGCCAGTGCCCGCAGCCGGGCATCACCTCGAAGCGCGCGCCGGGGATCATCGAGGCGATCCGGCGGCCCTCGCGGACGTCGGCGGTGGGGTCGTCGCTGGTCCACAGCACCAGGGTGGGCGCGCTGATGGCGCCGTATTCGGCCGGGCCGAGCAGGTTGCGGGCCCGGATCTGCGGATCCTGCAGCGCCATGATGTCGCGCATCGCGGCGACGAAACCCGGCTGCCGGTACACGCGTTGGCGGCTGGCCACCAGATCGTCGTAGTCCTTGGACTTGTCGGCCATCAGCCACTTGATCCGCGCCTGCACGGTCTCCCAGGTCGGGTTCTCGGCGGCCGCCATCGACAGCGTGATAATCCGTTGCATCACTTCGGGATCGGCTTGTGAGCCGCCGGCGGTGTTGAGCACCAGCCGGTCGACCCTCTCCGGGTGGTCCACGGCGGCGCGCGCCGCCACCCAGCCGCCGAGCGACTCGCCGGACAGGTGGGCACGCCGCGCGCCGATCGCATCGAGCACCGCGATCAGATGCTCGACGTAGTGCGGTATTTCGAGCGGATGGCCGGGCTTGTCGGTGTAGCCGTGGCCCAGCATGTCGATCGACCACGTGGAAAAGTGCTCGGCGTGGGCCTCCAGGTTGCGGACGTACGCCTCGGCGTGGCCGCCCGACCCGTGCAGTAGGACCAGGACCGGCTTGTCATCCGCGTCGCCGGCATGCAGATAGCGGGTTCGGACGCCGCCGGCGTCCAGGTAGCCCTGCTCGAACGGGACACCCTGCAGGTCGCTCCAGACGCTCTCGAACTCCGCCACCCGCTTCCTTTCCTACGGAAATTCTGTTCTCGTTTTCGGTGAGCATCATGTGCTAAAATCGCACATGAATGTGCACTATGTATAGAGCATCACTCTCCGCTGCGGGTCTGTCAAGGGAAGCGACGAGGCCGTGAACGGTTCGCAGACGCTGGCCAGAGGGCTGGGCGCGCTGCAGTTGGTCGCCGGTGCGCCCGCGGGCCTGACGGTCCAACAGGTTGCCGACGGCATCGGGGTGCACCGCACCATCGCCTATCGGCTGCTCGGCACGCTGGCCGAGTTCCGGTTGATCGCCAAGGGCGAGGACGGCCGGTACCGCCCGGCGGCGGGACTGGCGGTGTTAGGTGCGTCGTTCGACCGCAACATGCGCCAGCTGAGCGTGCCCACCCTGCGGGCGCTGGCCGACGAGCTGGGCACCACGGTGTCGCTGCTGGCGGCCGAGGGTGACCAGCAAGTGGCGCTGGCGGTGATCGTGCCCACCCAGGTCGCTTACCAGCTGGCGTTCCATGAGGGCAGCCGCTACCCGCTGCACCGCGGGGCCGCCGGTATCGCGCTGCTGGCGAGCATGCCGCCGCGGCCCGGGGAACGCGAGCTGGTCGCGCGGGCCCGCGAGCAGGGCTGGGTCATCACCCACGGCGAGATCGAGCCGAACACTTACGGTCTGGCCGTGCCGGTCCATCGCGAACCACCTTCGCCGCCAACGTGTATCAACCTGATCTCGCACCGCGAGGACGTCGTGATGCGTGGCAAGGACGCAGTGCTCAAGGCGGCCAAGGAATTGTCGGCAATTCTGAGCTGAAAGGACTTTCAATGCCTTCTTGGGACCACGAAGTCGACGTCGTCGTGCTGGGCAGTGGCGGCGCCGGCCTCACGGCCGCCCTGACCGCCGCCGCACACGGCGCCTCGGTGGCGGTGTACGAGAAGGCGCCGACGGTCGGCGGGACCACCGCGGTGTCGGGCGGCGTGGTGTGGATTCCCGCGCACAACCGTTGCCCGGACGCGGAATTGACCGTCGACGACGCGTTAAGCTACCTGCGGGCACAGTCTTTCGGGTCGATGGACGAGCCGCTGGTGGAAACGTTCGTGCGGACCGGGCCGGCGATGCTCGATTTCGTCGAGGCCCACAGTAGCCTGCGCTTCGAAATCGCCACCGGCTTCCCGGACTACAAACCGGAGCTGCCGGGCGGGAAGCCCACCGGCGGGAGGTCGTTCAGCGCCGCGCCTTACGATCTGGCGCAGTTGGGCGAGTGGCGCGACCGGATCACGTCGTTTCCCGCGGACTGGTCCAATGTCGGGTTCGACGCCGAGACCCGCGCGCGACTGCACGCGGACGTCGACGAGGGAGCCGACTTGTGTGTGGCGGGCACCGCGCTGATCGCGGGGCTGCTCAAGGGCTTGCTGGATCTCGGGGTGACGCCCTACACCGATGCGCGCGTCGAGGAACTGGTTGCCGACGGCGACGGCATCGCCGGCGTGCGGGTGGGCTCACGAACGGTCCGCGCGCGTCGCGGCGTCGTCCTGGGCACCGGCGGATTCGAGTGGAATCCCGTGTGGGTCAACGCGTTTCTGCGCGGACCGATGCACGGGGCCGTGTCGCCGCCGAACAACACCGGCGACGGCCTGCGCATGGCGATGGCGCACGGCGCCGAGCTGGCCAACATGGGCGAAGCGTGGTGGGTGCCGATCGTGCAGATCCCCGGCGACACCATCGACGGGCATCAGCGCAGCCGCAGCGTGCGGCTGGAACGCACCCGTCCGCGCAGCATCATCGTCAACCGGGCCGGCCGCCGGTTCGTCAACGAGGCATGCGACTACAACTCGATGGCCGGCGCCTTCCACTACCTCGATCCGCGCGACGGCTACGTCAACGACCCCGCGTGGATCGTCTTCGACTCGCTGCACCTGAAACGCTACGGTTTCCTGGGCGTCGCACCCGGCGAGCCGGTTCCGGACTGGTTCAATGCCTCGGACGATTTTGTCGAGCTCGGCTCCAAGACCGGGATCGACGCCCACGGGCTGGCCCGCACTGTCGAACACTGGAACCGCAACGTTGCGGATGGATCCGATCCGGAATTCGGGCGCGGCTCAAGCGCATACGACGGCTACTGGGGCGACGAGCGTGCCACCACCCTGGCCGGAAAGACACTGGGCCCCATCGATACCGCCCCCTACTATGCGGTGCCGATCTCGGTGGGCGCCATGGGAACCAAGGGCGGGCCGCGCACCGACCGCGACGGGCGAGTGCTGCACGTCGGCGGCGGGCCGATTTCCGGCCTGTTCGCCGCCGGCAATGCGATGGCAGGGGTAACTGGCCGCGCGTATGGCGGTGCCGGTGGAACCATCGGCCCGGCAATGGTTTTCGGCTTCCGCGCCGGTCACTATGCGGCGACGGGCCGGTCGGTGGGCTAACTCATCTGCTGCGCCAGCGCCCACGCCATCTCTGCCAGCTCGCGATAGCGCTCCCGGAAGGTGGCCGCGCGGGCATCCGCGGCGTTGCCGTCGATTCCGCGCCGATAGACGCCGGCCGCGATCGATGCCAGCCGGAACATGGAAAACACGACAAAGACGTCGAGCGAGGCCGGAACCTCCCGGCCCACGTGGCGGCAATAGCTGGCGACGAACGCGTCCTCGTCGGGGATTCCGGTGCCGGTCAAGTCCTCGCCCGCCACCCCGCTGCGGCCGCCGGCGTCGTCGGGCGGCAAGTGATATGTCAGGCAGGCATAGGCCAAATCGGCCAGCGGATGGCCGATGGTGGCGAGTTCCCAGTCCAGCACCGCGACCACGCGCGGTTCGGTCGGGTGGATGAGCACATTGCCCAGCCGGTAGTCGCCGTGGGCGATGCAGGCGGGCTCGTCGTCGGGCGGCAGGTGCTCGGGCAGCCACCGCGCCAGCTGGTCCATCGCCGACGTGTCCTCCACCCGCGCGGCTTCCCACTGCCTGGTCCACAGTGCGACCTGCCGCTGCATGTAGCCCTCGGGCTTGCCGAATCCCTCGAGACCGACCGCGCGCCAGTCCACGCGGTGCAGCGCCGCCAGCACGCGGGCGAGGTCCTCGTAGATCGCGGCGCGGTGCTCGGGCGTGCACTCGCGCAGAACACGGTCGGGAAAGATCCGGCCCGGGACGTAGTCCATGACGAAGAACGTTGTGCCGATGACCGATTCGTCGTCGCACAGAAGCCGCATCCGTGGCACGGGGACGTCGGTGTCGGCCAGCGCGGCCATCACGCGGTGTTCGCGCTCCACTTCGTGGGCTCGGGGCAACAGCTTGCCGGGTGGCTTCTTGCGCAGGACATACTCGCCGGCAGCGGTAGTCAGGTGAAAGGTCGGATTGCTCTGGCCGCCCTGAAACTGACCAACTTCCACCCCGCTGTCGAATCCTGGCAGCCGCCCGTCCAGATAACGTTGCAGCGCGGCTTCGTCGAACTGGTGAGCCGGCAGGACCGGCACCAGCTCCGCCATGCCATCCATCTACGACGCCTCCATGAATCGGCGGGTCAGGCGAACCAGTTGAGAACGTAGCGTGTCGTCGTCGACGTCGGCGACGAGGGGATGCATCACGCCGACGGCGATGGCGCCCGACAACATTGCCGCGGTCACCCGGGCGTCGTCGCCGGCGTCGCCGACCAGCACGCTGTAGAGCCGTTGGATGAACTGCTGGAATGGCTGGTGCTGCGCGAGCAGGCGCACGATGACGGGATCGAACTGCAGCGTGCTGGCCGCGCCGCGGCGCTCGACCGCCACGTCGATGACCCGTTCGAGGAGCATGTCGCGGGCCCGCGTTCCGTCGTGCTCGGCTTCGGCGGCCTCCAGCGCCTCCTCGAGGCCGCCCAGTTCCCGTTCGGTGAGCGCGATGACGATCTCGTCCTTGGTCTTGAACTGGTGGTACACCGCGGCCTTGGTGACACCGATGGCGTCGGCGATCATCTGCAACGACGTTCCGCCGACACCGTTTTCGGCGATCAGCCGCAATGCGGCGTCGAGGATGCGGGTCTGCGCCGCGCTGCGCTCGATTGATCGCAGCCTTGCGGCCGGGGTAGCCACCACCCCGTAAGGGTAGCCGATCGGCTATTGACCGTCGGCTAGCCGATCGGCTAGGTTCACCACCGTGTCGACTGTCGCCGAAGCACGGCAGGCGCCTTCGGCGTTGAGCCTTCGCGGGCAACGGATCTGTTTGTGGATGACTCCGGTCGTCGGCGCCGTGCTGCTGGTCGCCTTCGTGGCGTTCCCGGGGTTCTTTCCGCCGATGTCACCTGCGATGACAGCGGGTCAGGTCGCCGAGTTCTACGCGCACAACACGACGATGATCCGGTTCAGCATGATCACCTACAACCTGTTCGGGATCATGTTGATCCCGCTGTTCGCGCTGATCGTCGTCCAGATGAAGCGGATGGCGACCCCGACCCAGGTGCTCGCCTATTGTTATCTGACCGCAGCGGTCAGCGGTGCGACGCTGTTCGCGCTCGCCGATATCTTCTGGCTGGTGGCCGCTTTTCGGCCCGAACGCAATCCGCAGTTGATCCAGCTGCTCAATGACCTGGCCTGGATTACGTTCATTGCACCGGTCGGCATGCTGGTGGTGCAAAACCTCTGCTTGGGGCTTGCCGTCTACCTGGATGCCCGTGCGCGGCCGGTCTTTCCGCGATGGGTGGGTGCGTTCAGCTTCCTGATTGCCGCCGCGATGACCCCTGCCGCGGGTGCGGCGATATTTCGGACCGGGCCGTTGGCCTGGAACGGCGTGGTGTCGTTCTGGCTGCGGGTCGGGGCGTTCGCGTTGGACGTCGTGGTGATGTTCTTCGTGCTGCGGGCGGCGCTGCGCCGGCAGGCCGCCGAGGAAACGACAGCATGACCGATGCGGCGGCGCCACAGCGCAATATCGATCTGCGGATTGCCTTTTGGGTTGTTCCGGCCTTTTACACCTTGTTCGGGCTGATCTTCGTTCCGCTCACCCGGGTGATGCCGCCGCCGCGGCCCGACGTCACCGCGGAGCAGATGGGCGACTTTCTTCATCAGCATGCCGTGACGATCCAGATAGGGTTTGCACTGTTGATGGTCATCATCGGCTTTGCCGGCGTCGCGAACGGCATCGTCGTCTTCGAGATCAAGCGGATGTCGGTCAGCCCGGCGTTCGCGTACGCCTACCTGGGCGCCCTGGCCGTCGGTGCGCTGCCGGGGTGCCTGATGGCCGCAATCTCCTTCCTGGCGGCGGTCTTTCGTCCCGACCGCGATCCGCAGATTGTCGCGATGCTTTATGACTTGACGTTCCTGTCGTTCGTCGGATCGCTGGGCTGCTTTTCTGCGGCCTACCTGGTGTTCGCGATCGCCATCCTGCTGGACGCCAACGGCGTCTTCCCGAAATGGCTTGGCTACATCTCGATTTGGCAGATCGTGACGGAGCTGCTGGCCGCCCCGGTATTCGTGTTCAGATCCGGGCCACTCGCCTGGAACGGCTCGATCAGCTTCTGGATGGGCACGGCCATCTTCGGGTTCTGGGAAGTATGCCTGATCGTGCTGCTGAAGATGGCGGTCGACCGTCAGCCCGTTGGCGAGTTGGTGCAGGACTGATGACAGATACCCGAGCCGGCGTCAGCCGCAAGCCGCAAGCTCATCTGCCCGGCGACGGAAGCATGTGGGTGTTCGTCCTCGGCGACCTCGTCATCTTCGGCGCCTACTTCGTCATCTTCATGGTGTACCGCACGCAAGAGCGCGGGTTGTTCCTTGCGTCGCAACAGCATCTCAGCCTCGACGTCGGCGTCGTCAACACCTTGGTGCTGATCGCAAGCTCCTGGTTTGTCGCGCGCGGTGTGCAATCGGCCCGCGCAGCTGAGCATGCCGCTGCGGCGCGCTTTATCGTCGGCGGCGGAGCCTGCGGTGTGCTGTTCATCGCGCTCAAGGCCTACGAATGGTCGTCGAAAATCGGTCAGGGGCTGACGTTTCCGCGCAACGACTTCTTCATGTTCTATTACCTGCTGACCGGTGTGCACCTGTTCCATGTGCTGCTCGGCCTGGTGATCCTGGGTGTGGTGGTAGCCAATCTGCGAGATCCGCGCCGTCGGCGGCTGTCGATAGCGGAGGCCGGCGCCACCTACTGGCACATGGTCGATCTGCTGTGGATCGTCATCTTCGCGCTGCTCTACGTGATGCGATGACCACTACTGCGCGCCTTACCTCGGTGTGGCTGATTCTGTCGGCGATCACCGTCGCCGCATGGTGGCTGGCGCCCGGACACGCCCACGCGCCTCCCGGCGCCAGCGTGCCCATCACGATCGCTGTCCTGGCGATGGCTTTGGTCAAGGTGCGCTTGGTGATTCAGCAGTTCATGGAGGTGCGCACCGCTCCGGGCTGGCTGCGATTGTTCACTGATGCGTGGCTTGTGGTTCTCTGGGGCGCGGTGCTGGTCATTTACCTTTGGTGAGCAACGCTTCCGCTGCGGTGTAGGGGTCGTCGCGGCCGTCGGCGACCGCCTCGGCCAGCCGGTCGAGGTCGGGGTGAGTCCGCAGCCGGGTCTGCGCCAGCGACAGGATCTGGGCCCGCGCGCGGGCCAATCGGCGGTCGCGGTTGTCGGCGCGGCGATGGGCATCGATTGCGTCCATCAACTCCGCGAGGCCTTCACCTTTGGCGGCAACCAGAGGAAGGATGGGCGCCTTGGTTTCCGCGCGCAGGTCGCGAATGGTCTGCTCCGCGCCTTCCCGGTCGGCCTTGTTGACCACGACGATGTCGGCGACTTCCAACAGGCCTGCCTTGGCGGCCTGCACCGCGTCGCCCGCACCCGGGTTGAGGATGACGACGGTCGGATCCGCGACGGCGGCGATCTCGATCTCGGACTGGCCCACGCCGACGGTTTCCAGCAGCACCACGTCGTAGGCCAGCGCGCCGAGCAGCCGAATGGCCGCGGGAACGGCCGCGGCCAGACCACCCAGATGACCGCGGGTCGCCAGCGAACGGATCAGCACCTCGGAGTCGTTGATATGCCGCGTCATTCGGATCCGGTCACCCAGCAGCGCGCCACCGCTGAACGGCGACGACGGATCGACAGCCAGCACCGCCACCCGCAACTCCCGCTGCCGGTACGCGCCCACCATAGCCGCGACCGTCGTCGACTTGCCGGCGCCCGGCGGTCCGGTGATCCCCACGACCTGCACCGAAGATGGCCCGAGGCTTTCCAGCACCTCGTCGCGGCGCTCGCCCTCGACCAGGCTGAGCAATCGGCCGGCGGCCCGCGGTGATCCATTGCGCGCCGCAGCGATCAGCTCGGCGATGTTCATCTACGGGATTTTATGGTGCCGGTACCTCGATGACAGTCGCGGAGCCCATGCCGCCGCCGGCGCACATCGCCGCGACGCCGAAACCGCCACCGCGCCGCCGTAATTCGTGCACGAGCGTGACCAGCATCCGGGCTCCGGTGGCAGCCACGGGATGACCGAGCGAGCAGCCGCTGCCGCTGACGTTCACCAGGTCGGGGTCGATGTCGAGCAGTTTAACGGTGGCCACGCACATCGAGGCGAACGCCTCATTGATTTCGAACAGGTCGATGTCGGACAGTGAAATCCCTGCCCTGGCAAGGGCTTTGGGGATTACCTCGACAGGTGCCAGGCCGGTCGAGGCAGGGTCGACGCCCACCGACGCCCAGGCCCGGATCGTCGCCAGCGCCGGCAGACCCAACCGATCGCTGGCAATCGTCAGCACGGCAGCGCCGTCGTTGGCACCGCAGGAGTTGCCGGCGGTGATCGAGAAGCCCTCGATTTCCGGATGCAGGGGTTTGAGCGCGGCCAGCTTGTCCATCGTGGTGTCCCGGCGCGGATGCTCGTCGACCTCGAACAGGCCGTGCGGCGTCTCGATCGGGACGATCTCCTCTTTGAAGCGGCCCTCGTCGATCGCGGCGATCGCGTTGCGGTGTGACCGCAGCGCCCAGGCGTCCATCTCCTCGCGGCTGATCCCGGCGGTGACGGCCGCGTTCCAGCCGACCGTGATCGACATGTCCATGTTGGGAGCGTCGGGGCGGTCGGGGTGGGTCGGCGGGAACCAGTCGACCCATTCGCCGTCGACCTGCATCCGCGACCGCGGCGACGTCGACGCGGAGTTCACTCCCCCGGCGATGATCAGCTGGTCCATGCCGGCGCGCACGCTGGCCGCCGCGCTCTGCACCGCCGCCTGGCCGGCCGCGCAGTGCCGGTTCTGGGCCAGGCCGGGCACCGACGTCAGCCCGGCGGTAAGGGCGGCGTGCCGGGCCACCACTCCGCCGCCGTAGAGGCCCTCGCCCAAAATCACGTCGTCGACCGGCACCGAGTCCAGGCCGGCAGCGGCCTCCGACACCACGTGATGGGCGAGCTCGTAGGCGCTGGTGTCACGCAGCGTTCCCTTGCGCGCGGTGCCGATGGGCGTGCGCAGGGCGGACACGATGACGGCTTCGGGCACAGGTCGCCTCCTCGCAAGCGATATGAGAACATTATTCTCTCATTTCGAGAGTATTAGTTGCAAGGAAAGGGAACACCGATGCAGATCAGTGGGAGCTCGGCGCTCGTGGTCGGCGGCGCCGGCGGCCTGGGCGAGGCCACCGTGCGCCGGCTGCACACCGCCGGGGCCAAAGTGGTGATCGCCGACCTGGCCGACGACAAGGGCAAGGCGCTGGAAAGCGAGCTCGGTGCCCGCTACGTCCGCACCGACGCCACCAACACCGACGACGTGCAGGCTGCGCTGGCTGAAGCGGAATCGCTTGGCCCGCTGCGGATCTCGGTCGACGCGCACGGCGGCCCGGCAAGCGGGGGCCGGTTGGTCGGCAAGGACGGCAGCCCGCTGGATTTGGATGGCTTCAAGACCACCATCGACGTGTACTTGACCGGCGTCTTCAACGTGATGCGGCTGGCCGCGGCCGCGATGGCCCGCCAGGAGCCGGTCGACGGCGCGCGCGGCGTCATCGTCAACACCGCATCGATCGCCGCCTACGAAGGACAGATCGGACAGCTGCCCTACGCGGCGGCCAAGGGCGGCGTCGTCGGCATGACGCTGGTCGCGGCGCGCGACCTGTCCCCGCTCGGCATCCGCGTCGTCACCATTGCGCCTGGCACGTTCTTGACTCCGGCCTACGGGCAGGCGGGCGACCAGTTGGAGGCGTACTGGGGGCCGCAGGTGCCGTTCCCCAAGCGGATGGGCCAGCCCGCGGAGTACGCCGCGTTCGTGCAGAGCATCGTCGAAAACGATTACCTCAACGGCGAAGTCATCCGGCTCGACGGCGCCCTGCGCTTCCCGCCGAAGTAGCGTGCGGCGAGCGTAACGCCACGGCGGAAGATCGGCCGATTTCTCGCCCTGACGTTACGCTCGGCGAGCTAATTCTTGCCGGCGGTCAGCTTGGCGACGATTGAGCGGAAGTCTTCGGTCTGGAACGACTGGTTCTCGGCGGTCAGCGCGAAGTCCAGGGTGGCCAGCACCGCGCGTTCGAGGTGCACGTTGAGCACCCGCTTGGTGCTCTCGACGGCCTGTTGAGGTAGTTCCATGATCCGCTTGGCGCAGTCGACCGCCTCGGCGACGGGATCGGCGGCGATGTGGTTGGCCAGCCCGAGCTCGACGGCCCGCTGTGCGGAGATCCGGGCGCCGGTCAGCGCGTACTCCTTGGCCAGCAGCAGGCTGATGTGCAGCGGCCAGGTAAGCGGCCCGCCGTCGGCGGCGACCAGCCCGACCTGCACATGCGGGTCGGCCAGGTAGGCGTCCTCGGCGATGTAGACGATGTCGGAGAGTGCCACCAGGCTGCAGCCGAGGCCGACGGCCGGGCCATTCACGGCCGCTACCACCGGGATTCGGCAGCGGGCCATCCCCAGCACGATCTCGCGTCCGTCGGCGATGGTCTTGGCCCGCAGGTCGGCGTCCTGTGCCAACTCGGCCAGGTAGTGGAAGTCGCCGCCGGCCGAGAATGCCCGGCCGCTGCCGGTGATCACGGCGGCGCGCGCCGTCCGGTCGTCGCTCATCCGCTGCCACAACCGCGCCAGCCCGTTGTGCAGGTCGTCGTTGACCGCGTTGAGCGCGTCGGGCCGGTTCAGTGTGATGATGCGCAGCGGCCCGTCGGCGCGGACGTCGATTTCCGGTGGCATGTCGTACACGTCAGACTCCTTCGATGGTCGTGACCCGCTTCGCCCGCGCTTCGCGCGCGCTCGCGATCACTCCTACTTTCATGGTCGTGACCCGCTTCGCCCGGGCTCCGCCCGCGCTCGCGATCACTCCTACTTTCATGGTCGTGACCCGCTTCGCCCGCGCTTCGCGCGCGCTCGCGATCACTCCTACAATCCCAAGATTCGGGAGGCGATGATGTTCTTCTGGATCTGCGATGTCCCGCCCATCACGCTTTGCGCCCGGCTGTACAGGTAGGCGCTGAGCAGGTCGGGATCCTCGGTGCCGCCGACGGCCAGCGCGGCGTGGCCGACAGACTGCTCGACCCACGTCATCAGCAGCTTGTCCAGCGAGCCGTCCGAGCCGTGCGACACACCGTCGAGCTGTTCGGACAGCCGCCGGCGCACGTGGTGGGTCAGCATCTCGGTTTGCACTGCGGCCCAGGTTAATTCGGGAGACGCCGGACCGTCGGAGCGCGCCGCCATCTCCCGCACGAGCTTGCCGTAGCGGGCCGCGTAGCCCAGCGTCGACGGTTCGCGTTCGTGTCCCACCACCGTCATGGCAATGGCCCAGCCCTCGCCGGGGGCGCCCACCATCTGGTCGACGGGCACGGTCGCACCGTCGAAGAACACCTGACCGAATTCGGTGGTGACGCCGTTGATCATCCGAAGCGGACGTTGTTGCACGCCAGGTTGTTTCATCGCGATGACGAACGCCGACAGGCCCTTGTGCCGGGGCGCGTCCGGGTCGGTGCGGGCCAGCAGCAGACACCAGTCGGCGACGTCGGAGTAGCTGGTCCAGATCTTGTGTCCGTACACGACGTAGTTGTCGCCGTCGCGGGTGGCGGTGGTGGTCAGCGACGCGAGATCCGAGCCGGCTCCGGGTTCGGAAAAGCCTTGGCACCACCGCTCGGTGCCGTTGATCATGCCGGGCAGGAAGCGCTGCTGCAGTTCCTTGCTGCCGTGCCGTCCCAGCCCCACCACCAGATAGCCGAGGCTGGGCCGCGGCGGGGCGCCGGCGCGGGCCAGTTCTTCGTCGACGATGACGTCGTAGACCGGCGGCAGCTCCTGGCCGCCGTATTCGCGCGGCCAGGACAATCCGAAGAAACCGCCCTGATACAGGGCGCGATGCCATTCGCCCTGGCGGGTCCAGTACTCGTCGCCGGAGCTCGCAAACCCCTTGGCGTGCAACGTAAGCCAGGACCGAAGCCGGTCGCGGAAGGCGGCTTCGTCGGCCGAGTCACGAAAGTCCAATGTCGATCTCCTCCAGCTTCACGGGCCACAGTTCGGTGGATGTCAGTGCCCGCCGCAGAAAGACATGCGCCAGGCATTCCCAGGTGTTGCCGATGCCGCCGTGTACCTGGATGGCGGTCTCGCAGACGGTTTGTGCTGCGCGCGCACAGTAGATCTTGGCGATGCGCGCGGCTCGGATCGCGTCGCCCGGGGCGAGTTCGTCGACCGCCCAGGCGGCATGCCGCAACACGCTCACCGAGCCTTCGATCAGGGCGAGGCTTTCGGCCAGCAGGTGTGCGACCGCTTGATACGAGCCGATCGGTTTGCCGTACTGCTCACGGATTTTCGCGTAATCACAGGCCAAAGCGTGCGCCCCCCGGGCGGCGCCGACCAGGTCCGCGGAAGTGGCGGCCAACGCGAGGGCCAGCCACCGTCCGGCAACGTCGGCAGAGACTTCGCCGACGGGAACCGCGGCGCCGTGCAGATCGGCGTTGACTCTGGTCAAATCCGCACCGGTCCGGACGTCGCCGATGTCGACGGCAGACACCGTCGTATCCCGCAGCACCAATGCGCGTCGGTATCCCCTCGCGTCGACCGCATGATCGCCGTAGGCGATCGTCGCCGTGTCGCCCCCGACGTGCCGGGCCAGCTCGTCGGCCAGGACCGGCCCGAGGAACGGCGCGTCCACCAACCCGCGGCCGAATTCCTCGGCGACGATCGCCACCTCGACACCCGAGGCGCCGTCGGAGCGCAGCGACCGCCAGCCCGTCGCAGCAATCTGCTTGTCCAGCCGCATAATTCGCTCGCTGTCCTCGAGCGCCTGAACCGACCCGGGTCCCAGATCGTCGGCCAGTTTGGTGGCGGCGTCGCGCAGTTGCTGTTGTTCAGCGGTCAGACGTACATCCATACTTCTCCTTCAGCACTCGGCGCAGCACCTTGCCCGAAGCCAGCCGAGGAATCTCGGACACGAACACCACGCGGCTCAGCCGTTTGTACGACGCCAGCTGCTCCCGGACGCGAGCGGCGAGTTCGGTGGCCTTCACCGGGGTGTGCGTCGACACCGCAGCGACGATCGCCTCCCCGTCCCGTCCGTCCGGAACACCGAACACGGCGCAGTCCTTGACCGCCGGGTGCCCGTGCAGTACCGCTTCGATCTCGGCGGGCGCGACCTGAAAGCCGCGCACCTTGATCATTTCCTTGGACCGGTCGGTGATCCGCAACCAGCCGCCGCTGTCGAGACAGCCGACATCGCCGGTGCGATACCAGCCGTCGCACAACGTATCTCGTGTCGCCGTGCCCGGCAGGTAGCCGGCCATCAGCGACTGCGAGCGGGCCTGGATCTCGCCGACCTCGCCCGCGCCGACCGGCTCGCCGGTCTGCAGCGACACCACCCGCACCTCGACCCCGGGCACCGGCCGTCCGACCGAATCGAGCCGCGCGCCGTCGAGCGGATTGCAGGCAATGACGGGCAACTCGGTGGTGCCGTAGGCGGGCACCCACCCGACGCCGGTCCGCTGGGTCACGGTTTCGGCGACGCTTCGGCTGACCGGGGTCGCGCCCCACATGATGAACCGCAGCGACGAGGTGTCATAGGACTCCAGCTGCGGATGCGAGGCGAGCGCCAAAGCGATTGGGGCAACGGCCATCTCGACGGTGATGCGGTCGGACTCGATGTGCCGCAGCATGGTGTCGACGTCGAACCGGCGGTGCAGCCGCATCCACATGCCGGTCTCGAGCGCGGTGAGGATGTTCAGCAATCCGAGGATATGCGAGGGGGGCGTGGCGATTTGGATTCGGTCACGCGACGTCAACTGCAGCGCATCGCGCCAATGCCGGACGGCGGCGCACAGCGACGCGTGGGTGTGCCGGACGGCTTTCGGCAGGCCGGTGGTGCCCGAGCTGAACACCAGCAGCGCGTCGGCGTCCCGCGGCGGCGGCCCGGAATCCGGCTGCCCGGGCGTGATCGGCTCGTCGAGATGCAGCATCGGCATCAGGTTCGAGAGCACCGGGTGGTCTCCGACCGCATGGGCGGGGCTGGTCAAGCCCAACGCGTGCTCGACCTCGGCGCGTTTCCAGGCGGGACTGATCAGCACCACGGCTGCGGCCAGCCGCCAGACGGCGTGCAGCGCGACAACGAACTCGGGCCGGTTGGATGCCATCAGCGCCACCCGTTCGCCCGCCCTCATCCCCCTTCTGCGCAGGGTGGACGCCAGGCCGTCGGCCAGCGCGTCGAGTTGCGGCAGGCCGTACTGCCGCTCCTCGAACGCGAGCGCGGTGGCATCGTGTGAAGGCTGTGAAAGCATTGAGAAGATCCTATCGCTTTGGGAGAATAGTATTCTCTATACTGAAGAACGCAAGTATGGAAGGGGGCGGCAATGGCGGAGTTGCACGCGTTTCACCAGGCGACCGTCACCCGGATCGTCAAGGAGACCGCCGACGCGCGGACCTTCGTACTTGCCCCGCATGACCAGCCGTTTTCCTACCGCGCCGGCCAGTTCTGTACGTTTCGGGTGACCGTCGACGGCGAGCAGCTGTACCGGTCGTATTCGATGTCGAGCGCGCCGGAGACCGACGCCGAGCTGATGACCACGGTCAAGCGGGTACCCGGCGGCAGGGTGTCCAACTGGCTGATCGACAACGTCTCCGAAGGCGACGAGCTGACGATGACGCGCGCGGCCGGCACGTTCTGCCTCACCCCGACCGCGGCGCCGCTGCTGGCCTTCGCTGGTGGCAGCGGGATCACCCCGATTCTGTCGCTGGCCAAAAGCGCACTGGCGACGACGGACCGCTCGGTGCGGGTGCTGTGCGCCGACCGTGATCGGGCGTCGGTGATCTTCGACGCGGTGATGGACGAGCTTGCCGAGCGCCACCCGGGCCGGTTGTCAGTGGTTCGTCATCTCGACGACGAGCACGGCCTGGTTGACGCCGCCGCGGTGCGCGACTTCGTCGGCGCTGACGCCGACGCCGACAACTACGTGTGCGGGCCGGAGGGCTTCATGACCGTGGTGCGCTCCGCACTGCCGGGCCCGGGCAGGGTGTTCGTCGAAGACTTCGACGCGACGCCGCCGACCAAGCCGCCCACCCCTGCCGACAGCGCCGAGGCAGGCGGTACGGTGACGATTTACCTTGAGCGCAAGAAGGTTTCGGTGCCGCGCGTTGCCGGTGAGACGCTGCTGGAAAGCGCGCGACGGGCGGGGCTGGCGCCGCCGTTTTCCTGCGAGGCCGGTAACTGCGGCACATGCATGGCCAGGCTCAGCGAGGGCAGCGCGACGATGCGCGTCAACGATGCGCTTGAAGACGACGAGGTCGCCGACGGCTATGTGTTGACGTGTCAGGCCGTACCCGACACCGCGACGGTGACCGTGCACTACGAGTAGCGCACTGCAATGCCGTCCGCGTATCGGGAATGGATGGACGCCTCCCGCGGCTGAAACACCCATGACCGACCTTTCCGTCCTCGCTCACCTGCTGTCACAAGATCATGGGCTTGTCGTGTTCAACACCTTGCGCAGGAACGGCAGCATCCAATCCTCGGTGGTCAATGCCGGTGTTTTGCAGCACCCCCTGGCCGATGTGCCGGTCGTGGGGCTGGTGGCCGTCGGCGGCTCTCACAAGCTGAGCAATCTCCGCGCTGATCCGCGGGCCACGATCGTCGCGAAAGCCGGCTGGCAATGGGCTGCCGCCGAAGGTTCTGCGCAGCTCATCGGACCCGACGATCCGCACCCGGACGTGGACGATGAACGGCTGCGACTGCTGCTCCGCGAAATCTTCACCGCTGCAGGCGGAACCCACGACGACTGGGCCGAATACGATCGGGTGATGCGCGAGCAGCGGCGAACCGCGGTCCTCATCCCGCCCACCCGGGTTTACGCGAACCCAGCCAGTTGAACCGAACGCGGGTTCTCGAGTTGTGCGGAAGCCTTCCCGCGGCGGTGGAGGGCTATCCGTTCGGAGATGGCGTTGCCGTGTTCAAGGTCGGCGGCCGGATGTTCGCGTTGGTCTCCCTCGACGGGGATCCGGGAACCGTGAACCTCAAGTGCGACCCCGACATTGCAGTGAATCTGCGCGCCAGGCATCGGGCAGTCCGCCCCGGCTACCACCAGAACAAACGTCACTGGAACACCGTCGAATTGGACGGCTCGATACCCGACGATGAGCTTGAAGAAATGATCGACCACTCCTATGAACTGGTGGTGAGCCAATTACCGCGAGCTCGACGCGAGCGCCTCGTTGATGACGGCTAACCCAGCGTCGAATAGGACGAGTTTGCATATCCCACCCGCGCAGGGGCAAGTTGTTCGAGTTGGTCGATGCCGGCAGCGAAGTCAGTTTCGATCGGCAGGAAAAGCGTCACATGGTCTGCCCCAGCTGCGAGATGTTGGTTGACGTTGTCCACCACCACCGAAACGACGGGGTTTGCTTCGATGGCGACTCCGACGACGAGCAATTTGTCCGGGCCCAATGTTCGCCTCGCCTGCGCAGTGGACTCCACGGATTGCACGAATGGTAGCGCACCATCCGCGATTTCACCGGCCAGAGCGAGCATCTTCGGACCAATGGCAGCGATGATTCGCGGAAAGGTCACGTCGGGTGCTGGCGGCGAGGTCGGCTCGCTCATCTTTTCGAGATAGTCGCGCATCGTTGCGCGCGGGGTGCCGAATTCGCGACCCACAGCGGCTGCCTGCTGCGGGTAGCCGACCCCGAGGCCGAGGACAAATCGGCCCGGAAATGCTTGGGCCAGTTGCGCTGCCGCAGCATGCAAGGTCTGTGGCTGACGTACCCAGATGTTGGCGATGCTTGTTCCGAACGCCATCCGCTCGGTTGCGGCGAGCAACACCGCTAGCTGGACCATGGCGTCCTTGCCGATGACCTCATTGGTCCAGATAGCTTGGTAGCCAGCTCCTTCCAAACGTCTGACGGCGTTGCGCTGCAGGTCGGCGGCCGGTGTCTTCGTGAATGACACCGGCAGGCAGGCGCCGACGGGGCCCAACGACCGGCGGGCGGCATCGACGATATGCGTTGTGCGCATGCAGATATCCCTCTGTCAGTCCTTGAAGTAATGACCCTCTTCGAGATCCGCGATGAGACCGGTCTGCGCGGGGTGCCAGTCCAGCTGACGTTGGGTCAGGGTGCTCGACGCGGCGATGTCCATCGCGAGGATGCCGCCAATGAAGCCGAAATGATCGAAGGCCTGTTCGACGGCAATGGAATTCACGGGGAGCCCAAGGTGCCGACCGATCACCTCGGCGATGTCGCGGACGGGTATCCCTTCGTCGCCGACCGCGTGCAGTCGCGCGCCAGCGGGTGCGTTTTCTAACGCCAGCCGAAACAGCCGCGCTGCGTCGAGCCGGTGCACTGCTGGCCAGCGATTGGACCCGTCGCCGGGGTAGGCCGAAAAACCTTTGGCCCGAGCGGTACTGATGAGGTGTGGGACGAAACCATGATCACCTTTGCCGTGCACCGACGGCGGCAGCCGCAGCACAGACGCGCGCACCCCGCGCGAGGCCAACGGCAGCGCGGTTTGTTCCGATGCGCGAGGGGAGTTTGGGTCAACCCCGTCTTCTTCGGTCGCGAGCCGGCCGGGTGTGGGAACTGCCATCCCAGATGCGACGACGAGCGGCCGTTCGGATCCCGCGAGTACTTCGCCGATGGCCTCGATCGCGCGCCGATCCGTCTCGGCGGCAGCTGCGTAGTCGGAGAAGTCATGGATGAAGGCGGTATGGATGACGCCGTCGGTTGCCGCGGCACCGGCGCGCAAGCTGTCCAGGTCTTCCAGCGTGCCGTGATGCGCCTCGGCGCCGGCGGCCGTCAGCGCCGCAGCGCCCGCGTCCGAGCGGGTCAACCCGACCACCTCGTGGCCGGCGTCGATGAGGTCGCGGACAACTGCTGACCCGATGAATCCTGTTGCGCCGGTGACAAATACCCGCATGGTGTGCTCCCTTGATATCGCGGTGATGCTGTAAACCACGATGCGGCCCGACAGTCCGCTTCGTCCAAGTCCCGTTTCGAATTGGTCAATACCAATTAGGCATCACCGCTGCTAAACAGGGCTGTAACGGCGCCAGGCGGGCCTGGCAGTGATTACCATGCGGGTATGCCGGAGTCGTTCGCCGACCTTGATCTGCGGCTGGTGCGGTATTTCGTCGAGGTGGCCGACCAGCGGCACTTCGGACGTGCCGCTACGGCTTTGCGCGTGGCGCAGCCGTCGCTCAGTCGCCAGATCCGCCGGCTAGAACAGCAGGTCGGCGCCCGGCTGCTGGACCGCACTCCGCAAGGCACTCAACTCACTGAGGCCGGTGAGGCATTCCTGCCGCCGGCGAAGTCGCTGCTGCGCTCAGCCGCACGCGCGGCGGCACAGGCTCGCGCCGCCGCCCAGCCCAGCCGTATCACCATCGGCTACACGTCGGGGCTGATCGTCACGCCCGCGGTCCGCGAATTGCGCCGCCAACACCCCGATGCCGAAGTACAGGCTGTGCACCTGGAATGGACCGGCGCCCGCGAGGCGCTGCTCGATCACCGGGTGGATGCCGTAGTGGCCCGGCTACCGTTTCCGACCGACCAGCTGCACGTGACGATCCTCTACGACGAGCCGCGGGTGTTGGTGGTGCCGCTGGACCATCGCCTGGCGGGCAAGGAATCGATCACGCTTGACGACATCGCCGACGAGCCGATGCCGCGGATGCGTGATTCCGACCCGGCGTGGAGTGCCTTCTGGCGCGTCGATCCGCGTCCTGACGGGCGGCGCGCACCCGACGGTCCGTTCATCGAGGCGCTCGAAGACAAGTTTGAAGTGGTTGCCGCTGGAGAAGCGGTGGTCATTTCGGCAGGTGTGCGCGCAAACGCGTTGCGGCCCGATCTCACCACGATTCCCATCGAGGGCATCGAGCCTAGCCACGTCGTGTTGGCTAGTCGCGCCGACGACCGCAGCCGTTTGGTGGCCGCTTTCCGCAGACTCGCGGAAGCACACCTCACCAGTCCCGCCGAGCAGACGTAAAAGCTGTTACGTCTGCTCGCCCAACTTTGGTGGTGGCCGGTAGTCCGGCTGGTATCCGGTGACACGGATCGGGTTGCCCACGAGTCGGAAATCCCCTGCGCTGACGACGATTTCCGGGGTAGCTTTCAACGCCTCGGGCAGCGTGCGCACCGCAGCCGCGGGTATCCCGAGCGGCCGCAGCCGGGCTTCCCAACTCACGGCGGTGTCGGTGGACAACGCCGCCGCGACCACCGCGCGCACCTCGTCGGCGCGCGCCACCCGCTCGGCCATCGTCTCGAAGCCCGCGATACCGGCCTCACCGGCGAAGGATTTCCAGAACCCGTCGTGGGTGATGAACAGCGCCAGGTAGCCGTCGGCGGTCGAGAACATCTGTGCGGGAACGTAATACGAGTGTGCGCCGAAGGCTCGGCGCTGTGGCTCGACGCCGTCGTTGAGATATGCCGATGCGTGGTAGTTGAGCTGGGACAGCATCACGTCGCGCAGGCAGACATCGACTTGGCCGCCGCGGCCTGAGACGATCTGCGCCAGCAGCCCGAGCGCCGCCGCGAGGCCGGTGGAGTTGTCCGCCGAGGAGTAGCCCGGCAGGGTCGGCGGGCCGTCGGGATCACCGGTCAGCGCGGCCACCCCGGTGGCCGCCTGCACGACGTAGTCGAACGCCGGGTCGTCGCCGCCGTTCAACCCGAACCCGGTGATCGCGACACAGACGATCCGCTCGTTGTGCCGGCGCAGCGCCTCGTAGGTCAGCCCGAGCCGGCGGATCGCCGACGGTTTCAGATTGACCAGCAGCGCATGGGATTCCGCGACGAGCTGACCCAGCCTGTCTTGGCCCGCTTGCGAGTTGAGGTCAAGCCGGATGCTGTCCTTGTTGCGGTTGAGGCTGGCGAAATAGCTGTCGCTGACCTTGCGGGAAATCTCCCCGCCGGGCGGTTCGATCTTGGTGACCTGCGCGCCGAGGTCGGCCAACAGCATGGTGGCGTACGGCCCGGCCAGCATGGTGCCGACCTCGAGGATCCGGATGCCGGCGAGCGGCGCCGTCATCGCACCTCGGCGCCCAGCGCCGCGATGACTTCACGGGTGCGGCGTTTGGAGGCGATCAGCTCGTCGCGGTTGTCGCCGAGAGGCAACAGCCGCACCGACAGATCGGTCACACCGGCGTCGGCGAACCGGCGGAATCGTGCCACGATGGCCTCCTCGTCGCCCGCGGCGCAGATGTCGCCGACGTCTTTGGCGTCGCCGTAGCTCAGCAGCCGCTGATAGTTTGGCGACACCTCGGCCTCACCCAGGATCCGGTTGGCGCGGTCCCGCGCTGCGTCGACTTCGTTTCGCGCGCAAACGCACACGGGAATCCCGGCAACGATCCGCGGCGCCGGCCGGCCGGCGTTGTCGGCCGCCTTGGTGATCCGCGGAACCACGTGTTCGGCGCATGCCCGCTCGTCGGCCATCCAGAGCACGGTTCCGTCGGTGTGCTCTCCCGCGAGCGTCAGCATCACCGGGCCGAGCGCGGCGATCAGCACCGGCAGCGGCGCCACGGGTGCGAGATCCAGCGGGTTGTGCACGGTGAAGGTCTCGTTCTCGACGTCGACCGGGCCAGGGCCACTGAATGCGGCGGCGAGCACCTCGAGGTAGTCGCGGGTGTAGGCGGCGGGCCGCTCATAGGGCAGGCCGAGCATGTCACCGATGATCCAGTGATGCGACGGCCCCACACCCAGCGCCAGCCGGCCCCCGGCGGCGGCATGCACCGATAACGCCTGACGGGCCAACGCAATCGGGTGCTGGGCCTGCAGCGGCACCACCGCGGTGCCCAGCTCGATCCGGGTGGTGCGCGTCGTCATCAGCGCGACCGCCGTCAGCGCGTCGAAGTCGTTGGGCACCTGGGGAATCCATGCGGTGTCCATGCCCACGGACTCGGCCCAGTCGATATCGGCGAGCAGCTTGGTGACCTTGCGGGCCGAATCGCCACGCTCGGCGCCGATCATTACTCCGAGACGCACGATCCCTCCACGGTTGGTTCGGGGTTGCCTGTCAGAGCACGGATTTCCTGGACCAGGGTGTCCAGCGGTGTGCCGGTCGGAAACACCGCCGCGGCACCGGCGGCTTTCAGTTTGGGTACGTCGGCTTCGGGGATCGTGCCGCCGACGACGACGGCGATGTCGCCCGCGTCGGCCACACGCAACGCCTCGATGGTGCGGGTGGTCAACGCGACGTGCGCGCCGGACAGGATGCTCAGCCCGACGAGCGCGACGTCTTCCTGCACGGCGATCGACGCGATGTCCTCGATGCGCTGCCTGATGCCGGTGTAGATCACCTCGAAGCCGGCGTCGCGCAACGTGCGCGCGACGATCTTGGCGCCGCGGTCATGCCCGTCCAGGCCGGGTTTGGCGACCAGAACACGTACTGCCATCTAAAACACCACCGGCTGTTCGAATTCGCCCCACACCGCTTTGAGCGCGGAGACCATCTCGCCGACCGTGCAGTAGGCGTTGGCACAGTCGATCAGTTTGTGCATGAGGTTGTCGGTGCCTTCGGCGGCGCGGGATAACGCGGCGAGGCTGGATTGCACTGCGGCCGAATCTCTTTCCGCCTTCACCTTCGACAGCCGCTTGAGTTGCAGATCGCGGCCCTCCGGGTCGAGCTCGTAGGTGGCGATCTCGGGTGGCGGCTCGGGCGTGACGAACCGGTTGACTCCGACCACCGGCCGCTCACCGGATTCGATTTCCTGGTGGATGCGGTAGGCCTCGTCGGCGATCAGACCCTGCAGATAGCCGTCTTCGATGGCACGCACCATCCCGCCGTGCTGCTCGAGGTCAGCCATGATCTCGATGATGCGGGCCTCGGTCTCGTCGGTGAGCGCCTCAACGAAGTAGGAACCGCCGAGCGGATCGGCCACCCGTGCGACGCCGGTTTCGTGGGCCAGGATCTGCTGGGTGCGCAGCGCGAGCGTGGTCGTTTCCTCGGTGGGCAGCGCAAACGGCTCGTCCCAGGCGGCGGTGAACATCGACTGGACGCCGCCGAGCACAGCGGCCATCGCCTCGTAGGCCACCCGGACGACGTTGTTGTGGGCCTGCGGTGCATACAGCGACGCCCCGCCGCACACGCAGCCGAACCGGAACATCGAGGCCTTGTCGGTCTTGGCGCCGTAGCGTTCCCGTACGATCGTCGCCCAACGTCGCCGTCCCGCACGGTATTTCGCGATCTCTTCGAAGAAGTCGCCGTGGGTATAGAAGAAAAACGAGATCTGCGGCGCGAACTTGTCGATGCTCATCCGGCCGCGTTCGACCACCGTGTCGCAGTAGGTGACGCCGTCGGCCAGCGTGAACGCCATCTCCTGCACCGCGTTGGCGCCGGCGTCGCGGAAATGCGCCCCGGCCACCGAAATCGCGTTGAACTTGGGGACTTCGGCGGCGCAGAACTCGATGGTGTCAGCGATCAGCCGCAGCGACGGCTCGGGCGGCCAGATCCAGGTACCGCGCGAAGCGTATTCCTTGAGGATGTCGTTCTGGATGGTGCCGGTCAGCTTGGCCCGCGGCACCCCGTTTCGTTCGGCGGCGGCCACGTAGAACGCCAGCAGGATCGCCGCCGTGCCGTTGATCGTGAAGCTGGTGCTGATCTTGTCCAGCGGGATGCCGTCGAACAGGATCTCGGCGTCGGCGAGGGTGTCGACGGCGACGCCGACCCGACCGACCTCCTCGCCGACCTCCGGGTCGTCGGAGTCGAAACCGCACTGGGTGGGCAGGTCGAGCGCCACCGACAGACCCGTCCCGCCCTGCTCCAGCAGGTAGCGGTAGCGGCGGTTGGATTCCTCGGCGGTGCCGAAGCCGGAGTACTGCCGAAACGTCCAGAGCTTGCCGCGGTAACCGCTGGCGAAGTTGCCCCGAGTGAATGGATAGGTGCCCGGTGGCGGTGGGTCAGCAGGGCTGTCCCCCGGCCCGTATACGGGTTCCAGCGGGATGCCGGATGAGGTCTGAGTCTGGTTATCCATCGACTGATAACGTACTTGCAAAAAAAGAGAATGCCAATACCGGGTCATGCTGACCAGGCCAAAGACGCCGGACCGAAGTTGTTTGCCGAGTGTGCGCCTCCATACGGCCGCGTCGGCATGTCGCGTACGAAACCGCACAGTCGACTACATTTTCGGCATGGCGATTCGGAGACCATCGACGTCGGAAATAGCCTCGGCTGCGCAGCATTTCGGTTTGCACTTCGACGACCACGCGTTGGCGGAATTCACGGCGATGGCCGGGTATTCGTTAGCGGCCTACGACGCGGTCGACGAGCTGTACGACGCAATCGCACGGCCACAGATCCCCGAGCGCGCCTACGAGTTCCCCGACGACAACCCGCTGGGCGCCTGGTATGTCACCACCGAGATCAGCTCGGGGGTCGGCGGGCCGCTCTCGGGCAGACGGATCGCGATCAAGGACAACATCACCGTCGCCGGGGTCCCGATGATGAACGGGTCGCGGGCACTGGAAGGTTTCATCCCCGCCCGCGACGCGACCGTCGTGCAACGGCTGCTCGATGCCGGGGCGGTGATCGCCGGCAAGAGCGTCTGCGAAGACCTGTGCTACTCGGGCTCCAGCTTCACCTCGGCCACCGGCCCGGTGCGCAACCCCTGGGATCCCGCCCGCGAAACCGGTGGATCTTCCAGCGGCAGTGCCGCATTGGTCGCCTTAGGGGACGTCGAGCTCGCCATCGGCGGCGACCAGGGCGGATCGGTCCGGATTCCCGCCGCGTTGTGCGGGATCGTCGGACACAAGCCCACCTATGGTTTGGTTCCCTACACCGGAGCGTTTCCGATCGAACGCACCCTCGACCACCTCGGCCCGATGACGCGCACCGTCGCCGACGCCGCGCTACTGCTGGGGCTGCTCGCAGGACCCGACGGGCAGGACCCGCGTCAGCCGGCTCACCTGCCGGCCGTCGAGTATGTGGCTGCGCTCACCGGCGACGTCGCCGGCATGTGGGTGGGCCTCCTCGCCGAGGGCTTCGGCCAGCCCGGCTCGCAGCCCGCCGTCGACGAGCTGGTCCGCTCATCGGCGCAGCGCTTCACCGAGATCGGCTGCGAAGTCTCCGAGGCCAGCGTGCCGTGGCATAACAACGTATTTCACCTCTTCGCGGTCATCATGAGTGACGGCGCCACCTATCAGATGCTCGACGGCAACGGTTACGGGCTGGGCGTGGACGGACTCTACGACCCGGAGCTGATGGAGTACTTCGCCCGGCAACGACGAGCCAGCGCCGATCAGCTCCCAGCCGCGGTCAAGACGCCCGCGCTGTGCGGCCACTACAGTCTGACGACGCTCGGTGGTTCGTTATACGGCAAGGCGCGCAACCTGTTACCGCATGCGCGCGCCGCCTACGACAGTGCGCTCGAGCAGTTCGACGTGCTGGTGATGCCGACGGTCCCGAGCACCGCGGCCGTGCTGCCCGGGCCCGACGCTGACGACGCCACGCTGCTCGCCCAAGCGATGGGCAAAGCGCTCAACACCGCCCCCATGAATGTCACTGGGCACCCAGCAATCTCGGTGCCCGCCGGCTTCGTCGACGGGTTGCCGGTCGGGATGATGATCATGGGCAAGCGGTTTGACGACGCCACCGTGCTACGGGTGGCTCATGCGTTCGAGATGCTGTGCGGTGGCTTTCCTATGCCCGACAGAGGATCTCGCCGTGCGGGATCGCCAGCCAACCGTTAGGCGCAGCCGCCCAGGCTCGCCACGCCGCGGAGATCTCGGTGAGCTCCGAGGCCGTTGCCAGTCCGGAATCCACCAGCTGGCGGGCCAACGCTGAATGCAGGATCCGGTCGGCCCACATGCCTCCCCACCAGCCGCGTTCTTCCGGCGTTGCGAAACACCAGATTCCGGCGGTGGGGGTGACGTCGTCGAACCCAGCCGCTTGAGCCCAGGACAGCAGGCGCCGGCCGGCGTCGGGCTCTCCGCCGTTGGCACGAGCCGCCTGCTCGTAGAGATCCAGCCACCGATCCAGCATCGGTAGTTCCGGGTACCAGGTGAATCCGGCATAGTCGGCGTCCCGGGCGGCGACGATCCCGCCCCGCACGCACACGCGTCGCATCTCGCGCAGCGCCTGAACGGGATCGGCGACGTGCTGCAGCACTTGATGGGCGTGCACGACATCGAATGTGCCGTCGGCGAATTCGAGCGCATGCACGTCGGCCGCGGCGAAAAAGATGTTAGAAAGGTTGCGCGCCTGGGCTTCCACGCGCGCCGCGGCCAACGCATCGTCTGCGGTGTCGACGGCGGTGACCTTCCCGGGCGCGACGCGTGCGGCCAGGTCGACGATGATGGTCCCGGGCCCGCAGCCGATATCCAGCAGCGACATCCCCTGGCGCAAATGCGGCAAGAGGTAGGCCGCGGAATTGTCCGCAGTGCGTTGGCGATGCGAACGCAGCACCGACTCGTGATGGCCGTGGGTGTAGACGGCGTGAGGTTCGCGGGTCACCGCGCCAGCCTACGCCGTATGCCGGATAGTGAAATGGTCATCTCAGCAATTGAGACGACTAGTCGACGGGTACGTCGAGGATCGGGCGGTCGACGGTGGAGCCCGGCCCGTCGAAATGCCACCACTCGCCCGAGTACACCGTGAGCCCGCCGGCGCTCATGGCATCACGTAGTCGCGCCCGGTTCGCCTGCGCGGTCGGACTGACGCCGTCGGTGGCCGAGGCGCGGGCCCGAGGCGTGAAATCGTCGAAATCGGTTCCCATGTCGGCCAAGCACCGTCGCTGCGGCGTGCACTGTGTGCTTGCCGTCGTGACGTCGACCGAGCGGCCGGCCTCGTGGCTGTGCGCGTACTGGCCGGGCCGTGCCACCCAGGCCGGGTTAGGCACCACTTGGAACATCCGTACCTGGACATCGTGTGGCCGATAGCAGTCCCAGAAAACAAGGGCCTGTCCTTGCCGACGCAGTACATCGGCCGCCGTTGCGAGACCCGGCGCCATGGATTCATGCACCAGGCAACGCGCGTCGGCCGGATACAACGGTGTGCCGGTGAAATTGTTGGGCGTCGCATAGCGCAAGTCGATGATCGCGTCCGGAACATAGCTGCGGACGTCGACGAAACCTGCCGCTTGTGCCTTCGCGCTCACCGGTGGGACGTCTGCGTTGGCCGGCGCAGCGTTGACGGGCACAAACAACAACAGGCCAACGAGAAGGCCCCGCACGACATGCATGCCCACATTGTCGCCGGTGGTTGGCGGGCAGGCCCGACCCATGCTAAGCATGCTAATGTATGAGTATGTCACTGTTCGAGCATCGCTTGCAGATTCTGCTCGACGATGAACGCCATCGGCGGATCACGTCCCTCGCCCGTGAGCGCGGAGTCTCGGTAGCGACCGTGGTGCGGGAGGCCATCGACCGCGGCCTTGCAAACCCCGCCGACCGCCGCAAGTCAGCGGGCCAACGCCTCCTCGATGCTCCCGACACGGCGGTTCCCGACCCGCAGGAACTGAAGGACGAGCTGGAGACCCTGCGGAGCCGCCGCCGATGATCGTGCTCGACACGACCGTCCTCGTGTATGCCAAGGGCGCCGATCACCCCCTGCGCGAACCCTGTCGCGAGCTGGTGGCCGCGATTGCCGACGAGCGCATCGAGGCGACGACCACCGCCGAGGTGATCCAAGAATTCGTCCATGTTCGTGCCCGGCGTCGTGACCGCAAAGACGCCGCGGCACTCGGCCACGACTACACCGAACTGCTCTCACCGTTACTGAGCATCACCCGCGATAGCCTCCTGCACGGCCTGACGCTGTTCGCGACGACACCGCGGCTCGGGGCTTTCGACGCCGTACTCGCCGCGACCGCCACCAAAGCCGGCGCAACCGTTCTCGTTTCGGCGGACACCGCGTTCGCCGGCCTGGCGGACATCTCACACGCCTTTCCCGATGCGAAGGGAATCGCCGGCCTGCTGGGTGAGGCCGGATAGCGGCGGGGGCGCGGCGCCGACTTCACGAGGCGAACCACCTGCGGCATCCGCTGCAACGGCAATGCTGATTTATCTACCCAGTTCAAACGTTTTGCGGCACTGTGAGATTGCTACGAGTCGACCTCGCTGGGTGTGCGGGCCGCCAAACCACCTGGTGGCCAGGGCCGGGATCGAACCGGCGACCTTCCGCTTTTCAGGCGGACAGAATAGTCGCTGACCTGCGGTTTATGTGTTTCAGTGCGTCGTATAGGGCGCATTGAGCTGGTTCGACGGATTCGGCTGCGCCGACGACCGGACATAAACCGGACGTAGTGCTTGCGCTCCCAAGAGGCAATCCCTTACGCGCCAATCACTTAGTGATGGGCACCGAGGGCTGCCGGGGAGTAGGTGCCCGATGCCCGAGCACGTCACAGCGTCGACGGTGCGCCGCACAACCAGGACCGGGAAGCGACCCACTGATTGGCACGACCCAAACGATACGGCCAGTCGGAACACGGACGGAGCCGCGGACGCCGGTAGACCGCGAGTGCCCGAGGCCGTCAAGGCCGCAGGGCGCGAGAGCGGTAGCGGTCGGTCGGACGGCGGGAGCGGCGTAGGCCGTGTTCCGGCTGGGACCAACGGGCTTGTTATATGTGCCAAAAGTGTCCGCAGCGAGGTCGCGGGTTGTGTCGGGGGCGCCGAGTGGCGAGCAAGTGATGCGCTGGGGCTGCGGTTCCCGCGCCCCGCGCTGGTCACTTCGGCGGCATCGCTGTTTGAGCAGGCCCAGCCGTGGGCGGTCGGCAACGCGCTAAGGGGAACCGAGCCCGAATCGGGTTGATTCCGTGTCACCTTGGGCCCGGGCGTGGTTCGGCTCGGCTGGACCAACCCCGTCTGCAAAGAGAAATCCGCACAGCGGGCCATCGAGCGGCACGACATGGATGTCGATGGCCTGAAGATCCGCGTCAAAGACGAATTGGCCGCAGCTTCGGAGTTGGACGACGCGGGTGACGTAGCGGCGGTGAAGCAAAGACCGGGCGGTGTTTCGCCCGGCGAGACCGGACGTCGGGTTACCGAGTGGTCGCGTAAGTCGCGGTCGGCGATGTGCCGCACGTTCGCCGAGCTCGATTACACCCCGCTTGTGGAGTCCGGTCGGGTGCCGGCGATGGTGACCCTGACCTATCCGGGCGATTGGGAAACAGTCGCCCCCGATGGCAAGAGCGTCAAGCGGCATATGGTGTTGTGGCGCAAGCGGTTTCACCGTGAATACGGCGAGTCGGCGCGTTACATATGGAAGTTGGAGTTTCAGCGCCGCGGCGCTCCGCACCTTCATTTGTGGCTGGCACCGCCGACGCAGGAGGGTCGGTCCGGGCGCAGCTTCCGAGAATGGCTTTCCTACACGTGGGCGGAGATTGTCAACCATCCAAATCCAGAGCAGAAAGCGAGTCATCGGCTGGCCGGAACCGCCATCGACGTCCTGGCCGGTTTGCGGGCCTGCGACCCCAAACGCTTAGCAATCTATTTCACCAAACACTCATCCCCGAATACGTTGAGCGACAAGGAATACCAGCACATCGTGCCGACGCTTTGGCGTGCGCCTGGCCACGGCCCGGGCCGGTTCTGGGGTGTGCACGGGCTACAGAAGGCGACGGCGTGCGTGGAGATCGCCAAAGACACCTACCTGACGGCCCGCAGAATCATTCGGCGCTGGTCACGCAACCAAGCCGTCTACGGCAATGTCAGCAGCCGGTTCCCGAGCCTGGTGGTACCGCGAACGAGCTACCGGACCGTGCAACGTCGCAACAGCAAGACCGGGAACGTCGCCCAGCGACGTGTCCGCCGACGACGAACACTGTGCAGCCATGGGGGACTGGCCGGCGGATACGTCCTGGTCAACAACGGCCCACTCTTTGCAGCCCAGCTCGCCAAAGCGCTCGTCTGCGTTATCCGACACAGAAACCGCTGAAACTGCTGGAACGCATAATTAGCGCAGGAAGTAATCCCGGAGATGTCGTGCTTGATCCGTTCTGCGGCTGTGGCACAACGGTGGACGCCGCTCAGCGGCTAGACCGCCACTGGATCGGCATCGATATCACGTATATCGCGATCGACCTGATCACTAAGCGACTGCGTCACACTTACGGTGATAAGATCCTTGACACTTTTGATGTTCCTTTTGGTATCCCGAAGGACGTCACGGCGGCACGCGCACTGTTTGCGCAGTCGCCCTTCGAATTCGAGCGGTGGGCCGTCTCGCTCATCAACGCTGAGCCGAATCAAAAGCAAGTGGGCGACAAAGGCATCGACGGCGTGGCACGATTCCCACTTGGCGTGAAGGGGCAGCTCGGTCGCGTGCTCGTGTCGGTCAAGGGCGGTAAGACGCTCAATCCTTCGATGGTTCGGGACCTCAGCGGCACCATCGATACCCAAAAGGCCGCAATGGGCGTGCTCATCACGCTGGAGCCGGCAACGAAGGGTGTGCAAGACGCTATGGACCATGGCGGCGTATACAAGCATCCCGCGAACGGACAGACTTATCCACGCCTGCAGCACATTACGATCAAGGAGCTCCTCGACGGCAAGAAACCGCAGACGCCTCCCACTGTCTTGCCGTACATCGCCGCCGAGAAGCTGGCGGTCGACGACAAAACCGAGACCCTGTTCTAAATCCGCGGCCCGCCCTGGGCTGGGCTGGACCATGAGACGGATGTTATGGAGGCCGATTTAGTGCGTAAGTCCTACCCCGGCCGCGGTTATGATCTGCCGAGTAGCACCGTCAAGGATGGGGGTCTTGGATGGCTGACCTGATGGTCAATGCGGGCGAGGTGTTCAACGTTGCGCACGCACTAAGCAATCAGGCCCAGGAGCTGCGCGAAGAACTTGATCAGTTGGCAAACGAATGGGATGGGTTGTCGCATAGCTGGTCAGGCGTCGCGGCATCTGCGTTCACTCCCGCATGGGAGAAGTGGCACGAGGGGGCTAGCAACCTGGTTAAGGCGCTGGCCGACCGGGCTGACCGACTTGGCCGGGCAGCGGTCGCTTACGAAGAACAAGACGGCGATGCCGCATCCGCGGTGGGTTCGGCAGGCGCGCAAATCTGAGTTATGGACAGGTATCGCGTCGAACTCCATGAGTTGCTGGGGTTTGTCGAACGGCTCCAAGCGTTCGAAAGTCGCGCCGAGCAGATCTGCGAGAGCGCTGACAACTTGGTGAACCAGCTTGACGGCAACTGGTCAGGCACAGCCGCCGGCGCGCATCAGGCCGAACACGACGAATGGATCGCCGCAGCGGCCGAGATGCGCGAGGCGGCAACACAATTGCGGCGAGCCGCTGACACGGCACACCGCAACTACAGCGAGCTCATCGAGATCAACACCGCGATGTGGCCATGACCCAAGATGTTGATCCGCGGGTCATTAAACAGGCCGGTGACGCCTGGCGCGAAGTTCACGAAGAGGCGGCCGCCGCGGTCAACCAGCTAGCCAGCGTGCTTAACGCCTCAGCCGGGATGGCTGGCAGCGATAACGGGGCGCACGCCTGGGCCTCAAAGTACGATCCGTTATGCGGGGGGCACAATGGCGCGGGCGGCGTCATGGAGGCAGCTTCTGCCGCCGTGATGGCTGCCGGGCAAGTCAGTGAACTACTGCATGCGACCGCGGTCAACCATGCCAACGGCGACCAGCAATCTGCGATCAATAACCCCCACGCGCCCGCGGTCCCCCCTGCCGGCGTTCCTGCATTCCGGCCGCCCGCGCCGCCGTCGGCTGAAGGCGGCCACGGCGACGTGCCAGGATGGTGGCACACGATCCAGGCGTACGTGCAGGGCGAACTATGGCCCAACGGGCACCAAGATCAGTTGCACAGCGCCGCTCAAGCCTGGCGCAAGGCCGCCGCGGGGCTTCGCGCAGCCGCGTTCAGGGCCAACAGTGCAGCACCCTATTTGGCGAATCAGAAGTCACCGGAGATTCCGGCCGCCATAGCCAACTGCAACAAGGTCCGCGACGCGATCACCTCCGCTGCCGAGGGCTGCGACGTAGCAGCAAAAGCCTGCGACGACTACGCATCAGCCATCGACCAGGCCCACCACAAGATCATCCACGAGATGGAGGTGCTGGGCGCCACAGTCGCGGTCACAGAAATTGTTGCGGCCGTGCTGATCCCATTCACCGCCGGAGCCAGTGAAGCCGTGTCGAAAGTCGTCGATGTCTCACGGCTCACCGCTGTCGGTGCGCGCATCGCCAACATCATCCGCGAGTTTCGGGCCGCGGCTGAACTCTCGTCCCTACCGACAGTCAGCGCCGCCGGAGCCGCGGCCCGTAGCATCGGCGAACTCGCCCCCATCCTTTCGGCCAGGGCGACGCTGTTCACCGCTGAAGGCGCGGGCCAATCAGCAGTTGTGGAGGGAGCTGCTAAAGGAATCGATGAAGATCTTATGGCGGTTCTTAAGACCGATAAGGACACAGCATTCTTCTGGTCTGGCCGCACTTCCGCCGGGCAGGGTGTAGGTCCTAATCAAAGTGGTCTAGGTATAGCGGCGGATATAGCTGGGCAGCACGGTGGAGTGACACTAGAGTCGCTACTTGCCCGCGCGGGCGTGAAGGCACCGGAGTGGGACGCGAATAACCCAACATCAGTAAGCTGGTGGAAAAAGGCTTCCGAAATTTATGCAAGTGGCGTGAGCGGCGAGGTCCGGGCCGTTATCGGGTCCGATCTTCGCCCCGGGAACATATGGCAGAACATAGAATTGAAGGCACTCATGGGTAATCCGGCGGTGACAAGAATTGTCGAAATCAACCCTGAGACTGGAGCTGAGACGGTAGTATTCTCGCGATAGGAGAGAAGAGGCATGACAATCGAAAACTTGAGCGCTGCGATCGCGTGGGCCTTCACAACGGGAAATACGGCTTACGGGCCGGGGTTTGACAGTAGCGAGGTCATCGCCCGTTATGGCGAAGAGGATGGCGGCGCGCTGATAGAGAAGATCCAATCGTTGATGGAAGAGGCTATGCGGACGGACGTCGATTGGACACAATATGACCTCGCCGGTTCGCAAACTTATGTAGCAAGTAAACTGCGGGAGAATCATCCTGAACTAACAGCAGAAGCGGCCGACTGTTTCGGTCGGTATTTCAGCTTTCAGAATCGCTGATAGCGATAGGGATGGTCATTGGCGAGGCCGCAGCTAAGATATGCTAAAAGCAGTTGTGTTCGATGTCGGCGAAACCCTGGTCGATGAAACGCGAGAGTATGGGACTTGGGCCGACTGGCTTGGAGTGCCACGCCATACCTTTGTTTCCGTATTTGGCGCAGTGATTGCATCAGGCAAAGATTACCGAGAAACTTTCCAGGTGTTTCAACCCGGATTCGATCTGACCAACGAGCGAGAGGCCAGAGCGGCGGCCGGACAGCCGGAGTGGTTCGGAGAAGATGACCTCTATCCAGACGTCCGGTCAACGTTGTCTGGTCTTCAGGCAGCTGGCATTTGGGTTGGCATCGCGGGTAATCAGACGACCCGGGCGGGCGCCCTTCTTCGCGCTCTCGACCTTCCCACCGATTTCATCGCGACCTCTGATGATTGGGGCGTGGAGAAGCCCGACGTAATGTTCTTCGAGAAGCTTGCTGAGGCGGCGCCAACAGACGACCGCTCACAGATTGTGTACGTGGGCGATCGTATTGACAATGATCTGAGGCCAGCCAAAGCGGCTGGGTTGAAGACCATTTTTGTCCAGCGTGGCCCCTGGGGCTGGATATTTCGCGACTCGGCCGAACTGGATCAAGCCGCAGATTGGCGGGTCAAGGGTCTGGCTGAGATCCTTGATTTATTCGTCGCTAGCTGAATGAGTTCACCGTGGTGTGCCAGTCGTATAGCTTCGCGTCCAGGTTTCGCACGGCTGGAAGCGACTCATATTCGCGCAGGCTTTCTCTGACCGCTTTTATCCGGTCCATCGCCGTCGCGTACCACTGTCGACTGACACCTTCGATTGCTTCGCTCAGCAGTTCGCAGGCGCGGCCGGGGTCTCTGTCAGCGACGGCAGCCGCCGCGAGGTCGGCCAGGGTGACGGACCGTTGCTTGGCCGCATCATCGGGCAAATCGGCTAATACCTGGGTTAGAACGGCCTGAGCCTGATGCGGCCGGCCGGCTGCTACCAAGGTGTTTCCTTTGAATCCTTGTAACCGGGTGAGCGAGAACCAGTCGAACCAACTCGGTAGCTGCGTGTCGACTTGCTGGTGGACCATCAGTGTTTCGGCTTGATCAATGAGTCGCAACGCCTCGCGGGTATTACGGAATCGGGTTTCGACCTCGGCCTCAACGGCGTTGAGCCACGCGGTAATTGCAGCGGGCGCGCTAGCGCGGCGGGCGAACGCGTGGGCTGCGCGAATCCGGTCTCGCGCTTCTTCGGCTCTGGTTCGATCACCGGAAAACGCTGGGGCGAACGCCATGTGCGCCAAAACCGCAGCGCCAAGCAAGGAGTCGTTAGCCTCGTAAGCGGCTTGCAGCGCCAGGACGAAATGGGGTTGGGCGGCCTCGGGTTGTTGAAGATCGAAGAACTCCAGTCGGCCAGCGAGAAGGCTAACTTCAGATAACGCAGTTGCCAGGCCCTTTCGCCCTGACTCGTCGATGGTGGAGAGAAGAGAGGCACCGAGGCCGGCGTGGCCGGCGACCAGTGGCAGAAGCTCGGCGGCGGGAAGCGTCCAGTACAGGTGACGGTAGGCGACGGTGATCGCTGCGTAATCGGCAGCGACGCCGACCGGCAGGGTAGCGCCGACTCTGTCTAGCGGACGCCTTCCATGTTGCCGTGATTTGTTCGCCCGCAAGTCTTTTGGCGTGTCCGGCTGGTTGCCCTGCCACGGCGCGACGAAGCCCAGGTCGGTTATGGGGCAGTGAAATAACGCTTCTAACGCCGCCGCGTGTTCGGGATGCGGCCAGGGCGGACTCGCCGACTCCCAGCGGCGGACGGTGCGAGGAGTCACTGAGATCCGTAGGCCAATCGAGCGTGCGGCTTCGGTGACGGCTTCGGCCAACGCGGCCTGCGATCGCAAACCCAGTCCCTGACGTGCTGCGCGAAGTCGCGCATTGCCAATTGTGTTTGTCATGCGGCCCAGAGTAGGCCACTGTGTAGTCTAAAGACAACGGAATATCCGCTTAAACGTCCTATTTATGTCCTCCTTCGCGTCCTATAAACGGACATCCCGCTGCCTGATTATGGCCTGGCGCGCCCCAGTGCGCCAAGGCCAACAAACCACATCAGGAGGTACCAGGCAGATGGACATCAAGCTCGCAGGCGAGGTGTTGGGATGGGTCACCAAAGAGGCTCGGGAACGCTCGGTGTATTCGGGCCGCGGCGACAACCGCGTCGTCACCGGCCGCGAATGCGACGCCAACGGCGCAGCCGTCTCCGGTGTCGAATCGGTGATCATAAGCGATGCCCTCGGCGTCACACCGGGCGCCACCGTCGTCATGCCCGACACGTTGGCGGCCGACGTGCCGGTCGGCACAGTGGTTGCCGTCAGCGGCAGCAATGGGCTATCCGCGCGCATCGTCGGCGGAGATTACGGCAGCACGCGCGTCTCCATTTTCGGCGTGACCGACCTGCGCGTCGTCGCTGACGGCGCCAAGCTGCTGCGCGACGCCGCCGCCAAACACACGACACCTGCCCGCAGTGGAACGGGAGGCCAGGCGTGAACCCTTATGACCCGACTCCTATTGACCCGGGTTACCCCTACTCCGATGCTGGGTTCAGTTTCGAGCATCTCACGCACCTGGCGCTCGTAGGCGCAGCATGGCTGCTGGTGCTGGTCGCCGTGATCGTTGCGGCGCTGCTGACTTGGCGGCACAACGATCCGCAGGGCTACGAGCGGTATTTCGCGGGCCCGCTTCGGCGTGCTCGGTGGCGGTGGTGGGTGCGCGGTTCTTGGTCGCGGCTGTCCAAAAGGTGCGGGTTGTCGTTTTCCGAACAGGTCACCAGCAAAGACAAGGACGGCAAGCCGACCACGACGACAGTGTGGATTCATCCAAAGTTGGTGCGGGTCAACACATCCGATCATTGCCTGTACCTGACGGTGCGTACCCGCATGGGGCAGACCGTCGAGGATCTGGAAAACGCGGTGCCGAAAATCCGCGACGCCGCGGGCGCTCACTCGGCCCGCTCTGCAGTGGTCGCACCCGGCACGGTGCGGATGGAGTTCGTGATGCGCGAACAGCTCGCCGGAGTCGGGTATGCTCCGCCGCCTAGTCGCGCGGCTACGACGAGTGTGCGGCTGGGGCGCTGCGAGAATGGCAAACCCTGGACTCTGCGGATCGCTGGTCGGCACACACTGACGGTGGGCTGCTCTGGGTCCGGCAAGGGCTCGGTGTTTTGGGGAATCGCGGCCGGATTCGGCCCAGCCGTCAGCGCCGGACTGGTCCACTTGGTGGGGATCGACCTGAAGTACGGTATCGAAGTCTCGGTGGGTGCAGGGCTGTTTACCAAAGTGGCCACCACCGAGGACGACGCGGTCAAAACCCTTGCCGCGCTGGAAAACCTGATGGATCAGCGTGGTACCAGAATGGCCGGAAACAGCCGCGAGCATACCCCGACCGCTGCTGAGCCGTTGGTGGTGTTGCTCATCGACGAACTAGCCGGCGTGACCGCCTACATGAGCGACCCCGGGCTCCGCAAGCAAGCCGCGGCGTCCCTGTCGCGGATCTTGACCAAGGGCCGCGCCCTCGGCGTCGTGGTTGCGGCCTTTCTGCAAGACCCACGCAAGGAGGTCCTACCGATGCGGGGTTTGTTCACCCAAACCATCGCGCTGCGGCTGCGCTCCCGCGACGAAGTCGCCATGGTCCTCGGCGACGGCCTGGCCGACGCGGCACCAGCGCACCGCATCAGCCCCGATGCCCCCGGCACCGGGTACGTGATCGCCGAGGACGGCTCGGTGATGCGGGTTCGAGCCGACTTCTGGAGCGACGCCCAAATCCGCGCCGTCGCAGCCCGATACCAGCCATCGAAGCGAAACACTCAAAGCGGAAGAGGTTCTCAGAAGCAATGACCAACAGGAAACCCGGATTCGCAGGTGTGTTGCAGCCGCTTGATGAAGCGCAGCTGCGTCGGCGCAAGCAGGACTTACTGCGGCGTGCGGCCTTGGTGGCCGAGTCCGGCTGGGATCAGTTCCGCTATCAGTGGTCCACCGGCGAGATCTTGGGCACCGCCCTGGTGCTGAACGACTGTGACGAACTGCTGCGCTTCGACGAAACCCCGAACTCGGCACTTGCGCGGTGGGCTTTCGACCTGTGGGGCATCGGCGGCGGGCAGGCAGACGTGGATGCCGGCTGCCCGCGGGCTCGCGCTTGGTTCGACTTCATCCGCGGCGAACTGGCGGGCAAGCCATCCACGCCTGCAACTAGGGAGGAGTGAGATTGATGGTGATTCATGGCGTCCGGGAAACCCTGGTGGCATCTGGTCAATTCCCGGAACTGCTGACCGCCGAACAAGTTTCGGCGCTGCTCGGCGTATCGGTGGCGACACTGAATCGCTGGGCGGCAGTCCGTGAACAGACCGGGCAACAGATCGGCCCACCCTGCTACTCGCTGTCCGAACGGGTGCGCCGCTGGGATTCGGCCGAGGTCCGCAAATGGCTCAAGCAGGTCCGCCGCTGATGGCCGGTAACACCCCGCGCGGCATCCGCAAACGGCTCAACACGGCCGGAGCCCCCCGCTACCAGGTCCGCTACCTGGTGCGCGATCCCGCCTCAGCATCCGGGTGGATCGAAACCTCGGCCACCTTCGCCACCCTGCGAGAAGCCAAGGCGTTCAAGGCCGAACGCGACAACGAAGCTGCACTCGGCGCTCGCCGATTCGACCCACGGCTCGGCCGCGTGCCCCTGGCTCGGATTTGGGAACAATACAGCGCCTCCAAGAAGCCCGCAGTGTCCGCCAAGACATGGAGCGGCTACCGCCAACATTGGCACCTGCGCATCGCGCCGCGGCTCGGCCACATCCCGGTTGACGAGATCACCCGCGCCCAGGTGCAACAGTTAGTCGACAGCCTCACCGTGGGGCCGTGGGCCAAGGTTTCCACGCTGCGGCTGCTGCGCTCCATCCTCGACGTAGCCCGCAACGACGGCCGCATTCATACCAACCCAACTCACGGCGTCTCAGCAGGGCGCATCCCCGAACGGGAACGCCACCGCTACCTGACCGCCCCCGAAGTGGCCGCCCTGGCCGCCGCTTGCAAAGACCAGGGTGATGTCGTGACCATTCTGGCCTACACCGGTCTGCGCTGGTCCGAGCTCGTCGGCCTGCGCGTCGGCGATATCGACGTGGCCACACGCCGCCTCCACGTGCGCCGCGCCGCGCCCGAAGTCGAAGGTCGCATCATCATCGGCCCACCCAAGACCCGCGCCGCCAAGCGCACCGTTCCTCTCCCCCAGGTCGTCGTCGACGCACTGAAACCACGTGTGGCCGGTCGTGAGCCGGATGAGCCGGCCATCACGTCACCCAATGGCGCAATGCTCAGGTCCAACAACTGGCGTCGGCATGCCCACTGGTCCGAAGCACTGCGCAAGACCGAGCTCGCACCGCTGACGATTCACGACCTACGACACACCTATGCCAGCCTGGCCCGCAAATCCGGCGCAGACCTGCGCTACGTACAGAAAACCATGGGCCACTCCACACCCACCGTCACCGCCAACATCTACAGCGACCTCTACGCCGACGAACTCGACCAGGAAGCAACCAACCTCGACAGACTGCACACAGCCGAGAGCGACGATTCGACGAACACCACCGGACAAGAACCGGACACACCCAACCAACCACCGAGTGCATGCACCGTGTCGATGCAGGTCAAAGACTGTGGCCAGGGGCGGGATCGAACCGCCGACCTTCCGCTTTTCAGGCGGACGCTCATACCGACTGAGCTACCTGGCCGGAAGGCACCGTGTGCCTCGCCGCGATGGCGACCCTGACGGGACTCGAACCCGCGACCTCCGCCGTGACAGGGCGGCGCGCTAACCAACTGCGCCACAGGGCCTTGCTTCACCATCTGCTCCGCGTCGCCGCGTAGCGGTACCCCCTACGGGATTCGAACCCGCGTTACCGCCTTGAAAGGGCGGCGTCCTAGGCCGTCTAGACGAAGGGGGCCAGAACCGAATCTCTCCGGGGTACTCGCAACTGGTGACGTTGTGAGCCAAGCCAGCTTAGGCCACGGCAGACCGAATCCTCAAACGAGCTCCCGCCACGGACGCAGTATTCTGTGCGTCGCGGCCCCTATAGCTCAGTTGGTAGAGCTACGGACTTTTAATCCGCAGGTCCTAGGTTCGAGTCCTAGTGGGGGCACTCTTGTCTGACATTGTTTCGGCTGATGCTTGACAGTTACTTCAGCTGATCCTTGACATCCTGGCGGTGATCACCGTCGGCTCGTGCGTGTCCAAATTCTCTGCCGTCAAGTTGGCGATGAGCTAGGCTCCCGTAGTAGACGTTATTTCACTAAAGTGGAACAGTCCCATCCCTGGAAGGTGCTTGACGATGACAATCCGCGGTTTCGTCGGTGCGATTGCAATAAGTACCGCCGCCCTGGGCACCGCTCTGGTCCTCGCGCCTGCCGCGGTCGCTGGTCCGCCCTACAAGAACTGCACCGAGGCGCACAAGGATGGGCGCTACGACATCCCCCGGGGTGATCAGGCTTACCGGCCCGCACTGGATCGCGACAACGACGGCATCGCGTGTGAGAGCTACTAGCACAGTGACCCGTAGGTGGTTCGTGATCGGGTCGATCGTGGCGGGAATCGTCATCGTCGGCGCGATCGTGATTGCGCAACGGCCCTGGGAGAGTAAGAGCTATAAGGACTGCATCGCCGCGAACCAGTCGGCGGTCGGCGGCATTGCCACGCCGGGCTACACCCAGAAGGACCTTGAAACGTACTGCGCCAACGGCAGGTAAGTAAACCTGGGTACCCCTAGGCGATGAGAGGAATATCACGCCGCTCCTTCGGCCTGATCGCCGCAGGCCTGAGCGCCACCGGCCTTGCCGCCGCGTGCAGCTCGAAGCCGCAGACCACGCCGACTCTCCCGCCACCGCCGTCGGGCCCGGGCGTGGGATTCGTGCTCTCCCACGAGCAGTTCCCCACCGCCCAGCTGGTCGACCAGGCCCAGACCGCCGAGCAGGCGGGCTTTCGCTACCTGTGGGCCAGCGACCACATCCAGCCGTGGCAGGACAACGAGGGCCACGCGATGTTCCCGTGGATCACGCTGGCGTTGGTCGGCCAGCACACCAACCACATCCCGTTCGGCACCGGCGTCACCTGCCCGATCTACCGCTACCACCCGACGACCGTCGCGCACGCCTTCGCCTCGCTCGAAGTGCTCTACCCCGGCCGGGTGTTCCTCGGCGTCGGCACCGGCGAACGACTCAACGAACAGGCCGCCACCACCCAGTTCGGCAGCTACCGAGAGCGCCACGACCGGCTCATCGAGGCCCTCCAGCTGATCCGGCAACTGTGGACCGGTCAGCGAATCTCGTTTCAGGGCAAGTACTTTCAGACCAACCAGCTCAAGATCTACGACCTACCGCAAAAGCCTCCGCCGATCTTCGTCGCCGCCGGCGGACCGAAAAGCGCACACCTTGCCGGACAGTACGGCGACGGCTGGATCGCCCAGGCCGACAGCATCAAAGACAAGAAGCTGATCGACGCCTTCAACCAGGGCGCCAACGCCTCTGGCCGCGACCCTGCGACGCTGGGCAAGCGGGCCGAAATGTTCGCCGTCGTCGGCGACCAGGCCGAGATCAACCGCGCCGCCGGGCTGTGGCGATTCACCGGCGGGGCCGTCGACCAACCCAACCCCGTCGACATTCAGCGCGCGGCCGAAGCCAACCCGCTCGACAACGTAATCAAGGGCTGGACCACCGGCACCGATCCGGCCGTCCACGTCAAAGCGGTGCAGTCCGTTCTCGACGCCGGGGCGACGCCATTCATGCACTTCCCGCAGCAGGATCCGAAATCGGCGATCGAGTTCTACCGCACCAAAGTCCTACCGCAGCTGCACTAGCCGCCCAGCACCGCGCTGACATAGGTCACGTCGGCAAAAGCCGCGGCGACGTCGTCGTCAGGATAGACGAAACCGTTGTCGGCGTGCAGCTGCGCGACCGCGCGGTGCGACACCTGCCAGCCATGCCGGGTCAGGTGCTCGATGATATGACTGCGTTCGAAGTGGTAGACGAGTTCGTTGAAGTCGATGTCGAACCCGAGCTCACTCATCCGCTCGTGATGTGCGCGCCACCGCTCGTCGGCGAAAACCGTTGTGTCCGGTACGAATTCGCATGCCAGTCGACTGCCGGCAGCACTGAGCGCGGTGATGTTGTCGAACAGCGCGTCCTGGGCCTCGGGCGGCAGATATACGACCAGGCCCTCGGCACTCCACGCCGCGGCGGCGTCCGCGTCGAATCCGGCATCCCGCAGCGCGGCCGGCCAGTCGTCGCGCAGGTCGACGGCCACAGTGCGCCGCTCCGCGGTCGGCTCGGCGCCCAGCTTTGCCAGCGTCGAGGTCTTGAAATCGATCACCTCCGGCATGTCGACCTCGTAGACCACGGTGCCCGCCGGCCACGGCAACCGATACGCCCGCGCGTCGAGGCCCGCCGCCACGATGACCGCCTGACGGATGCCGCTCTCCGTCGCCTCGACGAAGAACCGGTCGTAGAACCGGGTGCGGACCGCCATCCCGCGGGCCATCCGGTCCGGGTCGAATCCGGAGTCCTCGGTGACCGGGATCTGCCCGTCCACCAGCCGGGTGTAGACGTCGTAGCCGACCGCACGCACCAGCGGCGCAGCGAACGGATCGTCGATCAACGACGCCGACGCCGCCAGCGCCCGCTGAGCGGCGACCATCGTCGCCGTCGCGCCGACGCTGCTCGCCAGATCCCAGGTATCGCTGTCGGAGCGCATTCGGGTACTCCCATCTGAGGTTTTCAATAATATAGATCGGCTAGTTATCTGTAGCGGATGGGGACTGTCATGGACTTCGCCCAACGGACCATCGACCTGGCCCGCCGCAACGTCGCCGAAGGCGGGCGCCCGTTCGCGACGGTCATCGTCAAAGACGGCGAGGTCCTCGCCGAGAGCGCCAACAAGGTCGCCCAGACCCACGACCCGACCGCGCACGCCGAGATCCTCGCCATCCGCCAGGCCTGCACGAAGCTGGGCACCGAGCACCTCGTCGGCGCCACCATCTACGTGCTGGCCCACCCGTGCACGATGTGCCTGGGAGCGCTCTACTACTGCTCACCGGATCAGGTCGTCTTCCTGACCAACCGGGAGCAGTACGAGCCGTACTACGTCGACGACCGCAAGTACTTCGAGCTCGCCACTTTCTACGCGGAGTTCGCGAAGCCGGCCGACCAGCGGCGCCTGCCGATGCGCTACGAGCCGCGCGACGATGTGATCGACGTATACCGGTTCTGGAACGAGCGCAACGGCGGCGAGCGGCGGGTGCCCGACGCTCCCGTCGACTGAACCCTTGACGGTACGGTCACACGCTGCGCTACTATCTGCGTATGCATGCAAGTAATAGTGATATGCGGCTGCCGGATGATCAGGTCCGCCTGGTGGCCGAGGTGTTCCGCATGCTGGCCGACCCCACACGAGTCCAGGTGCTGTGGTCGCTTGCCCACCGGGAGATGTCGGTCAACGAACTGGCCGAGCATGTGGGCAAACCGGCCCCCTCGGTCTCGCAGCACCTCGCCAAGCTGCGGATGGCGCGGCTGGTGCGCACTCGCCGCGAAGGCACCACGATCTTCTACAGCCTGGAGAACGAGCACGTGTGCCAGCTCGTCACCGACGCCGTCTTCAACGCCGAGCATGCCGGTCCCGGCGTTCCGGCGCACCACCGCGCCGACGCCGGACTGCAGGTCGTTGCCGAAAAGTCAACGAAACAAAGGAGATAAGGATCATGTCGCACCACGACCACCCGCACGACGCGCCGCACTCACACGAACACGAGCACGGCGGCGTCGCTCACACGCACGCGCACACCGCGCACGAGCACGAGCATGTCGAACACGAGCACGCCCACACCCACGACGACGGCACCGAGCACACCCATCAGCATGTGCACCAGGCCGGTCTCGAGGAGGCGCACAGCCACGCCCACTGACGCGGGTCAAACGTTGGGGCAGTAGTGCTTTGGGTTCCCGCGTTCGTCCAGCGGCGGCAGGTTGCGCGCTGGGGTGTGCACCAGCGGTGTGTCGGCCGGGACGCGTCCGGTGGCGCGGTCCCACCCGGCCCGGGCCCGCGGATGCTTTCGATACCGCCGCGGCACAAAGGTGAAGACCAGCCGAACCACATCGCCGAACCGGCGATGCAGCCACTCGTCGCGAGACGACCAGGTGTAGCCCATCAGTTCGCGTACCGGCGGATCGTAGAGACCGACCGTGAACCATACGAAGAACGGTGCCAGCAGCTTACGCTGTGCCTTCCATAACCAATCCGGAAGCCGTTGCGCGAACGGCGGTTTGGGTAACTCGGTCAGGTTGAGCACCTCGCGAGCGGCATAGTTGTTCTCCAGCACCTCGCGGCACATATGGTCCCAGTAGACCTGAAAGTCCTCCCAGGACTTGGGCACCGGTCGCATGCTCATGCCGTACATCCGGTACCACTCGATGTGCTCGTCGAAGAGCTGGCGCTTCTGCGCCTCAGTGATGCCACCGCAAAACCGTTCGGCCACAATCAAAGTGCCGACGAAGAAGGTGGCGTGCGCCCAGTAGAAGACATCGGGATTCAGCGCGTGATAGCGCCGGCCCAGGGCGTCGACGCCCTTGATGTCGACGTGGTAGTCGCGCACCTCGGCACCGGTCGTCGGCGCGCGGTCGCCGTCGAACACCACGCCGCCGATCGGGTAGAGCGAGCGCAGCAGCCGCGGCCACCGTTCGCGGAAGAACGTCGAGTGGTCCTCGACCGCCGCGCCCAGCTGCGGATGCATGTTCTGCATCGAGCCGGCCCACGGGCCCTGCAGCATGCCGCGCCAGTCCCCGAAGTATTTCCAGGTGAGCGAATCCGGGCCGAGCGCCGTGGGCGGCGCGTCATATCCCACCGCCGACACCGGGCAGCCCGAAGCCACTTCGCTGGTCAGCGGGCGTGCCTGGAAAGTATCTTGAGTCACTAATGAAGTTTCCTGTCCGGTCTCAGCCATACTGACTACATGCGTTGTCAAGATAGACCTTAGGAGCGATGTGCCGTCCGGTCAACGACGGGGCCGCTGGTCCGGTGTTCCTCTCGAGGATCGCCAGGCGCTGCGCCGCGACCAACTCCTCGCCGCCGGAGTGCAATTGCTCGGCGGCGAAGGCGGTCCGGCGGTCACTGTCCGGGCAGTGTGTCGCGAGGCCGGGCTAACCGAACGCTACTTCTACGAAAGCTTCAGTGACCGTGACGAATTCGTGCGCGCGGTCTACGACGACGTCTGCACGCGGGCGATGTCGACGCTGACGTCGGCGAGCACCCCTCGCGAGGCCGTCGAGCAGTTCGTCGCGCTGATGGTCGACGACCCGGTGCGGGGCCGCGTGCTGCTGTTGGCGCCCGAAGTGGAGCCGGTGCTGACCCGCTCCGGCGCGGAATGGATGCCCAACTTCATCGAGCTGCTGCAGCGCAAGCTGACCAGAATCGGCGACCCGGTAATGCAAAACATGGTCGCCACCGGCCTGATCGGCGGCCTGACCGCGCTGTTCACCGCATACCTGGACGGGCGGCTGGCGGCCACCCGCAAGCAGTTCATCGACTACTGCGTCGACATGCTGCTCAGCCGCGCCGCGGTTTAGCGGCGCGAGAACACGCAAATATCCCTTTTGCCCCGGCGTGTCGGAGGCTTATGCGTCAGCTCGGCAACGGGCCGCCGCCAAACTTGATGCTACCGACGTACACAGATATATTGACTGCAACCAACAGATACAGATAACTGGAGGGGCCCATGTCGGCTGACCTGACCGACCTGCACCTGTTGCACGAACTCGAACCCGTCGTCGAGAAGAACCTCAACCGGCATCTGTCGATGCACAAGAACTGGAACCCGCACGACTACATCCCGTGGTCGGACGGGAAGAACTACTACGCGCTGGGCGGGCAGGACTGGGAGCCGGAGCAGTCGAAGCTGTCCGACGTCGCCCAGGTAGCGATGGTCCAGAATCTGGTCACCGAGGACAACCTTCCGAGCTATCACCGCGAGATCGCGATGAACTTCGGCATGGACGGTGCCTGGGGCCAGTGGGTCAACCGCTGGACCGCCGAGGAAAACCGGCACGGGATGGCACTGCGCGACTACCTGGTGGTGACCCGCGCGGTCGACCCGGTCGAGCTGGAACTGCTGCGCATCGAGGTGGTCAACCGGGGTTTCAGCCCGGGCCAGAACCACCAGGTTCGCGAAGACCTGTTCGCCGAGAGCCTGTTCGACTCGATCATCTATGTCACCTTCCAGGAACTCGCGACCCGGATCTCGCACCGCAACACCGGTAAGGCCTGCAACGACTCGATCGCCGACCAGTTGCTGGCCAAGATCTCGGCCGACGAGAACCTGCACATGATCTTCTACCGCGACGTCAGCGAGGCCGGATTTGAGATCGCGCCCAACCAGGCGATGAAGTCGCTGCACCGGGTGCTGCGCAACTTCCAGATGCCCGGCTTCCAGGTGCCGGAGTTCCGGCGCAAGGCCGTGGTTATCGCCGTCGGCGGGGTCTACGACCCGCGGATCCACCTCGACGACGTGGTGATGCCGGTGCTCAAGAAATGGCGGATCTTCGAGCGCGACGACTTCACGGGCGAAGCCGCGGCGATGCGCGACGACCTGGCGCTGCTGATCAAGGAGCTCGAGCAAGCCTGCGACAAGTTCGAGGTGTCCAAGCGGCGCCAACTGGAGCGAGAAGCACGCACAGGCAAGCGCACCACCGCGCTGGAGCTGCACAAAACCGCCGGCAAACTCACCATGAGCCGGCGGTAGCCGGCGTTGCGCATCGGGCCCATTACGCTCGCCAGCCCGGTGGTGTTAGCACCGATGGCGGGTGTCACCAACGTTGCGTTCCGGACGCTGTGCCGGGAGCTTGAGCAGGCACTGGTCGGGACGGTCAGCGGACTCTACGTCTGCGAGATGGTGACCGCACGCGCGCTCGTCGAGCGGCATCCCGCCACCATGCACATGACGACGTTCTCCCCCGACGAGTCGCCGCGATCGCTGCAGCTCTACACCGTCGACCCGGCCACCACCTACGCGGCGGTCAAGATGATCGCCGACGAGAACCTGGCCGACCACGTCGACATGAACTTCGGCTGCCCGGTGCCCAAGGTCACCCGTCGCGGCGGCGGGGCAGCGCTGCCCTACAAGCGGCGGCTGTTCGGCCAGATCGTCGCCGCGGCCGTGCGCGCCACCGAGGGCACCGACATTCCGGTCACGGTCAAGTTCCGGATCGGCATCGACGACGACCACCACACCCACCTGGACGCCGGCCGGATCGCCGAAGCCGAGGGTGCCGCCGCGGTGGCCCTGCACGCCCGCACGGCCGCGCAGCGCTACTCCGGCGCGGCGGACTGGGAGCAGATCGCGGCGCTCAAAGCGCAGGTGCGGACGATCCCGGTGCTGGGCAACGGCGACATCTTCGACGCCAGCGACGCCCTGACCATGATGGCCAGCACCGGCTGCGACGGCGTCGTCATCGGCCGCGGGTGCCTGGGCCGGCCGTGGCTGTTCGCCGAGCTGTCGGCCGCCTTCACCGGCAGCCCGCCGCCCACGCCGCCGACGCTCGGTGAGGTCGCTCACATCATTCGCCGGCACGGGGCGCTGCTGGCCGCCCACTTCGGTGAAGACAAGGGCATGCGCGACATCCGCAAACACATCGGGTGGTACCTGCACGGCTTCCCGGCCGGATCGGAGCTGCGACGGTCGCTGGCGTTGGTCAAGACGCTCGACGAGCTCGACGGCCTGCTAGAGCAGCTCGACGCCGCGGTCCAGTTCCCGGAGGCGGCCACCGGCCCACGGGGCCGGCAGGGGTCGCCTGCGCGGGTGGCGCTGCCCGACGGCTGGCTGGCCGACCGCGACGACTGCACCGTGCCGGCCGGGGCGGACATCATGCACTCCGGTGGCTGAATCGAAACGATCTCGACATCGCGTTTCGGCCGATGTCTGGCTACCATGTGGAATTTGTTGCAACGCGCTCCGGTGGACCCCCGGGGGGAGCGCGAATTTGTGGTGCTGCCACCGCGAGCACTGCCCTGATGTATGCGCACGAACACGTCGAGCACCTCATCAGAGTTTCGGAGGCCGGTAGGACATGAGTGACGGCAACAGCGCCACTCCGGGCCGCCCCCACCCCGCAGACGACATCGGGATTACCGAAAATTCGCTGCGATCGCTACCCGCCGCGCCGTGGGAACGGTTCGGAACGTCGCCTCGCGGCGCCGTCGCCGCCCCTCGCCGGCCCGCGCCGCCGCTCGTACGCAACCACCGCGACGACACGGCCTCAGGCGGATGCCACACCGACGGCGGCCTCACGGTCGCCGATCTGATCGCCAAGGTCGGCGGCCCACCCCCGGCGCGACGCAGCCGCCACCGCGCCGAGCCGGACATCGAGCCACCCGACCCACCCGACGACGCCTACGCCGCGCCGATGTCGTCGGCGTATGCGTCCGAGCTGCCCGACCTGGACCTCCCGCCACGCCCACGGCGTTCTGCCGCCGCCGAAGAAACCGCGGTGCTGCCCCCGGCGTCGGGGCGGGTGCCTCCGGCCCGGATCGTCGGAGACCCCGACGCGGCCGACATTCCGGACCCCGCACCGAAACGCAAGCGCCGCCCGCTGTTGGTGGCCGGCCGCGCGGTGGCGGCGTTGATCGCAGTGCTGTCGCTGGCCCTCACCGGCGGGGCCTACCAATGGAGCGCCTCGAAGAACAACCGGCTCAACAACGTCAGCGCGCTCGATCCTCACTCGCACGACATCCTCGACCCCAACGCCCAGTACGGGGACGAGGATTTCCTGATCGTCGGGGTCGACTCCCGCGCGGGGGCCAACGGCGAGATGGGCGCCGGTAACACCGAAGACGCCGGCGGTGCCCGATCCGACACCATCATGCTGGTCAACATCCCGGCGAACCGTAAACGCGTGGTCGCCGTGTCGTTTCCGCGCGACCTGGCCATCACGCCGATGAAATGCGAGGCCTGGAACCCCGACACCGGTGCCTACGGACCGCTGTACGACGACCAAACCGGGACCTACGGGCCGAGGTACGTCTACACCGAGACAAAGCTGAACTCCGCGTACGCCTTCGGCGGGCCCAAGTGCCTGGTGAAGGTCATCCAGAAGCTGTCCGGGCTGTCCATCAACCGCTTCATGGCCATCGACTTCGCCGGCTTCGCCAAGATGGTCGACGCGCTCGGCGGCGTCGAAGTCTGCACGACCACCCCGCTCAAGGACTACGAGCTGGGCACGGTTCTCGACCGTGCCGGCCGTCAAGTCATCGACGGGACGACGGCGCTGAATTACGTGCGGGCCCGCAACGTCGCCACCGAGAACAACGGCGACTACGGGCGTATCAAACGCCAGCAGCTGTTCTTGTCGTCGCTGCTGCGGTCGCTGATCTCCCGTGACACGTTCTTTTCGATAAGCAAGCTCAACAACGTCGTCAACATGTTCATCAGCGACAGCTACGTCGACAACGTCAAGACCAAGGACCTCGTCGACCTCGGTCAATCGGTGCAAGGCGTGTCGGCCGGCCACATCACGTTCGTGACCGTCCCGACAGGCGAAACCGACGAGAACGGCAACGAGCCGCCGCGCACCTCCGACATGCGCGCGCTCTTCGACGCCATCATCAACGACGATCCGCTGCCCGGTGAGAACGACAAGAACGCGACGTCGACCCCGACGACCAAGTCGCCCACCAGCCAAGCGGCGCAGCCCAGCCCGTCCAGCGCGCCGCACGCTGAGCAGGTGCAGGCCGTCACGACCTCGCCGCAGGAGATCACCGTCCAGGTGTCCAACTCGACCGGCAAGTCCGGTCTGGCCGCCACCGCCGCCGCCGAGTTGCAGCAGTACGGCTTCAAGGTCAAAGAACCCGACGACTACCCCAGCTCGCTGAAATCGACCACGGTGTTCTTCTCGCCGGGCAACGAGCAGGCCGCCGCGACGGTGGCCGCGTCGTTCGGCAGCTCAAAGGTGGAGCGGGTCACCGGAATTGAGCAGGTTGTGCAGGTTGTCCTCGGCCCCGATTTCCGGGCTGTCTCGGCGCCGCCGCCAAGCGGCTCGTCGGTCAGCGTGCAGATCGACCGCAGCGCCAACAGCACGCCGACCAAGCTTCCCGAGGACTTGACGGTCACCAATGCCGCCGACACCACCTGCGAATAGCCGTAATTGGCATTCACAGTCAATTCAGCTCGGCCTTCCTGGCTTTTCCCGGCTGAGAACGTAGTCTTGACACCATGCGGACTGCCTACCAGGAACAGCTTTCCGGGCTCTCCGAGCGGCTCGGCGAGATGTGCGGGCTTGCCGGGGCGGCGATGGAACGCGCGACGCAGGCCCTGCTGCAGGCCGACCTGGTGCTGGCCGAACAGGTCATCTCCGACCACGAGAAAATCGCGGAGCTGAGCGCCCGCGCCGAGGAAAGCGCCTTTGTGCTACTGGCCCTGCAGGCGCCGGTCGCCGGTGACCTGCGCGCGATTGTCAGCGCGATCCAGATGGTCGCCGACATCGACCGGATGGGCGCGCTGGCTCTGCATGTCGCCAAGATCGCCCGGCGACGCCACCCTCAACATGCCCTGCCCGAAGAGGTCAACGGCTATTTCGCCGAAATGGGCCGGGTCGCAGTCGAATTGGGCAACAGCGCGCAAGAGGTGCTGTTGTCACGCGACCCGGAGAAGGCCGCGCGCATCCGCGAAGAAGACGACGCGATGGACGACCTGCACCGGCACCTGTTCACCGTGCTGATGGACCGCGAGTGGAAGCACGGCGTGGCCGCCGCCGTCGACGTGACATTGCTGGGCCGGTTCTACGAGCGCTTTGCCGACCACGCCGTCGAGGTGGCGCGCCGAGTCATCTTCCAGGCGACCGGCCGGTTCCCCGAAGACGACGCGGTGCCGACCTCGGGCTAGCCGCGCTAGCCGAAGCGGCCGGAAATGTAGTCTTCGGTGGCCTTCTGGGTGGGGTTGGAGAAGATCTTCTCGGTGTCGTCGATCTCCACCAGCCGGCCGGGTTTCCCGACGGCCTCCAGGTTGAAAAACGCGGTCTGGTTACTCACGCGGGCGGCCTGCTGCATGTTGTGGGTGACGATGACGATGGTGTAATCCTGCTTCAGCTCGGCGATCAGCTCCTCGATCGCCATCGTCGAAATGGGGTCCAGCGACGAGCACGGCTCGTCCATCAGCAACACGTCGGGCTGCACGGCGATGGCCCGGGCGATGCACAGCCGCTGCTGCTGCCCGCCGGACAACCCGCCACCGGGCCGGTCCAGCCGGTCTTTGACCTCGTCCCATAAGTTGGCCCCGCGCAACGAATATTCGGCGGTGTCGTCGAGCACCTTGCGGTTACGCACGCCCTGCAGTTTCAGCCCGGCCACCACATTGTCGCGAATTGACATGGTGGGAAACGGATTTGGCCGCTGGAACACCATCCCGATCGCCCTGCGCACACCAACCGGGTCGATACCGGGCGCGTAGATGTCGTCGTCGTCGAGCAGCACCGTACCCTCCACCCGGGCACCGGGAATGACCTCGTGCATGCGGTTGAGCGTGCGCAGCACGGTCGTCTTGCCGCAACCGGACGGGCCGATGAACGCGGTCACACTGCGCGGCAGCACCGACAGCGACACGTCGGCGACCGCATGAAACGACCCGTAATAGATGTTGAGGTCTTTGAGGTCCAACCGCTTAGCCACCGCTACTCCTGCCTAGAATTTCTTAGGCGCAAAGATTTTCGCGACCACTTTGGCCCCGACATTGATCACGGCGATCAGCAGTATAAGCGTCACCGCAGCGCCCCACAGTCGTTCGGTCGGGACGGGATTGGCGCCCGCGCCAGCCGAGGTCTGGTCATACATCATACCGGGCAGCGACCCCATGAAGCCGCTGACCATGTCGAAGTTCATCGCCTGCGAATAGCCCACCAGAATCAGCAGTGGCGCCGTCTCGCCCATCACCCGCGCCAGCGCCAGCATGATTCCGGTGATGATGCCCGACAGGCCCGTCGGAATCACAATGCGCGCAATGGTTTTCCACTTGGGTACGCCGAGTGCGTAGCTGGCCTCGCGTAGATCCACCGGGACTATCCGCAGCATCTCCTCGGTTGCCCGCACGATCACCGGAAGCATCAGCAACACCAACGCCAGCGACACGGCCAGACCGGACCGCGGCAGGCCCAGGGTGGCCACGCACAGCGCGTAGATGAACAGCGCCGCGACAATCGACGGCACGCCGGTGAGGATGTCGACCATGAACGTCGTCAGCCGGCCCAGGCCGGTGCCCGCTCCGTATTCGACGAGGTAGATCGCGACGAACACTCCGATGGGGATGGAGATGGCCGCGCAGACCAGGCCCTGCAGCACGGTGCCGACGATCGCGTGGTAGGCGCCGCCGCCGGTCACGAACGCCGTCATGCCGGCCTGCGAGTGTGACCACCACACGGTGGAGGTGATCGCCCGGAATCCCTTGGCAACCACCGAGTAGAGCACCCACAGCAGCGGGACCAGCGCCACCGCCATGGACAGCGTCACCAGCACGGTCGCGACGTTGTCGGCGACCCGGCGCCGCAGGCTGGTGCCGGCGAATGTGCGCGCCTTGACCGGGCGGTCCAGGATCGACGTCATCGAGTTCCCTTACCGGCGACCGCCGCGCGCGCCAGCGCGTTGACCAAGAAGGTGAGCAGGAACAGCACCAGCCCAGCGGCGATGTACGCGCCGGCCTTGTACTGATTGTTGAATTCCGATGCGGTGGCGGCGATCTTGCTGGCGAAGGTGTAGCCGCCGTCGAACAGCGACCAGCCGAACGCCGATTGCGTCCCGCGCAGGATGATCAGCAGCGCGACGGTCTCGCCCAGCGCGCGGCCCAAGCCCAACATCGCCCCGCTGATGTAGCCCGACCGGCCGAACGGCAGCACCGTCGTCTTGACCACTTCCCACCGGGTGGCCCCGAGCGCCAGCGCCGCCTCGATGTGGCCCTGTGGCGTCTGCACGAAGACCTCGCGGGTGACAGCGGTGATGATCGGCAGGATCATCACCGCCAGCACGATCCCCGCGGTGAAGATGGTGCCGCCACCGGCGACCGACGCGTTGCCGTTGGCGAATAGAAAACACCACCCCAGGTGGTGGTTGAGCCATGTCGCGATCGGCCGCAACCGCGGCGCCAGCACGTACAGGCCCCAGACGCCGTAGATGATCGACGGCACCGCGGCGAGCAGGTCCACCATGTAGGCCAGCGGACCCACCACCCGTCGCGGCGCGTACTGGGTGAGATAGATCGCGATGCCCAGCGCCACCGGCATGGCCAGCACCAGCGCGAACAACGCCACGAACACCGTGACCTGCAGCATGTCGAAGATGCCGAAGTGCATCGCCGAGGTGTCGGTGGTGACCCAGTTGCCGCCGTAGGTGAAGAAGTTCTCCTTGTTGCGGGCCAGCGCCGGGATGGCGCGCATGAGCAAAAACACCGCGATCGCGCCGATCAGCACGACGATCAGGACACCGGAGCCTTCCGAGAGCCCACGAAAGACGCGATCACCCAGCCGGGGTTTGCTCCTGCCCCACGGGATGGTGGGCGGCGTGATCGGCTCGGGAACCGGCGCAGCGACGACCTCACCCGAACCCGCGTCGGACGGATTTGGCGTGGTCACTTCAATCCCATCGCTGTTGCTTCTTACTGGATCGCGCCGATCGCCGCCAGCAGGCGCTGCTTGAACCTGTCCGGCAGCGGGATGTATCCGGCGGGCGAAAGGTCCTTTTGACCGTAGTCGGCGGCAGCGGTCAGAAACGATTTGAGCGCGGTCGAGATGCCCGGGTCGTAGCGTTGCCGTTGAATGTGTTTGAGTTGCACACATTATGCGGCGTCCCCTCGCGGGGTTTGGGTTTTGGCCGCGCCGCTTCCGGCCCCGCGTGGGCGGGGTCTTATGGATGCTCCGCCGGCACCGGATGTTCCGGTGTCGGCGCCATGGCCTGTACCAACCTGTTTGGTTGGCCCGGGTACCGATGGGGCCGTGGTCCCGACTGGACCACAACTGGCGTCATCCGGCCAGTCACGGAGATTCAGCGCAGCGTTGCGATCCCGGTCGACCACTTCGCCGGTGAGCGGGCACACCAGCAACTTGTCGATGCGCCCTTTGCCGACCAGAAGGCATTCGGTGCCGTCCGGTGTGGTGCAGCCGTGATGGATCTGGCTGGACGGGAACCAGCGATCCGCCACGGTGAGCACCGCGCCATGGCGGGCGGTCTTGTAGGCCAGCATCGGCCCGACCAATCCCATCGCCGCATCGGAGACGGCGCGTCGGTAGGCGCGCCGTCCCATGCTGCGTTTCATCGCGGCCACGTCGAGTTCTTCGATCACGATGCGGCCGTAGCTGCCCGCCAGCTCGGTGGTGAGCTGATGGGCGGCTTCCCGTCGTAAGTGCACGCATCGGCGATCGAGCCGGGTCAGCTTGGCTTTCGCTGACCGGTGCCCGCGTGAGCCGGGGATGCGGCGGGAAAGTTGTCGACCAGCCCGCCGCCGCGCAGCAAGCGTGGCTTTCAGCGGGGCTGGATTCGGATACTCGGTGATGGTCTGCTCCCCGGTGATGGTGTCGACGGTGGCCACGGTGGCCAACGTGCGCATCCCCAGGTCGACCCCGGCGATCACCGTCGGCCGGGCCACCGCGGGTGCCGTGGCCGGTGTGCGCAGCGCGTAGCTGATCGAGACGAACAACCGGCCCCAGCGCTGCGAGAGCGTCATGTTCAGAATGCGGGCACGCCCGGCCGAGAGGTGGCGCTGCACGCGGCGGGTGTTCTCTTTGGATCGCAGCGGCCCGATCACCGGCACAGTGATGGTGCGCCGATCATCCTCTAGACGCATTGTTCCGGTGGTGAAGCGCACCCGGCCGGCGTCGCGGCGCGCGGATTTGAACCGCGGAAACCCCATCCGGCGACCTCGCCGTGTGCCGTTCTTGCTCGCCGACCAGTTATCCAGCGCCCGCGCCAGATCAGCCAGCCCCGACGAGTAGGCCTCCTTGGAGTTGGCGGCCCACCACGGCGCGACTTCATGCTTGGCGCGGTTCCACGCCTTGCGCAGCGAGCCCAGATCCCAGCCCACCGACTCATGGCCCGGATCAACAGCTTTGGCATCCAGATCGGCCTTCACCCGAGCCAGGCCCCAGTTAAACGCCTTGCGGCGGGCCCCGAAATGCGAGCGCACCAACGCCGCCCGCGCCGCCTCGGCAGGCCAGTCGACCTCGAACTTCGCCCCGGTCACCGTCCACCCAGTAGGCAGCTTCGCACCCCTTGATCCGGTGGCAGCGTAACTATCGGCGTCCCCGTCGAACAGATCGAACAGCACCGACACCGACTCCACCGCCAACCGATGCGCCTCGAAGTCCGCCCCCACATCCACAAACCGTGACAATGCCGGTGTGCCGTCGGGCTTCGACTTACCAGCCAGATGCACGCCGGCGGTGGCCGCGGCCACCTTTGCGGCATGCGCCCGGGTACGCAGCCCGATGATCATGCCGCCTCGCCCGGTCCATGCTTGGCCGCCGTCACCGCGCGCATCGCCCGGTTTCGCGCACCGCGCCGCCCGTAAAGCCGCGCGCACATCGACGTGAGGACTTCGATCATGTCGCGCACCAGATCATCGGTTGTCTCGCCGGGATCGGCCACCACGACCCGGCGGCCCTGGGCCGCAAGCACGGCCTCGAGGTGCTCCACCCCGAAGCGGGCCAACCGGTCTCGATGCTCCACGACAATGACCTTCGCATCCGGGTCCGACAGAATCCGGCGCAACTTCGGGCGCTTGCCGTTTGTTGCGCGTCACTCTGGATGACGATGATGGCGTCATTGGGGTTGACGACGAGCCGATGATGGGAACGGCCCCGCTC
>NZ_LQPE01000139.1 GCF_002101735.1 Mycobacterium kyorinense | reverse complement strand
AACGGCGCCCAACCCGCGCTCAGCGCCGCCGCAGCAGCCTGATTTCAGCTCTGAGGTTGACACAGAGGGTGTCATGACGGGTTGGTGTCGATGTGGCCAATCGATGCTGATGCCCGGGGTGCGCTGGTGTGCACGCGGGCGGGCTGCAACAACACCTACGCGATGCTGAACCTGACGAAGGACCGGGGGTTGGCGGTGGTCGATGTGCAGGTACGGAGGCTCTATGACCCACGCAGCCATGTCGACGTGCAGGTGAGCCTCGGTGACGGAACTAACCTGCCGTACCTAACCGCGCCTTTGCTCGAAGACCTGATCGCGCGCCCGCATCGGCAATATCCCTGGCTGGTCGTGGCGCGGGGCGATCACTGGTTTATTCAAGCGCATTTTGCGCCCGATGCGGACTGCGTGCTGGAGTATCGTGATGGCGGCCCCGAGCGGCACTTCGGCGCCAGTACATCCGATCGTGCCGTAGTCCCAACTGTCATATGGCAGTGGGTGATTGAGGATCCAGCCTGGCGTGTCGCGCTGTGTTGGCAGCGCGCGGACCATCTGAGTTAGCCTGCTCGTTTCTCGCGAGATCCCAAACGCAGCGGAGCGGTGCGGCCCACCCGACGTTGACACCCTGAAATGCCTAGCGAACGAGCGTTATTCGGCGGGCAGCTGGCCCTCTGACGGCTGTCCTGCGCGGTGCCAATTTCATCCTCGGGCGAGGCTTGCGGTTTCAATTCGCTGGTGATCGGCGGGTCGGGTCTGCCTGGTTGTCGTCGGATGAGCCGGGGTGGTCAACAGCGGGTTGAGTTGGTGCCGCCGGCACCAACAGCGCCGCGGTGATTGCGGCAGCGGAAACCACCACCGCCGCCGCGATAACCGTCGCAACATCAAGTGGTGCGAAATGGGAGTCTGCGATCGGTTTGAGAACCGCTACCAGTCCCAACGTGGGTATTGCGAGGCGAACCCACCACGCTACAACACTGTCGCCGGGAAGCCGCGAATTCGCTTCCGAGACCAGCACATACAGCGTCATCAACAGCAATACGGCGGTGCTTAGGGTCACCGCGGCGATCCCGTGGCCGCGGGGCACATGGGCCGTTATCGCGGCCGCGATCAGCGCGATCGCCGCCACCACTGTTGCCCGCCACCGCAAACACGGGTTCTTTCCGCGGGTGATCGCTAGGCCGGTCGCGATCCGCACCGCCCCCCAGCCCGCTGCCAACACACCGGCCATGCCGAGGGTGGCGGCCGCAACTGCCATCCATATCTGGCCGGCTTCGGCGTAGAACTCCGGTACCGCTTCGCCAAAGTGTTTGGCGGTCCACCGCCACGGTCCGGTGACGCTCGTATGATCGGCAACCCACAACGTCACCGCCGCCGCCACCACTACCGTGATGGCCAGTGACATCGAGCGAACCGGCGCGGCCATTTGTCCGATATTGGCTGTAATGATTTCGACGCCTACGAACGCCACCCCGTAGGCGACAACTTGGGCAGACAGATGCGTTGGCGTGGCGGCTGTCCCGATCACGACGGGCTCACTTCCCGAGGCGATGCGGGTAGTGACCGCGACGGCTAGGTAGAGGTAGATGAGCAGCCCGGTTGTCGCCAGAATCGCGACCAGTGACGCCAGGATGCGAGTCGACGCCAAACACACTGTGGTACCGCCGACGGCTGCCGCGGCGACGGCGCCGGCCGGTAGCCATGCAAGAACCGCGGCCGGGGCCGCATTGGGCGAAACTAGGTGCAGCAGCTGCAATCCGAGGCCGCCCGAGAACGCTGCGGCCAACGCCAGGTAGGCGCACAGTTGGATGATGCCGGCAGCTGTAGCGGCCCTCGGCCCAAGGGTGGCACCGATCATCTCGGCGGTATTGCGCGCGTCCGGCGTGTGCGCTCGCAGCCGCGCCAGTCCGTAGATCACCGGAATTACCACCGCCGCCGCGAGTAGCGCGCCGAGTCCATAGAAGATCGCGGAGACGATCACAGCGACGCTGAGCGCGGCTGCTTGGTATGTCCCCACGAGCCGATCTCCATCTGTGGCCTGCGCTCCCAGCGGCTGTGTTCTCCTCTTTGGCATACCCCCAAGCATGACGGATCGCCACGACGCCTTTGAGCTGCGGCACAACAACCGGGCGTGTACAACCGACCGCGCCCTGCTTCCCAGGGGGTCCGCCCGGGCCGGGCTATGGTGGCGGCTGACCGCAGCGAAACGCTGGCCTGCCGTAGGAACCGCCGCTTATCCGCCGCTTTAAGAAGTCTGGGGCAGCTTGAGCACTTGATCGCTGGCGGTGTCGAAGACGTACACGGCGCCGGCGTCGTCCACCGCAATCGCAGTGGGAGACTTAAGGCCATCGAACGCCAGCACCGATTGGTCCGTTGATCCCGGAACCAGTTTAAGCACTCGAAGATTGCGATTGTCGGAGACGTAGACGGCCCCTCTTGTATCGACTGCGACGCCGGTCGGCATGTCGAGGCCGCTGAACGGTAATACCGTTTGTGCGGTGGAGCCTGCTGCCAGCTTGACCACTCGGTCAATGTTTTGGTCACCGACCCGGGTGTTGGTGAAGTCGGCAACATACGTGGCCCCATTGCCATCTACTGCGACGCCGGTGGCGTCTCTGAGATCATTGAAGGGCAGCACTGCCTGTGCAGTGGATCCCGCAGTGAGTTTGACGATCCGGCTCGTGATCGGCCGAAGCGAGTCTCGGTCGGGGTCCCAGTGGTGGTCGACAACATAAACGGTGCCGGCGCCATCGACTGCGATGTCAGTCGGTTGTTCTAGGCCGATGAATGGCAGCTGCGTCTGGGCGGTCGATCCGGCGGCGAGCTTGAGCACCTTGCCAGCCTTCCCATCGGTGACATAGGTGGCGCCGGCGCGGTCGACTGCGATGCCCATGGGATAGCTGAGCCCGGTGAAGGGCAGCACCGACTGCGCAGTGGATCCAGCAGGGAGCTTGAGCACCCGAGCGTTTTTCTCATCGGTGACATAGACGGTGCCAGTGCTGTCTACCGCCACACCGCCTGCGACGGTCAGGCCGCGGAATGGCAGTACAACCTGCGTCTCGGGTGCGGGGCGTTGGGTTTGCGGGCCCGTTGCCGAGGGGTGGTTCTGCTTCGAGGTGACAAGGATGACTACCGCGGCCGCGACCGCAACTGTTATTGCCAGGACGCTCAGAACCAAAGCAGTTCGGTGCCCGACGACCCTATTAGGACTCCGAGCAAGGGGCGCCTTCCATGATCGTCGCGGCGACAATCGTTGCGCCTCCGGCGGATACGGGGACGTGTTCGGCGGCGTCATCGGATACTCAAAGTCGTAGGCAGGCGGCTGCTGCGGTTGGGGTGAGTCGATCGGTGGCTGCGCAGCCAGCCGCGGTTCGGCCGTCGTGCGCGTAGCGTCGCCTTCTGAACGCCAAGGAAGCGTCGGACCACTCATTGGTGCAGTGGTGGCATCCCGGGCGGCTTCGGCCAACTCCAAAGTGGTTGCGTACCGGTCGTCGGGGTTTTTGGCCATACCTTTAGCGATGACACTGTCCATTGAGGCAGGCACGTCCGGGCGGCTATCCGACGGCCTTGGCGGCGGAGCGGTCAGGTGGCTCGCCATTTGCTGCTCTGGGCTCTCGAGTGGGAATGGGATGCTGCCCGTCATCGCCTGGTACAGAACGCCAGCCAGCGCGTAAATGTCCGAACGGGCGTCGGCGCGCCCAGAGCTAAACCGCTCGGGCGCCATGTAGCTAAGGGTTCCGATCCAGCCGCCGGTCGTCGTTAAACCGGCCTCTCCTGCGCTGCGGGCGATCCCGAAATCGATCAGATAAGCGAAGCCCTGCTCGGTGATCAAGATATTGGAGGGCTTGACGTCGCGGTGGACCAACCCCACCCGGTGGGCCGCGTGCAGCGCCTCGGCCACTTGCGTAACGATTGCTACCGCGCGGGCCGGCTCTAGAGGGCCGGCGGCCAGCACAGCCTGCAGGTCGCGCCCCTCAATTAGCCGCATATCAACAAACAGGCGCCCGTCGATTTCGCCGTAGGTGTGAATGGGCACCACATGCGGCTCGGTGAGCTGTGCGGCCGCGTGGGCTTCGCGGCGAAACCGCGCTTTGAAGACAGCGTCATCCGCGAGGTGTCGCGGCAGCAGCTTCAGCGCAACAACACGATCAGTGACGGTGTCATAGGCCCGCCACACCTCACCCATGCCCCCACGACCCAGCAACTCGGTCAAGCGGTAGCGCCCAAACGACGTTCCGTCGGCGTCGACCAAAAATCCATCCCCCAGCTTGTCGGCTGCCAGGAGTAAGGGACCAGCTCGACGCCGGTTTTGCCATGAGCATGGGACCACCTGATTGCCAGTGATGGGACCGCCTGGGTAGGGGTTTTGCCAGTTATGGGACCACCCGGCGTGGCGCGGGGGTTTCCGGTTGCTCGGCCGCTGTATTGGCCAGATGAGCTACCGGGAGGTGTCGATGATCGAAGTCAGGGAGATGCTGCGGCTGTGGCTGGCGGGTCGAGGGTTGCGGGAGGTGGCTCGGCTGTCGGGCATGGACCGCAAAACGGTGCGCCGGTATGTGGATCGGGCCCGCGCGGGCGGGCTCGATCGTGACGGCGACGCCAGCCAGTTGACCGACGAGCTGTTGGGGGCGGTGATCGCCGAGGTGCGGCCGAGTCGGCCCAATGGCAAGAGCCAGGCCTGGGAGACCATCGATGCCGAGGCCGAGCAGATCAAGGCGTGGCTGAAACAGGACTTGACCTTGACGAAGGTGCACACGTTGTTGGGGCGTCGGGGTGTGGTGGTGTCGTATCGAACCTTGCATCGTTATGCCACAACGGAATTGGGGTTCGGGCAGCGTCAGGCCACGGTGCCGGTGGCTGACTGTGAGCCCGGTGCTGAACTGCAGGTCGATTTCGGTCGCCTCGGGATGCTCAGCGATGTCGAGGACGGTCGCCGGCGGGTGGTGCAGGGGTTGATCTTCACCGCGGTGTATTCGCGGCACATGTTCGTCTATCCCACTTACCGGCAGACGCTTGCCGAGGTGATCGCCGGGTTCGAGGCGGCGTGGGCATTCTTTGGTGGGGTGTTCGCGGTGGTGATTCCCGACAACATGAAGGCCATCGTCGACAAGGCTGATGCGATCGATTCGAAACTCAACGACGCATTCCGGGAATACGCGCAGGCGCGGGGCTTCGTGGTGGATCCGGCTCGCATCCGCAGTCCCCGGGATAAGCCGCGTGTCGAGCGTTGTGTGCCGTATGCGCGGTCGAATTTCTTTGCTGGAGAAGCCTTTCGAAATCTGGGCGACTGCCGGGCGCGAGCCGAGCAGTGGTGTGAGCAGGTGGCGGGGATGCGGATACATGGCACCACCCGGTGCCGCCCGGCCGAGGTGTTCGCCGCCGACGAGCTGCCCCACCTCAAGCCAGTGCCCGACGAGGTGTTCGACATCCCGACCTGGTGCCGGCCCAAGGTGGCCCCGGATCGGCACGTGGCTGTCGCCAAGGGGCTCTACAGCGTTCCCGGTGAGCTGATCGGGCGCCGGCTGGATGCCCGGGTGGATGCGCGCACGGTGAAGCTGTATTGGCGCGGTGAGCTGATCAAGGTCCACCCGGTGGTGGCGCCGGGACGCCGGCGCACCGACCCCGCCGATCTCCCGGCCGAGGTATCGGTCTATGCGATGCGCGACCTGAACACCTTGCAGCGCAAGGCAGCCGCCCACGGCACCCATGTCGGCGCGTATGCGGCGGCGGTGCTGGAACATCCGCTGCCGTGGACCAAGATGCGCCAGGTCTATCGCCTCCTCGGATTGGTGCGCCGCCACGGCCCGGACGCGGTCGATGACGCCTGCCAGCGCGCGTTGGATGCCGAGGTCATCGACGTCGGACTGATCGAGCGCATGCTCACCCGCGGTGCCGGTGCCCAGTTGCCGCTAATCCCGACCCCGCCTGCCGCGTCGCGGTTCGTCCGCGCGGCCACCGACTTCTCAGTGCGGAGGCCGTCATGAGCCCCACCACCCGCCGACCCGATGCCACCCCGGCGGTCAAGCCGATCGAGGTGTCCTCGGAGCTCAAGTCGTTGATGCGCCGCCTCAAGCTCGGCCAGCTACTCGACACCCTGCCCGAGCGGCTGGCCCTGGCACGATCCAACAGGCTGCCGCACCACGATTTCCTGGAGATGCTGCTGGCCGATGAGGTCACCCGCCGCGACCGCGAGTCCGCCGCCCGCCGCGCCAAGGCCGCGCATCTGGATCCGCAAATGCAGCTACCGGCCTGGGACGACACCGCCGCGGTCACCTTCGATCAGCAACTATGGGCCGAGTTGACCTCGCTGCGGTTTCTGGCCGACGCCTACAACGTTCTCATCATGGGTCCGGTCGGGGTCGGAAAAACCTTCCTGGCCAACGCATTAGGACACATCGCCGTGCGCCGTCACCACAGCGTGCACACCGAACGCGCCGACAAACTCTTCAAACGCCTCCGTGGTGCACGGCTCGACGGAAGCTACGAAGACGAGATGCGCAAGCTGCACCGCGTCGAACTGCTCGTCATCGATGATCTCGCGTTGCACCGGCTCGAGGCCACCGAGACCAGCGACTTCTACGAGCTGATCGTCGAACGCCACCGCCAGACCTCCACGGTCATCACCAGCAACCGCGAACCCCCCGAGATCCTGACCATGATGGCCGACCCACTGCTGGCCCAATCGGCGATGGACCGCCTGCAATCGGCGGCCTACGAACTCGTCGTCGAAGGCGAGTCCTACAGGCAACGCCAGAAACCCCGTCCCGGAAAGCCGCTCAATTCGGACCAGCCGAATTGACTGGAAGGCCCGTCATCGGCCACCATCACCACACGGCCAACAACCGGAAACACCCGGTCCCATGCTCATGGCAAAACAGTGGTCCCATCACCCTGGCAAGCGACACCCAGCTCAGTAGGGACCTTCCAAAAGGTCGAGCCTAAAGGCTCGTCGTGCCAGCGCGGTCAAGTCCAGGGACGTGGTGTATGACGTCGTCGTGTGATTCTTCGAGTTAGTGGTTCAGGCGGTCAGTGCCGCCGGGGTGTCCTCCTGTTCTGTTGATGGCGTGTGGTCGGCGCGGGATTTGCTGAGGACCTCGAGTCCGAGGTAGCGCCGCGATTCGGCCCATTCGTCGTGTTGTTCGGCCAGTACGGCGCCGACGAGGCGGATCAGGGCGTTGCGGTCGGGGAAGATGCCGACAACGTCGGTGCGACGTCGGATCTCTTTGTTGAGCCGTTCCTTTATCCGGCCCTCGGGGGCGGGTCAACCCGTCGGGGTGGGATGTTCATCGATCGAGGCGCTGGAGGTGGTCGGTAAG
>NZ_LQPE01000138.1 GCF_002101735.1 Mycobacterium kyorinense | reverse complement strand
ACTACGATCACAGACGCACCCCACCAAAAGCGGGGTGATCCAACACAATCAGTCTCCGGACTCCCCGGGACGGCTCAGGCCATGGACCAGTGCGTGCCGAAGATGTGGCAGATGCACAACGAGGCTAACGCCAACGCGGCCACACTACGCCAAGTGACGAATACGATGTATCAGCAAGTGGCCTCTGGTGTCGTGATCTCGGATTCAAGCAATGACTTCGATCCGCCAAAAGGGTTGTCCTCCAAGCCGGCTCCGGGGTCTGGCCAGCCTGGCGATCCGACGAATCCTGCACGGCCTGGTTTTGTGCCCGCACCAACTGTTCCGTCATCCCGCGGCATGTCGCCGGGGTCAGGTTCCCAAGGATCAAGCGCGCCCGCAGCGGCTCCTGTAGCTGGGGCAGCAGTCCATGCAGCGAACTTCAACAGTGGCAGCAGCGCGCGCGGCGTGTCGACCAGTCAATTTTTCCAGACGTCCGGACCGCGGCCGGCGCCTCCGAACCGGGCCAATAGCCCAACCGCGGGCGAATCGGCAGCACCACGGGTTTCGAACGAGGTTGACGGTGCTTCCTCGGGCACGGGTGGCGAGCGGGCGCCCGTGCGGCCTGTCGGCAATGCATCGGAGAGTCCCAGTTCGTCGCCCAGCACTGACGAATGACCGGAGAATACGGCAATGACTGAGCTGCATATCATCGCGGAATACATCCGTTCGTTGGCGAAGCTGCAAAACGACGCAGCTCGTGAAATCGGCGATGCGACCTTGGCCGTGGACAGGGTCGACGAGAAGGTGAGCGTTACGCACGGGTCGATCTGCGCGGTGACTGCCAAGGCACTCAAAGACGCAGAGGATAAACGACTTGCGGCGGCAACCGCTGTCCAAGAGGCATCCCGCGACCTCGCCGCGAAGCTTGAACATGCCGCCACCAAGTACGACGAGATTGATGCCGCTGAAAAAGACCGACTCCACAGCCAGATGCGTCCCGGGGGCTGAGTTGACAAGTGATTTGCCGGTGCTTGACGAGTGACTAGCCAAAAAGGGGCATTGTGAGTGGAATGTGGGATGCTTGGGACGACGCAGAAGATTGCGATGATGACGGCCATTTGCACGGCGATCTTGCCGCACTGGACTTTCTTGCCATTGACGAGCAACAGCCGCAAGCCGATGGATCCAGCGAAAACCCTGCCGCGCCAGAGTCCGAGCAGCCGGAGGAAGCTTCGCCCCTGTTCACGGTGACCAATCCATCCGGATCGGTGGCGGTGACGACTGCTATCAATGGATGTGTGCACCATGTCGAGCTCGCGCCGAAGGTGACAAACATGACCGAAGGTGAACTCGCGCAAGAGATCCGCGTGATCGCGGACCTGGCCCGGCTTAAAGCGCTGTCGGTCACGCACGCATTCCTGGTGGAGGGGTTGGGGGGAATTGGCTATGACCCTTCGGCAATCAGCGCGAGTCTGTCGCATGGCCTGTGTATGCCCACACCGGAACAGGCGGACGAAGCGGCTGCGCACGAATTCGCGCGACGGTACGGCGGCGATCCGGATTGGTAGCAACGCCGCATCAGTAGTCGACCGCAGCTAATCGCTAATGCTAATGCTAATTTCCGCCGAAATAGCCGCTACAGAACACGAATCCGCCCGCCGATTGCCTTCGGTCGATCGACTTGCCATCTGCCGTGATGCGACACGTCAACGGTTCGTTGGACGAGCCCGGCCTCTCTGCTCGTATGTAGAGCATCCCGCTTTTATCGCGCACCAGCACTTGCGTCTGCCATGGCGGGGTTACGGTTCGCGGCTCGGATAAGTGACCTTCGGAGTCGTGATATCGGATTTGCACCGAGCCTGGGCTGCCGGTCACTTCGTAGGTCACGCTTACCGTCTGCGGCGCATTGTTGGTTCTGCCGCGCGTGGCGGCGTAACCGCCGAGCGCCAGCACGACTACCGCCACGGCGAGCATGGCACCAATGACCCAAGGCCACCGACGTTTGCGGGGGCACGATGGCGATGCGGGATGCCCAGGTGGGGGCGCGAACTGGCCTGGCCCGTACTGCGGCGGGTACGGCGGATAAGCCGGCTGCGGTCCGATCTGACCCGGTGAGGCCGGAGAATAACCGCCGTCGTTGTCGTGCGTCACCGTGGTTCTCCTCGCGCTACAGTGGCCATTGATCGCAATGAAGAGTGTTCGTCAGCAGCCTAGGTCAATCCCGCCAAGGACACGCTCCTGCGCGTCACCGAGGATGAAAACGATGGCGTCGGGGCAAGAACCCGCGAAAGTCCGCCATTACACTCCTCTCGTGATCGTGATGCGGCGTCCCGCAGACGGCTGTAGTTGTGACGTCCTGCGCTATGACACCGGAGCCGATTCAGCCAGAGCATCAATGACGAGCCCGGCAAGGTGGTTCCAGTAGAGCCAGTCGGCGACAGCCGCGCGTTGAGCTTCCGCATGGACGGCGTTATGTGCGTGGTACAGCGCCAAATCTCGAGCGTGCGCAACATAATCCACAAATCGCGCCAGGTGCAACTGCTCGCGATCAGAGGAGCTCCAAGTCAGAGGCTTAAATGCTTCAAACCACAACTTCGCGGATTGGTCATCTGGCGGAGTGGCATCGACTGGCGCCGGGGGAACCATGTCGACCAGGCTCAAGTCGCTGACAGTAGCTAGCTGCGAAGCTAACGCCGGTGCTACGACTTGTAGCCGGGACCGACCTTGCATCTTGCCACTGGCCGGAATGTCAGCGGGTTCAATTACCTTCTTGGAAGCGCCGGGATCGATACCACTGAACTGGTCGGCGGTGGCGAACACCGCGCGCAATACCGTCCCGTGGTGGGCGGCCCAGCCCAACAACGCGGCCACCGGGTATGTGGCCCAGCGGGCGCGCTCCGCGGCTGGGATCGTCTGATCTGTGGTGGCCATGTGCACCGGTTCAGGCAGGTTAACCCGATCCGGGATGAAGCCCAGCCCGTAGTTGTTGGCTACGACGATGTCTCCATCAGCGGTCAGCGCAGTCATCCAGAAGAACGTGCTCGCCGTCAGGATCTGAGTTGTCATGTCGGGGGCGTTGAGGGCCGCAGCGATCCGGTGCGCCAAGCTCATCGGGTCGTGGCCGCCGTGTTTGCGCCGGACCGCGTCGGCAGTGGTGGCCGCCAAAATCGCATCGCGTTCAAGCCGTGCGGCAGACACCGGGACCGGCGCTGGGGCCGCCGCGTCACCGCCGGTATTGCTGGTCGAAGCGGGATGCACCCCGGGACCGCCAGGTCCCTGCAGCGGGGTGCCTGGAGTTCCTGGGCCGACCGGTCCGCTGCGATGGCCGCCGCCGGAACCAACCGGTGCTGCCTGATGTGGTGTCGGCGGTGGACCCAGCGGCGCTGCCCCCGACGAGGAACCGCCTCCGCCAGCTAGGCCCCCGGAAAGTCCGCCGAGGCCGCCAGCCAGTCCGCCCAAACCGCTGCCTCCACCCCCGCTGTCTCCCCCGCCGTGACCGCCGCCGCCAACACCGCGTGTCCCCGAAACCGCCCCGGTGTGCTCCACCGGGGCTGACGGGGTAGGTGGAGCGGTGCTGGCGGCCGCTGCCGCCGCAGCCGCCGCGGTACCGGCGCCAGCGCCGGCAGCGGCGGGCAACACGGCCGGTGAGGCCAACCCTGGCGGCAAACCTGAATTCGGCGGGCCGCCGGCGCCCGCCTTTGCCGGATCCTGGTTTTGCGGGGGACCCGAATCCGCTGCCCGGCGGTCGTCGCCGAACAGATTCTGCGGTGCAGCCGACTGCGCCGCTGTGGGCGCACTCGGTGTTCCACTGCCAGCACTAGGCGTACCGATGGATGGTGCCGTACCGGACGTTGGCGACGGAGCACCGCGGGTACTCGGAGCCGACGGTGAGAAGCTCGGCGCGGAAGCCGCGGGCGACACGGCAGGCCGCCCCGGCGACGGCCCGGGAGCAGGACCGGTACCTCCTGCGGGGCCGTTATTGGTGGCGAATGTCTGTGCTGGCGGTTGTTGTGATGGGTCGCCGGGTGGTGTGCTGCCTGCGGGGCCGTTATTCGTCGCGAACGTCTGCACTGGCGGCTGCCCCTGTGCATCAGCGGGCAGTCCGCCACCGCCTGGCTTACTTGAGGAGGGCCTGGGCGGCGCCGGCATTTGCAGCTTCAGTCCCAACTGCGAGCCTTCGTTGGAGACGATCTCAGCATTTTCGTTCCACGCTGCGGTTATTTCGTTCTGGATTTTCGTGTCAAGGTCGGAATCATTATGGCTGAAACCGCTGATGTTCTTTTGATGCTTTTGCACGACATCGCTGATCTTGCTCTTGGCGTCGTGTACTGTCTTGGCGCCATCCTGATACCACTTCGCAACAGAGTCGAGCTTGTCGCGCATTTCCTGCATCTCGTTAAGCCGCTGCTGCAGCACCTTTTCGGCAGCAGTGGCGGCCCCACCTGACCAAATGTCGTCATGAAAAACCATATGATGCTCACGGGCCCAGTTTTGGATCACCTGACCTAACTTGGAGCTGGCCTGTGAGAACACCTCACCACGAGCCTGTAACTCATCTTCATTGATATCCGGCCATAATCCGGATATCATTTCCGCAGCATAGTTGCCTGTAGGTTGCGGAATCGTCGTCATCGCCTAACCCCCAACAAATTTACACGCTTCCACGACAACCGCATTCGTCGTGTTAGTAGCTGCGGCCAAATAGCTATCGGACGCTATATAAGTGGGCAATCCGCGAACGTAGGCGCGAAGGTACTGGGCAATGACCATCGCGAAATCTTGAATAGCAGCGTTACTGCTGCCACGACCTAGTTGCTCAACATTGTCGGCGTACGTGGACATCACCGGTTCCACCCCATCGATGATCGACTTTTGATCCGGCGTCCACTGGGTCGCCGGAGTTCGGGAATCGACGGTTAACCACGCGGCAGCGTCCGAGTGGTAGCGGTCTGCCAGAGCGTTCCAGTTAGCACAAATCGAGTCGTGTGCGCTGAGAAATTGTTGTGGGTTAGCGGGATCGCCCGGCTTTGCCGGATGCGACGGCGCTGGCACTGGCGGAACGGACGGCCCCCAAGTACTAGCCGACCCTTCTGAAATAGCCTGGCAGACGTAATAAATTGTGGAGGAAGCATTCGTGGCCACTAGCGCTAGGTGATCATCCGAAGCGGTGTAGTTAGCTAGGCTGTCAGCATAGGCGTGCGCGTAGGCGATGAATTGTTCGTAAAGTTCACGCACCACGCGATGTGGTGTCTGCCTCGCCAAAGGCACGAACTGGTCGGCCGTGTTGCGCATCGCGGTACCCATCGCCATATATTGGGCTCGCTGGTCCGGCGACCAATTAGCGACAGGGATCGAAGGGTCGCGGTCATTCCACCCGCTTTTTGCTTGATTTGCGAAGCCGCTGTTAATTGGCGTGAATTTGGCGCAAGTCGGCTCGTCGGTGATAACTGTGACCGGGCCTGTATCGTTAGCGCTGGCAATACCCGAGGGCGTTTTCGAGCCGCCTCCGTCATTCGGATTGCCGCTTGAACCGCTTCGAGTGACAGCTAGTGTCACCGCCACCGCAACTGCGATAACGGCGATCAGCGCGGCTGCCGCTAATGCCCACTTAATACCGTTGTTCTTCTTGGGTGGACCGATTGGCGGCCAGGCGGGATATTGCCCCGGCGTCGGCGCGTACGGAGGCACAGGTTGTCCTGAGGGCTGTGCGTGAGGCTGTCCGGGCGTGGACGGAGGGGGTTGCCATGGCCCTTGCGGTGGCTGGGACGGCGGCACACTCATATACCCACCTCCTGGTCGTGTTCAACCACAATGCCACCACTCACAGGCCGGGCGCCCTCGACTGTTGCCAGATGCTACCCGAGTACCCGCATACCAGCTTAAGAGACGATGCGACCAGTCCGACGCATCAAATTGACACGACCAGTGAGACGGCCAGTTGTCGCGGATAACCGCAGGCACGGCCGCGTCGCGTGATCTGTGGCCATGTGGGACACGGCGTTACGCGAAAGCACGGATGATGCCCGGGCGGCGTCTTGATGACCAAGTCGCGCGGCCGTGGCTCCGCTAACAAACTATCCTCAGGGCGCTTGTCCTGAATAACCGTCTATGTTGAGCAATTCTTGTTGGGCAACAACCCAAGCCAACGGATGGGCTGCGGCTGTCAAGTAATCTCGCCGGCCAGGCCACCCAGCTCGTCGGTGATCTCGGCCAGCACGGCGTTGATCCGTTCTTGGTCGGCCTGACTCGATGCGGTCGCCTGACTCGTGGCTATTTGCAATGCCTCGTTGATCCGCTGCTCGACGATGTCGGCACCGAGCCGCAGCAGACCATCTTTGATGTAAACATCGGTAAGCCAATGGTGGCCGTTGATGGTCACCTCGACTGTCTTGGATTCATCTGTCGCGGTGAATGTTTCATTCTGCATCTTGTACAGCTGGTCGTCCATGACCGACTGCAACCGCTGAGCCTGATGCAGTACAGCCGCGACGTGCGGGTGCATCTCCTCGGTCACTTCGAATCCTTAGTCTCTGCAGCATCTTTCCGTTTGCGGTTGCCGATCACACCCTCGGTCCAGGCCCGATCCTCCTTGTAGAGCTCCTCGTCGGGCGACAACCCGGGCGTGCGGCGCTTTTCTTTGCCTTGGCCCTGCCCGTGACCGCCCATCGGCATGCCACCCATACCGCCGCCCATGGCTCCACCACCCGGCGTTCCCGCCGCCGCGCCGCCGCCGCCGTGCGCGCCACCCGCGGAAGGCGCTACAGCCTTGGCAGTCACCGCGGGCTGCAGAGGCGCGGCACCGCCACCCCCGCCGGTGCCTGCTCCGCCACCTCCGGCGTGTGCCGGTTTGACACTGGGCCCGTGCGGCACGTTCGGCGTATGCTTCGCCGCCGCCGGCACGCCGCCGGGCATGCCTCCTGGCATTCCGCCCGGCATCCCGCCACCCTTGCCGCCGCCCTGCTGACCACCGCTGGGCATGCCGCCTGGCATGCCACCCGTCCGTGCTGCTGGTTGCTGAGTACTGGGCATCTCCGGCGTGCTCGGCATCTGCGGGGTGGGCACCGATGGCATGCTGGGCGCGCCGCGGCCTCCACCGGTACCGCCACCTCCTGGGCTGCCCGGCCCGCCCGGCGATCCCGGCGTCTGCGGAAAGCTGCTCGCCTTTTTTATGTCACCGGGTGTGACAGGCGGCAGGCCCGAAAGACGCGGTGGGTCATCCGGTTTCACCTGGCTGAGCGAACCACCGCCGTGGTAGTGAGCCATCGCAAAGTCTGAGCGGTATTGATTACGCGCATACCCGCCCCACGAGTCGGGGTCGAAAACGCTGGCGTTTTCGTAATCCGTTACATCCTGCATTGTGGGATGTTCTTGCACGAGCTTGTCGTGCGCTGCTTTGAAGTTCGCGGCCTGATTGGCTAACTCTTTACACTTCGCCTGAACGCCAGTCAGCCAGTTTTGGTGGGCCCTAATCGCCGCGGCGCACTGTTCAGCGGCGTCGCCATGCCAATCCGGCGGTGGAGTGAAATGGCTCTTATATGTTTCGAGCTGGATGTCGGCGTATTCAGTCCATTTATCCACCATGCGTTGGACGTTTGACGCCTGCAAGTCCCCTGCATAGATCACTCTCGCTCGGCTATCCCACGCTTGCCCAGACCCCGCCATATGCCAGTCCCCCGGGTTTGGATAGGTCCAATGCTCGACACCCATGGAATCCGGGATGCCACCGAAGTTGACCGGCTCCGGCGCGACGTTCGCGTTACCGTTTCCGTCAGGGTCGATCGCGGCCGCGCACTTTTGGTCCTGGTGGTCGTACGCGTCAGCCGCGGCCCTAAGCGAAAATGCCAGACGCTGGGCTTCGCGCTCCCCCGCCTTCAGACATTGCGTCAGTGAATTCCAGGAGCAATTCAGCTGGCTGGTCGCGTGTGTGGAAATCTCAAGCTCGTCTGGCGTCAGGACGCCGCCGGGGATCTCCGGCAAGGGCAAACTGATATCTTCCGCCTTCTTGCGAAGGGATTCGGTTTCGACTTGTACGTTCACGTCGTCGCCTCTCGTTTCCTACTTCTCCAGCGCGGCCTGGTAGCGGCTTTCCTCACGCGGGTGAATGAGCCGGATCGGCAATTGGCGGTGCCGCGGAGTACCGATGAAATTGTGGCGCAGAATGATGCGGGCCATACCCTTTTGGGGGCTTAGGTAGGTCGTGGCATTCGGCCACACCACCTTGTTCACCCGCCCAATGCGGCCGTTCACGTAGCCGGCGAATTCCTTAAACCTCGGTTCGAGCGTGACAACCGCCCCCGCGGCCGCAGAGCGGACCACGAATTGCGTAAACAGCCGCGCATCACCCAGGTTGATGCTCACGTCGACGTCGTCGAACGGCATGTACACCGGGTAGCGCTCTGTCGTCTCACCGATCAGCACGCCCGCCGACCCGATCGGCAACTGATGGTGCTGATCGCTGACCGGCGCTTCGCCTTCCAGCGCCGCGCGCTGCCCACCGAACAAGCACGAAAACCCGCGCGGAGTCTTGGGATTCCCCAGCGTCGTCAGCAGGACAGTCGACTGGGGAGCCATGCCGGGCACAATCCGCACCCGGGTGATGGTGTGGTCAGCCTGCGCCGACCACCACACGTCCGGCCCGCCCGGCGCCGTGTAGGCCGCGGTGAACGCGCTGCGTCCCTTGATCGCCGACCAGGTCTCCCGCTCGAAGCTGATCTCGGTGGCCTGATCGAAAGCATCGAAGCTGCGCGCGCACCGGGCGTCGATGCCATGGCTCGCCAGCTGATCGGCGATCCGCGTCGTCGAGGCCACCAGATACCGGGCCAGTCCGGCGACGCCCGCGGCGCGCCGGTTCGCCGATTTACGGGTGACTTCCGGGTCGGCCCGCAGCATGATCCACGTCCGGCGATTAGCCGGTGCGGGGTAGGGGCCGATCACCTGCTGGTACAGCCCGACCAGGTTCGCAGGAGCGGTCTTACCGACACGGTAACCAGCCGATACCACGTCGGCCTCCAGGTCGGGACAGTGCGCCGCCAGCAACTGCTCCACCAACGCGGTGTCCAGCATGTCGTCGGTGTAAGCCTGCCCGTTCACCACGACCGTCGGCGTGAACGGCCGCGGGACCAACTCGATGAGCGACACTAGGTGATTGCCCTGCCAGCGCACCGCCACGTGATCTCCGGGCATCACGGTGGCCCCTACCGCCGGCTCCGACGGCGCAGGGGGAGCGGTGCGACGGCGTCGCCGCCACGCGTTCAGCGCCTGAATCCAGCCGGTCAGCCGCCTACCCCGCACCGTGACCACGGACGCCAGAACCACCAGCACCGCCAGCGTGATGCCAACCCAGGGATAACCCAGCCTCATCCCCGCCGCGATACAGGCCGGCGCCACCGCCGCCGCCACCAGCCCGTGCCCGGTGGTGAACCGCAAGGACACCGCGCTCGTCATCGGCGCCTCAGCGCTCGCCGGCCCAGCGCCCCCAGGCCCAATACCAGCGCCAAACCAACGCCCGCCACGACGACCATCGTGATCGGGCCGCGGTCCGGCGGCGGGATGTACACCGGGGGCGGCAGCTGCTTGACATTGAATTGGGCCGTCTTCGCGCCGGGCGGCAGGTCCCAGGTCAGCGCGGCGACGGGATCGATGACGCCCGCGCCGATGAAGTTGTCCACACCACCACCGGGGTGCCGCGCCGTCGCGGTGATCCGGTTGATGATCTGGGCGGCCGAAAGGTCAGGGAATCGCTGGCGCAGCAGCGCCGCGACCCCCGACACGTACGCCGCCGAAAACGACGTTCCCGCAATCGGAACCGGGCCGTCCTGGCCTTGCAACGCATTCACCGGCATTCCGTCGTAGCCCAGTGCGATCACGTTGTCGCCGGGCGCGGCCGCGCCCAGCCACGGCCCGTGCATCGAGAAGTTGCTCGGCGCTGCGTCTGGACCGATGCTGCCGACCGTCAGGACCAACGGGTCGTACCACGCCGGTGTGACGATCGTCTGGACCTGTTTCCACCCGCGCGGATCGTTGGGGACCGACGGGTCGGGCGGCGGATTCTGGTTGCAGTCCTGGCCGGTGTTGCCCGCCGCGACGACTATCACCACGTTTTTGACGTTGACCGCATAGTTGACCGCCGCGCCCAGCATGGATTCGTCGATCGGGCGGGTCACCTTGATGCACGCCGCTTCGCTGACATTGATGACGTTGGCGCCCAGATTGGCGGCGTGCACGATCGCGCGCGCCAAACTGCGCACCGAGCCGGCCGTCGGGGTGCTGTTGGGGTCGTTGGGGTCGATGCGCGCGCCCACCGGTTGGAACGCCTCGGACGTCTGGCGCAACGACAGCAGCCGTGCTTCGGGCGCGACACCGACAAATGCGTCGGTGGGTGCCGGCCGGCCGGCAATCAGCGACGCGGTCAGGGTGCCGTGCGAATCGCAATCCGAGAGGCCGTTGCCGCCCTTGTCGACGAAATCTCCGCCCGGCTCGGCCGGCACCCGCGGCGAGGCGTTCACCCCGGTGTCGATCACCGCGACCGTCACCCCGGCGCCGGTAGCGAACTTTTGCGCGTCGGCGACGTGCAAAAAGACATTTGACCAGGGCGCATCGGCGAACTTGGCGTCCGGGAACGAGGTGGGCGCCGAACAGATCTTGCGCTGCTCCATGGGCTGGTCCGGGCCGGTTTCGTCGGGCGGCATGGCGCCCGGATCGATCACCGGAGGCGTGATCGCCAGTGCGGGAGGCGCGTTCAGCACCGCCAGCGTCACCGCCGCCAGCACTACGGCGATACGACGTATCACCGACCACCCCTTCCTTATCTATTGCCTGGTCGAGCCGGGTCGTCGCCCGTGACAAAGCACAGCCGCCCGGTGGAGAGCAACATCGTCTCACCCCTGCGGCGGCATGCAGGCACGACGGTAAGCCTAAAACGGCTCAGACCGCGCCCGTTCCGGTTTTTCTGGCGCGACAGGTCGTCAACCCATCGGCAGAGACTGCGCCCACCGCAGGATTTCCGGCGTGACCGGATCGGCGATGTCATTGAATTCGGAATGCTTTTTGAGCACTCCTGCCACCATCTGGCATACCGGGACGACGCGTTTGCCGTCGGCGCGGGTGGCTTCGAGCGCTTCTCGCACCAGGATGGTCGCCAGGCCGCGTCCGCCGAACTCGTCGTCGATCTCGGTGTGGTAGAAAACCCGCTGGTTGTCGCGGTCGGCGACGGCGGTGTACCCGGCGGTTTTGCCGTCGACCGCGATGGTGTATTTGCCGTTTTCGGCGTTGACCGTGGTTTGTGCGCCGGTCTTGTCGGTGGTCATGTGGGTTCCTTTCTGTTCACCGGCGGGCGCGGCCGCAACGTGGTCGTCGGCAGGGGAGGGGCGGGCAGCCGCGCAGGCGAGCCGCGGTAGCCCGGCACGTCGCCGAACCGTTGGTCGCCGTCTTCCCACAGTTGGCGGTAGCCGACAATCTCGTCGTGGCTGCGACCGACGAAGTTCCACCACATCACCAACAGTTCGGTGAACGGGGTGCCACCTAATAACAGGGCGCGCGCAGGTTGGTCGCCGTCGTTGTGCAGCCGCAGTGACGAGCTGCCGGGGCCCTGATAGCCCACGTCGCCGATACCCAAACCCTTTCGGTGGATGCTGAGCGTGCCTTGATCGCACAGCACACCGTGTTCGAATGCCGGGTCGACGTCCAGCGTGACGTCTGCGCCGGGATCCAGGTCGAGTTGTGCCCCGAGCAGGGGAGTGAAGGTCTGCACGGGTGAGCGGCCAGCATCGAGCTGGCCAAGGAAGACCCGTGCGACGCCGCCACGCAGCGAAACCGGTTCGGGCACATAGTGGGTGAAGTCGCGGCCGGTGTTGAGATCGGCGTCCGCCAGCGCCACCCACAGCTGCGCGCCGTGCAGCACGGGCGCCTCATCCCGGTTGACAGAAACTTCGGAATGGCAGATTCCGGCGCCCGCGGTCATCAAATTCAATTCGCCCGGCCGAACCAAGGCGTGCACGCCCGCGCTATCGCGGTGTTCGATTTCGCCGCTGAACAACCAGCTGACGGTCTGCAGCCCGGTGTGTGGATGCGGCGGCACAACCATGCCCGCGGACTGGCGCACGTCATGGGGACCGTAATGGTCGGCGAAGCACCATGCGCCGATCAGAGAGCGTTGCCGCTGCGGCAGTGTGCGCCGTACCCGGATTGCCCGCGGCCCGCCCAGCGGCACATCACGTGGATGCAACACCTCGACACCCGTCACTTGCGCAGTGGCACAGTCGATTTCGACTGGCGAGGTCTCCAGGTTGCTCATCGTCTACCGTTCTGCGGCTGATAAGGGCCGATACCGCGACAGTACCCGCCCGACCCGGTTGACCACTGAATTTGTGTCCGGTCACCGGTTCTGGGTGCCCTAGGATTCACCGATATGGCCCAAAGCTTGCGCGTCGATCCGGCGGTTCTGCGATCGGCCGCAACTGCGATCGCACAAGTCGGAAGCGAGCTGTCCGGAATGGCTTTGGCGCAGCCGCTGAGCGGCATGACCGGCGCCCTCACGGGTTTTCAATCCGGCGCAGCCTGCCAAGAGGCCGGCACGGCGCTGGACAATGCGTCTAAGCAGGTTGGCAACGATTTATCGGAGCTTGCGGCCAAACTGCGATCAGCGGCCGAGAAGTACGAACAGACCGACAAGCACCTGGGCAGCGAGCTGGACAAAGCCCGCCAACAAATCGACCGCAAGAATCGGGAAGCTCCGCTCGAGGCGGACCGCGAGACGGGCACTCAAGCGGTGCCCATCCCGCTCGACCAGGTGACCTACGAGCAGGGCAACTTCGCGACCGGACCGGACGCCACTCGCGACTACATCAACCAGACGCTCGACCAGCTCGGGATCACCGACCCCGCGGCCCGGCAACGCTGGATCGACGGCTACCTGACCATGGCCCTGCGCGAGTCGAGCTATGACCCGAATGCAATCAACGATTGGGACGTCAACTCCAAACCGCCGAATTCGACGTACAGCGTCGCCGACGGGTACGGAAACGGGTGTTCGCGCGGGATTGTGCAGTGTGTTCCCGGGACGTTCGCGCAGTATCACCAGCCGGGCACCTCGAACGACATCTACGACCCGGTCGCCAACATTGCGGCGTCGATGAATTACGTGATGGGGCACTACGGCGTCTCCCGCGATGCGTCCAACCTGGCCGCGCTCATCCCGCAGGCCGATCCCAACGCCAGCCCGCAGGGATACTGAGATGTCTCGGCGCGCAGCAGTGCTGGCGGCGGTTCTGATGACGGTTACCTCGGCTCCCGCCGCGGCCGCGACCACTGTTCCGGCCGCGGCCTGGATCAGCGCGAACCGGCTGCCACTGGACGACAGCCAGCATTGGCCCGACCTGGCCGGTATCGCAGAAGCTCCGGGCGACAACGCTTTTCAGGTCGAGACGCTTTGCCGGGTCGGCGCCCCCGACAAGCGATTGGTGGACGCTGGCGGTGTCGATGCTGCCCGGGCGCGGGTGGACAAGGGCCTCGACGCATGGTCGTTGCAGCAGCAGATCGTTCACTACCCCGGCGACACGTGGCGAATGGGGCAAACCGCGGATCAGTTGTTCACCTCATTGCAGAACACCGCGACCAACTGCGGATCGACGGCGCCCGGCGCGCAGGTGACGGTGACGACGCCGCGCTCGCATTGCCCGAGCATGCAACGAGGCGGCTGTAGTGAAATGGCTGCCGTCCTCGACGTGCCGTTGACCCAGACCAGCGCCCATGTCTATCTGGCGAGTGTCGGCAGTTCGGTCGCCGAGTTGGCTGTGTGGTCGACCGGAAGCCCCGGGGTGGCGTGGGCGGCGCCCAGCGACGCGGACGTGTTCTCCGCGATGAATCCGCAACTGTGCACAGTGTGGGAATGCTGACCAGGGGCCGCGCATGTCGTTCCCGTTCACGATTGCCGAGGTCGAGAAGGCGAATTTCGACGCGTTGACGCAGGCGGCGGGGCAGGTTGGCTCGCATCTGCGGGCGATGCAGCAGCAGCTGAAGGTCGGACAAGAAGCCCTTGAGCGGCTCCGCGGCGGCTGGGAGGGGCAGGCGTCAGACGCGGCGGTCGCACGAGTCGGGCGCACGCTGGAGAAGCAGCAGCGAATCGTTGACGCGCTTCAGCGGGTCCAAAAGGCCTTGTCCGAGAACGGATCCGAATTGTCGGCGACGCGGGCCGGCATTCTGCGGGGCGTCGAGCATTCCGGGCAGCAGGGCTGGCAAGTGGGCAGGGACGGCGGGCTGTCGGCGCAGCAGGGCCGGGTCTTGGATCGGCTTGCCAAGATGAGCCCGGTGACGGCGCTAAAACTGCAGCAGGTTGCCGCGACCAAGTCACTGAACATCAAGCGGCAGTTGGCCGATCTGGACAAGTACGACCGGCAGCTTGCGCGGCAGCTGCGCGAGGTGGTCCACGATCTGGAGGGCTAGGCTGCGATTCAGCGCGGGGGGCGGAGCACTTTCATCGCGATTCGCTTGACCGGCTCGGGAATCCGGTCCTGCACCGACAGCGCGGCCTCGGCCGCACGCGACCGCAGCGGCGCGCCGCGGCCGAACATACGATTCAGCGGTCCACCGGACGGTTCGATCTCGAAATGCAGGGGCGGCGCGCCCTCCGAGGCACCCAATGCCTGGGAGATGACGATGCGTTGGATCTCGCTGGTGCCCTCAAAGATGGTGTACAGCTTGGCATCTCGATACCACTTTTCGACGGGGTGGTCGGTGATGTAGCCCCAGCCGCCCATCGTCTGAATGGCGCGTTCGGTTGCCCGGACCGCGACCTCACTGGCGGCCATCTTCGACATCGAGCCCTCGCCGCGGTCGAACGCAATGCCGTTAGCAGCCATCCAGGAGGCCCGCCAGGTCAGCAGCCGGGCGGCGTCAATTTGAGTGGCCAGCTCGGCTAGCGGAAACGCGATGCCCTGGTTGTCGATGATCGGGCCGCCGAACGCTTCGCGCTGGGTGGCGTAGGTGGTCGCGTATTCCAGTGCGGCGCGGGCGATGCCGATCGCCTGGGCGGCGACCATCGGGCGGGTCTGCTCGAAGGTGCCCAGCGTGGCCGAACCCGACTTTCGCCCACCGGCGACCACTTCGCGGGCCTTTGCCAGCTTGTGTTCGAGTTTCTCTTGCCCGCCAAGCAGATTGGCTTCCGGAACCCGCACGTTGTTGAAGCGCAACTCCGCGGTGTGCGACGCCCGACAGCCCAACTTGTCGAGCTTGCGTACCATCTCAAGCCCGGGCGTGCCGCCCGGGACCACGAACAGCGCCTGGCCGCGGTGACCGAGCTCCTCGTCGACGACGGCGTTCACCACATGCACGTTCGCGATGCCGCCGTTGCCGATCCACATCTTGTGGCCGTCGATGACCCAGTCGCTGCCGTCGCGGCGGGCAGTGGTCCGCAGGTTGCGGACGTCGCTGCCGCCCTCGGGTTCGGAGATTGCCAGCGCGGCCAGTTTGAGGTCGCCCGGTGTTCCGAAGCATTCCGGCGCCCACTGGAGCATCTGTTCAGGGGAGGCGGCCTGGCCGATCGCCGAGAGCGCCAGTGCCGGCATCACGATCGCCAAACCGATTCCGGCGCAACCCCAGAACAGTTCCTCCATGAATATCGGCAGCGACAGCCCCGTCGGGTCACCGATCAGGTCGCGGTAGAACAGCGGACTGTAGAAGCCCTGCTGGGCGGCTTCCTCGAGCACCGGCCAGGGGAATTCCTGGCGCTGGTCATACTCGAGTGCGACCGGGCGGATCACCGATTCGGCGAACTCGTGGGTGCGCTTGGCCAGGTCGTGCTGCGCTGCCGTCGGTGTCAGGTCGAAGGTCATGAATGCGGCCCCTGCCGTCGCGTCGTCCGACTCGAACTGTTGCCGCTTTGGGGACCGATCAAACCCGACCGGTCAGGCGGCCGACTGCGGACCAAGCGGGGTCGGCAGATGAAACACCGCGGTAGTCCTCGGCATGGCGTCGCTCTGGCGACGCGCGAGCAGCGCGGCATTTTCGGGTAGCTGTCGGGAGTTGATGTCGCCGACCGCGATACGGCGCAACGTGTTGTGAGCCTGCGCGAGCTGTTCACGCTTGCGGTACTGCCCTCCCGGCAGTTTCACACCCGCCCACACGCCGTACTCCTCCCGGTGCTCGACGGCGTAGCGGGCGCATCGGCGCTGCTGAGCAAGCGGGCAGCGGCGCAGGCAGAGCAGCCGCGCCTCGGTTGCCGAGCGCTCATACGCGCGGGCCTTGGCGGCGCCGTCGCCACCGTCGTCATCGGCGTAGCCGAACCACAATTCCGGATTGGCTGAGCACGGGTACCCCATTTGGTCGTCCTCCCCTTGCGACTGAAACGTAGCCGGGAGCGTATACGTGTTTATACCGCGCCGCAAGGAAACGCTATGGATTCGTATATTCGTATCTTTGTCAGCGGTGCTGTGTACTATCCGGATATGGCCGGAGCGCTACGGTGAGCCGCGAATCGGCGGGAGCGGCTATCCGAGCTCTTCGCGAGGCCCGGGACTGGTCGTTGGCCGATCTCGCGGCCGTCACCGGTGTCAGCATCATGGGGTTGAGCTACCTGGAGCGCGGCGCCCGTAAACCGCACAAAAGCACCGTTCAGAAGGTGGAAAACGGCTTGGGCCTGCCACCCGGCACGTACTCTCAGCTGCTGGCGGCTAGCGACCCAGAGGCCGAGCTGGCCCGATTGATGTCCTCCACGGCGGCCGAGCCGACGGGCACCCGACCCGCCTCGATCGTGGTCGACCGGCACAGCGACACCGAAGTCCTGGAGAGATACGCCGAGGCCCAGCTGGAAGCGCTCCACACAGTGATCGAGCGTCTACCTGCGAAGACATCAAACGAATATGAGACGTATATTCTCTCTGTGATCGGACAGTGTGTGAAGGCCGAACTCCTGGCCGCTAACTCCTGGCGGGTCGCGGTCAACGCCGATGCGGATTCGGCGGGCCGGATCATGCAGCATTTGGAAGCAATCGACGCCACCCGCAGCGCGCTGCTACAACGAATGCCGGTGAGCCTGAGTGCACGATTCGACCAGGCGTGCTCGCAGTCTTCGTTGCCGGAAACCGTCATCGCGGCACTACTCGGGGTCACCGGCGACGAGATGTGGGACATCCGAAATCGAGGGGTTATCCCCCCGGGAGCGCTCCCACGCGTCCGCGCTTTCGTCGAACACATCAGCAGCTAGGGCAGGACGTGAGCCAGGGGGAGCTGGAGCTTCTGCGGCGTGCCCATCAACTGTTCATGGGCAGCGTCCCCGGCGCGAGCATGGATGCGGTGGCGCTCGACGTACCAGGCGCCGTGCCCGCCACCGGTGCGGGGGCGCAGCGGTATCACCTCGCACTCCACACCAGCCGCGAAGCTTTGCGTTCGGCTGCTCGCACCGATGCTGCGGCAGCGAGTGTTATCGCCGACGCACGTCGGGACCACCTGGCCGCCCGCGGGCACACCAAGACCGTGCTCGACGAAGCCCGCGCCGACGCCGCGGTCGCACCCGACACTCCGATCGCTCAGCGCGAGGCCGCCCGGCGCCGGGTGGCGCGGCTGCGCGCCCAGCGAGTGCACGTGCTGTCGGCTCGTGAGCGGGCCCGCCGGCACCGGGTGGTGTTGCGGCTGCTGCGTTACCGAGCGTCGCGGCGGCGGGCCTTGGGGCTATCGCAGTTGCCTGCGGCAAACGGCCGCACCGGGATCGCGGTACGCGCCGCGCTGTCGCGGCTGGGTCGGCCCTACGTCTGGGGCGCAACCGGACCGGATCGGTTCGATTGTTCCGGGCTGATGCAATGGTCCTACGCGCAGGCCGGAATCCCCTTGAGCCGCACCACTTACCAGCAGATCCATGACGGCGTCCCGGTGCCGCGCGCACAGGTGCGGCCGGGGGATCTGGTGTTCCCGGCCGCAGGGCACGTTCAGATGGCCATCGGCAATAACCTGGTGGTGGAAGCCCCTTACTCGGGCGCCACAGTTCGGATCAGCGCATTGGGCAACAACGTGCAGATCAGGCGCCCACTGCCCTGAGCCGGTCGAGGTTGTTAGCCGATGAATTGTCGCGGGGTAGTGGCCCCGGTACCTTCGCCGCATGGAGGGGCCGCTCTTGCAACACCAGCTCGGGGATGCGGCCGAAGCCATAAGATGCGCTGAATCCCTTCTGGCACACCAGAACTCGACTGCCGCACAGATCGACCTGCAAGTGGTCAACGCGATACTCAATGCGCATGCGAAGACATCAGACGGTCGCGATGCGCTCGACGCCTTGCAACACGAGGTTCAGACGGCCGTGCGGACTCGAACCGATCTGGACACTCCTTCCGGAGCGCGCGATTTCCAGCGCTTTCTGATCACCAAGCTCAGGGACATCCGCACCGTGGTGGCGGATACCGGCCTCGACGATACGTCGAAGTCGGCGCTGATGGCGGCGTGGACGTCGCTATACGACGTCTCGAAAACGGCAGGCGGCGACCAGAGCGACACCCGGCCATCCCCGGGTGGTTCACCGCCGCCGGGCGATCCGCCAGATGTACCGGACGACGAGCTCGATCCCTATCTCGATTCGCTGCTGGCCGACGACCCAGGCCTCATGCCCGCCGAAGCGCCACCACAGGGCGGCGCCACAGCGATGCCGATGCCACCGGCCATGCCGGGCATGCCGAACCTCGGCGGGGGCGGGATGCCGAGTTGGGGGATGCCGGGCGGATTGCCGTCGCCGACGATGCCGGAGATGGACTGGGAACGGCCGGCCGGGCACGACGACGTGGAGGCGGAAGACCCAGTGCCACAAGAAGAATCAGCGCCGACACAAGACGACCACCAGGAGTCCGACGACTCCGCGCCGCCGGCCACGCCGGAGCCTGCGGCGCCCGAAGGGCCAACCACGGTCACACTCCCCAACGGCGAGAGCGTCACCGCCGCCAGCCCCCAGCTCGCCGCCGCGATCAAGGCCGCCGCCGGCGGCACACCCATCGCGGATGCGTTCCGGCAGCAGGGAATCACGATTCCACCGCCCGGCACCGCGGTCGCCGAGCCGGTCGACCCGTCGCGGGTCTCGCCGGGCGACATCGGCATGTTCACCAATCGGCACGCTCTTGCACTCGGCAACAGCAAGGCCCTTCTCGACGGCCAGATCCAGCACATCTCCACCGTCAAGGGGCCCAGCTTCCTCGGCTGGGAGCACCCGCCCGGGCCGGCGGGCGTCGCCGCTGCGCCCGAAACCCCGACACCCACCAGGCCGGCCGCGCCACCGAATTGAAAGAAGAAACCGGATGTCAGAAAGAATCCGCGTGGTGCCGGCGCAGTTGCGCGCCGCTGCCGAGCATCACCAGCAGATGTCGGACTATCTGCGCTCGATCCCGTCGTCGCATCCGGCGATTCAGGACAGTCTCGACTCGCTGGGCCCGATCTTCTGCGAACTGCGCGAGGCTGGACGAGATCTGCTCGACCAGCGACGCCAGTGCTATGAACAGCAAGCCGACGACCATGCCGATATCGCGCACACACTGCGGACAGCGGCAAACATGTGGGAACAGCACGAGGACGACGCCGCGCACAACCTGGGCAACGTCGGTGACGACGCTCGATGAGCGATCCGAACCCCGATTTCGACACCGTTCATCCCAGTGGACACATCCTGGTCCGCTCCTGCCGCGGCGGCTATCTGCACAGCCTCACGCTGAGCGTCGAAGCAATGGACACCGACGCCGCAACGTTGGCCCAGGGCATCTTGCTGGCCGCGGACGTGTCCTACCTCAAGGCGGTGCTGGAAGTGCGCGGTGAGATCGTCGCGGCCGGCCATACCCCGTCTGCCGAGGTGCCGAATGTCCACGACCTCGACGCGGCGGTCGAAAGGTTGCGGGCGCATCGGCTGCACCGATCGGCCCGGTCCCGCCTACGGTAGCCGTGTCGCGGCGGCCGCACCCACGGGCGCGATATCGGTGGGAGGCTCGATGGGATTGGCGCCGAACAACTCTCGCGCACGATCGAGCAACAGCCGCACCTCGTCCAGCTGCCGGTGCAGCGCAGAATCAGCCATGACCCCACGCTAGTCACGCCGCGTGATGCCCACAATTCAGCAAGGCCCGCGCACCGGTACGCTTGGCCGGTGGCGATCTTCGGTCGGATCACGGCGCGTCAGCGCCTCCGGAGAGCGGCTCAGGAATCCCTCGCGATTCCGCCCTTCGGCTCTGCGGTCGACTGCACCCCCTGGGTGGTCGGCGAACTGTGGCCTGCCGAGCTGTCCACGATCACACCCGAAAATGCTTCCGTCGCAAGGTATCTGCGAGCAGAACTGGATCGGATAGTCCGTTCTGCCAACGAGCAGTTACGCACGATCAGGCGAGCGGGGGCGACGGGTCCGGCCCAGCAAGCAGAAGAGGCCCGCGTGGTCGACGGCGCCCGTGCGCTTGCCGCCCAGCGGGTCGAGGCAGCGCTTCGCCAGCTCGACAAGAAGATGGAAGACCTTCCCACCGACAACCTGCCGACGATCTCACCCGGACCCGGTGACGGGCCCAGCGCCGAAGATACACAGCGCCTTCCGGTCATCACCGTGGCGGCGGAGGATCCGGCCGATGAGCAGCCGGCGATTCAGGAGGTGGAGGCTGCGGCCCAGCCCGAATCGGATCAGGAACGGTTGCATCGGCTGGTCGAGTTCATGGCCCGCCAAGAACCCGGGTTGTGCTGGGCGGCGGGGGACCGGGAGAACGGCATAACCGTTGTGGCTACGGACCTTGCCGAGGGCTGGATACCGCCAGGTATCGCGGTGCCGCCCGACGTGCGGTTGCTGCCGCCCCAACGCCGCACCGGGGACGCGGTCACGATTCTCGGTCCCACGACGGTCTCGGCGACCTACGCGCCCGGCGATCCGCTGGCATGGTCTTTCGGCTGGGCAACCGAATTCGACCCCGCCGCATATTCGGTGCGGGCCCGGCGGTTGCCGACCGTCGACGACCTCGGTTGGCTACTGGCCGGGGCCACGCACATGCGTGACGGTCTGCCGCGGATGGTCCATACCCTGGCCAAGGCCGCTGCGGCGAAAACGCCCATCCTGGAAACCGAAATCGAGGAACTGCGCGTGCACCTGGAAACCGCGCGGCTCCAGTTGCTGGCCCAGTACCCGGAAGTGGACCACGCGGCCCTGCTCAACTGCCTGCTGTTGGCCGCCGCCGAAGGCATGGCGAGCGGGGACCGGCTGACGGCGAATTACCACTTCGCCTGGTACCAGGCCCTCAACGCGCCACTACCTAAGAAGCGATCCACACGGTGAATTGACCCCGATCGCGGTGGTGGAAATACTGCGACGATGTCGGGGGTGGGCAGTCGCGCAGAGCTGAGCGACAGCGGTCTCGTCGAGGCCGTTCTGCGGGATCTGAGCGAAGCTGCCGACCGTTGGGCGGCACTCGTCGCCGAGGCCGAGACCGTCAGCTACAGCGTCGATTTGGGCGACGCACATGTGGTGACCAATGCGGACGGCAAGCTGATCGCGTTGACGTTGCACCCGGACGTCATGGCCGGCTACACCCATGTCGAACTGGCCGACCGCCTGAACCTCGCGATCGCGGCGCTGCGTGCAGAGGCCGAAGTCGACAACCGGGCCAGATACGGCGGCAGCATCCGATGAGCCCGGATCCACTGACGCTGCAGGCATTCGAGCTGTTGCATCGCGCCCACAGCCTGTACGGTGTTCAGCCGTCGGTCGGACCCGTCGAACTGGCGAGGCAGGCGGGGCGGCCCGGGATGTCCACGGAAAGCCAGTTCCACGCACCGGCGACCCGGCGCGCGACGGCCGCGCTGAACCATGCCGCGGCGACGGACCACGAAATGGCCACCGTGGTGGCGGACGCCGGCGCCCAACGTGCCCACGGACGTCACGCCAGTCGCATGATCCTGGACGATGCGCATGGCGACCCGATGCCGGCAACCGACACCGTCCTGGGCCGACGAGAAGCCTTGCGCCGCATGGTCGCGCGGCTGCACATGCAACGACGAGGTCTGGTGCGCTCACGTCGACATGCGCGGCTCCTGGCACGGCGGCTGCGCCGGCTCGACTACGGGCACCGGCGCCGCGTCGCGCGGCCGGCGCGCCGTTCCGCCGCTGGTTCCCTGCCGCTCAGCGCAGTGGGATACGAACGCCTTCTTCGGCCGAGCAACCGAACCAGGGACTACATCTGCGCCGCAATGGATCACCTCGGAATCAGTGATCCAGTGGCCCGGCGCAATTGGCTGCACGGATACCAGACACTGATAGCCCGGGAGTCGGGAGGTCGGCCATCAGCGGTCGCGTCGGCGCCGGCCACCGAACCGGGACCACTACAAGCCGACGGCCAGCGGCTGGGCTTCGCACGCGGCATCACGCAGACGATCCCGACCACATTCGCCCGCTACCACCAACCCGGTACCTCGACCAATATCTACGACCCCGTCGCCAACATCTGCGCGTCGATGAACTACGTGATGCACCGCTACGGAGTTAGAGCCAACGGCGACAACCTGATTGCGCTGGTGCAGCAAGCGGACGCGAACCGGCCGCCGAAGGGATATTGATCGTGCCGCTCAACTTGTCCAACCGCGACCAGAATTCGGGCCACCTGTTCTACAACCGACGGCTGCGCGCCGCCATCACCCGATATTCGGTTCGGATGAAACACGACGACCGTAAACAACAGGCCGCCTTGGTGTTGTCGGTGGTGTTCGCGCTGCTCGGTGCAGGCTGGATGGCGTTGCTGCACTTCATGAAACCGGCGGGCCTCGTCGGGCAGTCGGCGCTGATCGGCGACCGGGACACCGGAGCGGTCTACGTGAAGGTCGACGGCCGGCTGTATCCCGCCCTCAATCTGACGTCCGCGCGGCTAGCAGTGGGAAACGCCGGCGCTCCGACCTGGGTCCGGTCCACGGAGATTGCGAGGTATCCGACCGGGCCGATGATCGGCATCCCCGGAATTCCAGATAACCTCGCTGTCACACCGGCATCGACCTCGGCTTGGTCGATATGCGACACCGCGACGTTCGCCGGTAATAACGCATCACCGGTGGTGACCTCGATTGCCGGAGTGCTTCCCGACTCGGCCCCGACGCGACTCGACCAGGCCATCCTGGTGACCCACCGCGACTCGACCTATGTGATCTGGGGCGGGCACCGGTCACGGATTGACCCTGCAGATCGATCGGTGACGTTCAACCTCGGGCTGGATCCTGGCGTGACACGCCCCATAGGCATCTCGAATGCACTGTTCGATGCCATGCCTGCGACGGAACCGATTGTGGTTCCGCCGATTCCCGAAGCGGGAGCCCCGTCGACGTTCTTGGTGGACGCGACAGTGGGCAGCGTGCTGGAAACCCGCGACGCCAACGGTGTGGTCAACGGCTTCTATGTCCTGCTACCGGACGGAGTGCAGAAGATCAGCGGTTTCGTGGCAGATTTGTTGCGGACTGCGGATCCGCAGGGCATCGCCACACCCAGGCTGGTTTCGCCCGGCAAGTTGGTCAACATTCCAACGGTCGACAAACTCAACGTCGACTACTACCCGCTGCAAAAGCTGACGTTTGTCGATACTTCGGCCCTCCCCGTTACCTGCCTCACCTGGTCGAAGCAGCCCGGCGACCATCAGGCCGAGATCAAGATCTTCAGCGGTCGACGCCTGCCGGTGCCGCCCAGCATGGACTCCCACCTGGTGTCGCTGGTGCGTGACGACCGCAGCACTGACTCGGTGGAAGCCGACCAGACATTGGTACTGCCGGGCGCCGCGAATCTTGTTGCAACAACCAGCGGTGTGGTCACCGCTGGTAGCCGGGAGAGCCTGTACTGGCTTTCGCCGCAGGGGGTGCGGTACGGAATCCAGTGGGACAAAACAACCTTGCAAGCGCTGGCGCTGAATCCGCGCGACGCCCTGCAGGCACCGTGGCCAATCCTGCGCACCTTTGCGCCCGGGCCGGCGATCAGTCGGGACTACGCGCTGGTGGCCCGCGACACTGTTGGCGGCGCGGTCGCGCCGCTTCCTGCCGTGAGTCATGGTGGGGCGGAAGGGTAGCCATGTCGAAACGCGGGTTCGTGCTGGCTGCCCGGACGGCAGCGCCGACGGTTCCGCCCACCCGGGTGGCGGTTGATCCGCCGCTGACGCTGCCCGAGCATGAACCGCGAAACATCCTGCTGATGATCGCCCTGCCGGCCGTTTTGGTGGGGATCCTGGGAACGCTGGTGGTGATGTACACCTCCGGTATCCGCTCGCTGCAGTCCGGGTTCTTCCCGATGATGGGGCTGTTCGGTTTCGGTGCCCTCATGGTCAGTGGGCGTTTCGGTCGAGGCCGCCGGATCACTTGGGGTGAACAGGAAAAGCGGCGCCGCGCCTACTTGCGTCAACTGGACGAGCACCGCGACCAGGTACAGCGCGCCGCGCAGGATCAGCGACGCAGCCAACTGTTCATCCATGCCGATCCGCAGCGACTGGATACCGTCATCGGTGGTCCACGGATGTGGGAGCGCCGACCGGACGACCCAGACTTTCTCGACGTCCGACTCGGGATCGGCGTGCAGCAAACCGGTGACTATGCGGTGTCCCTGCAATGGCCCGACGTCCCGGTTGGCGAAGAGCTAGAGCCGGTGACGGGCGCCGCATTACGGGATTTCATCCTGGCGCACAGCAAGATCCGTGGCATCGGGAAAGTGCTGAGCCTGCGTTCGAAGCCCGGCTTCAGTTTCATCGGTGATCCCGGTGAGCTGCACGGCGTAGTGCGTTCGATCGTGTGCTCGCTCGCTGTTTATCACAGCCCCACCGATCTGAAGGTCTTGGTCGTCACTTGCCGTCCCGGGCAGTGGTCCTGGCTGGTGTGGCTGCCGCACAACCAACATGACGAAATGTTCGACGCCTGCGGGCCGCGACGATTGGTGTTCACCTCACCCACCGAACTCGAGGAAGCGCTCGATACCGAGTTGCACCGCAAAGGGCGAGGGCCGTGGACCCCGCCGATGGGCTCCAGCCCGACGCTGACCCCGGCGCCGATGGAAGCGCGGCCTTGCCTGACGTTAGGCCCGCACTGGCTGATCGTCGACGACATGGTCGGGACGCCCGAGGCCTGGGAGGCGGTCACCGGGCGCAAAGGCATGGCCGGAATCACGGTGCTGCGGTTGGGGACCCGTCCCGGCATCGGGGTAGGTTTCACCGACGACGAGCGTTTCGAGCTGCGCGATGGAAGGCTCTGGCACCGCGACGCGTTCTACGCCGTTCCTGACATGCTCCCGGACAGCACCGCCAACCGCTACGCGCGAATGCTGGCACGGTGGTCGTTGACCGCCACCAGCGAACCGCGCGAAACCGACAGCCAGGGCGGTGAGCTGCTGCGAGCGTTGGGCATCGCTGATCCGCGCCAACTCGACGTCGACCGGCTCTGGGCGGACAGCCGCGGCCGCGGCGACCAGAACTGGGCCCTGGTGCCCGTGGGAGTGAAACCCAGCGGTGAAGTGCAGCATGTCATCCTGCGCGCCAAGGACTTCGGCGGCTTCGGATTTCATTCGGTGGTAATCGGCACGTCCGGTTCCGGCAAGTCGGAATACTTCTTGTCGCTGTGCAGCGGCATTGCGCTGACGCATTCACCAGAAGCGTTCACGGTGATCTTCGTCGACATGAAGTTCGAGTCCGCCGCGCAAGACCTCCAGGGCTTCCCACACGTTGCCGGCTCGCTGTCCAACTTGGGCAACGACGAGCGGCACCTCGCCGAGCGGATGCGCAAAGCCATCAACGGGGAAATCGCCCGACGTTATCGCCTCTTCAAGGAGGCCGGCGCCCGCGACGCCAACGAGTACGAGGAGATGCGTCTGGCCGGCCGTGATCTCGAGCCGGTGCCCATTTTGCTGGTCATCATCGACGAGTACCTCGAGCTGTTCGTCCACCACCCGAGCTGGGTCGACCTGGTGATCCACATCGGGCAAGAAGGCCGTGGATGCAACGTGTTCTTCACGCTGGGCGGCCAGCGCCTGGATCTGTCGTCGCTGAGTAAAGTCAAGAGCAACATCGCTTTTCGGGTAGCCCTGCGCGCCGAGACCGCCGAAGATTCCCGCGACGTGATCGGCAGCGATGCGGCGCTGCACCTGCCGTCGAAAGAAAATGGCTACGCACTGCTCAAGGTGGGCCCGCGAGATGTGGAACAGTTTCGCTGCTTTTACGTGTCGGCGCCGTTTGTGCTGCCCAAAAAAACCGCCCAGATGGCTCGGACCGTCGACCGCAGCTTTTCCAGGCCCCGCCTGCTCACCTGGGAGTACCAGCCGCTGAGCGCCGCGGACAGCGCTGCACTGGTTTCCGACGAGCCGCAACAGGCGGATGAGTTTCTTTTCGACTCCGACGGATTCCGGAAGAAGAAACTCGTCGACGTCATCCGCGAATCGCTGATCTCCCACCCGGCGCGTCCGCCGCACCAGATCTGGCTTCCGCCGTTGGACGTCAGCGAACCGATCGACGCAGTGGTGTCGCGGTGGCGCGGTAAGCCATGGACTGTCGACTACGGGCAGAATCCAGGGCTGCTCCTGCCTGTCGGAATAGTCGATATCCCCGAGGAGCATGCGCAGCGCGTGCACGCGATCGACGCGCAGATGGACAACGTCATGGTGGTCGCCACGGCTCAGCGCGGTAAGTCGACGGCATTGACGACGTTGATTGTGTCCGCCGCGCTGATGTATCGGCCGGAACGGGTCACCTTCTTCTGCATCGGTGCGTCACTGTATCCGGTCGACGACATCCCACACGTGGCCTCAGTGGTGAGCCTGACTGACAGCGAAGGCGTTTCGCGAACCATCGCGGCCATCGAGGGGCTGATCCTCGCACGAGAGGCGTCGTTCAAGCAGTATCAAATCGACGTCGGCGAATTCCGCGAACGACGGTTCGGAGCAGGTGGCGGCAGCACCGATGCCGAGGACAGATTCGGCGATGTGTTCCTTGTCATCGACAACTTCGGCGACCTCTATGACAAGGAGCCCCTCATCGGTGATCGCGCGATCGCCGTCGCCCGGCAGGGCTTGTCCTACGGGGTGCACGTCATCAGCAGCGCCAATGCGTGGCTGGTTGGACAGAAGCAAGCGCTGCTCAATGTGTCGAATGCGCGGATTCAGTTGCGGCTCAGCAATCCGGACGAGACACAGATGGGTACCACTTTCGAGCAGCGCAAGGCGGCGCGAAATACGCTGGACCGGCCGGGCTTCGGCCTTACCAGGCAAGGCTACGAGTTGCTGGTTGCGCTGCCGGAGATCACCGGTGCCGACGGCTCGCGCGTGCCGGCTCACGGGGTCGGGCGTCGAATCGCCGAGATGACCGGCACCCGAAGGCTGGAGAGCCTCGCGCGGCTGCCCGGATCGATTCCGCTGCGCCGGGTGTGGGAGAGCTTCGCCGCCACAACCGAGGCCGCAGACAGCCTGAACATTCCGTTCGCGGTCGGTGAAAGCGCTTTGCAGCCCGTATCGCTGTCGATGCGACGGCTGCCCAATCTGCTCGTGGTCGGCCGCCAATTGTGCGGGAAGACCACCGCTTTGGCCGCGATCGGCCAGGCCATCGTGAGCCGGCTTGAGCCGGCGCAGGCGCAGATCACGATCATCGACCCGAAGACGTCACTGATCGGCCAAATCCGTGCGCCACACGTGCGTACCTACGCGTACACACCTGACCACATCGACGAGGTAATCGCAGATTTGGCGCAGATCATGCGGGACCGGCTGCCGCCCCTGGGCTTGAGCCAGGACGAACTGCTCAACCGGCGCGGCTGGGACGGTCCACACCACTTCGTCCTGATCGACGACGAGCAGGAGCTGCGACCGCACGGCGAGATCGGAAAGCCTGCCTGTACCGCACCGCTGTGGGGTCTGATCGAGCGCGGACGCGAAATCGGGCTGCATGTCATCGCCTCTCGGCTGCCGGGCAACTGGGCGGGGGTGTCGGTGATGAACCCGTTCTTGCAGAAGATGACCAATTCGCGTGCGCCCACGCTGTTCATGGACAACGATCCGGCAGCGGTCAAAGTCTTCGGCCGGATCAGCGCCCAGCAGCTGCCGCCCGGCCGGGGTTTGTTGGTGACCACCGATGGAGCGATCGAGGGGGTGCTCGTCGGCGCTCCCGAGTCAGGCGATCAATGAAAAGGAGATAACGTGTTGCCACTCAACGTAATGCCAGGCGCTGTGGATGCATCGGCGGCTACCGAAGCGGCAATCAGTGCCGAATCCGCCGCAACCACGGCCACGGCCGCGGCCGCGCTCACAGCTGTCGCACCCATGGCTGCGGATCAGGATTCGATCGCGTTCGCTGCTGCACTGAGCGCCACAGGTGTCGCCTACCTTGGGGCGGCCGCCGAGCACGTCGGCCAGCGTGCCGGCTACGCGGGCAGCCAAGCACTCGCGTCCGGCACGTATGTCGCCACCGAGGCGATCCGCGCGGCCAACCTGGCGTAGGCCGGCATCATGCCCGACCCGAGGTGGACCGGCCCACCGGAGACGATCGCGGCCATTTTCGAAACCGGTTGCCCAGCTTCGGTGCTCGCGAACAATGCGGCGTGGGCGGCCGAATCCGGATGCCATGAAGCATCGGCAGGCCTTTCGACGGTCAACATGGCGGCTACCGCCGCGTCGTGGCTCGGCATGGGTGCCAGCGCCTCGACGGCGGCCGGACTGGGCCTCAACGCCGGATTGCAGATGCTGGTCGGTTGGATCGCGGAAAAGATCGCGGTTACGCAGGCTGCCGTGGATGCATTCACAAGCGCGCGATCCGCGGTGATTCCCTCGACCGTGTGTCAGGCCAATCGCGATGAGTGGGCCAGCGCCAACGCCACGAACTTCTTCGGAATGCGCACACCGGAAATCGTGGCGCTGGATACCGAATACTTCGGTGAACACTGGCCGCACAATTCGAGTGTGGGATGGGGGTATTCGGCTGCGCTGGGCAGCTTGACGGCCGCGCTTGCCGTCCCGCCGCCCGTCGCCCCGATGGGCGGATCGCCGGCAGCACCGGCGGCGGCGAGCGAGGCCGTCGCGCAAGCGGCCGCGCAAACCGGCATGAGCGACGCGATGCGTGCGTCCAGTCAAGCCACGCAGACCGCAATCGCGCCGGCCGACACGACCGACCAGGTCGGTGCACTTACGCAGGTACTGCGGGCACCGATGCAAGCGTTGCAGCCGATGACGACGCTGGCGCAGTCGCCGATGCAAGCGGCGCAGGGATCAGCCCGCATGCCTCAAGCCCTGATGCAGTCGGTCACCGGCATGTTCCCGGCGTCGTTCACCACTGCGCCCGAAGCCGCCGCGCCGGCGGCTGTGGAAAGTGGATCGCCGGGCGGTTTACGGGCTGGAACACCAAGCAGTACAGGAGGTATGGGCGGCTACCCGGGTGCCGGCTTGACCAGCTACACCCGTCCCGCCAACGGCTTCGAGCCGCCGACTGGTGGAAGACCGGCCGGGCTGCTGCGCGCCGATTCACTCGGCGCCCTGCGTGAACTGCACGGCCCGACGACGTCGTCGGTGGCAGGCGGCGCATCACTGCCGCTTTCGGCCGGGGTGCCCGCACGCGAGAGTGGCGGGACGGAAAAGAAACGTCCGCGCGTCTCCGTCGACGACGGAGAAGACAAACAGACCTGAAACCTTTGCTGGACTACCGAATCCTGCTGATTCCGAACCGTGTATCAGTGACTCACAGCTTGCCAGCAACTGAAGTGACACTGCGCCGTACGCGCATAGACTTCGAGCCAACCTCCGGGTCGGTGGTCCGGACGGAATGAAAAAAAATCTAGGAGCAGGCATGGCAAACGCTACGATCGTGACACCCGAATTGCTGCGAAGCACCCAGCAAGCCATCGAATCGGCGTTGCAGTATGCAACCGCGGTGGCCAACGACTACCTGAGCGGGCACGAAAACGTCATCAACGTGTCGACCTGGCATGGCCAGGCGGGATTCACGTCGTTGGCCACCGCTGGCCAAATCAACCACGATCTGCAGCAGACCGTAGCGGGCGGTCAGCGCCTGGCCCACGGGCTCGGCCGCGCGGCCGTGCTCATGGAAAACCACGAAGCCGATGCCGCCCACGGTTTCACCGGTCTCTTCGGCGCCAGCTGATCAAGCAAAGGAATCAAGGATATGTCAGACCAGATCACCTACAACTACGGAGCTGTAACGGGTTTCGCATCAGACGTCGCCTCGCGGGCAGCTCAGCTGATGGAAATCCACGACGACATCCAGCACCGCACCCAAGCACTGGCCGACTTCTTCCAAGGTGCCGGTGCAACAGCGTTTTTCGACGCCCAACAACAGATGCTGCACGGCCTGGAGGGTCTCATCCAATCCGTCAGCCAACACGGGCACGTCGTCAACAACACGGCCGAAAGTGCCCAGGCCACCGACCAGGCGATCAGCCAGGCTTTCATTTGAGAAGCCGGTAGTGGGGGCGCTCGGTGTTGACCACCACCGTAGATGGTTTGTGGGTCCTTCAAGTTCTCACCGGTATCGAGGTGATTGCACCCGAGCTGGGACTACGGCCGCATCTGCCCAGCGTCGAAAGCCGCCAACTGGCGCTGGCGCATCCGGTGACCGCCGAATTGCGCGAGCAGGGCGTCGTTGACGCATCAGGGCAGGTCGATCCTCCTGTGCTGGAATGGCTCACAGTGCTGTCCCGCCGGGACATCGCACTGTATGTCCAGCGCCAATCACCGGGCGCGGCGTCGTCGGCGCGGGCGCTTGTGGGGCGATACGCCAATTGGTGGGCGGCGATCGAACGGTCAGCGGAGCTGATCCAGATCCGTGGGGCGGGCGCCGCCAGCACCGAGGACGCCGCGAACGCCGTGCTGAGCACCGTGATCGAAAGCGTATGCGGCCGGGAGCCGCCGGCGCGACTACGGCCGGTGACGATGGAGCTTGCGGCACTGCGTACTGCAGCTGCCGACCCAAAGACATTGCACCGGTTCTTGCTTCACCAGCGTCTCGACGCAGATCAGGTCCAGTTGCTGATGTCGGCCGTCGACGCGAGGCGCACGGTCCAGACGTCTGTCGTGGCGATCCAGTCCGGGCCTGTCCGGGTGCACATCGACGACGGTGCGCTGACCATCATCGACACTCCCGACGGCCGGCTGGTGACCGAGCATGTGGCAGACGGCGGCAGAACGTGGATGATCGTCGCGCCCGGAACGGCGAACAGCATTGCGTCGGCGGCCACCCGCATGGTGCAGCGCCTGCCCGCGGGCGAACGGTGGTATTCGCATCGAAAAGCCGTCTAGGGCAATGGCCAAGGTTGCGTATCCGTCACGCTGCGCCGTCGCGGTGGTGTGCGGCGAACACCTCATTTCTCAGGTGTACCCGGCATCCGTGCCGATCGAGATGTTCATCGACAGCGTCGTCGAGCTGCTCGCCGACGAGCTCAAGCGGCGACGGGCGCGCGGACTATCGACCGGCGTGCCCTACGAGCTACACAGGGCCGACGGAACCCGGCTCGACAACCACAAAACTCTCGACGACCTCGGCGTCGAAGACGGGACCACCTTGGTCCTGGTCCCCAGTGCGGGAGGCGAATCGTTTGAGCCGCACTACGAGTCACTGTCGACTGGATTGGCGCGGATCGGCAAGAAGCTGTTCGCACCGGTCACCGCGAAGACCGCGTCGGACACCGCCGTGATGATTGTCGCGATGGTCGCGGCGACCGTTCTCGCGCTCGCCGGACGGGTCCGGGCCGGCAGCGATTCGCTGGTGCCCAGCATCGTCACCGCAGGATCGGGTGTGGTGGTCGCCGCCGGCGTGGTCGCGGTCCGGCTGTGGTGGCCGCAGCGCACCGACCTCGTCGACGGATTCGCCTGGATCGCAATGCCGCTGCTGGCGACGAGCCTTGGCGCGGCCGCACCGGGGCCGCTCGGAGCTGCTCATCTATTCATCGGTAGTTTCGCGCTCGCGGTGATGAGCTGGGGCATTGCCGCGGCGACGCGACGTCACATCACCGTGGCGGCAACCGTGGTGACCCTGTGCGCACTGGGCGGGGCGGTCGCCGCGGGCCGGATGTGGCGACCCATTCCGGCCCAGAGGCTCGGCATGTGTGCGCTTGTCGCAGTGCTGATGGTCTTGACGCTCGCCCCGACCATCACGCTGTGGGCCACCCGGATCCGGCCACCCCACTTCGGGTCGATTACCGGGCGAGACCTGTTCCGTCGCAGCGACGGTCGGCCGCCTGACACCGTGTCACCGGTCGGCACCGAAGTGGAGGAGGAGCCGGACCTCGACTTCACGCCGAGCGGGGCACAGATCACGGCCGCGGCGGTGCGGGCCAATGCAGTGCTCACCGGAATCTGTGTGGGCGTCGCGGCGGCGCTACCGGCGGGGGTCTGGGCGACCCTGATGCCGGGGTCCGGCCGCGGCCTGGCGGCCGCGATCCTGGCCGGGCTGTTCGTGGTGATTTTCATCAGCCGCGGACGGGCCTTCGCTGACAAACGGCAAGCCGTCGCGCTGGTGTGCGGCGCCGCCGCAGCGATGTGTACCGCCGCCGTCAAATACGTTGTGCACCAGCCACCGCAAGCCATCGAACCGATGGTGTGGGCCGCACTCGCCCTGGCTGGCTTCGGCGGGGCGGGTCTGGTTGCGGCGCTGCTCGTGCCGATCACCCGATTCACGCCGCTGGTCCGAATGGCGGCCGAATGGCTCGAACTGGCGGCGATCGTCGCAGTCGTGCCGTTGGCCGCCTGGATTTCAGGACTGTTCACCTGGGTGCGCATGCGATGACCAGGTGGCCGCGCCGTGTCTGGTCGATGGCGACTGCGACGACGCTGATCGCGTTGCCCCTCAACCTCACTGCGGCGCAGGCCATCCCGGTGCCGAACGTCGACCCCGGCCAAGTGCCGCCAGACATCAGGCCGGCCCCGGATCAGCCCATGCGGCAAAGCAACGAGTGCGCCCGGCCGATAGCGATCGCCGACCCGAACGTGACGGCCACCGCCCCTGGGTTCACGATGCTTAACGTCAGCAAGGCGTGGCAGTACTCGACCGGCCACGGGGTGCCGGTGGCCGTGATCGACACCGGAATCAATCCCACCGGCCGGTTGCCTGTCGTCGCCGGCGGCGACTACATCATGGGCGGCGACGGGTTACTGGACTGTGACGCCCACGGCACCATCGTAGCCTCGGTGATACGCGCTGCACCCCAAGGAATTCCGATGCCTGCCCCGATGCCGCCCACGCCGGCGTACCCGGCTCCGGCGGGCTCTGCACCCGTCGATTCGGCACCACCCGCTCCAGCCGAGCAACCGGAACCCAGTGAGCCGGAGAACCCCGTGGCGCCAGCGCCGCCGCAAGACGCGCCCGACGGCGTCGCCGGGGTTGCGCCGCATGCCGTGCTCATCTCGATCCGCCAGTCCTCCCGGGCCTACGAGCCGGTCAATCCGCAACCTGGCGACGCCGAAACCCGCAGAAAGGCCGGAACACTCGCCACGCTGGCGAAGGCGCTCGTGCACGCGGCCGACATGGGCGCGAAAGTCATCAACATCAGTGTGACGTCGTGTGTGTCGGCGGCCGACCCGTTGGACCAGAGTGCCGTGGGCGCGGCGGTCTGGTATGCCGCCACCGTGAAGGACGCGGTCATCGTCGCCGCAGCGGGAAACGACGGCGAGGAGTCGTGCGTGCAAAATCCCGTCTTCGACCCATTGGAGCCGTCCGACCCGCGTGACTGGCATCAAGTCAAAACCGTGTCGTCGCCGTCGTGGTTCGCCGACTACGTGTTGTCGGTGGGCGCAGTCGATAACACCGGCATGCCGATCAGCAAGAGCCTTGCCGGACCGTGGGTGGCGGCCGCGGCGCCGGGTGTCGGGATCATGGGACTCTCACCGCAAACCGCCGGTGCGGTCAACGCATATCCGCCACACCGCCCCGGCGAACACCCGATGCCGTTTTGGGGAACGAGTTTCTCGGCCGCCTATGTGAGCGGCGTCGCCGCACTGGTCCGCGCCAAATACCCACAGCTGTCGGCCCATCAGGTCATCAACCGGATTGTGCTGACGGCGCATAACCCGCCGCGCGGCGTCGACAATCAGGTCGGCTACGGCGTGGTGGACCCGGTGGCTGCGCTGACGTTCGATGTGCCGCCGGGAGATCGGGTTGCCCCCGGGGCGCAGCGGCGGGTGATCGTCCCGCCCGCGCCGCCGCCGGCACCGGACCGTAGGGCCACCACAATGGCGGTGGTGTTCGCCGGCGCGGTGCTGGCCGCCGCCGTGTTGACATCGATCATCCGCCGCGCTCGGCGGGCACGATGAACGCGGCAGCCACGCTGATTACCGCCGTCGGTGTCCTGCTGGGCGGCCTCACCGGATGTGCAATGAGCGGATACCCCGGTGCGGCAGCGGGTTTAACACTGGGAGTGCTCGTCGGCGTGGCTCGGTTGCGACGCAGGCCGCTGTGGTCGTGGGTGATCTTACGTCTGCGGCAACACCGGCCAATGTCATGGAGCACACCCGCGACAGTGGCCAGCGATCACGCAGTGGCAGGCATCCGATACCAGGACGGCGTCGCAGTTGCCGCGGTTCAGGTGCTCGGAAAGCCGCACACCCCAACGCTGCTCACCGCCTCGGGGTCGGCGTATACCGTGAACGCGCTCGACGTCGCCAATCTGCAGGCACAGCTGCGGCAAAGCCTTGGATTGACCATCGATTCGCTGAGCGTGGTCAGTACCGGTGCACGGCGACGCAGCGGCGCTGACTATCCGCGGGTGTATGACACCTTGATCGGTACCGCTCCCTACGCCGGACGACGCGAGACCTGGATCATCGTGCGCGTCGCGGCGGCGCAGAACGCCGAGGCGCTGCAGTGGCGAAAGTCGCTCGGAACCGCGACGCTGGCCGCCGCGCAGCGAATCAGCAACAGCCTGCGGCAGCAGGGGATTCGAGCGAGGCTGGCAACTGCCACCGAGATCGTCGAACTAGAGCGCCGACTCGGACGGTCCGCGCTCGACGCGGGCGCCCGGCGCTGGAGCTCGGTCCGCAGTGACATCGGCTGGTTGACGACCTACTGCCATCAGCCGCACGACAGCACGGCAGATAACCTGACCCAGGCCTGGGCAATGCCCGCCGAGGGAATAATCCAGAACATCACACTTTGCGGCGACGGGACTGCATCGACCGCCATCACGGTGCTCAGTGCGCAGCCGCCGAAGAAGCCGCCGATCCCGATGGTGCGGCGGCTATCGGGAGAGCAGATGCCGGCCGTGACGGCCAACCTGTGCGGCCCGCGGCCGGTGCTTCGGGGACTGCGGCGGGGAGTACTGCACCGCCCGTTCCTTGTTCCGATCGGCCCGACTGGTGTGCTGCTCGGCAACGTCACGGGTGGCGGCCGGCTAGCAGTGCCGTTCGACGACCCGATCGAATCCAGTCGCGTACATATCGCAGCCGACGACAATGTAGCGAAGCTGATCGTGATCCGGATCGCCGGTATCGGCGAGCCCATCACGCTGCACACCCGAAACCCGCAGCGCTGGTCCAGTGTTCGTATGCCCGACATCGCACTGACGGACCGGTCCCGACCTGTCGGCGGAACCACCGTCAGCGTCACCGACGGCACCGTCGAGCCGGCACCCCGGCCGAGCACGTTGGTGACCATCGGGCCGCCCGGTGCGCCCTATTGCGGAACCGCCGACGTTGTGATCACACAGGCCGGCCCAACGACAGTGGAAGTGCGCGCGGCCGGCCAGGTGCACACGGTGGAGATCGAGTCGCTTCGCGCCGAAACCCGCTACGTGTCACCGGAACCCGGCGCGCCCGCCTAGACGACCATGTCGATTGTCGTGGCCCGCAGACGGTTCGATCAAGCGGTGGCGTTGCTCGACAGTGACCCAGCCAACGCCCAGGCCTGGTTTCGGGAGGCGACCGAGATCGATCCGTCAATGGCCGATGCGTGGCTGGGTCGGATTGCGACCGGTGACGACGCGTTGTCGACGCTGCAGAACCTGCACGCGTGCAGCGGCCGGCTGCGCAGGGAAACCAACCGACTCGGCGTGTACCTGTCGGCGCCGGTCAAGGCCGGGCCGTATTTGTCGATCGCGGTGACCGAGTCGCCACACGTCGGTCTTGCTCTGGCGAGCGCACTCGTCGACCACGGCCAGTATGAGAAAGCGGCTGTGCTACTCGACGATTCGTCGCTACTGGACGGCTGGGAAAACCATCAGTGGCAGCAGCATATCCGCGCGTATCTGATGTTCGCTGCGCAGCGATGGGCGGACGTGGTATCGGTCGCGGCCAGCAGCTTGCCGCCGCAAGCCGTCATCATGTCGGCGGTCAGCGCGGCCACCAATGCCTTGGCCGCCCACGCGGCGGCCCATCTCGGGCAGCCGCTGGTCGCGATCGACTGGACGAACCGGACGCAGCTGTGTCCGGGCGAGCTCGAGCTGATCGCCGCAGATTTGGCGTATGTGCGCGGGATGGCCCACCGTCTTCTCGGCGAAAAAGACGATGCGCGGATCTGGTTGTCGAAGGCGACGATCAACGGTGCGCTGATCGAATCAGCCAAGCGGGCCCTGGCCGACACGGCGCTGCAGCTCGCGGTCACCGACGAGGAAACGATCAACACTCGCACCGACAGGTGGGACGTCACCACCGAGCGGTCCGATCGGCAACGAAGCGACCAGGAGAATGCAGAGCGGCGCGCCGCCCTCCTGGCGGAGGGACGCGCGTTGCTGGACAACCAGGTCGGTTTGGCCGACGTCAAACGTGCGGTGGCCGAACTCGAGGACCAGATCCAGGTGCGGGCACTGCGATTAGCGGCTGGTCTGCCGGTGGCCAGTCAGACGAACCACGTTCTCCTCGTCGGCCCGCCCGGAACCGGGAAAACCACCACGGCAGAGGCGCTGGGCAAGATTTACGCTGGGTTAGGCATCGTCGCGCATCCCGAGATCATCGAAGTGAAGCGAGCCGACTTCTGCGGCGAATACATCGGGGCCTCGGGACCCAAGACCAACGAGTTGATCGACCGTTCCCTTGGTCGAATCCTTTTCATGGACGAGTTCTATTCCCTGGTCGAGCGTCATCACGACGGCCGGCCCGACATGATCGGCATGGAGGCGGTCAACCAGTTGCTCGTCGCGCTGGAGGCGCACCGTTTCGACTTCTGCTTCATCGGCGCGGGCTACGAACAGGAGGTCGACGAATTCCTCACCGTCAACCCGGGTTTGGCTGGCAGGTTCAACCGCAAACTACGGTTCGAGTCCTACACGCCCGACGAACTCGTCGAAATCGCAGTAAGATACGGCGCACCGCGTGCGACGGTGATGGAGCCCGCGGCCCGTGACGCATTCAACGTCGCGTGCACGACGTTGCGGGCTTACCTGGCACCGGACGGTACCCATGGCATCGACGTCATGCAGAACGGGCGGTTCGCCCGCAATGTGATCGAACGCGCCGAACGATTGCGTGACTCACGAGTGGCTGCCCGGTACCGAGCGGACAAATGCTCGGTGACCGTGGCAGACCTGGAAACACTTGGCGCGCAGGACATCACCGCCGCGGTGATCGAGGCCTGCGCGGACAAGCATGTACCGGTGGTGCTCTGAGCGGGCGCAGCGGACGTCCGATCACACGGGGTCGAAGCGGAATACCGCTATCCGGTCGGCCAGCGCCTCGAACTCGTCGGGCGTGCCGTCGCGCACCAGCCCTGAGCGCTTTGCGAACCCGACACCGACCGGAACCTCGGTCGCGAATGCGCGCAGCACCGGGCGTGCCTGTTCGGCGGTCAACTCGACGATCCTGACTTGCCGAGACCGGCGTCCCCGGCGCAGCGTGCCAGTGCCCGCTGCCCGGGCATTGGCCGCCCAATCCGCGCCGGGATAGCCTGCCACCACGTAGAGCCCGCCGTCGAGTTCGAACGGAGTCATCGGGGTGCTGCGCGGTTGGCCGGACTTTCGGCCGGGCACCGTCAGCACCATGGCCGGGCCGGTCGGGATGCCGAGCTTTTGCACGGCGATCATCACCTTGTTCATCGGCTTGAGATAGCGCGGTGGGCGTAGGTCCGTCATGACATGTCTCCCTTGCTAGTTCGTGAAAGCATCGCGTCGCTCGGCTACCCACTCCGCGAATGTGACCGCCGGGCGGCCCACGATCTTCTCCACTTCATGGGTGACCAGCGCCGGCTTGTCGATGGTCTCAGCGAGCAGCGCGATGTAGGCGTCGGCGAATTCGGCGCCCAGCCCGATCCGGATGAACCGCTGCCGCACTACATCCGGCGGCACCTCGCGGTAGGTCAGCGGGCGGCCCAGAACAGTGCCAATGATTTCCACCAGCTCGGAGTTGGTGAACGCCTGCGGCCCGGTCAACGGGACCTTGCGACCGTCGAGCTCGTCGCTCAGCAACGCCCGCGCGGCGACGGCGGCAATGTCGCTGTCGACGATCGGGGCAGTCGACGCGCCGGCGCACGGGCCGCCGACCACGTCGCCGGCCCTGATCTGCGCCGCCCACATGCCGAGGAAGTTCGACGCGAACACCCCGGGCCGCAGGCTCACCCACGCCGGGCCGGACTCGACCGCGAACTGCTCGACTTCCTTGTTGCGGTCTCCACGAAACCGCGACGGCTGCCGCGAGAAGTCGTCGTCGGCGTTGAGCGCGGACAACGCCACCAGCTTGGTGACACCGCTGCGTACCGCCGAGTCCACGACCTCGGCCAGCTGTGCACCCAAAGCGCGGGAGTTCAGGAACACCGCCGAGGCTCCCTCGAGCGCGTCGATAGGCGAAGTCATTACCTCGACACCGGCGGGGAAGTCGGCGTCGGGATTGCGGGTGATTGCCCGCACGCGGTAACCGGCTGCGGCTAATTCGTTGACGAGGGGCCGGCCGACATTGCCGGTCGCTCCGGTCACGACGATCGTCATGGTGTGCTCCTTCGTGTAATCGAGATAGTGCTTTTCACCAAGGACGGGACGAAGCGTGGGAAAGTTACAAGGCGAAATGTGTAACTTTCTGAGCGGCCATCTCGTCGTCGTTACATGACCGCACCACAGTCAGAGCTGCTCGGCGAAGCCTGGCGACGCCATCGCCCGTATCTGGTCAACCTCGCCTACCAGATGCTCGGTGACATCGGTGACGCCGAAGACGTTGCGCAAGAAGCGTTTCTGCGGCTGTCCCGCGCCGACCTGAGCCGAATCGACGACGTTCGCGGGTGGCTCACGGTGGTGGCCGGCCGGCTGTGCCTCGATCAGGTCCGCTCGGCCCGGGCCCGCCGTGAGCATCCGGAAGACATCGGCCCGGATGTGGCCGCGCTCAACCAATCTCGGCGCGTGGACCCAGCCGACCGGGTCACGCTCGACGATGAGGTCCGCACGGCACTGCTGGAAGTGCTGCAGCGACTCAGTCCCGGTGAACGGGTGTCGTTCGTGTTGCACGACGTGTTCGGGGTCCCGTTCGACGCCATCGCCGAAACGGTGGGCCGTCCGGTAGGGACCTGCCGGCAGCTGGCCCGTCGCGCACGGGCGAAGTTCACCGACGAGCGACCGAAGCTGACCGAGGTGCCGACGGCCGAACATCAGCTCGTCACCGAAAAGTTCATCACCGCCTGCGCCAACGGCGACTTGGAAGGACTGGCCGCGGTGCTGGATCCGACGGTCTGGGGGAGCGGGACGCTACTGGCCGACCCGGCGCCGCCGCCCCAGATCAACCACGGCGCGCCCGCCGTCGCCACCAACCTGCTGCGCTACCTGGGTCCGGGGGTGACCCTGGTCAGCGGGCCGGCCGGCCAACCAGTGGTGCTGGCCTTCGCCAAGCGTCGGCTCTTCGCCGTGATCGTGCTGAGCATCGACAACGGTCTGGTCACCAAGATCGAGGCAACCGTCGATCCGGCGGCCCGCGCTGCGGCATTCTGAAGCCCATGCGATACGTCCGTGAAGAAACCGTGCACGCGCCCGCCGAACGGGTCTGGCAGCTGCTGGTCGACGTGGCCGGCTGGCCCAACTGGACGCAGTCGATGCGCGAGATCACCCGCCTGGACGACGGCCCATTGGCAGTGGGTAGCCGGGCGCGCGTGACCCAGCCCAAGGGCAGGCCGACGGTGTGGACGGTGACCGAACTCGAGCCGCTGCGCAACTTCACCTGGGTGGCTCGCCAGCCCGGCCTGTCCTTCGAGGCGCTGCATTGGATCCAGGACGCCGGCGACCACGTGCGGACCAGGCTCGAGTTCGCCGCGCACGGTCCGCTGGGCTGGTTGGCGTCCCTGCTCGGGGGATCGCGGATCCGCTCCTATGTCGACATGGAAAGCGCCGGGCTCAAACGGGCCGCCGAGAGCGGCTGATTCCCGCTACCGGACGCGACGTTCCCGCGCGGCCGCGGGCTCCGTCGCGAAAAACCCCGCGATCGCCGCAGCGATCTCCAGGAAGCTGCGCCGCGTGGCGGGAGCCATCTCATGGCTGACGTCGATCACGCCGCCGGGCCGCAGGTGGGGATCGAAGGGCACCTCGACCACCATCTGACCGCGGTCGAGGAACTGGCGGGCCAACACCGAACGGGTGCGCTTGTCGGCGTGCCCGTCGGAATCGTTGAGCACCACGACGCTGCGGCGCAGCAGACCGGTCCGGCCGTGCGCCGAGAGCCATTCCATGGTCTGCGCGGCGGCCGAGGCCCCGTCGGCCCACGGCGAGGACACCACGATCAGCGCATCCACGTCGCTCAGCGCCTCCTGGGTGACCGGCGCGTCCATCGTCGAACCGCAGTCCACGATCGAGATGGTGAAATGCCGGTCCAGCCGCAGCGTGGCCTCCCGGTAGATCGCCGGGTCGAGCACTCGCCGCGGGCCCGCCGGCGGCTCCCCGGCCAGCACGTACAGGCCGGCGGAATTGCTGCCCACGCGGGCGCTGACGTCGGCGAACGACTGAATGTTCTTGTCGGCGGTCAATTCCCAGTACGAGCCACTGTTCTGGGGGTCGATTCTGCTGCCGAGCCGGCCGAACGCGGTGTCGGCGTCGATCGCCACGATGCGGTCCTGCCGGCGCAGTTCGGCGAAAATCGACCCGACGCTCGCGGCGACCGTGGTTTTGCCGACCCCACCCTTGCCGAGCACACCGACCTTGTAGTTGCCGTGCAGCACCGACTTGATCACCGCTTCGAATTCGGCCTCCCGGCGTTCCTGCGGCGACGGGCCGAGGTTGATCAGACCGCGGGAGGCCGTCCAGAGCACACGCCGCCAGCCGCGGCCGGGGACCGGCCGTTGGGGCGGTGCAGCAGGCGCGGGCGCGACCTCGATGCCAGACCAGCGATCGGGTTGCGGCACGCCGACGGGACGTCCGGGCGGGGGGTGAGGCGGCTGATGCGGGCGAAGCGGCTGGGACGGCTGGGGCATCACGCGAGGGGCTCGGACCGGTGGGTACGACGGGCGTGCCAAGGGTGTCTCGGGCGGTGCGGGCCGCAGACGGTCCCGCAGGAAATCGTCGCGATCGCTCATGAGCTCCCTAGCTCCATCCGGCAACTGCAGGCATGGAATCAGTATCAGCCACCGGCCGGCGTGAAAAGCCCCGGCGGCGCTGCGCCGGCGTCGTGCAAACTCGCCTTCGGCGCAGCTTGCTCGCGGATGTGCGCGGTGCAACGGTTAGCGCGGCCGACCACGACAGCAGCGCTGCCACGCCTTATTGGTGAGTTACGTCACCGGCCGGAGCGCCCGCTGTGATCTGGCCCATTGCGCCGCGACGCGGCAAGCGACGATCACAGCAAATTGGCCGGGGACGGCCCCGGCGGTCGCCCACCGCCTACCACGGCGCCGTCGGTGCAAATACTCAGCGGCGCAACCGGACCCGGCAAAATTCGCCATGGGCGATGGCTGCGTCGGCGCAGTATGCCCAACCGGCGGGTTACTATTGACCAAGTTGGCATGTCAGGCGGGTTTTGTCATATCGTTTTACGACTTGTCGAGACCGGGTAAACAGGGCCACCGTTCAGCGCTGCACGGACGTTCCCCTGTCCGGATCATCGCCACGTGGCGACCAGCATATCGACAAGACCGAAGGGGCCCAGCCCGCATCCTGAAGGGCGCGGCGCCGACGGAGCCGCAAATGAATGCCGCGCAGAAAGTTTTCTGGAAGGTCAGGTGGGAATGGCGCCCAACCGCGTCGGGCTGTACAACCCCGCGTTCGAGCATGACTCGTGCGGGGTGGCCATGGTCGTCGACATGCATGGCCGCCGCAGCCGCGACATCGTGGACAAGGCGATCACCGCGCTGCTCAACCTCGAGCACCGCGGCGCCGCCGGCGCCGAGCCGCACAGCGGGGACGGCGCGGGCATCCTGATCCAGGTTCCCGACGAGTTCCTGCGTGCGATTGTCGACTTCGAGCTCCCGCCCGCCGGCAGCTACGCCACCGGCATCGCGTTTTTGCCGCAGTCGCCCAAGGACGCCGCCGCGGCCTGCGCGGCCGTCGAGAAGATCGTGCAGTCGGAAGGCTTGGAGGTGCTCGGCTGGCGCGAGGTGCCCACCGACGACTCGTCGCTGGGCGCGCTGTCCCGCGACGCGATGCCGACCTTCCGTCAGCTGTTCATCGCCGGCGCCTCGGGCATGACCCTCGAGCGGCGCGCCTACGTGATCCGCAAGCGCGCCGAGCACGAACTGGGCACCAAAGGTCCCGGGCAGGACGGCCCCGGTCGCGAAACCGTTTATTTCCCAAGCCTTTCCGGTCAGACCCTGGTCTACAAGGGCATGCTGACCACGCCGCAGCTCAAGGCCTTCTACCTTGATCTACAAGACGATCGGCTGACCAGCGCGCTGGGCATCGTGCACTCGCGGTTCTCGACCAACACCTTCCCGTCCTGGCCGCTGGCTCATCCGTTCCGGCGTATTGCCCACAACGGCGAGATCAACACCGTTACCGGCAACGAGAACTGGATGCGCGCGCGCGAGGCGCTGATCCGCACCGACATCTTCGGCTCCTACGACGACGTGGACAAGCTGTTCCCCATCTGCACGCCGGGAGCCTCGGACACCGCGCGCTTCGACGAGGTGCTGGAACTGCTGCACCTCGGCGGGCGCAGCCTCGCGCACGCGGTGCTGATGATGATTCCCGAGGCATGGGAGCGCCACGAGTCGATGGACCCGGCGCGCCGCGCGTTCTACGCCTACCACTCGTCGCTGATGGAGCCGTGGGACGGCCCGGCGTCGATGACGTTCACCGACGGCACCATCGTGGGCGCGGTGCTGGACCGCAACGGCCTACGGCCATCGCGGATTTGGGTGACCGACGACGGCCTGGTGGTGATGGCCTCGGAGGCCGGGGTGCTCGACCTCGACCCGTCGAAGGTGGTACGCCGGATGCGGCTGCAGCCCGGCCGGATGTTCCTGGTGGACACCGCGCAGGGCCGCATCGTCGACGACGAGGAGATCAAGGCCGAGCTGGCCGCCGAACAGCCGTACCAGGAATGGCTCGAGCGCGGCCTGATTCCGCTCGACGAGTTGCCGCAGGGCAACTATGTGCGGATGCCGCATCACCGGGTTGTGTTGCGGCAGTTGGTTTTCGGCTACACCTACGAGGAGCTCAACCTGCTGGTGGCGCCGATGGTCCGCACCGGCGCCGAGCCGATCGGGTCGATGGGCACCGACACTCCCGTTGCGGTGCTGTCGTCGCGGCCGCGGATGCTGTTCGACTACTTCCACCAGTTGTTCGCCCAGGTGACCAACCCGCCGCTGGACGCCATCCGTGAAGAAGTGGTGACCAGCCTGCACGGCACGCTGGGGCCGGAGGGCGACCTGCTCAACCCGGACGAGAACTCCTGTCACCAGATCGTGTTGCCGCAGCCGATTCTGCGCAACCACGAGCTGGCCAAGCTGATCAACCTCGATCCCGACGTCGAGATCAACGGACGCCGGCATGGCTTGCGGTCCAAGGTGATCCGCTGCCTGTACCCGGTTGCCGACGGCGGCGCAGGCCTCAAGGAAGCGCTCGACGACGTGCGGGCACAGACGTCGGCGGCGATCGCCGACGGCGCGCGGATCATCATCCTCTCCGACCGGGAGTCCGACGAGACCATGGCGCCGATCCCGTCGCTGCTGGCCGTCTCGGCGGTGCATCACCACCTGGTGCGGGAACGCAGCCGCACCAAGGTCGGCCTGGTGGTGGAGGCCGGCGACGCCCGCGAGGTGCACCACATGGCCATGCTGGTCGGCTTCGGCGCGGCGGCGATCAACCCGTACATGGTGTTCGAGTCGATCGCCGACATGCTCGACCGGGGCGTGATCACCGGGATCGACCGCGAAAAAGCGCTGCAGAACTACATCAAGGCCGCCGGCAAGGGTGTGCTGAAAGTGATGTCCAAGATGGGCATTTCGACGCTGGCGTCCTACACCGGTGCGCAACTGTTCCAGGCTGTGGGCGTCTCCGAGGACTTGCTCGACGAGTACTTCACCGGCTTGACCTGCCCCACCGGCGGCATCACGCTCGACGACATCGCCGCCGACATCGCCGCCCGCCACGCCCTGGCGTTCCTGGACCGGCCCAACGAGCGGGCGCACCGCGAACTCGAGGTGGGTGGTGAATACCAGTGGCGCCGTGAGGGCGAGTACCACCTGTTCAACCCGGACACGGTGTTCAAGCTGCAGCACTCCACCCGCACCGGGCAGTACAAGATCTTCAAGGAATACACGAAGCTGGTCGACGACCAAAGTGAGCGGATGGCGTCGCTGCGCGGGCTGCTGAAGTTCCGCCAAGGTCTGCGTCCGCCGGTCCCGCTGGACGAGGTGGAGCCGGCCAGCGAGATCGTCAAACGCTTTGCGACCGGCGCGATGAGCTACGGCTCGATCTCCGCGGAAGCACACGAGACGCTGGCCATCGCGATGAACCGGCTGGGCGGCCGGTCCAACTGCGGTGAGGGCGGCGAGCACGTCAGCCGCTACGAGCGCGACCCCAACGGCGACTGGCGCCGCAGCGCGATCAAGCAGGTCGCCTCGGCCCGGTTCGGTGTCACCTCGCACTACCTGACCAACTGCACCGACATCCAGATCAAGATGGCCCAGGGCGCGAAACCCGGTGAGGGCGGCCAACTTCCGGGCGGCAAGGTGTACCCGTGGATCGCCGAGGTACGCCACTCCACCCCCGGTGTGGGTCTGATCTCGCCGCCGCCGCACCACGACATCTACTCGATCGAGGACTTGGCGCAGCTGATCCACGACCTGAAGAACGCCAACCCGGCGGCGCGGATCCACGTCAAGCTGGTCTCCGAGAACGGGGTCGGCACGGTGGCAGCCGGTGTGTCGAAGGCGCACGCCGACGTGGTGCTGATCTCCGGGCACGACGGCGGGACCGGTGCGACGCCGCTGACGTCGATGAAGCACGCCGGCGCGCCGTGGGAGCTGGGACTGGCCGAGACTCAGCAGACGTTGCTGCTCAACGGGTTACGCGACCGGATCGTGGTCCAGGTGGACGGCCAGCTCAAGACCGGCCGCGACGTGATGATCGCCGCGCTGCTGGGCGCCGAGGAATTCGGCTTTGCCACCGCGCCGCTGGTGGTGTCCGGCTGCATCATGATGCGGGTGTGTCACCTCGACACGTGCCCGGTCGGGGTGGCCACCCAGAACCCGGTGCTGCGGCAGCGGTTCACCGGCAAGCCGGAGTTCGTCGAGAACTTCTTCCTGTTCATCGCCGAAGAAGTGCGGGAATACCTGGCGCAGCTCGGGTTCCGCACGCTCAACGAGGCCGTCGGCCAGGTTGGCTCGCTGGACACCACGCTGGCGCGTGCACATTGGAAGGCGCACAAGCTCGACCTGACGCCGGTGCTGCACGAGCCGGAATCGGCGTTCATGAACCAGGACCTGTACTGCAGCTCCAGCCAGGACCACGGCCTGGACAAGGCGCTGGACCAGCAGCTGATCGTGATGAGCCGCGAAGCGCTGGATTCGGGGACACCGGTTCGTTTCTCCACGACGATCGCCAACGTGAACCGCACCGTCGGCACCATGCTTGGTCACGAGGTGACCAAAGCCTATGGCGGCCAAGGCCTTCCGGACGGAACCATCGACATCACGTTCGACGGGTCGGCCGGCAACAGCTTCGGCGCATTCGTGCCGAAGGGCATCACGCTGCGGGTCTACGGCGACGCCAACGACTACGTCGGCAAGGGCCTGTCCGGCGGGCGGATCGTCGTGCGTCCCTCCGACGATGCGCCGGAAAGCTATGTCGCCGAGGACAACATCATCGGTGGCAACGTGATCCTGTTCGGCGCCACCAGCGGTGAGGCGTTCCTGCGGGGAGTGGTCGGCGAACGCTTCGCCGTGCGCAACTCGGGCGCCCACGCGGTGGTCGAGGGAGTCGGCGATCACGGCTGCGAGTACATGACTGGAGGCAAGGTCGTCATCCTCGGCCGCACCGGGCGCAACTTCGCGGCCGGGATGTCCGGCGGCGTGGCCTACGTCTACGACCCCGACAGCGTGTTCCCCGACCACCTCAACACCGAGATGGTGGAATTGGAGGGCCTCGACGAGGACGACCTGGAGTGGCTGCACGGCATGATCCAGGCCCACGTCGACAACACCGATTCCGCGGTCGGCCAGCGCATTCTGGCTGACTGGGCGACGCAGCAGCGCTGCTTTGTCAAGGTGATGCCCCGCGACTACAAGCAGGTTCTGAAGGCGATTGCCGAGGCCGAGCGCACCGGCACCGATGTCGACGAGGCGATCATGGCGGCAGCGCATGGCTGATCCGAAGGGCTTTCTGAAATACACCCACCGCGAGACACCGAAACGTCGACCGGTGGAACTGCGGCTGCGCGACTGGAAGGAAGTCTACGAGGACTTCCCGCACGAGACGCTGCAACAGCAGGCCACCCGCTGCATGGACTGCGGAATTCCGTTCTGCCACAACGGCTGCCCGCTGGGCAACCTGATCCCGGAATGGAACGACCTGGTTCGCACCGGCCGGTGGCGTGACGCGATCGAACGGCTGCACGCCACCAACAACTTCCCCGACTTCACCGGCCGGCTCTGTCCGGCGCCGTGTGAGTCGTCGTGCGTGCTGGGCATCAACCAGGATCCGGTGACCATCAAGCAGGTCGAGCTGGAGATCATCGACAACGCCTTCGACGAGGGCTGGGTGGTGCCGTTGCCGCCGGATCGGTTGACCGGCAAGACGGTTGCGGTGGTGGGATCCGGCCCGGCCGGGCTGGCCGCCGCGCAGCAACTCACCCGGGCCGGGCACAGCGTAACCGTGTTCGAGCGGGCCGACCGGATCGGCGGGTTGCTGCGCTACGGGATCCCCGAGTTCAAGATGGAGAAACGCCACCTGAATCGCCGGCTGGACCAGATGAAGGCCGAGGGCACCGAATTTCGCGCCGGCGTGAACGTCGGGGTCGACATCACCGCCGACCAACTGCGTGCCGACTTCGACGCGGTGGTGCTGGCCGGCGGCGCCACCGCCTGGCGTGATCTGCCCATCCCGGGCCGCGAACTGGACGGCATCCACCAGGCGATGGAATTCCTGCCGTGGGCCAACCGGGTGCAGGAAGGCGACGACGTGCTCGGCCCGGACGGCCAGCCGCCGATCACCGCCAAGGGCAAGAAGGTCGTCATCATCGGCGGTGGCGACACCGGCGCCGACTGCCTGGGCACCGTGCATCGCCAGGGTGCGGCCAGCGTGCACCAGTTCGAGATCATGCCGCGTCCGCCGGACACCCGGGCGCCGTCGACGCCGTGGCCGATGTACGAGCTGATGTTCCGGGTGTCGTCGGCGCACGAAGAGGGCGGCGAGCGGGTGTTCTCGGTCAACACCGAGGAATTCGTCGGCCGCGACGGCCACGTCACCGCGCTGAAAGTGCACGAGGTGACGATGCAGGACGGCAAGTTCGTCAAGACCGAGGGCAGCGACTTCGAAATCGAAGCCGACCTGGTGTTGCTGGCGATGGGCTTTATTGGACCTGAGCGGGCCGGCCTTCTTTCGGATCTCGGGGTGGAGTTCACCGAGCGCGGCAACGTCGCGCGCGGCGACGACTACGAGACCTCGGTGCCGGGCGTCTACGTTGCCGGCGACATGGGGCGGGGCCAGTCGCTGATCGTCTGGGCGATTGCCGAGGGGCGCGCCGCGGCGGCGGCCGTGGACCGCTTCCTGATGGGCCAAAGCGCGCTGCCGGCGCCCATCAAGCCCACCGCAGCACCGCAACGCTAGTCACATTTGACTCAGCTGAAACATTTGATAAATTGCTCGGCGAGTCTTACTCTGTTTGCCAGACGTTAGGTGTGTAATAACCCGATGTGGGCGCCGCCGAGCGTGGTGCCTCGGTTTGGTTGACCGACCGCAGGAGTGATCACTGTGCATATCAACCCAGTCCCCCGGTCGCGGGTGGGGCGAATCGCCTGGTCATGGTTCCGGCACCCGGTTAAGAGCCGTGAGTTCCCGGCCCGTCACGAGCGTCTGGTGACCGCAGAAGAGCTCCTGCGTTTCGGCGTTTGACGCTCTTCCGACAGCCGGGCCGACGACCCCGCGGGTTTGCTCTACGTGATCAACCTGTTATCTGGCGTAGTCGGCGCTGTGACCGGGCTCACGTGATCAGCCCCGAGCCGCGAATCGCTTCGGCCAACGGTTCGAGCACCGCCGGGTCGTGCGGCGGGGTGATGTACACAATCCCCAGATCGAGGCCCTCGGCGGCCAGCCCGGCGGCGTCGTCGACGACCTTCTGGTAATTGCGGTCCGGGTCCAGGCGCAAGTGCGCCGACAGCATGATTTCTTTCGGATCGCGCCCGATGTCGGCGCAATGCCCGGCCAGCACGTCGCGCTTGCGAGCGAACTCCTCGGGTGGGCCGCCGACGAAGTTCCAATGCTGGGCGTAGCGGGCGGTGATCCGCAGCGTGCGCTTCTCGCCGCTGCCGCCGATGCAGATCGGCGGGTGGGGGCGCTGCGGACCCTTCGGCTCGTTGCGGGCGGCTTTGAGCTGGTAGTACTTGCCTTGAAAATCGGAGCAGTCGGTGGTCAAAAGGCTGGTCAGCACCTCACAGGCCTCTTCGAACCGGTCGAAGCGTTCTTTGAGACTGCCCAGCTCGATGCCGTAGGCCCCGGACTCTTCCTCGTTCCAGCCGGCGCCGATGCCCAACTCCAGCCGGCCGTCGGAGATGATGTCCAGCGCCGCGGCCATGTTGGCCAGCACCGCGGGGTGGCGGTAGTGGATGCCGGTGACCAGGGTGCCCAGCCGCAGCCGGGTGGTGGCCTGAGCGAGCGCGGTGAGCGTGGTCCAACCCTCGAGGCAGGGTCCGGTGGAGTCGCTGAAGATCGGGTAGAAGTGGTCGAAGGTCCACCCGGACTCGTAGACGTCGATGTCGTCGGCCGCTTTCCAGACGGCCAACATCTGTGCCCAGGTGGTGTCTTGCGGAGAGGTCTTGAACGCGAATCGCATTATCTGAGCCTAGCCAGGCATCGAACTCGCCGAGCGCCCAACTAGACTCGGCCGGACCATGTGCTGCGACCTCGGTATCGACGCCAAGATCACGCTGCTGGCAGCCGGCCTGATCTTTCTGCTGGCGCTGGGTTTGGGAGTCTGGAAGTACCGGCAGATCATGACCGCCGAGGATCATCGCGCGCACCCGTACGTCGACATCGCGCATCGCGCGGCCCTGCTGTATTCGTTCGCCACTCTGCTGACGGCGGTTTTCGTCGAGCTGAGCGCCTGGCCGACGTGGGTGAACCTGGTCGCGGCGATGGTGTTGGTGTTCTTCTTCGTCGGCGCGATCCTGAGCTACATCGTGCACGGGGCGCGACGGGACACCACCAACCAGTTCGAGCATCCCGATCGAGGGCTGGTGGTGTCGATGGCGTTCTTGATCGTCGGTGAGATCGGCGGCTTCGGGGTGTTGCTGGCCGGATTCGTCGCGGGACAGCTGCCAGTCTGAGCGGCGATCGCAAGCGCGGCGTAGCCGGGGGCAGCGGGTCGCCGCCATCCTGACAGCGCGGGCACACTGGTGGTATGGATCCGGTAGCCGCGCTACGAGAGATCGCCTACTACAAAGACCGGGCGCGCGAAGACCCGCGTCGGGTGATGGCCTACCGCAACGCCGCAGACATCGTCGAGGGCCTGAGCGAGGACGAGAGGGAGCGTCACGGCCAGGCCAACAGCTGGCAGTCGCTACCGGGCATCGGGCCGAAAACCGCGAAGGTGATCGACCAGGCCTGGTCTGGCCGCGAACCCGAGTATCTGATCGAATTACGCGCTGCCGCAGAGGATCTCGGCGGAGGCGACATCCGGGCCGCACTGCGCGGGGATCTGCACCTGCACTCGAACTGGTCGGACGGCTCGGCGCCGATCGACGAAATGATGGCCACCGCCTCGGCGCTGGGCCACGAGTACTGCGCGCTGACCGACCACTCGCCGCGGCTGACCATCGCCAACGGGCTGTCGCCGGACCGGCTTCGCAAGCAGCTCGACGTAATCGACGGCCTGCGTGAGCAGTTCGCGCCGATGCGCATCCTGACCGGGATCGAAGTCGACATCCTCGAGGACGGCAGCCTGGACCAGGAACCCGAACTGCTGCAACGCCTCGACATCGTGGTGGCAAGCGTGCACTCGAAGCTGTCGATGGATTCTGAGTCGATGACCCGCCGGATGGTGCGAGCCGTCAGCAACGAACACACCGACGTCCTCGGCCACTGCACCGGCCGGCTGGTCGCCGGCAATCGCGGCATCCGGCCGGAGTCCAAGTTCGACGCCGAAAAGGTGTTCACCGCCTGCCGCGACCACGGCACCGCGGTGGAGATCAACTCTCGGCCCGAGCGGCGTGATCCGCCGAGTCGCCTGCTTAACCTTGCCCTGGAGATCGGCTGCGATTTCAGCATCGACACCGACGCTCACGCCCCGGGCCAGCTCGACTTCCTCGGCTACGGCGCGCAGCGGGCGATGGACGCCGGCGTGCCCGTCGAGAGGATCGTCAACACCTGGCCGGTCGACAAGCTGCTGGCGTGGGCGGCGTCGTGAAGTCAGTCCGGCAGGTGCGGCATCTCCAGTCCGGGATCGCGGCCAACCAAGATGCCCCGCGTCAGCGCGGCCTTGCCGTAGCGGTCACGCACCCGGTCGACCGCCGCGTCGATCGCTGGTGGCCGCGTTTCAGCCGGGGTGAACGGGAGCAGCAATTGTTCGGCGCCGCTGCGGTCGATCTCGGCAACCGCGAAGCCGACCAGGGTCAGTCCGCGCTCGGCGATCAGCGGTGCCGCCGACGCGACCAGGCGCCGCGCGGCGGCCAGGATGATCGGTGTCGACGACGTGGCCCACGGCAACGTGTGGGACCGGCTGGCACGGGTGAAGTCGTCGAACCGCAGGCGCAGCACCACCGTGCGACCGGTGCGGCCGGCCTTGCGCATCCGGCTGGTGATCCGGTCGATCAGCGTGATGACGACGGCGTCGACCTCGGCCGGCGACATGGTGTTGCCGGCCCGGCCCAACGCGCGCTGGGCGCCGATCGACCGTCGGCGCACGGCGGTGCTCACCCGTCGCCGGTCGAGATTACGGGAGAGCGCATAGAGCTGGTGACCCATCGCCCTGCCGACCAGCGAGGCCAGCATCGACTCGCTGAGTTCGGCGACGTCGGCGACGGTTTCGATGCCGTGCGCGCGCAGCTTCTCCGCGGTTACCGCGCCCACGCCCCACAGCCGCCGGACCGGCAGCGGGTGCAGGAAGGCGAGCTCGCGTTCGGGCGGCACCAACAGCAAGCCGTCGGGCTTGGCCTCGCGGCTGGCGACCTTCGCCAGGAACTTCGTCCGGGCGATGCCGACCGTGATCGGCAGCCCGACGCGCTCGCGCACGTCCTCGCGCAGCCGGGCCGCGATCTGCACCGGTGAGCCCGAAACCCGTTGCAGCCCCGACACGTCCAAGAACGCCTCGTCCACCGAGATGGGCTCCACCAGCGGAGTTGTGTCGCGGAAGACGTCGAACACCGCGTCGCTGGCGCGCATGTAGGCGCTCATCCGCGGCGGCACGACTACCGCGTGCGGGCACAGCCGCCGCGCCTGGCCCCCGCCCATCGCGGTGCGCACGCCGTAGGCCTTGGCCTCATAGCTGGCGGCCAGCACCACCCCGCCGCCGACGATGACCGGCCGGCCGCGCAGCGCGGGTTCGTCGCGCTGTTCGACGGACGCGTAGAACGAGTCCAGGTCCGCATGCAGGATCGAAGCCTGGGCAGGGGAAGCCCGCACGAACATATGTTCGCATGCGGAGACGACAGATCAGCGGGGTTCGTTGTAGATGCTGGTTACCCAGACGTGCACCAGCGTTTCCAGCAGCTGCTCGTCGGGCACCGACGGACGCTCCTGGGCGAACGACGTCAGCATCACCTTTTCGTTGAGCAGGTTGAGCGCCGCGGACAGATCGCGGGCCGGCAGCGTCACTGGCGCGGCGCCGCGGGAGCGTTCGGCTTCGATGACGACCGCGATGTGGTCGACCCACTTTTGCATGAACCTCGACCACAGGTCGCCGATGTCCTTGTTGGTGCGCGCCGCGTCGGCGGCCAGCGACACCGCGCGGTGCGACCCGAACGTCTCGACGAAGACGTTGATGCCGGTGCGCCACAACGTCTTGATGTCGGCCGGCGGGTTCGCGACCATACCCTCCAGCGCGGAGTCGGCCTCGACGATCACCCGCTCGAACAGGGTGAGCAGGACCGCGTCCTTGGACGGGAAATAGAAGTAGAAGGTGGGGCGGGACAGGCCGGCGCCTTTGGCCAGGTCGTCCACCGAGATCTCGGCGAGCGGACGCTCGGCCAGCAGCCGCTCAGCGGTAGCCAGGATCGCGAGCTCGCGGTCGTCGCCGGAGGGGCGGGTCGAACGCCGTCCGCGCGGCGCGCGTGCCGGGCTGGTGGTGGTCACAACCGCCACTTTACACGCCGTTGAGTAATTCAACAGTGTGTTGACGAACTCAACACTGTGTTGATACCGTCGGTTACATGACCGAACACCTTGACGTTGTCATCGTGGGCGCCGGCATCTCCGGCATCAGCGCGGCCTGGCACCTGCAGGACCGCTGCCCGAACAAGAGCTATGTGGTCCTCGAGCGCCGCGACGACCTCGGCGGCACCTGGGACCTGTTCAAGTACCCGGGCATCCGCTCCGACTCCGACATGTTCACGCTCGGCTTCCGGTTCAAGCCGTGGCGCTCGGCCCAGTCCATCGCCGACGGGCCCTCGATCAAGGCCTACATCAAGGAGGCCGCGGCGGAGAACGGCATCGACCGGCACATCCGCTACCGCCAGAAGGTGGTGGCCGCCGACTGGTCCGACGCCGACAGCCGCTGGACGCTCACCGTCGAGCACGACGGCCAGCAGAGCACGATCAGCTGTTCCTTCCTGTTCGCCTGCAGCGGTTACTACAACTACGACGAGGGCTACTCGCCGAAGTTCGAGGGCGCCGACGACTTCGAGGGCACGATCGTGCACCCGCAGCACTGGCCGGAGGATCTCGATTACGCGGGCAAGAGGATCGTCGTGATCGGCTCCGGCGCGACCGCGGTGACTCTGATTCCGGCCCTGGTGAATTCGGGCGCGGAGCACGTGACCATGCTGCAGCGCTCACCGACCTACATCGGCTCGCTGCCGGCTGTCGACCCCTTCGCCGAGCGGGCCAACCGGCTGCTGCCGGCCAAGGCCGCACACTTCGCCAACCGCTGGAAGGCGATCGCCTTCAGCACCGGTCAGTACCAGTTCTCGCGGCGCTTCCCGAAAGCGATGCGCAAGACGCTGCTGACGATGGCCAAGCGGCGGCTGCCCGAGGGCTACGACGTCGAGAAGCACTTCGGCCCGCGATACAAGCCGTGGGACCAGCGGCTGTGCCTGGCGCCCAACGGGGACCTGTTCCGCACCATCCGCCGCGGCCAGGCCGACGTCGTCACCGACACCATCGACCGGTTCACCAAGACCGGGATCAAGCTGCATTCCGGCGAGGAGTTGCAAGCCGACATCATCGTCACCGCAACGGGTTTGAACCTGCAGCTCTTCGGCGGCGCGCAGATCCGGCGCAACGGCGTGCCGATCGAGCTCAACGACACCATGGCCTACAAGGGCATGATGCTGACCGGCATGCCGAACTTGGCGTTCACCATCGGCTACACAAATGCGTCCTGGACGCTCAAGGCCGACCTGGTATCGGAGTTCGTCTGCCGGGTGCTCAACTACATGGACTCCCGCGGGTACGACACCGTGGTGCCGCAACACCCGGGCGACTCGGTGGACGAGCGCCCGCTGATGGACTTCACCCCGGGCTATGTGCTGCGGGCGCTGGACTACCTGCCGAAGGCCGGGTCGCGCACCCCGTGGCGGCTCAAGCAGAACTATCTGCTGGACCTGCGGCTGATCCGGCGCGGCCGAGTCGACGACGAGGCGCTGAGCTTCAGCAAGAACCAGGTGGCGGTCGCGGCCTAGGCCGCGGCGACCACCACGATGCCGTCGTCGTCGCTGTAGGCGACGTCACCGGGCACGAAGGTGACGCCGCCCAGTTCGACCGGGACATCCCGTTCGCCGGCGCCGGTCTTGCTGCTCTTACGCGGATTGGTGCCCAGCGCCTTGATGCCGATGTCGATGCCGCGCAGCGTCGCTGCGTCCCGGACCGCGCCGTGCACCACCAGCCCGGCCCAGCCGTTGGAGCGGGCGAGTTCGGCGATGACGTCACCGACCAGCGCGGTGTGCAGCGAGCCCGCGCCGTCGACCACCAGCACCCCGCCGTCGCCGGGCTCGGAGAGCACAGACTTCAACAGCGCGTTGTCCTGAAAGCAGCGCACGGTGCTGATCGGCCCGGCGAATTGCGCGAGGGCGCCGAATTGGCGGAATTGGACGTCACAGCTGCGGACGTCGGGCCCGATGTCGTCGACGAGGTCGGCGGTGGGCCGGAAAGTCACCGGCACGGTCAGCTGCCGCGCCGGCGTAGTTGGCGCACCAGCAGCAACGCCAGCAGAGCGACCGCGACGGCTACCGCGAGCGTCAGCGGCGAGCGGCCGGCGGGCGATAGTGCCGGCGCCGCGGCCACTGGGTTGTTGGCCGCAGCAACCGTCGACTTTGCTTGTGCGGCAGCCTCTTTGGCGCCAGCGGCGAGTTGGCCGTTGGTCTCGATCCGTGGCTGTTCGACAGGTTTGACGGGAGCCGGCTCGGCTTTCTTGGCAGGCGCCTTCTTTGCGGGCGCTTTCTTTGCGGGCGCCTTTTTGGCCGGTGACTTTTTGGCGGGCGCTTGCTGCGCCTTCTTTGCCGGCGCTTTCTTGGCGGCTGCCTTCTTGGCCGCTTTCTCGGGCTTGTCCGGTGCTTTGTCCGCGGGGGTCTCGTCGGCGGGAGGCGCCGGGGGTGACGGCGGGGTTGGGCCCGCGCCGGGTGCGTCTTCTGGTGCGTGGTCCGGTTGATCCTGCGGGTCTGCCATGCGGCCGCTCCTTTGCAGTTCCTCGTCGCGTACACCGGTCGACACCAACGGTCGAACCCCATCATGCCAGGGGCTACTGCCGGTGCCGCACCGCCCACAGCGCAGCGCCGGCCACCAGCACCACCGCCCCGACCGCAAACGGCCACACCGGGACGCCGTCGGCGCGGTGGTCCTCGGGGTATGCCGCCGGGCCGGGCGTTCCGGTGCCCGCAACGGCGAGCCGAAACGACCACGAACCCGTCACCACATGCCCGTCTGCCGAGGTGACCCGGTAGTTCACGGTGTAGTTGCCGGCCGGACCCAGCGGCCGCAACGCGACGCTGACGACCGCGCCCTGCACCTGCGCGTCCCCGGTCGACCACAGTTTGCCGTCCGGCCCGACGACCGCCATGGCCGCGAACGTGGTTTGCAGCCGTTCGTTGAACGTGGCGCTGACCCGGGCCGGGCCGGCGTTCACGACGGCGTTCTCGGCCGGGTCGGCTGCCACCCGGACGGCGTGCGCGGCGGCGGGTCCGGCGGTCAGGGTGACGCCGACGGCGGCCAGTACCGCCAGCAGCAGGCTCAACGCCGCGGCGCGCGCCGCGACGCTCATGTCCGTCGCCGGATCAGCGTCAGCGCGACGCCGAGGGCGGCGACCAGCAGGGCAGTGCCGGCCAGCAGTCGGGCGGTGTTGTCGGGCGCCGGCTTGGGCTGACCGGCTTGCGCCGGGTCTGTCAGCGGACCCGGATGCGGTGTGCCGTGCTGGTGTGGCGGCGGCGCGACCGGCCCCGGTCTCAATGCCAGGCTGGGCGCTGGGTGTTCCGGCTCACCGCCTCCGGGCAACGGCGGCTGGTCCCACTTGACCACCGACCCGTCGGCATAAGTCTGGGTGGCCGGGAAGCTGACAGTGTCCGCGTCGGGCAACTGCACCGATATCCGGAACAGGGCAAACTGATCCGCCGGGATGCCGCTATTGGGCGCGGCCGTCCACGTGACCGAGTGCACGGTGCCCGCCGCGGTGTCGCGGTCGAGTTTGACCGTCCAGCCAGGCATGGTTTCGGTGCTGGCCGACGCCACGTCGGGCAGCGCCACCGACAGCGCGGTGGTCGGCGCTCCCGTCGGGGACTCATTGGGCACCGAAAACGTGACGATGGCATGACCGCCGCGGACCGGGTTGTCGCTGCTGGCATGGACATGGGCCGACGCCTGCGCGATACCGAGCATGGCGGCGCAGTACAGTCCGGCCGCGGCTGCGGCCGCGATGAGCGGGCGTGGCCGCATGCTCAGGCCAACCCGAGCCGCGCCATCAGGTCGGCCTCGATCTCGTCGAGCTGTTTGGAGATTGCGGCGTGGGCGGACCGCCGCCGCGAGGCAGGCATGTTCTCGGCGGCCGTGATGGCCGCCGAGAGGTCGGCGAGCCGATCGGAGATGGCCGCCGCGAACTGCTTGGTCTCCGCGTCTTTGGGCTTCTTCTCCTGCACCGTTCGCAGCGACTGCTCGGCTCCGGCGATGCGAGCCGACAGCCGCGCGCCGTGTCCGGAGAACTGCCCGATTTGCGCCAGCGGAACGCCGAGCTGATCCGCGCGGCGTTGGTCCATCAGCCCGCGGGCCGCGATCGCGGCCCGGTACACCAACGGCACCACGATCGGTGCGAGCAACCGTGAGACGGTCAGCACTCGACGAATCCGGGTGGGCGACAACAGTTTGCCCTCTCGCACCGCCTTGAGTTCGGCCTCGGCCACCTTCAGCGCCGACCGATCACTGTCGCGTTGCGCCTTCAGCTGCGCTTTGAGCGCCTTGGTCTCGGCTCGTTGTGCGGCCTTGAACCGGCGCGCCTCGTTCTTGGCGGCCAGCTTGGCCTCCAGCTTGGCGCGGGCCTTGATCGCACGAGCCTCGGCACGACGCATCGCGCGGCTTTTTCGCTTGCGGAACAGGCCCATTCCCGGCCGCCTCCCCGGTTTCTCGTCGGCTGTCGCGATGCGTGATCGCTGGGCCAACCCTAACCGGAACAAGACGTCGTTAGGTTGTCAGGTCGGGGCAGTTACGCGTCGAGGTGCTCTTTGCGCCGCAGTTCGTCAACCCGCTGGATGATGTCCTGTTGCGCCTCGGGAGACAATCCACTGGCGCGCAACGCGATTCGGCGAATATTCTCGTCGCGCATCGTCGCCAGCCAGGTCAGCTCCTTGTCGAGCTTTTCGTAATACTCGTCGTCGGTGAAGTAGGCCGGCTTGATGCGGAAGAAATTCGCGAGGGCCGCCATGGTCGCCGCCGACGGGTTGGTGCGGTTGCCTGAGCGCAGTTGTGACAGGTAGGGAGCAGACATCGTGATGCCCTCCGCCTTGAGCGCCGCGATCACCTCAGCGGACGTGTGCGGTCCTCGTCCGGGTGGGTAAACCGTGTCGAACAGGCGGTTCAGGCGCGCAGCGAACGTCGTGCTCATCGATATGACCTCCACCAGGGTTGGTAGGACGAATGATTCCAGGCACGTATTTGCTGATCATCGTAGCGACACTTATCGGATGAACCAAGTGCAAACCTGGAGCGAATTAACTTCGGCGGCCCGAGCCGCCGCCGGCGACGCCGGCGAAGCGCTGCGCGCGCGTTGTACAGCGGATTCTCATGATGCACCAAGCGAATTGTGACGCGTTGCGTTGTTATCGCTGCGGGCGGGCGGGCGCGACGGCATCAGCGAGCGAACAGAGCTTGCGCCGGGCAACCAGCCGGCTGCGACGACGCGTCGAAAAGCGGCTTTGCTGTCGAGGGGGTAGGCGCCGTTCAGCCGACGCCCGGGGACGCCTCTGGGACGGGCGCGGCAGCCGAGCGGGTGCGGACAAATCGCACCATCGCGGCGATAGTCGCGACGAGCACTGTCGCCGCGGTCGCACCGACGGCTACCCACCGCCAGCCCAGCGCGCCGTCGAACAACATCCACAATCCGAAGACCAGGAACAGCAGGCTGGCCAACACGTGCAACAGCCCTTCGGGCAGGCGCCGGTGCAGCAGGATCCCCGCGGCGATCGCCAACCCGTCGGCGACGATCATCGCGACCGTGGTACCGATCCACACGCCCGCCCAGTCGTGATCGCTCGCCAGCGCGACGGTGGCCAGCGTCGTTTTGTCGCCCAGCTCGGCCAGCAAGAACGACGACACGACGGCGAGCAGCGCGAATCGGGGCTCCCGGACAGGGCGCACGCAGTCGTCGTCGCCGCTGGTGCCCTCCCGCCACGTCCACACCGCGAAGACGAAGAACGCGATCGCCGCCGCGAAGGCCATCGGCTGAGCCGGCAGCGTCAACCCGAGAAAGTGCCCGATCGCCACCGAAATGCCATGTGCCACGCAAGCCGCGATGCCCACCCCGCTCAGCACCACCCACCAGCGGTACCGCAGCGCGTAGGTCATGGTGATCAGCTGTGACCGGTCGCCGAGCTCGGCGAGGAAAACCACCCCGAAGCTCAGGAGCGCGGCTGCGAGCATGTGTGGCGACCTTTCGACGCGTCGTCGACGGACCCGTGGTCCCCCGAACATCGGGCCGAAGGTCTCGCCCACCGACCGAACGGCCGGTTCGCCTGCCGGGCTGGTTGCCAGTATGTCGACTCGACGATTGCGGGCTACTCCCCTTCGATAATCGATGCCCAGGCTAGCGGCCGTAACCGATCGGCACCAGCGGGAGCGACGAGTTCGGCTACCCGTATTTCCCGATTCGCCAAGTGCGGGCTTGGGATTCGGCCACCTCACAACCGAGGCATCGGAAATGCGTTATGCGGCAAGCAGCATCGCCAGAATCGCGGTATCGGGGTGGCTGATGGGGTCGACACCGACGCGGCTCACCATCGAGGTGACGGTGCCGTCGGCTTCGGCTTCCACCCACGCCGCCCGGTGTTCGAGGCCCAGATAGGGCAAGCCGGGCAGCAGTACACAACCCGAAGCCGCGCCGGTGCATTCCGGCAGCGACGGCATGGTCTCCGACGGCGGATGCAACATCAACAGCGCCGGCGGTTGGCGATCGGCGAAATAGCCTGGCTGGATTGCTGATTCGCCGACGACCGGCCCTTCCGCCAGCACCAGCCCGACGCTGCCCGGCGGCGCCGGAGACTCCGGCAATTCCTCACGGGCGCCGAATACCGTTGTAGTGGAAAGTAATCCAGGAAGTGATGCGACCCGGACCGCAACCATCAGCAGCTGCGCCCACTCCTTCGTCGAATCAGGCCAGCGGCCGAAGATCACGAAGCCCTTCAGGACACCGTGTGAATGGAACGGGGCGACTTCGACGGCCCTGCCTGACCCAGTTTCCATATGGCCCTCCGCGATACCTCACTCACAACACCCCGGCGGGTCGATGAGCACAGCATGCGCCAGGTGAGGAGTACCCGCAAGCGGACACGGCCAACCGCGGTGGACCGCCAGAAAAGGAACGGGGCGCCGCGCAAAAAGCGCGACGCCCCGACTCGAGTGCGCAGGATCAGCCGGCGATGAGCCCCTTGGTCTTCGAGGTCGCGGCGTCATAACGCGCCTGCACGTCGGCCCAGTTGACGACGTTCCAGAACGCCTTGGCGAAGTCGACCTTGACGTTCTTGTACTGCAGGTAGAAGGCGTGCTCCCACATGTCGAGGAGCAGCAGCGGGACGACGCCGAGCGGGAAGTTGGACTGGTGGTCGTACACCTGGAAGATCAGCAGCTTCTCGCCGAGGTTGTCCCAGCCGAGGGCCGCCCAACCCGACCCCTGCACGGTGGTGGCGGCCGCATGGAACTGAGCGCGGAATTTGTCGAACGAGCCGAACGCGTCGTCGATGGCCGCGGCCAGCTCGCCGGTCGGCTTGTCACCGCCGTTGGGCGACAGGTTCTTCCACCAGATGGTGTGGTTGACGTGGCCGGCCAGGTTGAACGCCAAGTTCTTCTCGTTCAGCAGGACGGTCGACTGGTCGTCCTTGGCGCGTGCTTCCTCGAGTTTTTCAAGCGCGTCGTTCGCGCCCTTCACGTAGGTCGCATGGTGTTTGCTGTGGTGAAGCTCGTTGATCTGACCGGAGATGTGCGGCTCCAGTGCGCCGTAGTCCCAGTCCAAATCGGGCAACGTGTAGACAGCCACGGGATTCCTTCCTTCGATAATCGTTGCTGACCTGCTTCTGATGCTCACTCAAGGTTGCCGCCGGGCAATCGAGCCCAACACGATCAACCCTGCTCCATGACTGCGCGCACCGCAACAACGGGTGCACTAAGGGCATACCCGGCGGGCGCGTGTTCAGACCAACACGATGACGGCGAGGACCGCCAGCAAAACCAGGGCGATCAGACCGGCGCGCACACCGGCGAGCAGGTACGAGCGGTTACAGGCAGGCGAACTGCTGTACCAATGCGACGACGTCGCCGACTGTGGTCCGACCGGTTGCGTCGTCATCGGATGACCCTGATCTGCACGTCCAACTCGCCCCCAGTGAGATGAGTCACAAACAACTTCGGTGGTCGCGATCATAACGCCTCGTGAACCGCCGGAAAAATTGAACCGGCGTCAGGGCGCTGACCAGCAGTTGCCGTCGTCCCGGCGAGATGCTTAGCGCGGCGATGAATTTCGCTCGCGGCGTGGTTGGGCTGTCGATTGACGGACCCGTTATTGCGCTGTTATCCACAGCTACCGTTGCGCCGGGCCTATTGACGCGCCGTCAATGGCCGCGCGGTGCACACCGGAGCTGTGCATAAACCTGTGGAAACTGTGGATAGCCGGTGGTAGCTGAGCGGCGGCTTCTGCGCCGCCGGGCGGCGCGTGCCAAGATCGACCCCATGCCTGCTGAACCGGTGGTTGCCCAGACGGATATTGCCGCCCTGCCGACCGAATTCGGCTCGGCGGCAGTGTTGCTCGACGTGCGCGAGGACGACGAGTGGAAACGTGGCCACATCGCCGGCGCCCAACACATCCCGATCGCCGAAGTGCCGGCGCGCCTCGACGAGATCGACCCCCAGGCCGAGCTGTACGTCATCTGCCATGCCGGCGGCAGGTCCCTGCGGGTAGCGCAGTACTTCCAGCAAAACGGGTACCGACCGGTCAACGTCAGCGGCGGCATGTTGGCGTGGGCGGGCGCCGGGCGCCCGGTGGTCACCGACGGCGGCGGCCCGGGCAGCGTCTGAGGACCGAGCCACCGCTTCCGACACGCTTTAAGCTGGCGCTCATGATCCAAGCGTGCTCTCAGTGCGGCACACGCTGGAACGTGCGTGACCGCCAGCGGGTGTGGTGCCCGCGGTGCCGCGGGACGCTGCTGCCGCCGTCCCCCGAGGGGCAGGCGGTCGACCCGCGGTGGAGCGCTCGGAGCGCCGCACCCACGGCCGGCCGGCGGATGCCGCCGCGGCTGCCGCCGGGTTACCGATGGATCGCCGTGCGGCCCGGCGCGCCACCGCCGCCGCGGCGCCGGCGGCGGCCACTGGGACCCACCCCCCGCTACGCGGTCATACCGCGATGGGGACTGGTCGATCGCGTCGAACCAGGCGCGGCGACGCCGGCCGCGGCCGTGCCGCCCGGCCCGTCGGCGGCGCGCGTGCGCACCACCCTGTTCGCCACTCTCGTCGTGCTCGGCATCGCGGCGCTGGTGCATTTCGTGCGCTATCTGCTGCTGATCATCAACCGCGGCACCCTGCTCAACCCGTGGGTGGCGGGCGCCGCGCTCTGGCTTGGCGTGTTGGCCAGCGCCGCCGCCATCGCGATGGTGATCACCTGCGCCGTGGTCCTGATCCGATGGCTGATCGCCCGCCGCGCCGCCGCGTTCGCGCATTACGGCCTGCCCGAGCCGCGGTCGGCACGGGCGCTGTGGGCCGGGTGCTTCATACCGCTGGTGAACCTGCTGTGGGCGCCGGTGTACGTCATCGAACTGGCCGCCACCGAAGACGTCCTGCCGCGGCTGCGCAAACCCATCCTGCTGTGGTGGATCGTCTGGGTGATCAGTACGGCGGTGTCGATCTTCGCCATCGCGACCAGCCGGGCGCAAGATGCCCAGGGCATCGCCGACAACACCGTGACGACAATATTTGCCTACCTGGTGGCCGCCGCTGCCGTGGCCGCAGCCGGGCGGGTGTTCGAGGGCTTCGAGCGCAAACCGGTCGAACGGCCCGCGCATCGCTGGGTGGTGGTCGCCGACGATCGCGGCGACGCGCCGGGATCCGCTCCGGCTGTTGAGTCGGAGGGCGAGGAACCGGCAGCATAGGGATATGACGCGGGCCGACGAGGTGCTCGCCCGGCACCCACACGTGGTAGCCCATCGCGGCGCCTCGGCTTCTCGGCCGGAACATACCCTGGCCGCATACGATCTCGCGCTCAAGGAGGGCGCCGACGGCGTCGAATGCGATGTCCGGCTCACCCGGGACGGCCACTTGGTCTGTGTGCACGACCGTCGGCTGGACCGCACGTCCACCGGCGCCGGTCTGGTCAGCACGATGACGCTGGCCGAACTGCGTGAGCTGGAATACGGGGCCTGGCACGACAGCTGGCGTCCCGACGGGGCGCACGGCGACAGCGGACTGCTGACGCTCGACTCGCTCGTCGCGCTGGTGCTGGACTGGAACCGGCCGGTGAAGATCTTCATCGAAACCAAGCACCCGGTGCGCTACGGCGCCCTGGTGGAAAGCAAGGTGTTGGCGCTGCTGCAGCGTTTCCGGATCGCCACGCCCGCTTCCGCGGACCGCTCCCGCGCGGTGGTGATGTCGTTTTCGGCGGCCGCCATGTGGCGTATCCGTCGCGCCGCACCGCTGCTGCCCACGGTGCTGCTCGGCAAGGCCGCCCGATACCTGGGCAGCAGCGCGGCCAGCGCCGTCGGCGCCACCGCTGTTGGGCCGTCGATTGCGACGCTTCGTGAGCATCCCGAGCTCGTCGACCGCGCCGCGGCCCAGGGGCGGGCGCTGTACTGCTGGAACGTCGACCATTACGACGACGTCAGATTCTGCCGGGAAGTGGGGGTGGCGTGGCTGGCCACCCGTCACCCCGGCCGGGTCAAGGCCTGGCTGCAGGACGGGCTGACGGGCGCAGGGTTGGACTAGACCGCTCTACGGTTGGCCGTCGAGAGCCGGTACGGGCGCGTCCGCGGCCAGCGCGTCGAACAGGTGGGCCGCCGCGTCGTGATCCCACACCACGACCGAGCCGGCGTCGCTGCCGGTGAATTCGCCGATCGGCACAGTCAGCGTGGTCGTCGCGCCATGCAGCGACCAGCCCAACCGGGCAAGGTCCCAGACGTGGTCGCCTTGGTCGACGGTCAGGGCGTCGGCGGCGGCGTGCGGCACCGAATACCACCGCCACGGGTTGAGCCATACGCCCGGGCTGGTGGCGCGGTGCAGCAGCGCCGACATGAACTGCCGCTGGTTGGCCATCCGGTCGAGGTCGGCCCGCGGCGTCGCGCGTGTGCGGACATAGCCGAGTGCGTTGGGGCCGTCGAGCTTCTGGCAACCGGCCGGCAGGCTGATTCCGGCCAGCGGGTCGTCGATCGGGGCGCTGGGGCAGGCGGTCACTCCGCCGAGCGCGTCGACGAGGTCGGCGAACCCGCTGAAACCGACTTCGGCGTAGTGGTCGAGCCGGACCCCGGTGGCCTGCTCGACGGTCTGGGCCAGTAAAGGCGCACCGCCCATCGCGAAGGCCGCGTTGATCTTGTCGCGGCCGTACCCGGGTATCGGCACATAGGAGTCGCGCGGAATCGACACCATCGTCGTGGGAGTGGCCGACCCGATGGCCGGCACGTGGACCAGCAGGATGGTGTCGGTGCGGCCGTTGCCGATGTCGCCGCCGGTGGCCAGGGCCTGCTGCTGCTCGACGGTCAGACCCTGGCGGCTGTCCGAGCCGACCAGTAGCCAGGTGGTGCCGCGCCCGGCGGCCGGGCGGCCCGGATAGTCGGTCAGCACCGGTGTGCGGTGCAGGACGGTGTCCATCCACAGCGTGCCGCCGAGGATGCCGGCACCGAACAGCAACACCGCGATCAGCAGGCTCAGCGCAATCACTTGACCCCATGCGCGTTTGCGACGAGCTCGGGGCGCGGCCGGTTGCGCCGGCGGTCGACGGGGCGGCGGAGAGGGCGGGGGCGGCGGCGCCGGCCGGCGATAGCTGGGGTCGCGGGGGATCAGGGGCGGCGGTTCTCGGCGGGGGTGCTGGCCGGTCATCAGTGCAACCACCCGAGGTGACCGCGCAGAAGGGCGTAGCCGACGAACGCGACGGTGTCGATCAGCCCGTGGGCGATCACCAGCGGCCACAGCCGGCCGGTGCGCTGCCAGACGTAGCCGAATACCAGCCCCATCGCCAGGTTGCCCAGCCCGGCGCCGAAACCCTGGTAGAGGTGGTAGGCGCCGCGCAGCAGGCTGGAGTAGATCAGCGCCGCGCCGCCGGACACGTCCAGCTGCCGCAGCCGGGTGATCAGGTAGCCGACGACGATGACTTCTTCGGCCCACCCGTTGGCGAACGCGGCGGCCACCAGCATCGGGATGCGCCACCAGGTGTCGCTGAGACTCGACGGGATCACCGAGGCGTTAAGGCCCAGCATCCGCGCCGCGACATACAGCCCGAGCCCGGGCAGCCCGATCAACGCGGCCAGGCCGACGCCGCCGCCCAGATCGGCACGCCAGGAAAAGCGCCCCAATCCGATTGCTGCCGGCCGCAAACCGCCACGCCACAGCAGGTACAGCCCGAGCCCGCCCCACGCGATCAGCTGCGCGACTACCGCCGCGTTCAAGCCGAGGTCGACCAGGTCGAAGTAGGACCGCCGCGGGTTGAGCGGGATCCGCTGGGCGCTCAGGTTACGCAGCACCGCGTCGGTGAGTTGCAGGATCGCGGTGACGGCGCTGACGCCGAAGGTGACGCCCAGGACGACGACGACCTCGATGCGCAGCGTTCGTCGCTGCACCAACTGGTCCTCGGGCGCGGTCACCTCGACACGGTAACCGGACCTCGGCCTCTAGTCCCGGCGCGCTCGCAGACCGTTCACAAACGGGCAACCCATCAACACCCGGATGGCCTGGCTGAGGCCCACCACGTCGTCGACCGGCTTACGGAACGGCAGCCGCACGTCGCGGTCGCCGTCGGCGCTTTCGATCCGCAGCCGCACCCCGTAGCGGTCGATGCCCAGCGGCCGCACGTCGCCGCGGCGCAGCCGGGCGGGCAGCCGGGAGGCCAGGCGCGCGACGACGTCGCGATGCGCGCTGTCGAGGTGGCGAATCCAGCACGACTCGAGCGCACAGAACGGGTCCGGCCGGGCGGCCAGCAGGTCCGCGACGCCGACGGACTCGGCGCCCGTCGCGTCGGTCACCACCACCGACTCGATCTCCAGCCGAAGCAGCGCATAGCGGGTGTCGCCGTCGGCGGGCGGCCTCGAGGCGGCCGTCTGGATTTGCAGCAGGGCAGGGTTCGGGTCCTCGGCGGCGATCAGGTCGAGCATGGCGGGCACCGCCGGCATCGGCAGCTGCTGGAGTCGCCCGCGAATCCACACCAGCGAGCGCACCGGCTCACGCAGCGGCAGCGGCGCGTAGTCGGCCAGTTCCAACACGGCCTGCGCCCCCGACGGCGCCGCGGCGTCGAGCGACACCGCCACGGCGAACGACCCGTCGCTGAGCAGGTGGTGCAGCGGCGTGGTGACCGGGTCGGCGCCCTCGATCGCCAGCAGCGCGCCGGTGGCCCGGAGGCAGGTGCTGCGGATCCGCTCGGCGGTCGTCGGCGCGGCGCAGGGAGCGAGGGTCATCGATCACCTTCCTTTAAGTGAGGTAAGCCTAACTTAACTAGATCGCGGCGAACGGCGCAAGGCTCTGCACCCGATAGGGTTTTGTCGTGGCTCGCATCGCGTATCTCGGTCCCGAAGGGACGTTCACCGAGGCGGCGCTGTTGCGGATGACCGACGCCGGCATGATTCCCCAGCGCGGCGAGGACGGCGTGCAGCCGATCCCCACCGAGAGCACGCCGGCGGCGCTGGATGCCGTGCGCGACGGCCGGGCCGACTACGCCTGCGTGCCGATCGAGAACTCGATCGACGGCTCGGTGATGCCGACACTGGACAGCCTGGCGATGGGATCGCCGCTGCAGGTGTTCGCCGAGATCACCTTGGACGTCGCGTTTTCCATCGTGGTCAAACCCGGCCGCAGCGTCGAGGAGGTGCGCACGCTGGCCGCCTTCCCGGTCGCGGCCGCGCAGGTGCGGCGGTGGGTGGCCGCGCATCTGCCCGGCGTCGAGCTGCGCCCGGCCAACTCCAACGCCGACGCCGCGCAGCAGGTCGTCGACGGCGTGGTGGACGCCGCGGTGAGCTCGCCGCTGGCCGCCGCCTATCGCGGGCTGGCGACGCTGGCCGACGGTGTCGTCGACGAAGCCAACGCCCGCACCCGCTTCGTCCTGGCCGGCCCGCCGGGCCCGCCGCCACCCCGTACCGGCGCGGACCGCACGTCGGTGATCTTGCGGATCGACAACGCGCCCGGGGCGCTGGTCACGGCGCTGTCCGAAGTGGGGATCCGCGACATCGACCTGACCCGCATCGAATCACGGCCCACCCGAACAGAGTTGGGCACCTACGTGTTTTTCCTGGACTGGGTCGGCCACATCGACGACGACGCGATCGCCGAGGCACTCAAGGCGCTTTACCGTCGTTGTGCGGATGTGCGCTATCTGGGTTCCTGGCCGACGGGCGTGGCCGCCGGCGTGCCGCCGCCGCAGTTGGACGAGGCCTCACGCTGGCTGGCGCGGTTGCGGGAGCCGGGGCGATGAGCGGTCGGCTGGTGTTGGTGCGGCACGGACAGTCCTACGGCAACGTCGATCGCCGGTTGGACACCCGGCCGCCCGGCACCGAGTTGACCCCGCTGGGCCGCGACCAGGCCCGTGCGTTCGCCCGCAATGGTCTGCGCCGGCCCGGTCTGCTGGTGCATTCGGTGGCCGTGCGGGCCGCCCAGACCGCCGCCGAGATCGGCAGCGAGGTCAACCTTGCGCCACGCGAAGTCGCGGGAATCCACGAAGTTCAGGTCGGCGATCTGGAAGACCGCAGCGACGACGACGCCGTGGCCGCATTCAACGCGATCTACGAGCGCTGGCATAAAGGCGAGCTCGATGTGCCGCTGCCCGGCGGGGAGAGCGCCGAGCAGGTGCTGGACCGCTACGTGCCGGTGTTGACCGATCTGCGGATGCGCTATCTGGACGACGACGACTGGACCAGCGACATCGTCGTGGTCAGCCACGGCGCGGCCATCCGGCTGACCGCAGCGGTGCTGGCCGGGGTCGACGGCAGCTTTGTGCTGGACCACCACCTGGGCAACGCCGAGTCGGTGGTGTTGACGCCGGTCACCGACGGACGCTGGAGCTGCGTGCAGTGGGGCGCGCTGACGCCGCCGTTCTACCCGGAGCCGGCGGCCACACCCGTCGCCGACGCCGTCGAATCCAGCACCGATCCGATGGGCTGACGCGGCTCAGACTGCGAGTGCCGCAGCCTCGGCGCACCCGCAACCGATGGCGTCGCAGTCCACGACGAAGGCGTGCGGCAGTATTTCCGGGCTGGCGCAGCCGTCCTCGGTGCACTCCGAGCGGCGCAGCGAATGGCGAATGACGGTGCCGTGGCAGTGATCCAAGCCTGCCCGGCAGTCGCGGCAGCTTGTGTCCATGCGCCGTTCTTAGCACTCGGCGCCGACAGATCGGCGATGCCGCGCCCGGCCGGCGCCGGTTAAATCAGGCCCAGCCCAATTCGTGCAGCCCGTCGTCGTCGATGCCGAAATGGTGGGCGATCTCGTGGATCACGGTGATCTTGACCTCGTCGACGACCTCGTCGTCGGAGTCGCAGATGTCGAGCAGCGCGTCGCGGTAGATCGTGATGGTGTCCGGCAGCGACCCGGCGTAGTTGGAGTCCCGCTCGGTCAAAGCGACACCTTCGTACAGCCCGAGCAACTCGGCGTCGCCGGGATGGCGGTCGGAGACCAGCACGACGACGTTGTCCATCACCGCGGCCAGCTCGGGCGGAATGAGGTCCAACGCGTCGGAGACCAGCTCGTCGAACCGCTGCGGATCCATCCGCACCGCCACCCGGCTAGCCTGCCGGCGGCGGCGGGGGTGGTGCCGGGGCTTCGGGCGGTGGAGGCGGCGGTGCC
>NZ_LQPE01000137.1 GCF_002101735.1 Mycobacterium kyorinense | reverse complement strand
AACGGCGCCCAACCCGCGCTCAGCGCCGCCGCAGCAGCCTGATTTCAGCTCTGAGGTTGACACAGAGGGTGTCATGACCACCCCACCTTAATACGACGCATCGTCGTAGATCGCACCGTCAGGCGGCAGAGCGGTTGACGGGCCACAGGTGGGCGCGACGGCGCGCAGCCGGAGCACGTGGGGTCAGCACCAGCTCGGGCGCCTCGGCGCCGCCGTCGGACTCCGGCTTGGCCGACCCAACCCGCTCCCGGGCCACCAGCAACGCGAACACCAAGCCGATCAGCATCGGCAGGTGGCTGGCGATGCGCGCCGCGGTGACCTGCCCGGTGCAGGCGTCGACGGCCACATAGCCGAGCAGCGCCACCGCAAACGCGCCGGCGATCGCCGCGACGCCGACCGCCGCGGCGGTCCAGATGCCGGCGGCAATCATCGCCACACCCAAGGCCAGGAACCACGCCGTGGACTCGTGCAGCAGGTGTGCCCCCGTCGCGGCGCCATGCGCGTGATGGGACACCAGGCCGAAGTCGATTCCGGCGATTTGAGCCAGTGCCAACGCAACCTGAACCACACCCACCGCAACCAGCCCGCACCGCCGGTAGTCCGACGCCAGCTCCCGCAGCCAGCGGCGATACGGCGGCAGCGGCGCCACGCCGGCGCTCGCCATGATCTGTTCGACCAAGTCCGGTGCACGGCCCGCCTCGACCGAGGACAGCCGACGGGTTTGCACCGCCACCCCGATCAGCCAATCACGGCACTCGTGACACGAACCCAGGTGGGCGTCGACCCGTTGGGCCGGCACCTGCGCAGCCTCACCATCCAACCTTGCCGACAGCGCTTCCCGCGCAACCTCACACCGCATCGCTGTATCGTCGCGCATTCGCGGCCGCCGCACAAAGGCAACCCTGGGAACTAATTCGCGTTGCGCGCCGACCACTTGTAGGTACGCACGATCAACCGGAACTGATCACCGAAAGAGGTATCTGTGTCCCTGCAAGTTGTTCCCGAGGGCCTGACCGCGGCAAGCGCTGCGGTGGAAGCGTTGACAGCGCGGCTTGCTGCTGCGGAGGCCGGTGCGGCCCCGCTGATTTCAGCGGTGGTGCCGCCCGCCATCGATCCGGTCTCGCTGCAGACGGCTGTCGGTTTCAGCGCGTCCGGCAGCGAGCATGGCGTCGCAGCTGCGCAGGGCGTGGAGGAGCTGGGCCGGTCCGGCGCCGGTGTCGGCCAGGCCGCCGCCAGCTACGCCACCGGTGACGCCGCGGCCGCGTCGTCGTACCTGGTTGCCGGCGGGCGATGACGGCGCCAATCTGGATGGCCTTCCCGCCGGAGCTCCACTCGTCGCTGCTGAGCAGTGGCCCGGGGCCGGGGTCGCTGTTGGCGGCGGCCGGGGCATGGTCCTCGTTGAGCGCCGAATACGCTTCTGCCGCAGACGAACTCACCGCGATACTGGCCGGCGCGCAGGCGGTGTGGGAAGGTCCGACCGCGGAAAAGTACGTGGCGGCGCACGGCCCCTACCTGAGTTGGCTGCTGGACAGTGCCGAGAAGAGCACGGTCGCGGCAACTCAGCACGAGACGGCCGCCGGCGCCTATACCGCCGCGCTGGCCAGCATGCCCACCCGGGCGGAGCTCGCGGCCAATCACGCTGTGCACGCGACGTTGGTCGCGACCAACTTCTTCGGCATCAACACCATCCCGATTGCGCTGAACGAAGCCGACTACGCACGGATGTGGGTTCAAGCGGCCACCACGATGAGCACCTATCAGGCCGTTGCGGGATCGGCTCTGGCCGCCGTCCCGCCGACTGTGCCGGCCCCGCAGATCGTCGCGCCGGGCGGTGAAGCCACCTCCGCCACAACGCAATCGGTCGTCACGCAACGGCAAGCCACTGCGGCGGCGACCAGTGGTTCGTCGTGGCAGGACCAGCTTGCGCAGCTGATAACCAACTACAACATGGGGTTCGCCGATCCGCTGGCGAAGCTGTTCTTTCCCAATGGCTATCCCATCGACCCGATGGGATTCGTCAGCACAATTCTGCCGTTCTTTTCCCAAATCCCCGGAATCTCACCAGTCCTCGCCTCTGCACTTGCCTGGTTCGTCTTCCATAATTTGATGCTCGTTCTTGCCCTCGCACAGACGGCTCCGGCATTGCTGATGGCCGCTGTTCCGGCGGTGGCCGGCGCAGCAGTCGCCGGTCTGGCGGGACTGGCGGGGGTGGCCGGCGTGGCCGGAGTCGCCGGCGTGACGGCCCCGCCGGTGGCCGACCTGCCGGCCGTCGCGGTCACCCCGACGCCAATGGGATCCGCGCCGGCGATGTCGACGGCGACCGGCGTCGAAACAAGCGTGAGCAATTCCCCGACGACGTCGAGCGCGGCGACGCCCAGTTCGGCCATGCCCAGCGGTGGGGGACCAGCCGGCGGCGGGCCTGGAGTCGGCTTCGGTCCGACCACGGGAATGACCGAAGGCTTCTACGCGGTGAGTGCGGCGGGATTGTCGGCCCAAAGCAGCGCGAGCAGTCGCGCGCGCAGGGGAACCAAGGATTCGTCGTCGAAGGACGTCGACGCGGAAGCGCCCGCGGCCACGTCGGCTCGCGAACAGGCGCGGGCACGGCGCCGCCGGGCAGCGGCGATGGATCGCGGCCACCGCTACGAATACATGGATTACGAGCCGACGGTGGCATCGGAGCAGGGGGCCGGTCCGTTGGGTTTCGCGGGGACGGTGCGTCGTGATGCGGTGGAGCGGGCCGCTGGGTTGGCGACGTTGGAAGGTGGTGAGTTCGGTGGTGGCCCAAGGGTTCCCATGGTGCCGGGCAGCTGGGTGGTCGACGAGGAAAGGATGTAAGTGATGAGTTTGTTGGATGCCCATATTCCGCAGTTGGTGGCGTCGCAGTCGGCGTTTGCGGCCAAGGCGGGGTTGATGCGCTCGACGATTGGTCAGGCCGAGCAGGAGGCGGTGTCGGCGCAGGCGTTTCATGTCGGGGAGTCGGCGGCGGCGTTTCAGGCCGCGCATGCGCGGTTTGTGGAGGTGGCGGCGAAGGTGAATGCGCTGCTGGATGTGGCACAGGCCAATTTGGGTGATGCGGCGGGCACGTATGTGGCCTCCGATGCCGCCGCGGCGTCCACCTACACCGGGTTCTAAGCGAAAGGGGTTTGTCAGATGTCGCAGATTATGTACAACTACCCGGCGATGTTGGCCCATGCCGGGGACATGGCCTCCTATGCCGCCACGATGCAGGGGTTGGGTGCCGATATCGCCTCTGAGCAGGCGGCGTTGTCGGGTGCGTGGCAGGGCGATACCGGGATGACGTATCAGGCGTGGCAGGCGCAGTGGAATCAGGCGATGGCCGATCTGGTGCGGGCCTATCACGCGATGGCCGGCACGCACGAGACCAACACCACCTCGATGCTGGCCCGCGACCAAGCCGAAGCCGCCAAATGGGGCGGCTAACAAGCTAACCCGGGCAGAGGTGCGTTGTCGCGTCGGCGATGATCCGATTGGCTTGGGCGGCAGAGTAGGGGGCGTTGCCGGCGCGCACGATCGTGTTGGCGACGTCGTCCGGTGAGAGCCCACTGCCGAGGCCGCGACATATCTCGTTGCCCATTGCTATGCGTAGCCGCGGTTGGTGAATCCGATGCCATCGCGGTTGAGCGCGTTGATGTAGCTGTTCTCGTCGGCGGCGGCCAACGGCGCGGTGCCGATGGCGGTGGCCGCGAGGACACCACCGAGAACCGCGGCGAGGTGTTTGCGCATTGTGTGCCTCTTTGTGGGAATTGGGGTCTCCGAGTGTAGTGAGCCGCGAGCGGACGGGTCAGCAGATGCACAAATCGTCGGACGACGCAGATAGGCTCGCGTCAGTGTTGATCGCGATCGAAGGCGTCGACGGCGCCGGCAAACGGACGCTGTCGAACGGGTTGCGCGCAGCATTCGAGGCGGCCGGCAAGTCGGTGGCCGCCTGCGCGTTCCCGCGCTACGGGCAATCGGTGGCCGCCGACGTCGCGCACGAGGCGCTGCACGGGCAGCACGGCGACCTCGCATCGTCGGTGTATGCGATGGCGATGCTGTTTGCGTTGGACCGCGCCGGCGCCGTCGAGCACATCCGCGGGCTGTGCCGCGACCACGACATCGTCATCCTGGATCGCTATGTGGCATCCAACGCCGCCTACAGCGCGGCCCGCCTGCACCAGGACGCCGACGGCGAAGTGGCGGCCTGGGTGCACGAGATGGAATACCAGCGGTTGGGCCTGCCCATGCCGGATTACCAAGTGCTCCTTGATGTTTCGGCTGAAGTGGCCAGCCAGCGCGCCCGGCGGCGGGCTGATCAGGAAGCCGGCCGACAGCGCGACTCCTACGAACGCGACGACGACCTGCAGCGTCGAACCGGCGCCGTGTACGCCGGCTTGGCCGCCGCCGAGTGGGGCGGGCGCTGGCTGGTGGTGGACGCCGACGTCGACCCCGCGGAGCTTGCTGCCCGGCTGGGCGGCCGCTGAACTGGAAGAAACACGGGTGTGGGAACTGAGTTTTGTCGCGAACTGGTGACACCATGGACACCATGAGGCAAAGGATTCTCGTCGTCGACGACGACGCTTCGCTGGCCGAGATGCTGACCATCGTGCTGCGCGGCGAAGGTTTCGACACCGCGGTCATCGGTGACGGCACCCAGGCGCTCACCGCAGTGCGCGAGCTGCGTCCCGACCTGGTGCTGCTGGACCTGATGCTGCCCGGCATGAACGGCATCGACGTGTGCCGGGTGCTGCGCGCGGACTCCGGCGTGCCGATCGTCATGCTGACCGCCAAGACCGACACCGTCGACGTGGTGCTGGGCCTGGAGTCGGGCGCCGACGACTACATCATGAAGCCCTTCAAACCCAAGGAGCTGGTGGCCCGGGTGCGGGCGCGGCTGCGCCGCAACGACGACGAGCCCGCCGAGATGCTGTCCATCGCCGACGTCGACATCGACGTGCCCGCCCACAAGGTCACCCGCAACGGCGAGCAGATCTCGCTGACGCCCCTGGAATTCGACCTGCTGGTGGCGCTGGCACGCAAACCCCGCCAGGTGTTTACTCGTGATGTGCTGCTCGAACAGGTGTGGGGATACCGTCACCCAGCGGACACCCGCTTGGTGAACGTGCATGTCCAGCGTCTGCGGGCCAAGGTCGAAAAAGACCCGGAGAACCCGACCGTTGTCCTGACCGTTCGAGGAGTGGGATACAAGGCCGGACCCCCGTGATCTGGGGCTCGCGGCGACGCATTCGCGGTCGTTGGGGCCTGTCTGGCCCACTGATGCGGGGCATGAGTGCGTTGAGTCGAGCCGTAGCCGTCGCCTGGCGCCGTTCGCTGCAACTGCGGGTGGTGGCACTGACTCTCGGAATGTCCCTCGCCGTCATCTTGGCGCTCGGCTTCGTGCTGACCAGCCAGGTCACCAACCGGGTGCTCGACGTGAAGGTCCGCGCGGCCATCGAACAGATCGAGCGGGCCCGCAGCACGGTCAGCGGCATCGTCAGCGGCGAGGAGGCGCGCTCGCTGGACTCCAGCCTGCAGCTGGCCCGCAACACGCTGACGTCCAAAACCGACCCGACGTCGGGCGCGGGGACGGCCGGCGCGTTCGACGCGGTGCTGGTGGTGCCCGGTTACGGTCCCCGGCCGGCGGCCGCGGCCGGGCCCGTCGACCAACTGCCCGGCGCGCTGCGCGAATTCGTCAAGGCCGGGCAGGTGGCCTACCAGTACGCGACCGTGCACACCGAGGGCTTCTCCGGGCCGGCGCTGGTGATCGGCAGCCCGGCGTCGTCGCGGGTGACGAACCTGGAGCTGTACCTGATTTTCCCGCTGGCCAACGAGCAGAGCACGATCGCGCTGGTGCGCGGCACGATGACCACCGGCGGCGTGGTGTTGCTGGTGCTGCTGGCCGGGATTGCGCTGCTGGTCTCCCGCCAGGTGGTGGTGCCGGTGCGGGCGGCCGCGCGCACCGCTGAACGGTTCGCCGAAGGCCATCTGTCCGAGCGGATGCCGGTGCGCGGCGAGGACGACATGGCCCGGCTGGCGGTGTCGTTCAACGACATGGCCGAAAGCCTGTCGCGCCAGATCGCGCAACTCGAGGAGTTCGGTAACCTGCAGCGCCGGTTCACCTCCGACGTCAGCCACGAGCTGCGCACACCGCTGACCACCGTGCGCATGGCGGCCGATCTGATCTACGACCACAGCGAGGACCTCGATCCGGCGCTGCGGCGCTCCACCGAATTGATGGTCAACGAACTGGACCGCTTCGAGACCCTGCTCAACGACCTGCTGGAGATCTCCCGCCACGACGCCGGCGTGGCCGAATTGTCGGTCGAGGCAGTCGATTTGCGCTCCACGGTCAACAGTGCGCTGGGCAATGTCGGCCACCTGGCCGAGGACGCCGGCGTCAAGATGATCGTCGACATGCCGCCCGAGGAAGTGATCGCCGAGGTCGACTCCCGTCGCGTCGAGCGCATTCTGCGGAACCTGATCGCCAATGCCATCGACCACGCGGAGCGCAAGCCGGTGCGGATCCGGATGGCCGCCGACGAGGACACCGTCGCAGTCACGGTGCGCGACTACGGAGTTGGGCTGCGGCCCGGCGAGGAGAAGCTGGTGTTCAGCCGGTTCTGGCGCTCCGACCCGTCGCGGGTACGCCGATCCGGCGGGACCGGGCTGGGTTTGGCGATCAGCGTCGAGGACGCACGGCTGCACCAGGGCCGACTGGAGGCGTGGGGCGAACCAGGTAAGGGGGCCTGCTTCCGGCTGACGCTGCCGCTGGTGCGCGGGCACAAGGTCACCACCAGCCCGCTGCCGATGAAACCCATTGACCGCGACCGCAACGAACGTCAGGTCCGCCAACGCGAGCACGCGGAAAGGGGCGCGTGATGCGGCGGCTGGCCGCGCTGTTGCTCGTGGCGGCCGTCCTGACGGGCTGTGCCGGTGTGCCCAGCTCGTCGGCGCCGCAGGCCATCGGCACCGTCGAGCGGCCCGCGCCGTCGAACCTGCCCAAACCGACACCGGGCATGGATCCCGACCTGCTGCTGCGCGAATTCCTCAAGGCCACAGCGGATCCCGCCAACCGGCACCTGGCTGCGCGGCAGTTCCTCACGCAGTCGGCGTCCAACGCCTGGGACGACGCCGGTAGCGCGTTGCTGATCGACCACGTGGTGTTCGTGGAAACCCGTGGCACCGACCGGGTTTCGGTGTCCATGCGGGCCGACATCTTGGGCTCGCTGTCGGATATGGGGGTGTTCGAGACGGCCGAGGGCGTGCTGCCCGATCCCGGTCCGATCGAGTTGGTCAAGACCCCCGGCGGCTGGCGCATCGACCGCCTGCCCAACGGAGTGTTCTTGGACTGGCAGCAATTTCAGGCCACCTATAAGCGCAACACGCTGTACTTCGCCGACCCGACGGGCAAGACCTTGGTTCCCGATCCGCGCTACGTCGCGGTGTCTGATCCGGACCAGCTGGCGACCGAGCTGGTTTCCAAGCTGATCGCCGGCCCGCGTCCGGAGATCGGGAAAGCAGTGCACAACATGCTCGGCCCGCCGGTGCGGTTGCGCGGGCCGGTGACTCGCGCCGACGGCGGCAAAACCGGTGTGGGCCGCGGCTACGGCGGGGCCCGGATCGAATTGGAGACGCCAACGGTCGCCGACCCACACAGTCGGCAATTGCTTGCGGCACAAATCATTTGGACGTTAGCGCGGGCAGATATCAAGGGCCCGTACGTGATCAACGCCGACGGCGCCGCGCTGGACGACCGGTTCGTCGACGGGTGGAAGACCTCGGACGTCGCCGCCACCGACCCGGGTGTGGACGAAGGAGCGGCGGCCGGTGTGCACGCGCTGGTCGGCGGAGCGATGGTGTCGCTGGACGGGCAGCGCTCCACGCCGGTGGCGGGCGCGTTCGGGCGGCCGACGAATCAGAGTGCGGCGGCGCTGTCGCGCAACGGGCACCGGGCGGCGTCGGTGGTGACGCTGCGGCCGGGTGCGCCCGATGCGGAGGCGTCGCTGTGGATCGGCGATCTGGGCGGCGAGGCGGTGCAAGCCGCTGACGGACATAGTCTTTCGCGGCCCAGCTGGTCACTGGACGACGCGGTGTGGGTAGTGGCCGACAGCAACAACGTGCTGCGGGCGATTCAGGAGACGGCGTCGGGGCAGCCGGCGCGCATGCCGGTGGACTCGGCCGCAGTGTCGAGTCGTTTCCCGGGCGCGATCACGGAGCTGCAGCTGTCCCGCGACGGGACCCGGGCCGCGATGGTGATCGAGGGCCAGGTAATTCTGGCCAGCATCGAGCAGACGCAGGCCGGCCAGTTCGCGCTGACCTTCCCGCGGCGGCTCGGCTTCGGGCTGGGATCGTCGGTGGTGTCGCTGTCCTGGCGCACCGGTGACGACCTGGCGGTGAGCCGCACCGACGCCCAGCATCCGGTGTCGTACGTGAACCTCGACGGGGTGAATTCCGATGCGCCGAGCGGCAATTTGCAGCTTCCGGTGTCGACGATCGCGGCCAACCCGTCGACGGTCTACGTCGCCGATCCGCGCGGGGTGTTGCAGCTGTCCGGCTCCGGCGCCGAAGGTCCACAAGGCTGGTTGGGGGTCGCGCCGTTCATGGTGGGCGGCGCCGTGCCGGTGTTGCCGGGGTGAGCTGTCCTGCTGTCAGGCTCTGGTCGTCAAAGGCCCACCAGTTCGGCGCTGCGTTCCCAGGCCCGCCGCTGGTAATCGCGATTCCGGCGGGCGCGCACCGCGGGAAGGTAGCGCAGCCCCGGTGTTGAGGTAAAGAACTGCCCGGTCACGTTCTCCAGTGCCGGATCGACGACCAGACGTACACCCATTCGGGCGCCGACCTCCGGGCGCCGGATCACCCGGGTCGCAGACAATACGCCGGCTGCGCGGGTCAACAGGCGGCTTTCCCGGACCAGGCCGGTCGCGTTGACGCCGGGGCAAAAGCAATTCACCGTGACTCCGCTGCCGTCGAGACGGCGCGCGAGCTCCTGCGTGAACAGGATGTTCATCAATTTCGACTGACCGTAGCGGCGTTCCGAACCGATCGCCCCGTATTCCGTTGGTGCGGCGAGCTTGTCGAGGTCAACCCGTCCGCCGGTGCGGTGCGCCTCCGACGCGGTGACCACGATGCGCGACGGCGCTGCCTTTTGGAGGAGATCGAGAAGCAAGTTCGTCAGCAGGAACGGACCCAGATGGTTGGTCACCATCATCTGGTCCAGGCCATCGACCGTCGGGTGGGCAGACATGTAATGGGCGCCGGCGTTGTTCACCAGCACGTCGATCCGGTCCAACTGATCGTGGATCTGGTCGGCTGCGCGCCGCACGGCGCCCAGGTCGGCAAGGTCTGCCACCACGACGTCGGGCCGCTGCGGCGCTCCCGGTTCTGCGCCGAGTTCGGATGCGACGGCCTCGGCTTTGTTTGCATTGCGGGCGATCAGCGTCAGGTCCCCGCCACGGCGGATCATGGCCCGCGCCAGCTCTTTGCCGATTCCGTCCGTCGCGCCGGTGATCACGATCTTTTTGCCGGTGATATCTCGTTCGTCCGCGCTCATGGGTCTAACTTTCGGCTCGGGGCCCGGTTGTGCTGCGGGCGCATCCACCCTGTTTGAGACATAGAACAACCAGTATCGTGTACCGCTGGTACTGCATAGTCAATAGGGGTTTTCGGGACGTGCGCCGCGCTCAGCCGTTGTCCCTGGTGCAAGTGTGATCAACACTACCTGCGAATTGGTGTCACTTCGCGTTTTGGGGGTGGGGTAGCGTGTTGTGGTCGTTCGTTGCGGGGAGGTGCGATGTCCGAATTGCGGGTGACTCCGGAGCTGTTGGCTCACGCTTCTGCGGAGTTCGGCGCGGTGGCCCAGGAGTTGCGTGCGGGTCTGGGGTCCATCGACGACGAAGTCGGCAAACTGTTGGGTGGCTCCTGGACCGGCGAGGCGTCGTCGTCGTACGACGCGGTGTGGCGGGAATGGCATGAGGGTGCGTCGAAGGTGTTGGGGGGGTTGACGACGATGTCGGCGTTGTTGGCCGATGCCGCGTCGCGGTATGCGCAGACCGATCAGGCAGGGGCGGCGGGTATCGACGGGGCGGGGGTGTAGTGGTGGGTGCCTTCCGGGTGGATCCGGCGGCGTTGTTGGCGGCCGCGGAGCGGATGTCGGCGTTCGGGCAGCATATGGAAGACAAGCTGCTCAGGTGACGGCTCACGAGCGGTTGTTGGGCACTGGGTGGGACGGTGCTGGTGGGCAAGCCCAGGGCGGTGCGCAGCAGCGCTGGTCTGAGGGGGCGGCCGAGATGCGCCGGGCGTTGGCCGACCTGCGTCGTATCGCCGTGGGTGCGCATGAGAATTACCACGGCGCAGCGCAAACGAATATCCGCAACTGGGGCTGACCCCTGGTGGGTGGCTATGAGGTCGACCC
>NZ_LQPE01000136.1 GCF_002101735.1 Mycobacterium kyorinense | reverse complement strand
GACAACCGCACCTGGCAACCCGAATCACCCCCGATCACCAAGTCGGCGGCTTGACATCTTCATTGAGAGTCCTTTCGCGGGCAATGGCGGTTGCGACTGGGTGGCTTCGGCCAGCGTACGGAATTCGGCGGCGCTGCCGGCGCCGGTGACCGCGATCTGGGCCGGGCCGGCTGCACTGTCGAGCCGAGTCGTCCACACCGGCTCGACGCCGTCACCTTCGTAGACGATCCAGCGGGTGGCGCCGACGTCGACGGTGCCGGTGGGATACATCGACGGGTGGATCGAGGCGACCAGCTTGGCTTCGTCGGCGTTGCTCTGGTTCAGGCTCAGGTACATGCCGGCCGGGCTGATGTAGCCCACGGTCGACACCGCGGCCCGTAGCCGCTGACCGGTCGACGGGTCGGTGCGGCCGTCGTCGATACCGTTGCGGGTGCCGGAATTGGCCTGCCAGCCGTCGGGCAGCCGGGGCAGCCGGACCGGGAAGCCCAGCGTCTGCGCGTCGGCCCGCAACGCGGCGGCCGCGTCGTAGGAGGGTACCGGTCCGCGGTTGCCCGCGCGGGGCGCGAAGGTGCACATCCCGACCAGGCCGGCCAGCACGATGCAGGCCACCACCAGCGGCACCAGCGACCAGAACATGTCGCGGCCGTCCTGCAGCAACCGGGGTTTGGCCGGCTTGGGCGTCGGCTGCGGCTGCGTCGTCACAGCACGAGTATCCCAGCTTTAGGCCGCCGACCTGCTTCTGGGACAATCGGCGCCATGACGCAAGCTCATCGCGCCGCTGCCTCCTCGCCCGACGCGGGCTCGTCGTCGCGAACGGCCTCCTCTCGTCGTGAAGCCCCGGACCGCAACTTGGCCTTGGAGCTGGTGCGGGTGACCGAGGCCGGCGCCATGGCCGCAGGCCGCTGGGTGGGCCGCGGCGACAAGGAGGGCGGCGACGGGGCCGCCGTCGACGCCATGCGCGAGCTGGTCAACTCGGTGTCGATGCGCGGCGTGGTCGTGATCGGCGAGGGCGAGAAGGACCACGCGCCGATGCTCTACAACGGCGAGGAGGTCGGCAACGGCGACGGCCCGGACTGCGACTTCGCCGTCGACCCGATCGACGGCACCACGCTGATGAGCAAAGGCATGCCCAACGCCATCTCGGTGCTGGCGGTCGCCGACCGCGGCGCGATGTTCGACCCGTCGGCGGTGTTCTACATGAACAAGATCGCCGTCGGCCCCGAAGCGGCGCACGTGCTGGACATCACCGCGCCGATCGCCGACAACATCCGCGCCGTCGCGAAGGCCAAGGATTTGTCGGTGCGCGACATGACGGTGTGCATCCTGGAGCGGCCGCGGCACGCACAGCTGATCGACGACGTCCGCGCCACCGGCGCCCGGATCCGGCTGATCACCGATGGCGACGTGGCCGGCGCGATCTCGGCGTGCCGGCCGAACTCGGGCACCGACATGCTGGCCGGTATCGGCGGCACGCCGGAGGGCATCATCGCCGCGGCGGCCATCCGATGCATGGGTGGCGCGATCCAGGCGCGGCTCGCCCCCAAGGATGATGCCGAGCGCCAGAAGGCTATTGACGCCGGGCACGACGTGGACCGGGTGCTGACCACCGAAGACCTGGTCTCCGGCGACAACGTGTTCTTCTGCGCCACCGGTGTCACCGACGGTGACTTGCTCAAGGGTGTGCGCTACTACCCCGGCGGGTGCACCACCCAGTCGATCGTGATGCGTTCGAAGTCGGGCACGGTGCGGATGATTGAGGCCTACCACCGGCTTTCGAAGCTCAACGAGTACTCTGCCATCGACTTCACCGGCGACTCCAACGCCCAATACCCGCTGCCGTAACCGACTGTAAGGACACGCATGGCCGACGAATACCGCATCGAACACGACACCATGGGCGAGGTCCGGGTGCCGGCGAAAGCGTTGTGGCGCGCCCAGACTCAGCGTGCGGTGGAGAACTTCCCGATCTCCGGGCGCGGACTCGAGCGCACCCAGATCCGGGCGCTGGGTCTGCTGAAAGGTGCCTGCGCACAAGTCAACAAGGACCTCGGGCTGTTGGCGCCGGAGAAGGCCGACGCGATCATTGCCGCCGCCAACGAGATCGCCGACGGCCAGCACGACGACCAGTTCCCCATCGACGTGTTCCAGACCGGGTCCGGCACCAGCTCCAACATGAACACCAACGAGGTGATCGCGAGCATCGCCGCGGCCAACGGTGTCACGGTGCACCCCAACGACGACGTCAACATGTCGCAGTCGTCCAACGACACCTTCCCGACCGCCACTCACATCGCGGCCACCGAAGCCGCTGTGCGCCACCTGATCCCGGCGCTGGAGGTGCTGCAGGAAGCCTTGGCGGCCAAGGCTCGCGAGTGGCGCACGGTGGTGAAGTCGGGCCGCACGCATCTGATGGACGCTGTTCCGGTGACGCTCGGACAGGAGTTCTCCGGCTACGCCCGCCAGATCGAAGCCGGCATCGAACGGGTGCAGGCCACGCTGCCGCGGCTCGGTGAGCTGGCGATCGGCGGCACTGCGGTAGGCACCGGGCTCAATGCGCCCGACGGCTTCGGCGCCAAGGTGGTCGAGGTGCTGGTGGACAAGACCGGCCTGACCGAATTGCGCACGGCCACCAACTCTTTCGAAGCCCAGGCCGCCCGCGACGGGCTGGTCGAGGCGTCCGGAGCGCTGCGCACCATCGCGGTGTCGCTGACCAAGATCGCCAACGACATCCGCTGGATGGGATCGGGCCCGCTGACCGGCCTGGCCGAGATCCAGCTGCCGGATCTGCAGCCGGGCAGCTCGATCATGCCGGGCAAGGTGAATCCGGTTATCCCGGAAGCGGTTACGCAGGTCGCGGCTCAGGTGATCGGCAACGACGCGGCGATCGCCTGGGGCGGCGCCAACGGCGCCTTCGAGCTCAACGTCTACATCCCGATGATGGCGCGCAACATGCTGGAGTCGTTCAAGCTGCTGACCAACGTGTCGCGGCTGTTTGCCGAGCGCTGCATCGCCGGGCTGGCCGCCAACGTCGAGCACCTTCGCGAGCTGGCCGAGTCGTCGCCGTCGATCGTGACGCCGCTGAACTCGGCGATCGGCTACGAGGAGGCCGCCGCGGTCGCCAAAGAAGCGCTCAAGGAGCGCAAGACGATTCGCCAGACGGTGATCGACCGCGGGCTGATCGGCGACAAGCTCTCCGAGGAGGAGCTCGACCGCCGCCTCGACGTGCTGGCGATGGCGAAGGTCAAGGAGTAGCCGGCGCTACCACACCAGCGGCGCCAGGTGCTTGCGCGCGTAATCCCGCACCGCGTCGTCGTCGCCGGCGTCGAGCACTTTGCTCGGCACCTGCGCCAGCGAGCCCGCCACCCGGATGTGTAATTCGGCGACGGCCAGTAATTCCTCGTCGGGCATCGTGGCGCCGGCGGCGCGCAACGCCCTGGCCATCGCCCGCGACGCGTGCTCCAGGAAGGCTTCGGCCTCCTCGTATGCGCCCGCCACCGACCACGCATCGCCATCCAGTCGCAGGAACTTCCGCATCACCGGCTCCGTCGTCAGCAGCCGCAAACCTTCGCAGAATGCCGCCACCGCAGCGTCTTTGGGGCCGGAATCCATTGCGACGGTACGCAGCCGGGCCATCGCGAACTCGAAGGTGCGTCGACCCAGCTCGGTGATCAGAGCATCCCGGCTCGGAAACCGGCGATACAGCGTGCTGCGACTGACACCGGCCTGGCGGGCGATGACATCCAGACTGGCGCGCCCCACACCGACCAGTGCGACTTCTTCGGCGGCCGCCTTGAGGATGGCGTCCTCCTGCGCGCTGGAGCTGGCGGTGGTCCGTTGGCGTGGCATCCGCACCAGTATGTCAACCGACCGGGCAGCCGGGTGCCGCGAACGAGTCCAGAGCCACCGATCGATGCAACCGGACCAGTTTTTCGTATTGCAGGCGGTTGTAGGCCAGGGGCACGAGCAGCAGCCGGTCCGGCAGCACCCGCCAGGCCAGCTGCACCAGCCGCGTGTAGACCCCGAACTCGACGTCATGCCAAGGCTGCCAACGAAATCCGGTCAGCTCCCGAACGCCCGGGTGCATGATCCCGAACGAGCACACCTTGACCACCCGCCCCGCCCCCGGTCGCACCGCTAACCACAGCGGGGTCAGCGCGCGCCGCAGTGGCGCCGGCAGCAGCAGGGTCGGCAGCGGCAGCCGGGTCAGATCGGCCGTCACCCGGCGGAGAAACGGGTTGGCCGCAAGCTCGGTTTCGACCATCCGGTCGTAGTATGCGACCGCTTCGGCGTAGCCGGCGGGCAACTTCGCCGACTTGCCGCTCAGCTCGATCGCGCGGAATGCCTCCACCAGTTGGCGGTAGGCCGCCTCCTGCTCGGCCGCGGTCAGCCTGATGCCGGTCGCGGGCGTAAACGAATGCAGCACAACGAAGATCCCGCTGATCGCGATCCAATTCCACAGCTGCGGGCTCAGCGCGCTGTAGCGGACGTCGGCGAATTCGCCCTTGCCCCGGCCGCGAACGTCACGGTGCAACCGCTTGAGCCGCGCTCCTTCGGCCGCGCGGTCGTCGGCGTCTCCCCAAATCGCCAGCAGCGCAGAGAATCCGCTGCGCACCCCTCGGTCGGCGAAGTTGCGTTCAAAACGGCCGGTCTTGTCGACGGCGGCGGCCACCGGGACCAGCGCCACCTCGTCGAATGCGGCGGCCCCGAACAGTCCGCCGAACACGCTGCCGGAATGCTTGCGGAATTCCGCCATCACCCGCGGCCGCACGGGCGCGACGGGGCCGGGACGGACCGGTTGATCGGCGGCTGCGGTCATAGCCGACTCCCCTCGAGCTGTTGACACAAAGAATAGAGATTTGTGTCAACGTGTCAATAGCTCAGGCCCCGTTATTGGGGCCGCCGGAGTTGGCGCCGGGGATATCGGTGATCGGGAAGTTGGGCATGGGCTTGGGCGACGGTGTGTTGGGCAGCGCCGGGATCTCGCCGGGCGGGATGTCGCGCAGGTCGTTTGCGGGCGGGCCGTTCTCGCGGCCGCCGTAGCTGCTGCCTGGCGCCCGCGGCCCGAGCAACTGGCTGACCGTCACCAGGTGGTAGCCGTTGGCCTTCAGTACCGGGATGAACTGGTAGACCAGGTCGACGGTCGAGGAGTAGGTGTCATGGAACAGCACCACCGAGCCGGGCTTGATCTGGCTCATCAACACCGCTCGGGTGGCGGCGGTGTTGGAGTCGTTGATCCAGTCGTAAGGGATGACGTCCCAAAGGATTTCGGCCTGGCCGAGCCGAGCGGCGGCCTGGTGTACCGCCGCGTTGGACAGCCCGCCGGCCGGCCGGTACAGCGTAGGCGTGCGGCCGGTGGCGGCGACGATCGCGTCGTTGGCCTTGGACAGCTGGCCGGGAATGTCTTCGGGCGGGATCGTCGTCATGTTGGGGTGTTCCCATGTGTGGCTGCCTATCTCCATGCCGGCCTCGGCGATGCGCTTGGCGCCGGCGGGGTTGGCGGCCACCTTGTTGCCGATCAGAAAGAACGTGGCCTTGGCATCGTTGTCGGCCAGGATGCGCAGCAACCGGTCGGTGAACGGCCCGGGCCCGTCGTCGAACGTCAGCGCCACGCACTTGACCTGCGCACAGTCCACGTCGTCGGCGTCGGCGCGCCGCACGTGTCCGGTCAGAGCCCCGATGGCCAGCACCGCGGCGGCCACCACGACGCCGAGAACGGTACGCCAGTACCGCCAGGCTTGGCTGTCGCAGAGTCTCGCCACCCTGGCAGCCTATCCAGCGGATAGTAAGAGTGATGATCGCCCAGGACCGTTTCTTCCCCTACCGCTACGCGCCGCGGCTGGCGCCGCTATGGCTGCCGATCCGTCGCTGGCCGGGACGCCAGGGCGTCACCCTCAACGCGGACGGGCGCTTCGTCGCCCGGTACGGGCCGCTGCGGGTCGACGTGCCGCTGAGCCAGATAAGCGACGCCCATGTCACGGGTCCATACCGGTGGTGGACGGCGCTGGGGCCGCGGCTGTCGTTCGCCGACGACGGGCTCACGTTCGGGACCAACGCCGACGCCGGCGTCTGCATCCACTTCGAGCCGCCGGTCCGCCGGGTGATCGGGCTGCGGGACCATTCGGCGCTGACCGTCACCGTCGCCGACACCGCCGGCTTGGCGTTTGCGCTCGGGGCATAGCGGCGACCCGCTGCGCCCGGCTTCGCCGCGCTTGCGATCGCCGCTAGGGCAACGGGCCCCGGCTGATCTCCTCGAGCATCTCGGTGACCAGCGCCGCGATCGGCGAGCGCTCGCTGCGCAACAGCGTGATGTGCGCGAACAGCGGGTGCCCCTTGAGCTTCTCGATCACGGCCACCACCCCGTCGTGACGGCCCACCCGCAGGTTGTCGCGCTGAGCGACGTCGTGCGTCAACACCACTCGCGATCCCGTGCCCAGCCGCGACAGCACGGTCAGCAGCACGTTGCGCTCCAGCGACTGGGCCTCGTCGACGATCACGAACGAGTCGTGCAGTGAGCGGCCGCGGATGTGCGTCAGCGGCAGCACCTCGAGCATGCCGCGGGACAGCACCTCGTCGAGCACCGCCGGGCTGGCCAGGCCCTCGAGGGTGTCGAACACCGCCTGCGCCCAGGGGCCCATCTTGTCGCTCTCACTGCCGGGCAGATAGCCCAGCTCCTGGCCGCCGACCGCATACAGCGGGCGGAACACGACCACCTTGCGGTGGGTTCGTCGCTCCAGCACCGCTTCCAGGCCCGCGCACAATGCCAGCGCCGACTTGCCGGTGCCGGCCTTGCCGCCCAGCGACACGATGCCCACCGACTCGTCGAGTAGCAGATCCAGCGCCACCCGCTGCTCGGCGGAGCGCCCGCGCAGCCCGAACACTTCGCGGTCCCCGCGCACCAGCTGCACACGCTTGTGGGCGTTGACCCGTCCCAGCGCATGCGAGCTACCGCCCAGCAGCCGAATTCCGGTGTGGCAGGGCAGGTCTCGTGCCGCAGCCAGGTCTATTTCGCCGTCGGCGAACAATACGTCGATGTCGTCGGCCGAGGCTTCGACCTCGGCCATCCCGGTCCATCCGGAGGTGACGACGTCCTGGGCGTGGTATTCGTCGGCCGACAGGCCGACCGCGCCGGCCTTGACCCGCAGCGGAATGTCCTTGGACACCAATGTGACTCGCTTGCCCTCGGCGGCGAGGTTGGCGGCACAGCACAGAATCCGTGAGTCGTTGCTGTCGGTGCGGAAGCCCGCCGGCAGCACCGCAGGGTCGCTGTGGTTGAGTTCGACATGCAGCGTACCGCCTTGTGTCCCAACGGGAATGGGCTGATCGAGCCGTCCGTGCTCCAGCCGAAGGTCGTCGAACAAGCGCAGCGCCTGACGGGCGAACCAGCCCAGTTCGTGGTGATAGCGCTTGGCCTCCAGTTCGCTGATCACGACCAGCGGCACCACCACGTCGTGCTCGGCGAACCGGGTGCACGCCCACGGGTCGGACAACAGCACCGAGGTGTCCAGCACATACGTCCGGGTATCAGTCACGGAGCGCTCCTAGGCTAGTGGCCCGCTCCTCAGCAGCCCGTTTCACGGGCTGCATCGTCGACGGACCGGACTCCGCGCGGCCCCGCGCAGAGCGTATCGGCGGGGCGGCGGCACCAGGACCGGGGCCGGTCCTGTTGTGGTCGTGACAAGAGGTGCCGTCTGGACAGCAGAGCACGTCGCTAGCCATCGAATGCGACGCTACTCGCATCAGAGCAGGCCCGCCGTGCAGGCGCGCCGCGTCTGGACGGCGAGCGTGCATGGATGCACGTCGAAACCGCCCAAAACGCGTGCAACTACGCACGCTCGCGGTGGAAAGGTCAGCCGGCGACGAACTGCCGCAGTTCGGGCTGGTCGGCCAAGCCCCACGCGGTGATGCGGTCCGAGATCACCTGGCGCAACTGGGGTTCGCCGAAAATTCCCGCCTCGGCCATCTTCTGCACCTTGTCTTGGTAGGCGTCGATGTCGCCGCCGACGACGCCGAGCTCCGCGGCCCGCGCCGCGATCGCCGCGATCGTCTCGTCGCAGCTGTACTCCAGGCAGTGCGCGACGAGCTTGGCGAAGAAGTCTTCATGGCGCTCTTCGTCTTTGGCGATCCGGGTGATCAGCCCGGCCAGCACGGGCTCTTCGATCTGGGCCGCCAGGTTGCGGCAGAACACCGCATGGGCGCGCTCGAAGAATGCCATGAACACCAGCGTTTCGACCTGGCTGTAGCGGTCGGCCCGGTAGCCCTTCATCACGTGGTCGACCCGGACCTGCTCGTTGGCGGTCGGGTCGATTTCACGGGTCACCACGAGGTATTCGCGCAGCGCGATGGCGTGCAGGTGCTCCTCGGCGGTCCACCGGCCCAGCCAGCGGCCCCACCAGTCTTCGAGGATGAAGTGCTCGACGAGCTCACGGTGGTAGCCGGCCAGGTTGTCCTTGGTGATCAGCAGGATCTCGCAGGCGTCGGTGATCACTCGCGGCAGCGTCGCCTGGGACGGGTCCCAATCGCGGCCGCCGAGGAAGGCGAAGTTCTCGCCCTGCTCGAACGGCACATAGTCGTGCGCGAACCACAGATCCTCGGTGTTGAGGTGGTGGTCCATCAGCTGCTCCACCACCGGCTCGAGTTCAAGCGTCAGTGCATTAGCAACGGGTTTCACGGCCATGAAAGTAAATGTAACCCGGGTTCACAGGTTTCGTGAAACTCCCTGGTCGCGTGGCGGTCAGAACACCCAGCTGCCGGATGGCTGCAGGACGAATCCCTTGCCGCGGGAGGGATCGATACAGGCGAGCAACTGGTTCGCGCCGACCGCGCAGGTGGCGTCGCCGGTTTCGATCTTCTGCCCGGCGTTCATGACGGCGGCGCCGCGAAACGGCGGGCATGCGCCGCCATGCCTGTCGAGAACGAAGTCGGACGAGACTGGCCGCGGCCACACCCGGGCGCATCCCGGAGCCCCGCTGTCGGGAACCGAATCCGGGATGCCGGGAATGTCCCCCATGCACGTGATGCCCGGCCAACCCATCGGGCTTTCCATGGCCTTGGGGAAATAGGTCCAGCTGCAAACCACGCCGTCGGAGGTGGAAAACCACACCCCCACGTCGTTGTCGTTGTTGTCCAGGTAGCGACTGGCGCCCAGGTAGCCCTGCGGATCCACCGGAGCGAAAGCGCTCAGATCGGGAAATCCCGGCGGTGCTGCGGCGGCGGCCGGCGACGGCGCCAACATCGCGACGGCGACGCAGGCGACGAACCGGGCCGACTTCACACCGTCAAGCCCGGGTAGAGCGGGTTGGCGTCCAGCAGCTCGGCCGACGCGGCGCGCACCCGTTCGGCGGTGCCGTCGGCCAGCGTGTACTTGGCTTTCGACGTGCCCTCGGCCGTGGTGTTCTTCAGGACGTCGACCACCAGCTCGGCGACCCGGTCGAAGTCGGCAGCGCCGAAGCCGCGACTGGTCAGCGCCGGCGTGCCGAGCCGGATGCCGCTGGTGTACCAGGCGCCGTTGGGATCGACGGGAATCGAGTTGCGGTTGGTGACGACGCCGGAGTCCAGCAGCGCCGATTCGGCCTGGCGGCCGGTCAGCCCGAACGACGTGACGTCGAGCAGCACGATGTGGTTGTCCGTGCCGCCGGTCACCAGCCGCGCTCCGCGCTTGAGGAACCCCTCGGCCAGTGCGTGCGCGTTGTCGGCGACCTGCTGGGCGTAGGTCTGGAACGTCGGCTGGCGGGCCTCGGCCAGCGCGACGGCCTTGGCGGCCATGACGTGGGCCAGCGGCCCGCCCAGCACCATCGGGCAGCCCTTGTCGACGGCGTCGGCGTACTCCGGCTGGGCCAGGATCAGCCCGCCGCGGGGGCCGCGCAACGACTTGTGCGTCGTCGTGGTGGTGACGTGCGCGTGCGGCACCGGGTCCTCGTCGCCGGTGAACACCTTGCCCGCGACAAGCCCGGCGAAGTGCGCCATGTCGACCATCAGGGTGGCGCCCACCTCGTCGGCGATCTCGCGCATGGTGGCGAAGTTGATCCGCCGCGGATAGGCCGAGTAGCCCGCGACCAGGATCAACGGCTTGAACTCCCGCGCCGCCGCCGCGACCTTGTCATAGTCCAGCAACTCGGTTTGCGGGTCGGTGCCGTAGCTGCGCTGGTGGAACATCTTGCCCGAGATGTTGGGCCGGAAACCGTGGGTGAGGTGCCCGCCGGCATCCAGCGACATGCCCAGCAGCCGCTGGTTGCCCAGCTTGTGGCGCAGCGCTTCCCAGTCCTGTTCGGACAGGTTGTTGACGTGCTTGACGCCGGCCTCGGCCAGGCCCGGCGCCTCGACCCGGGTGGCCAGAATGGCCCAGTACGCAACGAGGTTGGCGTCGATGCCCGAGTGCGGCTGCACGTAGGCGTAGGGCGCGCCGAACAGCTCGCGGGCGTGCTCGGCGGCCACGCTCTCGACAGTGTCGACGTTTTGGCAGCCCGCATAGAAGCGGTGCCCGATGGTGCCCTCGGCGTACTTGTCCGACAGCCAACTGCCCATCGTCAGCAGCACCGCGGGCGAAGCGTAGTTCTCGCTGGCGATCAGCTTGAGCGAATCACGTTGGTCGGCAAGCTCTTTGCGGGTCGCGGCGGCGATGCGGGGTTCGACGGATTCGACGACCTGCAACGCGGCGCGGTAAGCGGCGCTCGCGGTGTCGGCGTATTCGGCAGGCATGGCTCTCAGCCTATGCGAAGCGCCGACGGGATCAGCGGCTCGTCCAGCAGGCGGCCGAACCGCTCGGTGAGGCTGACCCCGGCGGGCCGGTTGTCCAGCCAGCGCCGCAGCAGCCGGTATCCCTCGACGTAGGTGCTGGTGTAGGCGCGCCACAGCGGCGAGGACAAAAACCGCAGCATCTGGCGGGCGCGCTCGTCGGTGACCAGCAGCCAGCGGCGCAGGAAATCCGTCACCTCGTCGGCGTCGCGGTGCTCGTCGTGCAGCATCAGCGCGGCGTCCTGGCGAACACCGGCGAGCGCGGCCGTCGCCTCCGAGATCGCCTCGGCCCGCTCGCCGTCGAAACGCAGCCCCAAGTCGGCGTAGATGTCGGCAGCCCAACGTCCCCAGCCCGGGCCGACGGCGACGTGCAGCGCCAAATCGGCCAGGCCCTCGGCGATCAGGCACTGCGGGGTGTTGACCAGGAAGATGGTCTGCTCGGCCTGGCCGTGGCGTTTGACCAGGCCCGCCTCCTTGCGGCAGTGCTCGGTGTGGTGGCCGGGATAGGACTCGTGGGCGACCAGCCGCGGCAGGTTGGACATCAGCTGCTTGAGGTCGGCGTTGACGGCCACCGTCGAGCGGTAGTTGCCCAGGTAGTAGTTGAATCCCGACCACGGCTTGTCGGTGACCACCTGGTATTCGATGGTTTCGGTGTCCGGCAGCGGGTATTCGGCGCGCACCCGGTCGCGCAGCGCGCTGGAGAACGCCTCGATGCACTCGGCCAGCCGTTGCGGCGGTATCTCCTCGGCGGCGCGGTAGGCGATCATCCGCTCGGCCAGCGGGCCGGTTCCGCCGAGTAGTTCGTCGAGGCGGCTGTGCGCTTGGCGGTAGGTGTCGGCGTCGCCTTTGGCGATGTCGACGTCGAAATAGTCGCGCACCTCTTCGACGAAGCCGATGTCGTCGCCTGCGAACTTGCGCCCGGCGCACGCCAGCGCCCGCAGGTGAGCGCGCAGGTAGTCGGCGCGGGTGTCGTCGAATCCGTTGCGGCGCGGCACGTCCGGCAGTGCGGCGATCAGCCCGTCGGCCGCTCGGACCAGCGTGGCCGGCTCGGGCGCCGGCTCGTCGGCGACCAGCCGGCGCAGCGCGGGGTCACCGGTGTAGGCGTCGACGTAGCCGGACTCGATCCGGTCGAAGCGCAAACCCAGCAGCAGGTACTCGCGGATCAGGCTGTCGGGCTCCATACCGGTTAACGCTATCCATTCCGCCCCTGCAAGACTGAGGGCCATGCCGCGGCTGAGCGAGCCGAGCCCCTACGTGGAGTTCGACCGAAGTCAGTGGCGCGCGCTGCGCATGTCGACGCCGCTGCCGCTGACCGAAGACGAAGTCGTTGCCCTGCGTGGTCTCGGTGAGCAGGTCGACCTGCTCGAGGTCGAAGAGGTGTACCTGCCGCTGGCCCGTCTGCTGCACCTGCAGGTCGCGGCCCGCCAGCGGCTGTTCGCGGCCACCGCGGAGTTCCTAGGCGAGCCGCAGCAGAACCCGGACCGGCCGGTGCCGTTCATCATCGGGGTGGCCGGCAGTGTGGCGGTGGGCAAGTCGACCACCGCCCGTCTGCTGCAGGCGCTACTGGCCCGCTGGGATCACCATCCGCGTGTCGACCTGGTCACCACCGACGGCTTCCTGTACCCGAACTCCGAACTCGAGCGGCGAAACCTCATGCACCGCAAGGGTTTTCCGGAAAGTTACGACCGGCGGGCGTTGATGCGGTTCGTCACCTCGGTGAAGTCGGGGGCGCGGTACGCGTGCGCGCCGGTGTACTCGCACTTGCACTACGACATCGTGCCGGGCGCCAAACACGTGGTGCGCCACCCCGACATCCTGATCCTCGAGGGCCTCAACGTGCTGCAGACCGGGCCGACGCTGATGGTGTCGGACCTGTTCGACTTCTCGCTGTACGTGGACGCGCGGATCGAGGACATCGAACAGTGGTATGTGTCAAGGTTTTTGGCGATGCGCTCGACGGCGTTCGCCAATCCGGCCTCGCACTTCCACCACTACGCAGGGCTGAACGATTCCCAAGCCGTCGCCGCCGCCCGCGACATCTGGCGTTCGATCAACCGGCCCAACCTCGTCGAGAACATCCTGCCCACCCGGCCACGGGCCACCCTGGTGCTGCGCAAAGACGCCGACCACTCCATCAACCGGCTGCGGCTGCGCAAGCTGTAACTTCTGCGTCGACTGTGGGCTTAAGACACGCCCACTCGCGGTTCTGCGTGCCAAAAGTCCACGCTCGAGCGATGGATATCGCGCAATGAGCCGGTGCGGGGACCCCCACCGCAAACCTCGAAACGGTGGCAGCGCCCCGCACCAGCGGAAGGGAGTCACGCCGGCAGTCGGCGCACTCCGAGGTATTGCAGGTAACCGAACAGTGCGGTGTACACGCCGCTGGCCAATGTTGCGACCACACCGGTGGCCGTCAGCGGCAACACCCCGGCGGCGACGACGGCGACCGCCCCCACGGTGCACACGACATTGGCGATCACGACGCCGATCCCGGCGCGGCGAAGATCGGGCGCCGCGGCGATGCTGAACACGCCCAGCCCGTACAACACGCACAGGGCCCCGGCGATGTATTCCTGAATCGAACTCAAGCCTGTCAGCGACGAGATCGGGTCGGCGAGCACGGCGACGGCCAGGCCCGCGAGCCCGGTCAGCGTGGCGTCGGCGCGCATCGCGAAGCGCAGCAGCGAGTCGGTCGAGTCGGCGAACGGGCGGGTGGCCAATCCGGCAGTAGCGGTCATGTCAAAACTCCTTGGGTGACGTGCTCGAACATGTTTGAGCGTGCCGCTCTGGGACTGCCAGATCGACGCATGGCACTGCCAACTAATGCCATGCGCAGGTCAACACGGTTTTGCCGGACAGATATTTCCTTAGCTGGAAACGGCTACCCGGCCACGCAGATCGGCGGCGATCAACCGGGCGGCGGCGTTCTGCCAGTTGTGCAGCGAGCGCTGCGGCACCTCGGTGACGAACCACTGCCACGCCTGCCGGGCGATCGGGTCCAGGCCGGCGGCCGTGGCGTTCTGCGCGTAGGCGCGCACGCCCACGACGTACGGGAAGTACAGCGAGTTGTAATAGCGCCATTGTTCGGTGGTGCCGAAGTCGCCGCCGTCGCGCGGCTTGAGCGCCGCGATGCGATCGGCCAGTAACGCCTTGAGTTCGATGGCCCGCTCCAGCGGCTGGTCGGGCGCGCCGCGGGCGGCCAGCCGCTCGTCGATTTCGGGCAGCGCGGTCAGGGGGCTGGCGACCAGCTTCGACAGGTCGCCGTAGTGGCCGAGCGCGCGGCGAGTGAGCCGGGCGAAGGTGTCGTCGTCGACGTCGTCGAGCGGGTCGGCCGAGCGCAGCGGCAGCGCGGATTCGGTGCGCCGCAGCGTCGCCCGGTCGGCGCGCAGCGTCGGAGACCGCCAGAACGCCATCCGGTCCAGCATGCCCGCCATCGGGTCGGCGAGCACCTGCACGTCGATCGCGATGGCCAGGCTGGTGAACAGCAGCACCATCAGTGCGGTCTGCTGGCCGGTCAACGCGATGCCGATCAGCACCTGACCGCCGAACAGCACGGCCACCGTGACGCTGCCCCAAAAAGAACGCAGCATGTCGGCGCGCAGCGCCTGGCCCTCGTCGAAGGCATCCCACAGCGCCACCGCAACACCGAGCGCGAGCACGTCACATCCCGTCGACGCCAGCGCCAGCCAGCTGGGGACCAGACCCAGCGGAATGACCAAGATCGCATTGCTCAGCGAGAAGAACAACGTCGCCACGACGACGAGGCCGACCACCGGGATCGGCTGGGCGGGCCGTGCCAGGGCCTTGGCCATTGCGCCGAGGGTGGAAAGCGATATCACCGCGAACATCACCCAATGGCCGAGCCGCAACGGCCCGTCGACACTGCCGGCCATCGCCGCGCCGACCAGGGTCAACGCCGCGACGCCACCGATCAGCAGCAGCTCACCGGTGCGGGCCCGCCAGCTGTCGCAGGGCCGGGCCAGCTCGACAAGGACCGCGAACCATGCCACACCGGGCACGGCCGCCAGGTATATCTCGACCTGGTTGAGCAGCCCGACGTGCGCGACCAGCCGCACCGCGTCCAGCGCAACCACGGCCGCGAAGCCGCACAGCCCGGTCGCCGCCAACACGAGCACCGGCTTGCGCGGGTCACGCGCCAACAGATATGCGCCCAGCCACCAGCTCAGTGCGAACACCGCCGCCGACAGCGCAGCCATGGCTCCAGTGTGACACGGCCCACCCGCGCGTCAGTCAGCGCAAAGTATCCAGCTGCCAGCCGCCGAGCACGAGTGCGATGACGCCGGCGGAGGCGAGCGCCCAATTACCCGGCGCGCTGAGCGGCAACCAGCCATACATCGCCGTAACCCACACGATTGGGGCGAAGATCAGGTTGAACATCCCGAAACCCCATACCAGGCGACGCGGCGTCGGGCGCAGCCGGTTCAGACCGAACAGCAGGCCGAGACCACCGACGAGAAACGTCAGCCCTCCGGCGAGGAGCACTGAGCGCGGCACATGCCACCACTCGCCGAACGGCCCAGAGAATGCGGCGACGATCGCGCCCGCGAGGCTCCAGAAGACCAGGTCGGCAAGGATCGCTCGCCAGCGCTGACTGTAACGACGTGAAACCAATTCGCTTGTCATGTGCCGATGGTGCGGCCAGCGCAGTGCCAACTGAAGGCACTGCACTGCCAAACGCTGCCAGTTCTAGCGCGAGGACCCGTCCGGCTACATCCCGAAACGGCGGTGACGCAAGCTGTAATCGCGCAGCGCGCGCAGGAAGTCGACCCGCCGGAACGCCGGCCAGTGCGCCTCGGTGAACCACATCTCCGAATAGGCGCTCTGCCACAACAGAAAGCCGGACAGCCGCTGCTCCCCCGACGTCCGGATGACCAGGTCGGGGTCGGGTTGCCCTGAGGTGTACAGGTTTTCGGAGATGGCGTCGACGGTGACGGCGTCGACCAGTTCCTCGGCGCTCGCGCCGTTGGCGAGTTCCTTGTTGAGCAGGGCGCGCACGGCGTCGACGATCTCCTGACGGCCGCCGTAGGCGACGGCGACGTTGACGTGGAAGCCGGAACTCGGAGTGCCCGCCGTGCTTTCTACGGCCTCGCGCAGCCGCCGGGCCGGTTCCTCGCCGATAAGCTCCAAGTCCCCGACCGTGCGCACGCTCCAGCGGTTGACCGGCGCGCAGATTTCTTCGACGACGTCGGTGATGATTTCGATCAGCGCGGCCAGTTCGTCGGGGTCGCGTTGCAGGTTTTCGGTGGACAACAAATACACCGTCGCCATTTCGATGCCGGCTTCCTGACACCATCGCAGCATCTCGGCGATCTTGGCCGCACCCATCCGGTAGCCATAGCTGACGTCGTCGTAGCCGGCGTCGCGCGCCCAGCGCCGGTTGCCGTCGCACAGCACCGCGATGTGGCGCGGCAGCGCGGATTTGGAGGCCGCCAGACCCTGCCGTAACCGCATCTCATAGATGCGATACAGCGGTTCCTTGAGGCGCGGGGGGATAATCTCCACGGGAATCCAGACTACTGTGAAAGGCACGATCAACGGCGATCCCGACACAAGTCAGGGAGGGAAATTGAGCCAGACGAACGCTGAGTCGCACCAGTCCGGACCGATCAGCGTTGTCGAGGACGTCGTCGAGGGCGCTACCGAAATCCTTACCAAGCCGCGGATGCGCGGCTGGATCCACTTCTACTCGGCGTGGCTGGCGATCATCTGCGGCGCGACCCTGGTGTCCGTGTCGTGGGCGGTGGCCTCACCGCAGGCCGGCCTGGCGACGTTCATCTACGCCGCGGCCACCGTGGCGATGTTCGCCGTCAGCGCCACCTATCACCGGGTGGAGTGGAAATCGGTCACGGCGCGGATGCGCATGAAGCGGCTCGACCATTCGATGATCTTCATCTTCATCGCGGGCAGCTACACGCCGTTCGCGCGGCTGGCCATGCCGCGCGACACCGGGACACTGGTGCTGTGCATCGTGTGGGGCGGGGCGGCGGCCGGGATCCTGCTGAAGGTGCTGTGGCCGACGGCGCCCCGCTGGGTGGGCGTGCCGCTGTATCTGCTGCTGGGCTGGGTGGCGGTGTGGTACGCGCCGACGATCATCCACACCGCCGGCGTGGCGGCGATGGTGCTGCTGGCCGTCGGCGGCGTGCTGTACAGCATCGGCGGACTGCTCTACGGCCTGCGCTGGCCGGACCCGTGGCCGAAAACCTTTGGCTACCACGAGTTTTTCCACGCCTGCACAGCGGTCGCGGCAATCCTGCATTACATCGCGATGTGGCTGGCCGTCTTTTATGTCGGCCACCCGGCGTAGCTGCTAAAGCTGTCGGACGTTCTCCGCCGACCAGTAGGCCTTCATCGCGGCGACCTTGCCCTCGTCGTCGAACGCCATCACGTCGATGGGCTCGATCACCATCCCGCCGTCGCCGGCCTTGACCGTGAGCCGGAACTGGAACGCGGCTTCGTTGCCGGCGACCCGCAAAGTGACCAATTCGCATTCGCGCTCGGCGTTTTCGATCGCGGAGTAGAAGCCGCGGATCGCCTGCCGGCCGATGTGCACCTCGCCGCCGACCGGATCCTCGACGGTGGCGTCCTCGGCGTAGAGCTCCGCGATGTCGTCGGCGCCCCCCTTGGCAACCAGGCTGATGTAGCGGTTGACGGTGTCGGCGATGTGTTCAGCACTCGGCATGTGACGCAGGCTACCGCGACAGGGCCGCGGCCAGATCGTCGGTGGCGGTGACCGGCAGATCGCAGACCCGGCCGCGGCACACGTAGGCGGCGTCGGCGCCGTCGACCCGGTCGCGGTCGAGGAGTAACTCGGACGAGCCCGCCGCGCCGCCGACCACAATGGCCCCACCCGGGGCGAGTTTGCGCGCGGCGGCCAGCAGCGCCGATCCCGGCCCAGCGCAGGCCACCGCGACCTGCAGCGGACCGCGCACCGCCGCCTCGGCGACCGCCAGCCAATGCCCGGCCGAGCGCGGCGCGCGGGCGAGCAGCACAGAGTGCGCCAGCAGCGCGTCGGCGCCCGCCGCCCAATACCTTGCGGCGCGCTCGCCGCCGACCAGATGCGCGGCAGTCAGCAGCGCCTCGGTGATCGAGGAGGCTCCCGACGGCGTCGCGCCGTCCAACGGGTCGGCGGGCCGAAACATCAACTGTTCGGCGTCGTCCGCGGCATCGAACCACCGGCCCGGCCGATCCGGATCGGCGAAGTGCGCCAACGCGATGTCGAGCAGCGCGGTGGCCGTCGACAGCCAGGTGTCCTCGCCGGTCAACTGGTAGAGGCTCAGCAGACCCGTGGCCAGCATCCCGTGGTCTTCCAGGATCGCCGCGCTGTCGCCGACCCGTCCGCCCAGGCTGGCCCGGCGCAGTCGGCCGTCGACCAGGTGCAGGTCCACCAGCGCCGTCGCGCATCGCCTCGCGGCGGCCAGCAGTTCCGGATCGCCAAGGGCCACACTGGCTTCCGCCAACGCGGTGATTGCCAGGCCGTTCCAGGCGGTGACCACCTTGTCGTCGCGGTCGGGCTGCGGCCGGGTCAGCCGGGCGGCCAGCAGCACGGTGCGGACGCGCTCCAGACGGTCGGCATCGTCGGGGTCGGACGGCAACTGCAGCACCGACGTGCCGTGCTCGAATGTGCCGGTGTCGGTGACGCCGAAAACCGAAGCGGCCCAATGCCCGTCGTCTGACCCGAGGACTTCGGTCAGTTGCGCCGGCGTCCACACGTAGGTGGAGCCTTCGGCGCCCGCGGCGTCGGCGTCCAGCGACGAGGTGAACATGTCGCCGTCGCCCAGATCATGCAGCAGGAACTTGGCGGTCTGACGGGCCACCCGGCGGGCCAGTGGGTTCCCGGTGCGGCGGGCCCAGTGGGCATAGACGCGCAGCAACAGCGCGTTGTCGTACAGCATCTTCTCGAAATGCGGTACCACCCAAGCATTGTCGACGCTGTAGCGGGCGAATCCGCCAGCCAACTGGTCGTAGATTCCGCCGCGGGCCATCGCGGCGCAGGTGCGCTCCACCGCCTGCAGCGCCGGCTGGGATCCGGTGCGCTCGTAGTGCCGCAGCAGCGCTTCGAGCAGCGCCGACGGCGGGAACTTCGGCGCGCCGCCGAACCCGCCGTCCTCGGTGTCCTCGTCTTCCAACACCAGCGCCACCCCGTGATCGCACAACGCCGGCTCGATCTCCGGGCCACCGCCCGGCAGCCCGGACGCCATGTTTTGCAGCTCGGCGGCGATGTGGTCGGATACCTGCTCCACCTCGTCGCGCCGGGTCCGCCAGGTGTTGACGACGGCCGAAAGCACTTCCAGGAACACAGGTTTCGGGTAGTAGGTGCCGCAGAAGAACGGCCGGCCGTCCGGCGTCAAAAAGCAGGTCATCGGCCAGCCGCCGTGCCCGGTGAGCGCAACGGTGGCGTTCATGTAGACGGCGTCGATGTCGGGCCGTTCCTCGCGGTCGACCTTGACGCAGACGAACCCGTCGTTCATTGCGGCGGCCACCTGCTCGTCCTCGAACGACTCGTGCGCCATCACGTGGCACCAATGGCAAGCGGCGTAGCCGACCGACAGCAGGATCGGTACGTCGCGCTCGGCGGCCTCGGCCAGCGCCTGCGGCGTCCACTCCTGCCAGTGCACCGGGTTCTCGGCGTGCTGGCGCAGGTACGGGCTGGCCGCTTCGGCCAGCGTGTTAGCCCTCGGGCTCACGCGGTGATCCGTCGGGTTCGGTGTCCACCGTGCCCTCGTCGGCCGCCTGATCCGGCTCGGGGTGCTGCGGGTCGAACGACTCGGGCACCTTCTTCAGCTGCCGGTTCATCGACCGCACCAGCAAGAACGTCCCGATCAGCAGGAGCACGATCACCAGAAGGCCGAACGGGCTGGCCTTGCCGAAGTCGGGCCCGGTGTTGCGGGGTGCGTCGTCGGCCAGCAGTGTGAGCAGAAGCTGGTTCATTGGTCGGCCTCGATTCCGGCGAACAGATCGGTCTCGGGAAGGCGCACCGGCACCCGCGAACGGGCCAGCTCGAATTCCTCGGTGGGCCAAAGCCTTTGCTGCCATTCGATCGGCGCGGCGAAAAAGTCGCCCTTCGGGTCGATCTGGGTGGCGTGCGCGCGCAGCGCGTCGTCGCGCTGGCTGAAATACGCCGAGCACTCCACGCGGGTGGTCACCCGGTCGGCGAACACGTCGTGCTTGGGGTCCCAGTGCGCCAGCCACTTTTCAAACGGGCCCTGCTGGCCGTGTTTGGCGAACTCGTCCTGCAGTAGCTGCATCCGCTGCCGCAGGAAGCCGTGGTTGTAGTAGAGCTTAGCGACCGTCCACGGCTCGCCGGCATCCGGATACATCCGATAGTCCCCGGCTGCTTCGTAGGCGGCCACCGACACCTGGTGGCAGCGAATGTGGTCGGGGTGCGGGTAGCCGCCATGCTCGTCGTAGGTCGTCATGACGTGCGGGCGAAACTCGCGCACCACCCGCACCAGCGCCTCGGTGGCGACCTCCAGCGGCACCAGCGCGAAGCAGCCCTGCGGCAGCGGTGGCGGCGGGTCGCCCTTGGGCAGCCCGGAGTCGACGAAGCCAAGCCAGGTGTGTTCGACGGCGAGGATCTCGGCGGCCTTGGCCATCTCGTCGCGGCGGATCTCGGCGATGCGGCCGTGCACATCGGGCAGGTCCATGGCGGGGTTGAGGATCTCGCCGCGCTCGCCGCCGGTGAGCGTCACGACGAGCACGCGGTGGCCCTCGTCGGCGTAGCGGGCAAGGGTGGCGGCGCCCTTACTGGACTCGTCGTCCGGGTGGGCGTGCACCGCCATCAACCGCAGTTCGCTCACGTGCCCCCTGTCTTGCCCGCCGTTTGGGCCTTTAACCTAATAGTTCCATCCTGGCGGCCTGAATCCGAAACCGGCGAACCAATGAGCGACACCCCCCGTTATGGCCGTCCGCGGCTTTCTCGCACGGCGCGGCGCGGCGTCGTCGTCGCGCTGGCGCTGCTGGTCGTGGCCGTCGGCGTTGTCATCGCAGTCGTCGGCTACCAGCGGCTGGGCCGCAGCGACGTGGAAGGCGCGCTGGCCGGCTACCGGCTGATCGACGACGAGACGGTGTCGGTAACGATCAGCGTGACGCGATCCGACCCGTCGCGCCCGGTGGACTGCATCGTGCGGGTCCGCGCCAAAGACGGCAGCGAGACCGGGCGCCGTGAGGTGCTGATCCCCCCGTCGCAGGCGGCCACGGTGCAGGTGACGACGACCGTCAAATCCAGCAAGCCACCGGTAATGGGCGACGTGTACGGCTGCGGCACTGATGTGCCCGGCTACCTGCGCGCTTCCTGACCGCACAGCGGTGCGGACGAACGCCGAACTGCGAAAACACGGTGGTCGCACTGCCGCGCAGTGGTACGATATGTGCATGCACGGTTCCGGCTGGGGCCGTGTATTGCTGCATTAGCGGGTATACGCGTTGTCACGCGATGGAACACACCCCGCAGCCACAGCCATAGCCACGCGGATACGCGGGACCGATTACATGAGGAGCGCGACGAGATGACGGACACTCAGGTGACCTGGTTGACCCAGGAGTCACATGACCGACTCAAGGCCGAGCTCGACCAGTTGATCGCAAACCGTCCGATCATCGCCGCGGAAATCAACGACCGCCGCGAGGAGGGCGACCTGCGCGAAAACGGCGGGTACCACGCCGCGCGTGAGGAGCAGGGCCAGCAGGAGGCCCGGATCCGCCAACTCCAGGACCTGCTGAACAACGCCAAGGTCGGTGAAGCGCCGACGCAGTCCGGGGTTGCGCTGCCCGGTTCGGTGGTGACCGTCTACTACGGCGATGACAAGTCGGACACCGAGACGTTCTTGATCGCCACCCGCGGGGAGGGCATCAACGACGGCGACCTGGAGGTGTACTCGCCGAACTCGCCGCTCGGCGGCGCGCTGATCGACGCCAAGGTGGGCGAATCGCGCACCTACACCGTGCCCAACGGCAACACCGTCAAAGTGACGCTGGTCAGCGCGGAGCCGTACCACTCATAGCTACGGCAGGGGTCGGGGAATAGGGCGGGACTGCGTCCGCTCATGGCACGCATTGCCGAAGATCTTCTTCTGCTGCTGCTCGACAACGCGTCGGCGCGGCCGGGGTTGGAACGCGGCTGCCGCGAGCGTGTACTGACCGCGGCGGCGCTGCTCGATTTGGCGCATGCGTGCCGGATTCGTCCGGCGGTCGACAGCGAGCCGGTGGAGGCCGGGCGGCTGGTGGTGCTCAGCGGCCCCAACCCGGCCGACCCGGTGCTGGAACCCGCGCTGCAGCTGCTGCTGCGAAGGCCGATGAGCCCGGCCGCCGCGATCGCCAGGCTGCGGCGCGAGACTCCCGCGGCGGTGCTCACCCAGCTGGAACGCCTGGACCAGATACGACAGGTTCGCTTGCAGGGCAACGGATTAAAGCGTACATATGCTTGGCCGTTGGTCGACCGTACGCGGGTGTCGAATGCTCGCGCGGCCCTGATGAACGCGCTGTTCGAGGAGCACAACCCGGACTCGACGACGGCGACCATCATCTCGTTGCTGCACATGGTCGACGGGCTGGGCGCGGTGTTCAGCCTGAGCGACCGGGGATGGGAGTGGGTGCGCAGCCGGGCCGCCGACATCGCCAGCGGCAGTTGGGTAAGCGAGTCCGAACCCGACCTGCCCGAAGTCAACCTGGCGGTGACGACGGCAGCGATTCGTCCCGCGTTGGTGACGAGCAGACGTAAAAGCTCCTGAAAGCCAAGGGTTTTCGCGCTACTCGGCCAGCGCCTGCTCGAGGTCGGCCAGCAGATCCTCGACGTCCTCGATGCCCACCGACAGGCGCACCAGGTCGTCGGGAACCTCCAACTGCGAACCGGCCGTCGAGGCGTGGGTCATGGCGCCCGGATGCTCGATCAGCGACTCGACCCCGCCCAGCGACTCGGCCAGAATGAACACTTCGGTTCGCGCGCACAGGCTTTCGGCCGCGGCTCGCCCGCCGCGCATCCGCACCGACACCATGCCGCCGAAACCGCGCATCTGCCGGGCTGCGACGTCGTGGCCGGGATGCTCCGGCAGGCCCGGATACAGCACGGTGGACACGCCCGGATGCCCGGCGAGGAATCCCGCGACCGCGGCGGCGTTCTCGCTGTGCCGCTGCATGCGCAACACCAGCGTCTTGAGGCCCCGGATCGTCAGGTAGGCGTCGAACGGCCCCGGCACCGCGCCGGCGCCGTTCTGCAGGAAGCCGAACGCGGCGTCCAGCTCCTCGTCGTCGGTGACCAGCGCCCCGCCCACCACGTCGGAATGCCCGCCGATGTACTTGGTGGTCGAGTGCAGCACCACATCGGCGCCCAGCGTCAACGGCTGCTGCAGCGCCGGCGACGCAAAGGTGTTGTCCACCAAGATCTTTACCTCGCCCGCCAGCTCGGCGATCGCGGCGATGTCGGCGATCGACAGCAGCGGATTGGTCGGCGTTTCCACCCAGATCAGCCGGGTGCGTGGGGTGATCGCGGCGCGCACCGCATCGAGATCCGACAGCGCGACCGGCGTGTACTCGACGCCCCAGCCGGTGAACACCTTATCGATCAACCGGAACGTGCCGCCGTAGGCGTCGTCGGGAATCACCACATGCTCGCCGGGGCGCAGCATCGCCCGCAACGCGCAGTCGGTGGCCGCCATGCCCGAGCTGAACGCGCGGCCGAACCTGCCCTCTTCCATGGCGGCCAGCGACGCCTCCAACGCGGCCCGCGTCGGGTTGCCTGACCGCGAGTACTCGAACCCCGCGCGCAACTTGCCGACGCCGTCCTGCGCGAACGTGCTGGCCGTGTAGATCGGCGGGTTGACCGCCCCGGTGGCCGGGTCGGTGTGGAAGCCGGCGTGAATCGCGGTGGTGGCCGGCCCGGGGGTGCGCTTGTCGGCCATCTACGCCGGGCTGCCTTCAGGGCCTTCGACGGGCAGGCAAACCGTCGACATGATCTTGTCTGCCAGTGTCTGCCGCTTGGCGTCCCACAGCGGAAACAGGTACCCGATGTAGAAGATGATCGTGTCGACGAGGTGGGCGAGTTGGCGCACCACCGACGCGCCGAAACCGATGGGCTGGCCGGTCTCCTCGCTGACCACTTTGAACTTCAGCACCGATTTACCGATGCTCGATCCGGTAGTGCCCTGACGGTAGCCGTAGTTCCAGACCAGATAAGCCAGGCCCAGCAGCACCGCCAGCCAGAACACGGTCAGCCCGGTCGACGAGTAGCCGACCGCGCAGACCTCGTCGATGTCGTAGCGGGTGACGTCGGCCAGGCACTCCTCCTCCTGGGTGCTCATCAGGATCACCCAGCCGATGCCCACGATGATCGCGTAGGGGATGTAGTCGATGAGAAACGCCAGCACCCTGGTGAACCACGAGGTGTAGGCCTGCGTCGGCAGAGCGCGGATGGCGGGCCCGGGCGGCGGCGGCGCATATCCACCGGACGACGGGGGCGGCGGCGGGTAACCACCCGGTGGTGGCGGCGGTGGGGGCGGTTGATCGGTCATCGACGCCTCTCCCTTACGGGGGGTTAGCTGGACGGGGCGGGACCAGGCTACCCGAGAGCCACCTGCGAACCAGCCGACGCGACGCGCCGCAGAAAAGCGTCGTTACGTTGGGTTGTGATGCTGTAACGTGCCCGCCATGACCATCGCCCAGCTGGCAGCGATGGTTTCGTTTCCGAAGTAATTTGCTGGAACGCCGTCCCGCTACTTTCGTCGCGGTCCCTCGGACAGAAATCCCAACAGGTCGTGGCGGGTGATCACGCCCACCGGTTTGCCTTCCTCGACCACCATCACGGCGTCGGCGTCCCGCAACGCCTTGGCCAGCGCGCTGACCAACTCGCCGGCGCCGATCATCGGCAGCGCGGGGCTCATGTGCAGCGCGACGGCATCGGCCAGGTTGGCGCGGCCCTCGAAGACGGCGGAGAGCAGTTCGCGCTCCGACACACTGCCGGCCACCTCGCCGGCCATCACCGGCGGCTCGGCGCCGACGACCGGCATCTGCGAAACGCCGTATTCACGCAGGATGCCGATCGCGTCGCGCACCGTTTCCGACGGGTGGGTGTGCACCAGGTCGGGCAGCGTGCCGGATTTCCCGCGCAGCACGTCGCCGACCGTGGGCTGTTCCATCGAGCCGTCGAGCGGGGTGTGCAAGAAGCCGTAGGACGACATCCAGGCGTCGTTGAAGATCTTCGACATGTAGCCCCGGCCCCCGTCGGGCAGCAGCACGACGACCAGCGCGTCGGGGCCGGCCTCCTCGGCCACCTTGCACGCGGCCACCACAGCCATCCCGCACGAGCCTCCGACCAGCATCGCCTCCTCGCGGGCCAGCCGCCGGGTCATGTTGAAGGAGTCGGAGTCGGACACCGCGATGATCTGGTCGGGCACTTCGGGGTCGTAGGCCTGCGGCCAGAAGTCCTCGCCGACGCCCTCGACCAGGTACGGCCGCCCGGTGCCACCGGAATACACCGAGCCCTCCGGGTCGGCGCCGATCACCCGCACCGCCCCGCCGGAGACCTCCTTGAGATAGCGGCCGGCGCCGGTGATCGTGCCGCCGGTGCCGATACCGGCCACGAAATGCGTGACCTTGCCCTCGGTGTCGGCCCAGATCTCCGGCCCGGTGGTCTCGTAGTGGCTGGCCGGGCCCGCCGGGTTGGAGTACTGGTCGGGCTTCCAGGCGCCGTCGATCTCCGTGACGAGCCGGTCGGAGACGCTGTAGTAGCTGTCGGGGTGGTCGGGGGGTACCGCCGTCGGGCACACCACGACCTCGGCGCCGTAGGCGCGCAGCACGTTCTGCTTGTCCTCGCTGACCTTGTCCGGGCAGACGAAAATGCATTTGTAGCCGCGGGGCTGGGCGACCAGCGCCAACCCGACGCCGGTGTTACCGGAGGTGGGTTCGACAATGGTGCCGCCGGGCTTGAGCTGCCCGCTGGCCTCGGCGGCGTCGATCATCTTCTCGGCGATACGGTCCTTGCTGCTCAAGCCCGGGTTGAGGTACTCGACCTTGGCGACGACGCGGCCGGCTCCCGGCGGCACCACCGAGTTCAGCTGAACGAGTGGGGTATTGCCGATGAGTTCACTGATGTGCCGCGCGATCCGCATGCACTCATGGTCTCAGGTCGGTTTACCCGGTGGCCTCGCGGATGTACTCGCCGATCTGGCGAAGCGAGCGCGTCGCCTCCGGCACCAGCGGCGCGGCGAGCTGAAAGTCGTGAATCTGGCCGGGCCAGATCCGCACCTCGGCCGGCACGCCCGCGGCCGCCAGCTTGGCCGCCGCCAGCTGCGCGTCGTACAGCAGCACCTCGGACCCGGACACGTGGATCAACGTCCGCGGCAGGCCCGGTTCGATGTGGTCCAGCGGCTCGTAAAGCTGTTCGGGCTTGCCGTCGACAATGTTCTTGGCGGCGGCGCTGGCGACCAATGCCACCAACGCGTCGAACGCCTTCGCCGGGAACATCGCGTCGGTCTTGATGTTGGGATGGGACTGCTTGGGCTCCTTGGCCAGTTGCATCAACGGCGAAATCGCCACCAGCGCAGCCGGTTCCTCGTTCTCCTCCTGCAACCGCTGGGCGAGCGCGAGCGCAAGGTAGCCACCGGCGGAGTCGCCGGCAAGCACGATCTGGTCCGGCTCGTACCCGCGCAGCCGCAGCCAGCGGTAGGCGTCGTAGCAGTCGTCGAGCGCCATGCCGACGGAGTGTTTGGGAATCAGCCGGTAGTTGACCACCAGCACCGGCGAGTCGGCGAACCGCGACAGCGCGTTGACGACCCGACTGTGCGAGTGCACCCCGCAGGTGAGGAAGGCGCCGCCGTGCAGATAGAGCACCACCCTGCGCGTCCCGTCGGCGGGCAACACCCCGGGGGCGCGAACCAGCTGGGCGGTGGCATTCGGCAACCCCACCGTCGCCCGGATTGTGCCCGGAGCGGGCAGCAGCACCCGGGACGCGAAGTCGACCAGGCCGAACGGCCACGGCATGTGCGGAACATGGCTGCCGACGGCCAGCACCGGCCGGATGGTCAGATGACAGGCCACCGACATCAACCGGGCGGGAACGCTGGGGCCGCTCTCGACGACCTCGACGGGCGTGCCGTCGCTGACGGAAAACCTGCGCGCCCGCAGCGGATCGCGGGCGCGGAGACGATTGGCGGAAGGGCCGGGAACCTTGGTCGGTGCGGTCATGCTCACCACTTCCTACGTCGTTGTAGTCAGTCGACGAAGTAGCAGAGCATCCGGTTCAGCCCTTGCCTAGCAAGGGAGTACCCGCCCAGGCACTCAGCCAACCTCGCAAACTTAGCTTGGCAGCTATAGAAGTTTCAACAATCAAAGAGTCTTATTCGATACCAGTTCTGCGCCGCTCTGTAACCGAGCCGTGTCGGCGGTGCCGGACCATCCGCCGACGCCGACTTAAACTGGTGGCGTGGATATTCGCGTGCCGCGGCGATCGACGGTTGCCTTGGCTGCGGCAGGTGCGCTGGCGTCGACGGGCACGGCCTATCTGGGCGCGCGCAACCTGCTGATCAGCCAGGCCCAGCATGCCCGCAGCGTGATCCCCAAGGCCTGGGACGTCCCGCCCCGCGCCGACGGCATCTACACCCGCGGGGGCGGACCCGTGCAGCGCTGGGAGCGCGGAACGCCGGTGGACCTGCACCTGATGGTCTTCGGCGACTCGACCGCCACGGGCTACGGCTGCCGCACCGCGGACGAAGTGCCGGGCGTGCTGCTGGCCCGCGGCCTCGCCGAGCAGACCGGCAAAAGCGTCCGGCTGAGCACCAAGGCGATCGTCGGGGCGACGTCGAAGGGGTTGTCCGGCCAGGTCGACGCGATGTTCGTGGCAGGACCGCCGCCGGATGCGGCGGTGATCATGATCGGCGCCAACGACGTCACCGCGCTCAACGGCATCGGGCCGTCGGCGCGGCGGCTCGGCGAGGCGGTGCGGCGGCTGTGCGCCAGCGGCGCGGTGGTCGTGGTCGCCACCTGCCCCGACTTCGGCGTGATCAGGGCGATCCCGCAGCCGCTGCGCTGGGCGGCGCACACCCGCGGTCTGCGACTGGCCCGCGCCCAGGCCGCCGCGGTACGGGCGGCCGGCGGTGTGCCGGTGCCGCTGGCCGATCTGCTGGCGTCGAACTTCCGCCACTCGGCGGCCGTGTTGCTGTCGGACGACCAGTACCACCCCTCGGCGGCCGGCTATGCGCTGGTGGCCGATCAGCTGCTGCCGGCGTTGTGCAACGCTCTCGGCGAATCCAGCCGCAACCTGACGCCGACTCTGCTGACGGCTAACACGGCCAGCGAGTCCCGGCCGGGACGCGCCCGAGACGTGGTGTCACGCCTGCTGCGACGGCACACCACCGGGGTGCCCGCCCCCGTCGTCGTACCCACCGGGGGATAGCGGCTAGATTCGGTCTAACCCACACCGATAGAGGGAGCCGACCGTGCCGGAAGCCGTCATCGTCTCAACTGCCCGCTCGCCAATTGGCCGCGCCGGCAAGGGATCCTTGGTCAACATGCGGCCGGACGACCTGGCCGCGCAAATGGTGCGCGCCGCGCTCGACAAGGTGCCCGCGCTCAACCCCCACCAGATCGACGACCTGATCATGGGCTGCGGCCAGCCGGGCGGCGAGTCCGGCTACAACATCGCCCGGGTCGTCGCCGTCGAACTCGGCTATGACTTCCTGCCGGGCACCACGGTCAACCGGTACTGCTCGTCGTCGCTGCAGACCACCCGGATGGCCTTCCATGCGATCAAGGCCGGCGAGGGCGATGCGTTCATCTCCGCCGGCGTGGAAACGGTGTCCCGCTTCGCCAAGGGGAGCGCCGACGGCATGCCGGACACCAAGAATCCGCTGTTCGACGAGGCTCAGCGGCGCACCGAGGCGGCCGCAGCCGGCGCCGACGAATGGCACGACCCGCGCAAGGACGGCACGCTGCCCGACATCTACATCGCGATGGGCCAGACCGCCGAGAACGTGGCGCTGCTGACCGGGATCAGCCGCGAAGACCAGGACCACTGGGGAGTGCGCAGCCAGAACCGCGCCGAAGAGGCGATCAAGAGCGGCCACTTCGAGCGCGAGATCTCACCGGTCACCCTGCCCGACGGCACCACGGTCAGCGTCGACGACGGCCCGCGGCCCGGCACCACGTACGAGAAGGTCAGCCAACTCAAGCCAGTATTCAGGCCCAACGGCACGGTGACCGCCGGCAACGCCTGCCCGCTCAACGACGGCGCCGCGGCGGTGGTGATCACCAGCGACACCAAAGCCAAGGAACTCGGCCTGACCCCGCTGGCGCGCATCGTGTCGACCGGGGTGACCGGCCTGTCGCCGGAGATCATGGGCCTGGGTCCGATCGAGGCGACCAAGAAGGCGCTGGCCAACGCCGGCATGTCGATCCGCGACATCGACTTGTTCGAGATCAACGAGGCGTTCGCGGTGCAGGTGCTCGGCTCGGCCCGCGAGCTGGGCATCGACGAGGACAAGCTGAACGTCTCCGGCGGTGCGATCGCGCTGGGTCACCCGTTCGGCATGACCGGTGCCCGCATCACGGCGACCCTGCTGAACAACCTGCAGACCTACGACAAGACGTTCGGCCTGGAAACCATGTGTGTGGGCGGTGGGCAGGGCATGGCGATGGTGATCGAGCGGCTGAGCTGATCTTGCGTTGACTCTGCGGCTACCAGGTAGAAGTGCGAGTAGGTTGCCTGGTCAGCGCAGAGTCGATGCGCCCCAAGCTCGTTCGACACGGCGGATGACGTCGCAGCCGCGGTGCTCGGACAACACGCGGATGTGGGTCCACCCGATCGCGGTGATGTATTCCAGCCGCGCGGCGTCCCAGACATACTGTGGCCGGCTGGTGCGGTGTTGGTCGCCGTCGTATTCGACCGCCAGCATGATGTCTTCCCAGCCCATGTCGAGAAAGTACTTCGGGTAGCCGTCTGGGCCCAAGACGGGAATCTGGGTCTGCGGCCTAGGGAATCCAGCGCCGATCAGCAGTAGCCGCAACCAGGTTTCCTTGGGCGACTGCGCTCCCGCGTCGACCAGATCCAGCGCGACTTTCAGTTGTCGCAGCCCGCGGGTACGCCGATGGTTCGCCGCAAGCGCTTGGACATCGTCCACTTTGAAGCCGGTGGCGGCGGCAAGCGCATCGAGCCTTGCGACTGCTTGCCCGACGGTTCCGCGTCTGGCCAGATCGAAGGCGGTGCGCTCCGGCGTCGTCACGCAAAGGCCGCCAAGCTGCTGGGTTTCCCCGTCCAACAACAGCTCGTCGCGGGTCTTCACCCCGTCCGGCGCTCTGGCGTTGCGCCAAATCAACTCGACGACGGCGTCGTCGTCCACCCACTTGGCGCCATGTAGCGCCGACGCGGCGGCACCAGCGATGATTGCGCTGCGCTGCGACCACAGCCACGCCGCGACAATTCGTTGCCGCAGAGACAGCTGCAGCCCGTTCTCCAGGTAAACGTTCGGCATGATCGCGCGGTAGTACCGGCCGAGCTCATGCCAGCTGACGAGGCCCGCAGCAAGCGCTTCGGAGCCGATGAACGGCTGCTTTCCCAATCCCCCCATGCCGGCATGGTGGCAGTGGGCGCCGACAAACGCGTTGACTCTGCGGCTACCAGGCGGAAGTGCGAGTAGGTTGCCTGGTCAGCGCAGAGTCAATGCAACGAGCTAGTCGTTCTGTAGATAACTCAACAGGCGCAGGATCTCGATGTAGAGCCAGACCAACGTCACGGTCAGGCCCAGCGCGATGCCCCACGCTGCCTTCTCCGGCGCGCCGGCGCGGATCATCTGGTCAGCGGCGTCGAAGTCGATCAAGAAGCTGAACGCCGCCAAGGCGATGCACACCAGCGAGAAGATGATCGCCAGCGGGCCGCCGTTGCGCAGCCCCATGCCCTCGCCGTGGTTGAAGAACCCGATCACGAGGTTGCCGATCATCAGGGCCAGCACGCCGAACAGGCCGGCGACGACCATCCGGGAAAACTTCGGGGTGACGCGGATGGCGCCGGTCTTGTACACCACGAGCATGCCGAAGAACACGCCGAGGGTACCCAGGATCGCCTGCCCGATCAGCGCCCCGGCGTTGGTGGTCGAGACCGCGATGTTGGCCAGGATGAACGAGATTGCACCGAGGAACAGCCCCTCGAGCGCGGCGTAGGACAACACGATCGCCGGGCTGTCCTGCTTGCGGCCGAACGTGGCGATCAGCACCAGCGCCAAGCCGCCGAAGGCGCCGACGAACGTGAAGGGCCCCGCCAGCGCCAGGTTGCCGGCCACCAGGAAGTAGGAGACGGCGGCCACAGCGGACAGCACCGCCAGCGTGATTCCGGTTTTGGTGACGACATCGTCGATGGTCAGCGGCCGGGCAACACCGGCCCGCTGGTCGACATACGGCGCATATGGATCGGTCTGATGCCCGTACTGGGTCGCGGCGCCGGCCACGCCCGTGCCGAACTGGGCATATCCGCCTCGCTGCTTGGGCAGCGAGCGAAATACCGGGTTGCTAGTCTCCCGCACCGTCGGATCCTCTCTTGCTTCTGGTTCGAGCTCTGCGAACACCAGGTCAACGTCTTGGGTCCCGGATGGGTTCCCAGCACAGGGTCGCTCTGCAGCTAAACCTTACCCGCGGGCGCTGTATTGCGGGTAACGATCTAGATTGCTCGTCGAGTGCTGTCCAGCTTCCAGCGAGGGGAGACCACGCACGTGACGGGCGAGTCCGACGAGATCCTGACCCGCGTCGACGACGGCATCGGCTTTCTGACCCTGAACCGCCCCAAGGCGATCAACTCGTTGAACCAGAACATGGTCAACGTGTTGCGCGCAGTCCTCGCCGACTGGGAGCGCGACGACGCGGTGCGCGCTGTGGTGCTCTCCGGGGCCGGGGAACGCGGTTTGTGTGCCGGCGGCGACGTGGTGGCGATCTACCACAGCGCTCGCGCGGACGGGGTGGCGGCGCGGCGATTCTGGTACGACGAATACCTGCTCAACGCCCAGATCGGCCGGTTCTCCAAGCCGTATGTGTCGTTGATGGACGGCATCGTGATGGGCGGCGGTGTGGGCGTCGGGTCGCACGCCAATACCCGGGTCGTCACCGACACCACCAAAATGGCGATGCCGGAGGTGGGCATCGGGTTCATTCCCGACGTCGGCGGCACCTACTTGCTCTCGCGCGCCCCCGGCTCGCTGGGATTGCATGTGGCGCTGACCGGTACGCCGTTTTCCGGCGCCGACGCCATCGCGTTGGGATTCGCCGACCATTACGTTCCACATGACGAACTCGACAAGTTCAGCCGCGCTATCGTCGCCGACGGCGTCGAGCAGGCGCTGGCCGATCATGCCGTCGAACCACCGCCCAGCGACCTTGTCGCGCAACGGAACTGGATCGACGAATGCTACGCCGGGGACACCGTCGCCGACATCGTCGCCGCGCTGCGGGGCCACGACGCCGGACCGGCGAACGACGCTGCTGACGTCATCGCCACCCGCTCCCCCATCGCGCTGTCGGTCACGTTGGAGTCGGTGCGCCGGGCCGCGAAGCTCGACACTCTGGAAGACGTTCTGCGACAGGAATATCGGGTGTCCTGCGGATCCCTGCGTTCGCACGACCTGGTGGAGGGTATCCGTGCTCAGCTTGTCGACAAGGACCGCAACCCGCAGTGGTCGCCGGCGTCGCTGGCCGAGGTGAGCGCGGAAGACGTCGAAGCGTATTTCGCACCTGCAGACCCTGATCTGACGTTCGAGGAGGAGCAGCGCAGATGAGCTACGAGACCATCCTGGTCGACCGCGACGGACGCGTCGGCATCATCACGTTGAACCGGCCGCAGGCGCTCAATGCGCTCAATAGTCAGATGATGAACGAAGTCACCAGCGCGGCAAGCGAATTCGACAATGACCCGGGCATCGGTGCGATCATCATCACCGGCTCGGCCAAGGCGTTCGCCGCCGGCGCCGACATCAAGGAGATGTCGAGCCTGACGTTCGCCGACGTCTTCGACGCCGACTTCTTCGCACCATGGGCCAAGCTGGCCGCCGTGCGCACCCCCACGATCGCCGCGGTGGCGGGGCATGCGCTGGGCGGTGGCTGCGAGCTGGCGATGATGTGCGATCTGTTGATCGCTGCCGACACAGCGAAATTCGGCCAGCCCGAGATCAAGCTCGGCGTGCTGCCCGGCATGGGCGGTTCGCAGCGGTTGACCCGGGCTATCGGCAAGGCCAAGGCCATGGATCTGATCCTGACCGGTCGCACCATCGACGCCGCCGAGGCCGAGCGCAGCGGTCTGGTGTCGCGGGTGGTGCCCGCCGACGACCTGCTCACGGAGGCCAAGGCCGCCGCCGCCACGATCGCGGGGATGTCGCGGTCGGCGGCCCGGATGGCCAAGGAGGCGGTCAACCGCGCGTTCGAATCCACGCTGGCCGAAGGGCTGCTCTACGAAAGACGGCTGTTCCATTCGGCTTTCGCAACCGACGACCAGTCGGAGGGCATGGCCGCGTTCATCGAGAAGCGGCCCGCGAATTTCACGCACCGCTAGGGATCCGCGCCGGCCCCCAACTGTTTCGGTGACCTCACCACGACGTTACGTCTGCTCGAATCCGTATCGCACCGGTCCAGCCGGTGGCAACATGAGCGGTTCGGGGGTCCCGTGAAGGGAGAAACAGGTGACGTGGGCAAGAGCATCCGGCGTCCGCGGCAGGATGGTCGCGACGGCAGCGGCGGGGGCCTTTGTCGCTGTGTCGACCGTCGGCACATGCGTCGCAGCGCACACCTGTGTCGGTTTGGCCGACCCGTCGGCCCGCTATGCAGCGCTTCCGGCGCCGCCCCCAGCGGATCCCGCAACCGACGAACCAACGCCGCCGCCGCCTCCGCCGTCGCAACCGCCGGCGGTCGACTGGTGGGTATACGGGGGTGACAGCGGCGGAGGCGCCGCCGGCGGCGGCTGAGACGAACTAACGAGCGGCCAGCACCCCGGCCGCCACCAGCGCGTGGTAGCCGCCGACGACGTCGGTGGCGCGGTGCAGGCCCAGGTCCTGCAGCGCGGCGGCCGCCAGGCTGGAGGTGTAGCCCTCCGAGCACAGGATCACCCACTCGACGTCGTCATCCACGGCCTGCGGCAGCCGGGCGTCGCTGGTGGGGTCGCAGCGCCATTCCAGCACGTTGCGCTCGATCAGCAGCGCGCCCGGCACCTCCCCTTCCTGCGCGCGCTGGGCCTGCGGCCGGATGTCGACCAGCACCGCTCCGCGCCGCAGCGCGGCGGGCACTTCGTCGGCGGGCAGGCGCTGCAACCGGTCGCGCGCCGCGGCGAGCACCCGGTCGATGCGGCTCATGGCGCCTCCGGCTGGTCGGTCAGTTCGGCGCGCCGGCGGCGCAGCGTGTTGCGGGCGGTGACCTCGTAATACGACATCACGGTCAGCGGCGGCGAATACGCGTGCACGCTGAGCGTCGGCCCGGCCGGAACACTGCTCGGCGCCCACACCACGTCGTGCACCCAGCCCAATGGGAAGCCGGCCTGGTCACCGGCGTCGAGCCGACGACGGCGCAGCCGTTCGCCGTCCCAGCGGAACTCGTCGACCGAGCCGGACAACAAGGTCAGCGCGCCCATCGATCCGCCGTGGTCGTGCAACTCGGTGTGCTCCCCGGGCACCCAGCTGATCAGCCAGATGTCGAGCTCGTCGTCGCCGTGCAGCCGAACGAACCAGCGCCGGTCGACGGGCACCCCGCCGGGCGGCAGCAGGTGGTCGTAGCGCCCGCACAGCACGTCGTCGGCGCCCTGGTCGGTGGCTTGCAGCAGATCGGGCAGCCGCAGCCGGGTGGGACCGGACACCGACGGGCGCGGCAGGACAGGGTTGGCAACAGCCATGGAAAGACTCCAGAACGGATGGCGCGGATAAGGTCGGCGGCGTCAGCGCCGACAACACTCCCGAAATCCGGTCCGCTCCGTCATGCCAGGCAGTGTTGCACGGCGTGTGCTGGTGCCGGGGCCGTCGCCGTGCCGGCCGGCGCCCGCGACGAGTGCGGTTGGTTCGGATCACGGTGTAAAAAATGGAGGAATGGCCCACACCGACGCCCTTCGCGCCCCGGTCGAGGTGCGCCGCCCGAGCGGTCGGTCGCGGGCGCGGGTGGCGCTGGCGCTGGGCAGCGGCGGGGCGCGGGGATATGCCCACATCGGGGTGATCGACGAGCTGCGCGACCGCGGTTACGAGATCGTCGGGATCGCCGGCTCGTCGATGGGCGCGCTCGTCGGTGGCCTGCAGGCCGCCGGGCGGCTCGACGACTTCGCCGCCTGGGCCAAGGACTTGACGCAGCGCGCGGTGCTGCGGCTGCTCGACCCGTCGATCACCGCGGCGGGGGTGCTGCGGGCCGAGAAGATCCTCGACGCGGTCCGCGACATTCTCGGCGAGGCGTCCATCGAGGAGCTGCCGATCCCCTACACCGCGGTGACGACCGACCTGATCGCCGGAAAGTCGGTGTGGTTGCAGCGCGGTCCCGTCGACGAGGCCATCCGGGCGTCGATCGCCATCCCCGGGATGATCGCCCCGCACGTCGTCGACGGCCGGCTGCTGGCCGACGGGGGGATCCTCGACCCACTGCCGATGGCGCCGATCGCGGCGGTCAACGCCGATCTGACCATCGCGGTCAGCTTGAGCGGCAACGAATCCGAAGCCGAACGCGAGGCCGAGTCGCGTCCCGCAACCGAGTGGCTGAACCGCATGGTCCGCAACACCACCGCCCTGTTCGACGGCATGCTCAACCGATTCGGCGCCACCATGCCCGAGGACGAAACTCAAAGCGAGACAGGGGACGTCGAGCAGCCGATCGAGCCCGTCGCGGAGCCCGAAGCACCCAAACTCGGTGGCCGTTTCGAGGTGATGAACCGCACGATCGACATCGCCCAGGCCGCTCTGGCCCGGCACACCCTCGCCGCGTATCCCCCCGACCTGTTGATCGAGGTGCCGCGCTCGGCCTGTCGCAGCCTGGAATTCCACCGCGCCGCAGAGGTGATCGACTTCGGCCGCGCGCTGGCGCGCGAGACTCTCGACACCCTTGACTCGCAGGAGTCGGCGACTCTCGACGACGAGAGCTCAGGAGGGTGATCCGGCGCTGGCGATCGCCTCGATGCGGGCCGGCACGTGCTTGTGCCACGGCGTCCCCGCGTACTCGTCGCGCCATTCGGTCGAGGTCAGCGAATTGGCGGCGACACCCGGGATCAGTGTTGCGCCATCGTCATCGACGAAGTCGAGGCCATACCCGTTGGGTAGCGACGCATGGCCGGGCAGCATCGCCTCGCTGATCTCGACGCTCGCCTCCGCACTGCCGGCCGCGGTCGTGATCCGGGCCCGCCCGCCGTCGACCAATCCGAGTTCTTGGGCGTCTTCGACGCTGACGCGCAGTGCTCCCTGCGCGTCGCGTTTGCGCCATGAGGGGTCGCGGAAGATGTCGTTGGCGGTGAACGGCCGTCGCTCACCCGCGGACAGCACAATCGGAAATTCGTCGGTGGTGTGGCGGGTGGGTACGTCGGGCAGTCGGCGGATCTCCTCAAGCAACTCCGGCATCTCGAGATGAATCTTGTGATCCGCATGGCGAATCAACTCAAAGTCGTCGTCGTATTCGTGGACGGTAAACGTCACTCCGGAGCGGCTTTCCAGGACTGCGTCGAACAGCGCATTGCCGTCGCGATGACCTGCGCGGCGAACGGCATCCGGATAAGCCAGCGCAACGTTTTGAGCCAGGCCCCACAACGCTGCCGCACCGGCCAGCCCGTCCGGCAGGGTGGGCCCGAGAGTTTCATACAGCACATACGGCAACACTTTTCGGAATGCCGGATTCTCGCCGATCGCCTGCATGAACGCGACCGTGTACGCGTCGCGGCCCTCTCTGGCTGCCTTTCGCAGCGGTTGCATTTCGGCGTCGTCGACGACACCGAGAGCCCGCACCAGCCGGGCCCAGATCTCGGGCTCGGGCAGGGTCCCGGGCAGCGGTTCCAGCAGCGGGTGGCGCAGGTGAAAGGTGTTGTGCGGGAACTCGAGATTGAAGAACGTCGCCTCGGGCTTCTCGAACTGGCTGGCCGCCGGCAGCACGTAGTGGGCAAGCCGGGCCGTTTCGGTCATCGCGACGTCGATGACCACCAAGAGTTCCAGCGACTCGAATGCCGCGCGGCAGGCCGCCGAGTCGGCCAGCGAATGCGCGGGATTGCTGCTCTCCACGAACATCGCACGGAACCGGTCCGGATGATCGGTCAGGATCTCTTGCGGCACAACGTTGCTGGGCACCAACCCGCCGATCAGCGGAGCACCGGTCACCGGTGTGCGCCCGACTTCGGTGCCGTGGCGCATCAGCGGGCCGAACGCTGAATGCAGGTGCTGCCCACCGCGTTTGGCGAAGCTGCCGGTCAGGATCCACAGCATCTTGTTCAGATACGAGCACACCGTGCTGTTGGGCGCCTGCTGGATGCCGAGATCCTCGAACACCGCGACGCTGTCCGCACCAGCAATGCGCCGGGTCGCAGCACGCAACAGCTCGGCATCGACACCGCACCGCGCCGCGTACTCGTCGACGGGCACATCGCTCAAGGTCTGTCGGACGGCGTCGACGCCGGTGACGTGGCGGGCCAGGAATTCTTCGTTGCACAGGTTTTCCTGCACCGGCACGGCGGCCATCGCGGCCAGGCACCATACGTCGGTTCCCGGACGGACCCGTAGATGGAAGTCCGCCATCTTGGCGGTGTCGGTGAGGACCGGGTCGACGACGATCATCGAGCGGCGCGGATCTTTCGCGATCTCGTTGAGCACGGTGCGCGCCCGGGGGAAGCTCTGCGACATCCACGGGTTCTTGCCGACGAACACCGACACCTCGGCGTGCTCGAACTCGCCGCGGGTGTGGCCGCCGTAGAGGTGGGCGTCGACCCAGGCTTCGCCGGTCTTCTCCTGCGCCAACGCGTTCGAGCGGTAGCGAGAGCCGATGGCCTTGAGAAACGCCCCGCTGTACGCCCCGCCGAGGTGATTGCCCTGTCCTCCCCCGCCGTAGTAGAAGATCTTGTCGCCGCCGTAGGTGTCGCGGAGGTGGGTGACAGCCGCGGCGATCTCGGAAATCGCGGTGTCCCAGTCGATTTCTTCGTAGCTGCCGTCGGGTCGTCGGCGCATCGGCGAGGTCAGCCGGTTGCGGTTGTTCTGGTAGTGGTCGAGTCGCAACGCCTTGTTGCAGGTGTAGCCGCGCGATGCCGGATGTTCTTTGTCGCCGCGGATTTTGGCCAGCCTGCGGCCGTCGAGTTGCACCACGATGCCGCAATTGCATTCACACAAGATGCAGGCGGTCTGCTGCCAGCCGGTTGTCATTGCGGCGCTTCCCTTCCGCGGATGGTATGCTATGCACCATAGCATAGCGACGTGGAGGGTCAATGGGAGTCCGTACCGACACCCGGCAGAAGATGCTGGTCAGCTCGGTCGAGTTGCTACGCGAGCGGGGCGCGGGCGGGGTAACGGTGGATGCGGTGCTGTCCCGGAGCCAGGCGCCGCGGGGCTCGGTCTACCACCACTTCCCGGGGGGTCGTAGCGAGATCATTGCCGAGGCACTCGCACTCGCCGGCGACACCATCAGCACCATCATCGAAAAGGCAAGCGACCAGGGATCGATCGCCGCGCTGCGCCGCTTCGGGAAGTTTTGGAAGAAACTCCTGCTCGACTCCGACTTCAATGCCGGCTGTCCCGTCGTCTCGGTAGCGGTCGGCGGCTCGCCCGACGATCAGCATCTGCAGCCCGCTGTGGCGGAGATCTTCCAACGTTGGCATCAGGCGCTCGTCGCGGCGATCATCGCCGACGGCGTGGAGGCGCGGCGTGCCGACCGGTTGGCGACCATGGCGATCGCGGGCTTCGAGGGCGCGATCATTCTGTGCCGACTGCAACGGTCCACAACCCCACTCGACGACGTCATCGCCGAGTTCGAGTCCCTGATCGGCTCAGCCGCGTCCTAAAAAGTCCGCGACGGCCGCCGCCTCCCGTCGGCCCTGCGCGCGCCCGGCCATCGCCGATGCGGCGCGGCATCGCGGGTCCAGCGGGTTGGACCCGAACGCGGCCAGCGACGCGTCGTCGGCGAACACGGCGTGCGTCGCAGCGCGCCAGGCCGCCATTTCCGCGGCGGGTCCCGCTCCGAACGACGACGGCGCCGACACGCCGGAGGGCACCAGCACCACCGCGGTGTCGCAGTCGTCGGCAACCTCGAGGTTGATCGTGCTGCCGATCCCGCCGTCCATGTAACGGCGACCGTTCACCGTGACCGGCGGCCAGGCGCCGGGCACCGCGCAGCTGGCCGCCACCGCGTCCACCAGCTCCACGCCCGAATCACGGTCGAACACAACAAGTTCGCCGGTGGCGATGTCGATGGCGGTGATCCGCAGGTCTCGCTTCGGCCAGTCGTGCGACGGCAGCCGTTGGGCAATCACCTTGCGCCGCACCGGCTCGGGCACGGTTTCGGCCACCAAAGCGACGGCGCCGATCCGTTGTCGCTTGCGCGCCATGTCCGGCTCAGCCATCGCGCCCAGGAACAGATCCATGATGTCGTCGACGCCGACACCGGGATCCATCTCGAAGGACGTCTCAGCGACCTGAGCAGCGAACAGGTCCTCGAGGCTACGCCCGCTGCTGATCTGCGCGGCGACCGTCGAACCGGCCGAGGTGCCCACCAGCACATCGGAGTCCAGCAGCGCCTGCGCCAAATCCAGCGACTCGTCCGCAATGCCGCGCAAAATGCCTGTCTCCCAGGCGATTCCGACCACCCCTCCGCCGGCCAACACCAGCGCGCGTTTGGCGCTCACGAGTGCTGCGCGGCCTGCACCGCCGAGCTCAACTCCTCGCGCTGCAGCTGGTAGCGAGGCGGATCCGGCAGCACCACGTCGCGCTGGATCTGCAGTCCGGCGTCGACGTGGACCAGCTCGCCCGGTGCGATCAGCTGCCATCGCGGGTCGTCGTCCATTGGTTCACTGGCGAACACCACCGCGGCGCGGCCTCGCAGCTGCTCGGCGTGCGCCCGAATCCGATTGCTGCGCAAATGAACCGGTGCGCCGTCGCGGCGGTCCAGGACATAAAGCTCGTGCGACTCGGGGTAGCGCAGCGCCCAGACGTCGGTGGCCGTGCTCAACAACACGTTGACCGCGTAGATCGGTACGTTGGCGGCCAGCCAACGCACGGCGTCGACCAGCCCGGCCGACACGTCGCCGTCGCACCCCCGGATCGAGGCCGTGATCAACGCGAACACCCGCTCGGAATCGGTCTGGCCGCCCACCAAATCGGCGGTGCCGACCTCACGCAACCGCTCGTCGAGCACATTCAATCCCTCGAGCACGCCGTTGTGGGCGAAGATCCGGCCGTCCTGCAGGAACGGATGAGTGTTGACGATGTCGTGCGACCCGGTGGTCGCGTAACGAACGTGCGCGACGAACGTGGTGCCGGTCATCTCATGGGCTTCGGTGGCGAAGTCTTTGTCCTGCCACGCCGCGATCGGCTGCTTGCGCACATCCGGGCGGCCCTGACCGTCGAACACGCCGAGCCCGGTGCCGTCCGGGTTTCGCCGGCTCTGCGCCTCCAGGTTGTCCGGGGCGTCCAGCAACCAGAAAGTGGCAGTAACGACGTTGGTCCCGGCGTGCAGCGCAAAGAGTCGACACATCGCGTGCGACGTTACCGGCTCAGCCGGGGTGCGGCGCGCGCGGTGATCAGCGGCAGGTCGAAGAAGCTTTGGATGCCGGCCGGCGCCGCACAGGTCGCCGGAATCGCGTTCACGCAGTGCGCCGCGGTCGCGACGATGCCCGGATTGCTCTTCAAACCTTCTTCCACGGTTTCGGGTTGCCAGCCCTTGACGGTGACGAAGGTGTCCGGGTTGCCCCGCACCTCGATCTCGTAGCGTTCTCCTGCGGGCCCGAAAGACCATGGCGGGTCGAGGTTTTCCTCGCCCATCAGCCAGTTGACGGTGATGCGGACGACGGGCGTGTCGCCAACCGTCGCCTCCCAGTGGAAGCGACGCCCGGCCACCTGGCCGGCTTCGATCACCCCGATCGGCGAGTCGATGGGCGCGGTGGCCACCGCGACTTCCTGCCAGGACCGGATGTCGGGATCTGCGGCAAAGCCCAACTGGTCGACGCACAGTCGAACCGACTGGATGAAGCCGCCGTCGAGAAGTTTCTGCATCGGGCCGGATAGCGCGTTGTCGGGCGTGCCGCCGAACCCCATCACATACCGCAGCACGTCGGGTGCTCCGTAGGTCCGGAGGTCGGAAAACTCTTCGGAGCGAACGAAAGTGACGCCGGTGGACATCACCGACAGCAGCAGCGGGAACAGTTCGGTGGCCGCGCCCGGGCCGATACCGGCGCCGTGCAGCGTCGCGTTGCCGGCCTGCGCGGCCACCTCGAGCGGGGCGGCCTCCTTTTCGCTCGGGTAAAACCAGCCGACCGGGCTGACGACGTTCTTGCCGGAGCGCAGCAGCGCCGCGACTTCTTCGACGTTGGGCAGTAGCGGCGCGTAGATCACCGCGTCGGCGTCCAGCGCCAGGATGTCGTCGATGCTGTTGGTCGCGATCACGCCGAGCGGCGGGGTGCCGATGATCTCACCGACGTCCTTGCCGCTCTTGGCTTCCGAATGCACCCAGCAGCCGGCGAGTTCGAGTTCGGGATGCTCGAGCACACCTTTGATCGCGGCCACGCCCACCGATCCCGTTGCCCACTGGACGACCCGCAAACCCATCAGTCGCGCACCTCGCAAACCTCGTAGTCCCCTTCGCCGTATCGCGAGCGCATGGTCTTCTTGTCGTATTTGCCGACGCTGGTCCGCGGAATCTCGTCGACGAATGTCCAGCGTTCGGGCAGCCACCAGCGAACGACCTTGTCGGAGAGGTACTTCCGCAACTCGCCAGCATCAACCGACGCGCCCTCTTTGCGGACGACCACGGCCAGCGGCCGCTCCTGCCAACGCTCGTCGGGCACCCCGACGACCGCCGCCTCCACGACGTCGGGATGCGCTATCAGACAGTTCTCCAGCTCCACCGACGAGATCCATTCTCCGCCGGATTTGATGACGTCCTTGGCGCGGTCGGTGAGCGTGATGAAGCCGCGCTCGTCGATGCGGCCCACGTCGCCGGTGCGCAGCCAGCCCGATTCGAACTTCGACTGATCGGCGCCGCGGTAGTAGGAGCCGGTGATCCACGGGCCGCGGACCTCCAGTTCGCCCACTGCGTCGCCGTCGTTGGGTAACACGTTGTTGTCGTCGTCGACGATCCGGGCTTCCACGCCGCACACCGGCTGGCCCTGGGTCGCTCGCAACGGCCAATGCTGGTCGTCCGCCGTTCCCGGCGGCGGCCAGGCCATGGTGGCCATCGGCGATGTCTCGGTCATTCCCCACAGCTGGCGGATCTGCACGCCGTGCTTCTCTTCGAACGTGCGCATCAGCGACACCGGCACGGCCGAGCCGCCGCAGGCGACCAGCCGCAGCGACGACATGTCGTGGTCGGGGTCACGGTCCAGGTAGTGCAGGACGTCGTTCCAGATGGTCGGCACCGCGCCGGCCACCGTCGGCCGCAGCTTTTCGACCATGTCGACCAGCGACTTGGCGTCCAGGTGCCGGTCGGGCAGCACCAAGTCGGCGCCGGCCATCAACGCGGCGTACGGCAACCCCCACGCGTTGGCGTGGAACATCGGCACGATCGGCAGAACGCAATCGCTCGACCCGACCCCGATGCCGTTGGTGGTGCAGGCCGCCATCGTGTGCAGATAACTGGAACGATGGCTGTAGACAACGCCTTTGGGATCTCCGGTGGTGCCGCTGGTGTAGCACATCGCCGCGGCCGAATTCTCGTCGATGTCCGGCCAGTCGAATTCGGTGGGCTCGCCGGTGAGCACGTCGGCGTAGCGCAGCACCGTCTTGCCCGACTCTGCCAGCGGCGTCGTGTCCCCCTCGCCCACCGCGATCAGCGTGTGCACGGTCTCCAGGCGGCCCAAAACGGGGGCAAGCAGCTTGGCCAGCGACGTATCGACCAGCACAACCTGGTCTTCGGCTTCGTTGGCCACGAAGACGATCTGCTCCGGGAACAGCCGGATGTTCAGCGTGTGCAGCACCGCGCCCATCGACGGGACCGCCATGTAGGCGGCGAGGTGTTCGGCGTTGTTCCACATGAACGTGCCGACCCGCTGGTCTCCGGTGATGCCCAGCTTGCGCAGGGCGTGGGCCAGCTGCGCGGCTTGTCGGCCCAGTTCGGCGTAGCTGCAATCCCGGTAGCCACTGCCGGTAGCGGTGGTGACCCGTCGGGCGCCGTGCACGCTGGTGGCGTGCCGCAGGATCGCGGTGATCGTCAGCGGGAAGTTCTGCATTGTGCCGTACATCGAGGTACAGCTTATGGTTCCGAGCGCAGCGACGGCGCCCGTTCAGCTCAGGTCAGCGCAGGCTCGAGCCGAAACAGCTCGGGCATGGTCCACTCGTGCCGGGCGGTGGGCTCGTCGTCGGCCACGTCCACCGAGACGACGGTGACGGTGCCGGCGTAGTCGCCGATGTAGAGCGAGTTGCCGTGCGGGCTTTCGACCACGCAGGACGGCTGACGGCCCACGTCGATTGCGCCGACGACCTCGTGGGTCTCGGTGCGCAGCACGGTGACGCTCTCGTCGCCGACGAGGTAGGCGCGCCGACCGTCGCGGCTCAACGCCAGCTGGGTCACCAAGCCGCAGATCTCTGCGACCTTGTGGGTGCTGACGACGGCGTTGGTGCGGGTGTCGACGACGTCCAGGACGGTGCCGAAGTCGGGCCCGCAGCTGGCGATATACGCCGTGTCGCCGCTCGGGCTGATCGCGATATCCCTGATCGGCGAGGCGATCTCGATGTTGCCGACCACACGACGGTGCTCGATGTCGACGACGGTGAGCGTTCCGCCGGCGGCGCTGTTGGTCGCGACGTAGAGTCGACCGCCGCCGGCGTGGGCACGCACGCATTCGGCGACGGTGCCCGGAGTTGCGGCGATGGTGATCTCGTCGACCTGGCCGGTACTGGTGTCCAGGACTGCGACGTCGGCGCCGCCGGCCGCGGTGCGGGCGGCATACACCTGCCGGCCGTCGGGGCTCACTGCCAGGTCGCGGACGCTCTCGGCCAGCGGGTGCACGGCGACGACCAGGCTGGTGTCCACGTCGACGGCCAGAATCGCGTCGTAGGCGCTCGATACGGCGCTGACATAGGCCCGGTTTCCGGCGATCGCGATGGCAAACGGCTCGCAGATGCCCACGACGGTGCGCACCAGCGCACCCGAGCGGGTGTCGATCGACGAGATGCTGTCGCCGCCGCAATTCGTCACCATCAGCCGGTTGGTGTCGGGGCTGACCGCGATGCCGCTGACACCGCCCTGGTGGACGCCGATTTCGGCGGCCACCGCGAAGCCTGGCGCGACGCCGACCTCGCTGTCGACACGGTTAACACTGCCCACAGTGGCACCTGCCTTTGCACGTTCGTCCGACCGTGACCGGACTTGGACGCCGGTTGGCCTGCTGTGGCAGCACAAGCCCGAGATCAATCGGATACGGCGCCCCAGGGCGCGCTTTCGGCTGAGTCTAGTGGCGGGATTCGCACCCACCGGTGTGTCTTTCGCCAAGTACCCACGCACAACACGTCAATAACTCAGGTTGCCCTTAGGCAAGCGGCGCCTCGCTGTCGATGCCGCCTAGGACAGCGAACCGATTGGCTGGTGTGTCCAGGGTTTTTGCACGAGCCGCTAACCCGGTATCGCTAAGTCCAATCCTGTTCGAAATTAAGAATTCCTTAGCGTTCGACGGCCAAAAGCGGTCAACATCACATTTTCCGTCCGGCGCGTGTCGGCCGGGCCGAACCAGCGGGTCAGCGCGACGCGTAACCGGTGATCAACATTGCGTCGGCTGCGTGGGCGACGACCGTGTCGACGCGGTCACGCCAGGGCGCCGCAGCGTCGGCGAAGGTACCGGCGGACGGGTCGAGCAAGACCCCACGTGCCCGGCGCATCGACTCGGCAACGCGCCGCCCGCTGCGCAACGTCACCTCCGGAACCAGCCGCCCGGAAAGCTCATGGACGTCGCCGATGTCGTAGCGAACATCTCACCCGGCGAGCAGATGGGCCATATGCACTGCGACGTCAGGCTTTTCGACAAGCTCAGTGAAAAGTTCTCGCAATGCGGTGACCTCGGGGCCCGGGGACATCAGGGCGGTTTGGGCCATCGACTGCATCATCACCCGCTCGCCGACCGGGAAACGTTCGGAATGGTAGGTATCGAGCAATTCGGTTGGCGCCCAGCCGTTTATAGCGGCAGCCAGTTTCCACCCGAGATTCACCGCACCCTGCAGGCCGAGGTTGAGGCCGGGCCGGAACCGCAAGGCCCGCAGCCACATCGGCGAAGCAGGCGGCAATCAATGTACGCCCGAGCTTGCCTGCTGGGCAATGTTGCCGGATGGGCAAAATCGCGCTTGGGAGCGCCAGCTTGCGCTGGTCAGAGATGTTGAGGGCAGTACGCCGAGGCCGCTGTCACCGCAAACCGTGCGGCGTGCTCGGGGGTGAATCCCGGGTTGGTGCTGCGCACCGCGTTGACCGTGTCGAGCGGAGAAAGGCCGCCGTCCATCAACTCGCACACCGCCCTGCCTGCCGCGATGGCTTGACTGGCGCCGCGGTGGGTGATGCCCTGCTGGTCGAGGGCGGCCAGGAAGGCCGCGTCGCCGCTGGTCTCGTCGGCGTGTGCCGGCGCAGCGAGACCGATCATGGTGGCGAAACCCAGCAGTAGCAGCAGGCGCTTCATGGCTCTTATGCTGCCCAGCGCCCGTTACGAACGTGTTACCGAGTTTTTAGCATCGCCCGTCACAATGTTAATTCGGTGTTACGGCGCCTCGGTGGCGCTGTCTGACCTGGTCACGTCCCGGCGCCGCGGGTTTTCGACGGGCCAAGGGCGCAAACGTGTTAAGAGTTGCAATGCCGGCGTAAAGAAGCCGTTAACGAGCTGGGCCTCTCAACTTGCGTTGAGCAACGCTGGATTCCGTGCAACCCGCACGGACCGGAGGAGAGGCCATGTCACTCGTGAGCGCGCCCAAGTTGGTACTCGCGCTGGCGGGCGCCGCTGCCGTCATCGGCCTGGCCGCGCCTGCGCACGCCGAATCCTCGGGCACCGATGCAAGTTTCCTCGCGGCGCTCGACCAGCAGGGCATCACCCACCGCGGCGCCAGCCAGGCCATCGCGGCCGGTAAGTCGGTGTGCCAGTTGATGGACCAGGGCCTTTCCCCGATGGACACGGTCAATGCGGTACACAGCACCAATCCGGGATTCACCGTGGAGAACGCCGCCAGGTTTGCGATTACCGCGGCGAGCGCTTACTGCCCCGAACACCTCTGAATGCTTTCGGCTGCAACGCAATATCGCATCCGCTTCTAGTGCCCCCAGTCGGATTCGAACCGACACTGGACGGATTTTAAGTCCGCTGCCTCTGCCAATTGGGCTATGGGGGCCCCGGCGGCGAATGTAGCGCGACGACGTTGCAGCCGGTTCAGCCGGTACCGGAACCGCTACTGCCGGCTCGTACGTGACATCTGTGTATCGGGCAGCGGCACCGTGTTAAGACTTCCGGCCCAACAGTTAAGAAGCCGTTAACGAGCTATCACTTCGACTTTGTTTTGGGCAACTGTGGATGCGTGGAATCGGTAGTGCGACACCAGGAGAAGTCATGTCTTTCGTGACCACTCAACCCGAAGCGTTGACGTCTGCGGCCGCCAGCCTGCAAGGCATCGGCTCGGCGATGGCCTCACAGAACGCCGCCGCGGCGGCACCCACCACCGGTGTGGTACCCGCGGCCGCGGACGAGGTTTCGGCGCTCACGGCAACCCAATTCGCCGCACACGCCGCCCTGTATCAGGCCGTCAGCGCCCAGGCCGAGGCCATCCACGAAATGTTCGTCAACACACTGAGCACCAGCGCGACATCGTATGCGGCCACCGAGGCCGCCAACGCGATCGCGGCCCGATAGGGGGAGCGGATCATGTTGGATTTCGGACTGTTACCGCCGGAGGTCAACTCCGCGCGCATGTATGCCGGCGCCGGGTCGGGACCGATGATGGCCGCCGCGTCGGCGTGGAACGCGCTGGCCGCCGAGTTGAGCTCGACGGCCGCCGCCTACGAGTCGGTGATCACGGGACTGACCAGCGAGGAGTGGCTGGGCCCAGCGTCGGCATCGATGGCGGCCGCCGCCGCGCCCTACGTGGAGTGGATGACCACCACCGCCGCGCAAGCGCAGAAGGCGGCCAGCCAGGCCCAGGCGGCCGCAGCCGCCTACGAGGCAGCCTTTTCGATGACGGTGCCGCCGCCGGTGATCGCGGCCAACCGCGCCCAGCTGGCAGCGCTGGTGGCGACCAACGTGCTGGGCCAAAACACGCCGGCGATCATGGCCACCGAGGCTCACTACGCCGAGATGTGGGCCCAGGACGCGGCGGCGATGTATGGCTATGCCGGCTCCTCGGCGGTCGCCGCGCAGCTGACGCCGTTCGACCCGCCGACGAAAAACACCAACGAGGGTGGGCTGGCGGCGCAGGCGGCCGCGGTTACCAACGCCGCCGGTACGGCGGGCGGCAGCGGCGCCCAGACGACGCTGTCACAGCTGACGTCGGCGCTGCCCGCCGCCCTGCAGAGCATGTCGTCGCCGCTGGGGACCACCACCGGCTCGGCGTCGTCGGCGCTCGGCGGAATCGCCAATGCGCTCGGCGCGGGCTCGGGGACGGACTACCTGTCGGTGATTTTGAACGGCATCTCGTCCGGCGGTGCGACGGCGGTGATGTATATCCCGTCGACGCTGATCCCGAGCATGATCGGTTACTTCGCCGGCCCCGGTTTCAACGCCGCAGGTGGCGGTACGGTCGGCGGCGGCTTGGGGGCCTTGCTGGCTCCCGGCGGTCCGCTGGGCAACCTCGGCGCACTGGGCGGCGGCATCGGCGGCATCGCCGGCGGGGCGAGCACCGGCGCGGCCAGCGCAGCGTCGGCGGTCACCGGCACCATGGGCCACGCATCGACGGTGGGCGCCCTGTCGGTGCCGGCAAGCTGGACCTCGGCCACGCCGGCAAGCACCGGCACCACCGCCTTGCAGGCCAGCGGCTGGGCAGCCGCCCCGGAGGCGGCGCCGGGCAGCCCAGGAATGCCGGGCATGCCGATCGGCAGTGCGGGCGCCAACCGCGGCTACGGGTTCGGCGCCCCGCGGTACGGCTTCAAGCCCACCGTGATGGGCCGGCCGGTGGTGGCCGGTTAGGCGCAGTTTGGACACAACTCGTCACATGTTTGAAGCCGGCTGTTAAAACGCAGGTCGTAACCTGTAACCCAGGCGACCAGCGCAGCACGCCCCGTCAACCACGAAGGAGATTTCGATGACCGCCCGGTTTATGACCGACCCGCACGCGATGCGCGACATGGCGGGCCGTTTCGACGTGCACGCCCAAACCGTCGAAGA
>NZ_LQPE01000135.1 GCF_002101735.1 Mycobacterium kyorinense | reverse complement strand
GGCTACGTCACCGGCACCGCCGACCCCACCGAACTGCGCACCCAACTCGGCGAGCGGCTGCCGGCCTACATGGTGCCCGCCGCGGTGGTCGCACTCGACTCATTGCCGCTCACGCCCAACGGCAAACTCGACACCCGCGCCCTGCCGGCGCCGGAATACGCCGACGGCGACAGTTACCGACCCCCGGGCAACGTCGTCGAGGAGATTGTGGCCGGCATCTACGCCGACGCCCTGGGGCTCGAGCGCGTCGGCGTCGACGACTCGTTCTTCGACCTGGGCGGCGACTCGATGTCCGGGGTGCGGGTGATCGCCGCGATCAACAAGACGTTCGACATTCACCTCACCGTGCGGGCCCTCTTCGATGCGCCGTCGGTGAGCGCCTTGAGCCGGGTGCTGGTGCGCAAGCCGAAGGCCAACGGGCCCAGCTTTGCCTCCGTGCATGGCTCCGCAGACGTCACCGAGGTGCATGCCCGGGACCTGACGCTGGACAAGTTCATCGACGCCGCCACACTGGCCGCCGCCCCGGCACTGCCGGGTCCCAGCCCCGAGGTGCGAACGGTCCTGTTGACCGGGGCGACCGGTTTCCTTGGCCGCTACCTGGCCCTGGAATGGCTGGAGCGCATGGAGTTGGTCGACGGAACGCTGATCTGCCTGGTACGGGCGAAGTCCGACGAAGAGGCACGGGCACGCCTGGACAAGACGTTCGACAGCGGCGACGCCGAGCTGCTGCTGCACTACCAGGAACTGGCCGAAGACCATCTGGAGGTCATCGCCGGCGACAAGGACGAGGCCAACCTCGGCCTGGACCACCGCACCTGGCAGCGGCTGGCCGACACCGTCGATCTGATCGTCGATCCCGCCGCCCTGGTCAGTGGCGTCCTGCCGTACAGCGAGCTGTTCGGTCCGAACGTCGTGGGCACCGCCGAGCTGATCCGGCTCGCGCTGACCACGAAGCTGAAGCCTTACACCTACGTGTCGACCGCCAACGTGGGTGACCAGATCGAGCCGGGCAAGTTCACCGAGGACGCCGACATCCGGGTCGTCAGCCCCAGCCGCACCATCGACGACACCCGCGCCAACGGCTACGGCAACAGCAAGTGGGCCGGCGAGGTGCTGCTGCGGGAGGCCAATGACCTGTGCGGGCTGCCGGTCGCGGTGTTCCGCTGCGACATGATCCTGGCCGACCCCACCTACGCCGGCCAGCTCAACGTCGTCGACCTGTTCAGCCGGATGGCGCTGAGCCTGGTCACTACCGGCATCGCGCCCGCCTCCTTCTATCGTCTCGACGCCGACGGCAACCGGCAGCGGGCGCACTTCGACGGGCTGCCAGTCGGATTCGTCGCCGAAGCGATCGCCACACTGGGCGCCCAGGTGTTCGACGGGTTCGAGACCTACCATGTGATGAACCCGCACGACGACGGGATCGGGCTCGACGAGTTCGTCGACTGGCTGATCGAAGCCGGTTATCCGATCCAGCGCATCGGCGACTTTGGGGAGTGGTTGCAGCGGTTCGTAACTGCGCTGCGTAACCTGCCCGAGCGGCAACGCGAGCACTCGGTGCTCGACGTTGTGCAGCCGCTGTTGCGCAATGCCACGGATGTGCAGCCGCCGGAGCCGACGAACGGTCCCCTGGCGCCGGCGGACCGATTCCGGGCTGCGGTGCAAGAAGCGAAAGTCGGTCCCGACAACGACATTCCGCATGTTTCGGCGCCGGTCATCGTCAAATACGTCACCGACTTGCAACTGCTCGGACTGATCTGATTAGGAGGGCGGACCGTGAGCGAGACGCAGACACGAACCCTGCCGCGCGTGATGTCACCGGAGCACATTGGCCAGGATTTGCCGCGGTGGCTCACCGACAACCGTGAGACCTGGGAACCCGCGTTGCGCGACAGCGGTGCCCTGCTGTTTCGCGGCTTCGGGGTGGACAGCGCCGAGGCCCTGCGCAGCTGCATCGAGGCGACTTCCACGGAGTGGGCCAGCTACCGCGAGCGTGCTACCCCGAGAACCGCCGTCGGGGACAACATCTTCACCTCGACGGAGTATCCGGCCAAAGAGGTCATCCCGTTGCACAACGAGAACTCACATTGCACGTCGTGGCCGCAGAAGCTTTACTTCTGCTGCGTGACGCCGGCCACCACGGGTGGCGAGACGCCACTCGCCGACTGCCGAGACGTTCTTGCCTCGATTCCGGCGGCAATCCGCGACGAGTTCGCCGAGCGCGGTTGGCGCTACCGGCGGCACTTCGGGCTGCTCGGATTCAGTTGGCAAGACGTGTTCGGTTCGAGCGACCACGATCAGGTGGAGGCCTATTGCCGGGAGAATGCGATGGACGTCGAATGGGGCGCCGACGACTCGTTGACGGTTACCTACGTGCGCCCGGCGATCCACGAGCACCCGATCACGGGAGAACCGCTGTGGTTCAACCACGGGTTGTTCTTCAACCCGTTCTCGCTGGATCCCGAAATACGTGAGGTGCTCATCGATTCCGTGGGCGTGGATGGCCTGCCCTACAACACGACGTACGGTGACGGCGAGCCCGTGCCCGAGCCCGTGCTGCAGGAAATCGCGCAGGCATACCGCGCTCACACCCGAACCTTTCCCTGGCAGCGCGGAGACCTGTTGTTCGTCGACAACATGTTGGCCGCACACGGCCGCAGGCCGTTCACCGGTGACCGGCGCATCCTGGTCGGTATGGCCGACCCCTGGCCGCCCGGCGTCGTAACGGCGTAACGCCTGTCAGGCCGCGCCTGCGGGAGTCAGCTTTTCGCGCAGCAGTTCCGCCAAGCCGCGGATCGTGCCGATCGTGGTGAGGTCGGCGGGGTTGATCCGGATGCCGGTTTCGGTTTCGATGCGGGTGCGTAGTTCGAGGGCGCCCAGCGAATCCAGGCCGTATTCGGGCAGCGGACGGTCCGGGTCGATGCTGCGGCGCAGGATCAGGCTGACCTGATCGGAGATCAGACGCCGTAGCCGGGTCGGCCACTCCTCTGGCGGCAGTTCGTCGAGCTCGGCAAGGAATTTGCTTGTGCCCGCGGCGTTTTGACCCGTCGAACGGAACGCTTCGGCGAACGGGCTGCGTTCGGCGAACGCGGCCAACCAGGGTGCGCCGGTGATGGGCGCGTAGCCGCTGTACGCGCGGTCGTGACGCAGCAACGCTTCCAGCGCGTACGCGCCCTCGTCCGGAGCGATCGCCACACCACCGCCCTCCGCCAGGTCGCTGGCGCGCCCGATCTCGGCCCAGGCACCCCAGGCGATCGCGGTCGCCGGCAGGCCCTGAGCCCGGCGCCAGCGGGTGAACGCGTCCAGCCAGCTGTTGGCCGCGGCGTAGGCACCCTGCCCCGGCGCACCCACCAGCGCCGCCGCCGACGAGAACGAGCAGAACCAGTCCAACGGCTGATCACGGGTGGCGGTGTGCACGTTCCAGGCGCCGTAAACCTTTGGCGCCCAGTCACGCTCGACGAGCTCATCGGTGATGTTGGTCAGCGTGGCGTCCTCGATCACCGCCGCCAGATGCAGCACACCGCGCACGGGCAGCCCGGTAGCGGTCGCCGCGGCGACCAACCGCTGCGCCGTCCCGGCCTCGGCGATGTCACCGTTTTCCACGACGACGTCGGCGCCGAGCGCGCGGATGCGCTCGATGGTCTGCAGCGCCTCGGGCGTCGGTTGCGAGCGCGCAGACAACACGATGCGCCCAGCGCCGGACGCGGCCATTTTCTCGGCCAAGAACAAGCCCAGGCCTCCGAGCCCGCCGGTCACAATGTAGGCGCCGTCGCCGCGGAACACCGGCACCTGCTCGGGCGGCACCACCACCCGGCTGTGCCCGGTGTGCGCGATGTCGAGCACGAGTTTGCCGGTGTGCTCGGCGGCGCTCATCACCCGAATGGCGGTGGGCGCCTCGGCCAGCGGGTAGTGCGTGCTCTCCGGCATCGGCAACGTGCCGTCGGCGGTGAGCCGGTACACCGTTTCCAGCACTTCCCGCAGCCGCTCAGGGTGGGTGACGGTCATCAGCGCCAGGTCGACGCCGTAGAACGCGAGGTTGCGCCGGAACGGGAAAAGCCCCAACCGGGTGTCGCCGTAGATGTCGCGTTTGCCGATCTCGATGAACCGCCCCCCGTAGGCCAGCAGTTCCAGGCCCGCACGCTGAGCGGCGCCGGTGACCGAGTTGAGCACGATATCCACGCCGTACCCGTCGGTGTCGCGCCGAATCGCGTCGGCGAACTCCAGGCTTCGCGAGTCGTAGACATGCTCGATTCCCATGTCGCGCAGCAATTGTCGTCGCTGCTCGCTGCCCGCGGTGGCGAAGATCTCGGCGCCCGCCGCGCGGGCGATGGCGATGGCCGCCTGCCCCACCCCGCCTGTTCCGGAATGGATCAGCACCTTGTCGCCGCTGCGGATGCGGGCCAGATCGTGCAGGCCGTACCAGGCGGTGGCGTGCGCGGTGGTCACCGCCGCCGCCTGCGCGTCGGACAGGCCGGCGGGCAGCATGACGGCCAGGCGCGCGTCGCAGGTGACGAACGTGCCCCAGCAGCCGTCGGGGGACAGGCCGCCGACATGGTCGCCCACCTTGTGGTCGGTCACGTCCGGTCCGACGGCCGTCACCACGCCGGCGAAGTCGGTGCCCAGTTGCGGCATGTGCCCCTCGATGGCGGGGTAGCGGCCGAACGCCACCAGCACGTCGGCGAAGTTGATGCTCGACGCGCTGACCGCGACTTCGATCTTCCCGGGTCCGGGCGAAACCCGGTCGCGCGCTATGAGTTCCATCGATTCCAGATCACCGGGAGTGCGGATCTGCAGGTGCATTGCGTCGCATTCGTGGTTGGCGACGGCGGTCTTGCGGTCCTCGGGGAGCAGAGGAGCTGCGGACAACCGCGCCGTATACCACGCGCCGTTGCGCCAGGCGGTTTCGTCCTCGTCGGAGTCGACCAGTAGCTGGCGCGCCAACTGCTCGGCGTCGACGGCTCCGTCCACGTCGATCTGGCTGGCGCGCAAGTGCGGGTGCTCGGTGCCGATTACCCGCATCAGCCCGCGCAGCCCGGCCTGTTCCAGGTTGGGTTGGTCGCCGGCCAGCACCACCTGAGCGTTGCGGGTCACCAGGTACACCCGGGGCGACTCGCCGGGTGCCTCCGGCAACTCGCGGGCGATCCGCACCAGATGCTGGACATACTCGCGGCCCAGCAGCGGGGAGTGGTCCACGGCGTCGCCGTTTTTCGGTCCCGTCAGGATCACCACACCGGTGTAGCCACCGGCGCCCAACTGATTTTCCAGCTGTTTACGGTTGGATTCGTGGTCGGCATGCGGCGGCCAGCACATCGTGGTGCATTGCGCGCCATAGTTTTTCAGGGCATCGGTCAACCTGGTCGCCACCACGTCCGCGGTGGCGGTGGTGCTGATCAGCAGCCAGCTTCTGGCGTCGTCGTGGTCGGCCTCGGGCAATTCGCGCAGTCGCCATTCCAGGCTCAGCAGCCGCTCGTTCAACGTCCGGTCTTTCTGGGCGCTTCCGGAGACCCGGGCGCCCCATCGCGCCCCCTGCAGGGTGAGCAGGACTGCTCCGTTTTCGTCGAGCAGTTCGAAGTCGGCCTCGACCCCGGTCGAATCGGCTTTGTTGATCCGGGTGTAGCAGTAGCGGGCATTGCGAACCGGGCCGTAGACGCGTATCCGGCGGGCCCCCTGCGGCAACCCCAGCACTTCTTCGCTCAGGGCCTTGACCCCCGGGTGCGACTCGATGCATTGGAAACAGGTGTCCAGCAGCGCCGGGTGCACGCCGTATGCGTCTTGCTGCGAGCGGATTTGACGCGGCAGCGCGACCTCGGCCAGCACGCTGTCGGACCCCTCCTCGCCGGTGTGCACCACGCCGAGAGCGGCGAAGGCGGGACCGAACTGAACACCGCGCCGGTCCAGCCGCGCGCGCACGTCGGCGCCGTCTTCGCGACCCGGGTGCGCGGCAAGCAGCGCGGAAATATCCCGCGCGGCTGGCTGCTCATCCTCAGCGGCGTGCAGTACCGCGGTGGCGTGCCGCACTTGCTGACCGCCGGGATTCGTCTCCACGGTGAACTCGAGCACGCTCGGCGACGACACCGATGCCGAGGCGCCGACGGTGGTCTGCTCGTCGAGGCGCAGCGCCTGCTCGAAGCGGATGTCGCGGACCTCGGCGGCCTCACCGAGCACCTCCCGCGCGGCCGCCAGCGCCATCTCGCAGTACGCCGCGCCCGGCATTACCGCGATATCGCGGATCCGGTGATCGCCCAGCCACGGCTGGGCGCCGGTGCCGACCTCGCCTTGCCACACATGGCGCTCCGGCTCCTCGTGCAGGCGCACGTGCGGGCCCAGCAGCGGATGCACGGAAACGGTGCAGCCGCCGTGTATTTGGGTTTCCTGGTTGTCGCGGCTCCACATCAGCGGACGGTGCGTCCAGGTCGGCAGCGGCGCATCCACCAGCCGCCCACCGGGGTAGAGCACCGAGAAGTCCACCGCGGCGCCCGCATTGTGCAGATCGGCGACGAAGCTGCGCAGCCCGTGCGGCAGCGTCTGGTCGCGGCGCATACCGGCCAGCGCGGCCAGCGGCATGTCGAGGCCACGGGCGGTCTGCTCGAGGCCGTGAGTGAGCAGGGGGTGCGGCGCCACCTCGGCGAAAACCCGGTAGCCGTCCTCCAACGCCGCTTGCACCGCCGCCGAGAACCGCACCATCCGGCGCATGTTGCTGGCCCAGTAGCGGGCGTTGCAGACCGGCTGCTCGCGCGGGTCGAACAACGTCGCCGAATAGAACGGAACCTCCGGCGTCATCGGATTCAGGTCTGCCAGTGCCGCGGTCAGGTCGTCGAGGATCGGGTCGACTTGCGGCGAGTGGAAGGCGACGTCGGTGGGCACCTCGCGGGCCATCACGTCGCGCTGCTCCCAGGCCGCGACCAGCTCGCGAACCGTCTGGGCGGCGCCGGCAATCACCGTGGATTGCGGCGAGGCCACGATCGCCACCACGACGTCGTTGATGCCACGCGCCGTCAGCTCCGAAAGTACTTGCTGGGCCGGCAATTCCACCGTTGCGGTGGCGCCGGTGCCGGCGACGCGGGACATCAGTTGCGAGCGGCGGCAGATCACGCGAAGCCCGTCTTCCAGCGACAACGCACCCGCGGCCACCGCGGCCGCGGCCTCACCGAGTGAGTGACCGATGACCGCGCCCGGCCGCACCCCGTAGGCCTTGAGCGTCGCGGCCAGCGCGACCTGCATGGTGAACAACGTCGGCTGAATCCGGTCTTGACCGGTCACCACCTCTGGCGCCGAGATCGCTTCGGTCACCGAGAATCCCGACTCGCGGGCAATGAACGGCTCGGCTTGCGCGACGGTGGCGGCGAACACGGGCTCGACGGCCAGCAGCTGCTTGCCCATCCCCGCCCACTGCGAACCCTGCCCGGAGAACACCCACACCGCGCCCCGGTCGCCTTGTCCGACTGCGGGCTGATACGGCGCGTCGCCGTCGGCGACGTCGCGCAACGCTTGGGTGAGCTCCGCCCGGTTGCTCGCAATGACGGTGGTGCGCACCAGTCGGTGCGCGCGCCGGCGCGCCAGGGTGTAGGCCAGGTCCGGCAACGCGACGTCGTCGTGGGCTTGCAGCCAGTCGGCCAGGCGGCCTGCGGTGCGGCGCAGTTCGTCGGCCGACGTGGACGACACGGGAAACAGGAGCGATTCGTTTGCTGCCGCTTCGGCCTGCCCGTTGGGTTCTGCTTTACGCGGCTCAGGGGCTTGCTCCACGATGGCGTGGGCGTTGGTGCCGGAGAACCCGTACGCCGACACCGCCGCCCGCCGGGGCGCCGAACCGTTGCGAGGCCACGGCGTATTCTCCTGCGGCACAAACAGTTTGGTGTCTATTTGGGTTAGCTCGTCGGGCAGCTGGGTGAAGTGCAGGTTGCGTGGAATAACACCGTGCTGCAGAGCCAGGACGGTCTTCATCAGACCCAACGTCCCGGCGGTGGACTGGTTGTGCCCGAAGTTGGTCTTCGCGGCACCCAGCGCGCAGGGCCCGTCGACGCCGTAAACCTCGGCCAGGCTGGCGAATTCGACCGGGTCGCCGGTGGGGGTACCGGTGCCGTGCGTCTCCACCATGGCCACACTGCCCGCATCCACGTTCGCCACGGCCAACGCGGCCCGATAAGCAGCGGCCTGCGCCGACCGCGACGGCGCCGTGATGGTCGCCGTGCGGCCGTCGTTGTTCAGCGCCGTGCCGCGCACCACCGCCAAGATCCGGTCACCGTCGCGTAGCGCATCCGGCAGCCGCTTGAGGACCACCACGGCAGTGCCCTCGCCCGGCACAAACCCGTCGGCGGTGACGTCGAACGCGTGGCAGCGTCCGGTCGGAGACAGCATTCCGCCGGCCGACCCGGCGGAGAACTTCCGCGGATCCAGCGCCACCGCCGAGCCGCCCGCCAGAGCAAGGTCGCATTCGCCGTCGTGCAGGCTGCGGCACGCCATGTGCACCGTGACCAGGCCGGCCGAGCACGCCGTGTCCACCGTCAACGCGGGACCGTGCAGCCCCAAGGCATAGGAGATCCGCCCGGAGGCCATGCAGTAACCGTTGCCCAAGAATCCGTAGGGTCCCTCCAGGGCGTGGGCGTCGGCGGCCAGCAGTTGGTAGTCGTTATGCCCCAAAGCCACGTACACGCCGGTGCGTGAGCCGGCCAGCCCTGCCGGGTTGAGCCCCGCGTGCTCCACGGCTTCCCAGGACGTCTCCAACAGCAGCCGGTGCTGCGGGTCGATCGCGGTGGCCTCCGCCTCGCTGATCCCGAAGAAATCGGCGTCGAAGCCGGCAACATCGTCGAGAAACGCCCCCCATTTCGAGACTGACCGGCCTGGCACCCCTGGCTCGGGGTCGTAGTGCTCGTCGACGTCCCAGCGGTCCGGGGGAACCTCGGTGACCAGGTCGTCGCCCCGCAGCAGCGCCTCCCACAACAGCTCGGGGGAGTCGATACCGCCGGGAAGCCGGCAGGCCATGCCGATGATGGCAACCGGAGTGACCGTCGTCGTGCTCATCGTGGGGGACGAATCCGCCTCCGCCGCTCCGTGTGCACCGTCATCGATCGCTCCGTACGAAACCATTCCGCCTCCTGCAACGACTGGGGTGGCTTGGACCGCCGCGTGACTCGAACCGTGGCGTTCCTCGACCCCCCGGGGTGCCAACGTCATATGTCAATTGATGCCGTTACCCGTGTTATGGGGCTTTCATGCACGTCAGCGACGTAAGTGGCAGTCGCGACGCTATTACGCACCTGCCGAAGATGTAGGTGTTCGAGGGAACCGTTATCCAGCCGTGATGTTTGCTCGGGTACGCCGAATCCGGGGACATGCCCTATACGGTGCGAGTGAGACGGTCGGCGAGCAGTGCGGCGAACTTTGCCGGGTCCTCGGGTATGTCGCCTTCGGCGAGAAGGGCGGCGCCGTAGAGCAATTCGGCGGTTTGGGCCAGTGAGGGATCCTCCCCGCCGCGCTCCTTGTGGGCCTGCTGCAGACCGGTCACCAGCCGATGGTGGGGATTGAGTTCCAGGATGCGTTTGCTGGCCGGCACCACTTGCCCGGAGGCCCGGTAGAGGCGGGCGAGCGCCGGAGTGATGCCGAAGGCGTCGGTGATCAGGCAGGCCGGCGACTCGGTCAGCCGGGTCGACAACCGCACCTGCTTGACGTGATCGCTGAGGGTCTCGGTCAGCCAGGCCAGCAGGCCGGCGAACTCCTTCTCCTGCTCCTCGCGTTCGGCCTCGCTCTTTTCGTCCTCGGAGTCGAGGTCCACCTCGCCTTTGGCCACCGACTGCAGCGGTTTGCCGTCGAACTCGCTCACCGATCCGACCCACAGCTCGTCGACGGGGTCGGTGAGCAGCAGCACCTCGTAGCCCTTGGCCTTGAACGCCTCCAGGTGCGGCGACTTCAGCAGCTGGTCACGCGACGTGCCGGTGGCGTAGAAGATTTGCTCCTGACCGTCCTTCATGCGTTCGACGTACTCGGCCAGGGTGGTCGGCTGCTCGTCGCTGTGGGTGGAGGCGAACGACGAGATGCGCAGCAGCGTGTCCTGGTTGTCGTAGTCCGACATCAGGCCTTCTTTGAGCACCCGGCCGAACTGGGTCCACAGCGTGCGGTAGTCGTCCGGTCGCTGCGACTGGATGTCCTGGACGGCCGTGAGGACCTTCTTGGTGAGCCGGCGACGGATGGCGGCGATCTGCCGGTCCTGCTGCAGGATTTCGCGGGACACGTTGAGCGACAAGTCCTGTGCGTCGACGACGCCCTTGACGAAGCGCAGGTAGTGCGGCAACAGCTGGTCGCAGTCGCCCATCACGAAGACCCGCTTGACGTACAGCTGCACCCCGACCTTGGCGTCGCGGTTGAACAGGTCGAACGGGGCATGCGTGGGGATGAACAGCAGCGCCTGGTATTCGAACGTGCCCTCGGCCTTCATCGCGATGACCTCCAGCGGGTCATCCCAGGCATGCGCGATGTGCTTGTAGAACTCCTTGTACTCCTCGTCGGAGACCTCGTCCTTGGACTTGGCCCACAGCGCCTTCATCGAGTTGAGGGTCTGCGTCTCGATGGTGACCTGCTCTTCGCCGCCCTCCTCTTTGGCGGGGGTGCGTATTTCGACCTCCATCCGGATCGGCCACGCGATGAAGTCGGAGTACTTCTTGACCAGCTCCTTGATCTTCCACTCCGAGGTGTAGTCGTGCAGGCCGTCCTCGGCGTCCTCCGGCTTGAGGTGCAGCGTCACCGACGTCCCCTGCGGGGCGTCATCGACGGACTCGATGCTGTAGGTGCCGTCACCGCTGGACACCCAGCGCGTAGCCGCACTCTCACCGGCCTTGCGGGTGAGCAGCTCGACCTTGTCGGCCACCATGAACGTCGAATAGAACCCGATCCCGAACTGACCGATCAGCTCCTCGGATGCGGCGGCGTTTTTGGCCTCACGCAGCTTCTGGCGCAGCTCCGCGGTGCCCGACTTGGCCAGGGTGCCGATCAGATCCACCACCTCGTCGCGCGTCATACCAATGCCGTTGTCGCGCACGGTCAGGATGCGCGCTTCCTTGTCGGTCTCGATCTCGATGTGAAGATCGGAGGTGTCGACATCGAGGTCCTTGTTGCGCAGCGCTTCTAGCCGCAGCTTGTCCAGTGCGTCTGAGGCGTTGGAGATCAACTCCCGCAGAAACGAGTCCTTGTTGGAGTAGACCGAATGGACCAGCAGATCTAGCAGTTGGCGTGCCTCGGCCTGAAACTCCAACTGCTCCACGTGTGCAGTCATGTGACTTCCGTTCTACAACACAACTTTCCACTACCAGTGCCAGCAAAAATAATACCGAGGACGACGCGGCACTAGTCGCCTGACCTGGGGAGGCGTCCGTGCCTGCGCCGAATGGTCGTCAACGGAGATGAACTTTTCGACCGTATGGCGGCATCGGTCGCGGTAACGTGACGCCCGTGGTGGAGACCATCTTGGACTTGCTGCACGAGCGCGCCGGCCTGCAGGCCGATGACACGGCAGTGACCTATATCGACTACGAGCAGGACTGGTCCGGGGTTGCGCACAGCCTGACGTGGGCGCAGCTGTATCGGCGGACCCGCAATCTTGCGCGGGAACTCGAACCTCGCGGGTCGACGGGTGACCGCGCTCTCGTCGTCGCACCGCAGGGCCTCGAGTACATTGTCGCGTTTCTCGGCGCATTACAAGCCGGACAGATCGCGGTTCCCCTTTCGGTTCCGCTGGGCGGCGTCAGCGACGAGCGGGTGAGTTCTGTGCTGCGCGACGCCTCGCCGTCGGTCATTCTCACGACGTCCGCAATCGCCGGCACCGTGACCCAGTACGTCAAGTCGGAGTCCGGCGAATGCGCGCCGTCCATCATCGAAGTCGACTCGCTGGATCTGGACGCCCGCGGCTCGTCCGGCCCGGGCCCCGAAAATCACCCGAGCACAGCGTATTTGCAATACACGTCGGGGTCGACCCGTGTCCCGGCGGGGGTCGTGATGTCGCACCGAAACATCCTGGCCAATTTCGAACAGATTATGGCGGCCTACTTTCCGCAATACGGAGGAGTACCCCCGACGGACACCACGATTGTGTCCTGGCTGCCCTTCTATCACGACATGGGTTTGTATCTGGGAATTTGCGCGCCGATCATGACCGGCAAGCCCGCTGTGCTGATGAGCCCCGTCGCCTTTTTGCAGCGGCCGGCCCGGTGGATGCAGTTGATGGCAAGCAACTCTCGCGCGTACTCGGCCGCACCGAACTTCGCGTTCGAGCTGGCTGCGCGCAAGACATCGGACGAGGACATGGCCGGGTTCGATCTCTCCGACGTCCTCGTCATCGCCACCGGTAGCGAACGGGTGCACCCGGCCACGCTGCGGCGGTTCACCCAACGGTTCGCCAAGTTCAACCTGCGCGAGCAGGTGATCCGCCCGTCGTACGGGCTCGCGGAGGCAACGGTGTACGTCGCGACGCCGACGGCTACCGAACCTGCGACCATCGTGCGGTTCGAATCCGAAAAGCTGACCGCCGGCAAGGCGGAGCGCTGCGAAAGCGGCAGCGGCACACCGCTGGTCAGCTACGGGTTGCCGAGCTCACCGATGGTCCGCATCGTCGATCCCGACACCCGTGTCGAGTGCCCGGCGGGGACGGTCGGTGAGATCTGGGTGCACGGCGACAACGTCGCGATGGGATATTGGCAAAAACCGCAGGAGACCGAGAACACGTTCGACGGAAGGCTTGTCGCTCCCTCGGAGGGTACGCCCGAGGGGCCGTGGCTGCGGACCGGCGACTCGGGGTTCCTCTTCGACGACGAGCTGTTCATCATCGGCCGCATCAAGGACCTGCTGATCGTCTACGGGCGCAACCACTCTCCCGACGACATCGAGGCCACCGTCCAGGAGATCAGCGGGGGCCGCTGCGCGGCAATCGCCGTTCCCGACGAGCACACCGAGAAGCTGGTCGTCATCGTCGAAGCCAAGAAGCGCGGCGACTCCGAGGAGGAAGCGGCGGCCAAGCTCGCCGCCGTCAAGGGCGAAGTCACCTCGGCGATCTCCAACGTGCACGGCCTCGCCGTCGCGGATCTTGTTCTGGTGCCGCCGGGTTCGATACCGATCACCACCAGCGGCAAGGTGCGGCGGGCGAGCTGCGTCGAGCAGTATCGGCAGGGTCAATTCGCCCGAGTCGACGCCTGAGTGTTCAGCCGCCGCGGGCTTCGATCATCGCCGAGCGGTTGATTTTGGTGGCCGCGGTGCGGGGTATCTCGTCGACGAACTCGACCGTCTTGGGCACCTTGTAGGCAGCGAGGCGGGTCTTCGCGAAGTCGATCACCTGCTGCTCGGTCAGCGGCGCCGTGGCTTGCACCACGGCGTGCACCCGTCGCCCCCACTGCGGATCGGACAGCCCGATGACGACGACGTCGGCGATCTGGTCGTGTTCGGCGAGCGCGCATTCCACTTCTGCCGGAAAGACATTGGCGCCGCCGGTGATGATCATGTCGGCGCGGCGGTCGGCGACGTAGAGGTAGCCGTCGGCGTCGAGGTGACCGATGTCGCCGGCGGACCGGAACCCGCCGGGTGTCGACGGCAGCGGCGGCGCCCCGCCCAGGTAGCGATAGCCCGCGCTCATCGGGGCACGCAGGTAGATCTCGCCGAGCTGGCCCGGCGGCAGCGCATTGCCCTGCGGGTCGAGGATCCGGATTTCGGTGTCGCGGAAGCCGCGTCCGACACTGCCCGGGTGGGCCAGCCACTCGTCCCCGCGCAACGCGGTGAGCCCGAGGTTCTCGGTCATCCCGTAGGCCATCACGATTTGTTCGGGGGACAGCAGGCCGAACCAGGTGCGCATCAACGCGTGCGGCATCACCGCGGCGCCCGCCAGGATCCACACCACGCTCGACAGGTCGCGGCGGTCGATGTGGGGTAGCGCGGCGATGCGGCTGAGCATCGTCGGTGTGGCGGTGAAGTTGGTGATCCGATACTGCTCGATTGCGTCGACAACCCTTGCGGCGTCGAACTTTTCCAGCACCACCAGCCGGTCGCCGCCCAGCAGGTTGCTCAGCGGGGCGAAGCCGTTGGTGTGATACATCGGGCCCGGGACCAGAATCGTCTGCGGCAGGTCCACTGGTGCCCATGCCGCCAGAAACGGTGTGGACAGCAGCGGCGTCCACAGCGCCGGCGCCAGGTTGAGGATCACCTTGGGCAGTCCGGTCGACCCGCTGCTGCAGATGCCGTTGACGGTGGGGGAGACGACGGTGGGCAGCGGATCCGCCGACAGGCCTTCGGCTTTGGCTGCCAGCTTCTCCCTGCTCTGTTCGTCGACGACGACGGCCGCGTCGATCACGCCGAGCACGCGGGAGCGCTCCCAGTCGGGCAGATCCCAGCGCATCGGCACCGGGACCGCGCCGATCTTCCAGCAGCCCAGGGCCGCGAGAATCAGCTCCTGGGAATTGGGAATCGCCAGCGCGACAAGCGAACCGGTATCCGCGCCCTCGGCCGCCAGCGCCCGGCCCCACCGATTGGCTCGAGTGTCGAGCTCGGCGAAGCTCAGTGTGCGTGCGGTTCCGTCGGGTGCCAGCGTCGTCACGGCGGGCTGGTCGCCGAGTTCCTGCGCGAGCTGGTGGAGCCGCCGCCCGAACGGCACTCCTTCTTCCTGAATCACGACGCGCTCGGCGCTCATGCCGGCACCGTGAACAGCGTTTCCAAGGCACCGCTGCGCACGTCGGGCATCAACCGCAGCGCAAGCACTTCGGTGCTCACCGGCAACCGGATGAGCGGCTGGGTGTGCCGGTCGAGCACGCTGACGTCGGACTCGTCGCAAAAACCCAGCGCGCCGAGCAGCTGGTGCGAGGTCCGCAACATCTGCCGCGCGGTGTCGGCGGCCTTGAGCCGTAGCATCGTTGCATCCGCCGAGCGTACCTGTGCCGGTACCGAATTGACGCGCCAGATGGTGTATTTGGCGAGTTCGTCGAGCCCGCGTGCGGCGACCGAGGCGTCCGCGACCGCGAACCGGACGGCCTGGAAGTCGGCCAGCGGCTTGCCGAACTGGATCCGGCTGCGGACGTGCTCGCAAGTGATCTGCAGCAGCTGCTGCACGGCGCCGAGGATCCGCCACGACCCGAGCACCAGGTGCACATCGACGTCGGCGGCCGGCACCATGCCGTCGGGTTCGCTGAGTGCGGCCGGCACCAAAAACGGGCCGAGCTTGGCGTTGGTGCGAGGCGACGGCCGCGGACGGTAGCGGTTTCCGTCGAGGTCGGAGGCGATCCATTCGCCGGGCAGATCGCCGTGGTCGATCCGGGGCGCCGCCGGGTTGACCAGCGCCAGCCGGGCGCCGTCGATGGCCAGCAACTCCTCGATCAGCGGGTAGGGCAGCGCGGCGGCGCCGGCGGCGCGGCAGAGCACGGCGGCGGCCAGCAGGTCGTCGGGCCCGGAGCGGGCGTCGAGGTCGAAGGCGCCGACGTCGGCCAGGGCTTTGCGCGCGTTGGACCGGATTTCGTCATCGGTCTCGGCGCGCAGCGCGGCCTGTGGGCCGCCGAACCGTGTCAGCCGCTTGGCCGCGACGGCGGCGAACTCGCTAATGTCTTCCGGCAGAGCGGTATTCACCGATGTTCCCCTAATACGTCGCGGGCGACCAGCATGCGCTGCACTTCGATGGTGCCCGACGCCACGGTGGCCGCCTGGGCGTAGCGCCAGTGGTCCTCGGCGGCGCCGTGCAGCGGCGCTGTGGTGCCGCTGTCCAGCGCCGTGGGACCCAGCACGTCGAACAGCAGCTCGGCGACCTGCTGATCGCAGGTGGTGGTGGCGATGCGGGCGGCGCTGGCGGCCGCGCCGGCCGCGGGGTCGTCCTGCAGCGACACCGCCCGGTAGGCCAGCAGCCGGGCGACCCGCAGGTCGACCAGCGCCCGCACCCAGCGGGTGCGGATCGACTCGGGCAGCCGGTCCCAGTCGTCGCCGAGCTCGGTCTGCATGCGCATGAGCAGCGATTCGCAGCGGGCATACCGCGCGATTCCGACGCGTTCGAATGCCAGCGCCTCGCGCATCACCCGCCATCCGTCGCCGACCTCGCCGAGCACCTCGTCGGGGGATACATGCATGTCGTCGAGGAAGACCTCGTTGAGGTGATGCGGCCCGAGCATCGAGCGGATCGGCCGCACGGTGATGCCGGGCCGGTCCATCGGGACGAGAAACAGGGTGAGCCGCTTGGGTTTCGGCGCGTCGGGGTCGGTGCAGGCCGCCAGCACACACCACGACGCCATCTGCGCATACGACGTCCACACCTTCTGCCCGGTGACCCGCCATCCGTCGCCGTCGGGCACCGCGCGGGTGCGCAGCGACGCGAGATCGGTGCCGGCTTCCGGTTCGGAAAAGCCTTGGCACCAGATCACTTCGCCGGCGGCGATAGCCGACAGGTGGCGTTGCTTTTGCTCCGGCGTGCCGTAGCGCATCAACGCCGGGCCGACCCAGTTGATGCCCATGTACTGCGCGCCGCGCGGCTCGTGGTGGGCCCACATTTCCTCGCGCAGCACGGTCTGTTGCCAGATCGAGCCGCCGCCGCCACCGTGTTCTTTCGGCCAGGCCAGCGCCAGCAACCCGTCGGAGGCGAGCAGCTTGCAGAACGACTCGGTGGTCGCCAGATCGCGCGGGTCGTCGGTGCACGCACCCAGGAAGCCTTCGGGGATGTGCTTGGAAATCAAGTCCCGCAGTCGTTTTCTGAGGTCGGCGGCGTCGGGGCCGAGGTCGTAATCCATGCTCATCCCTTCGGCAATCCGAGCAACCGCTCGGCGATGATGTTGCGCTGGATCTCGGAGGTGCCGCCGTAGATCGTCGCCGCCAGCGCGTCCTGGCGTTCGAAGAGCAGGTCGGGATCGATGCTCGACGAGGGACCGGCTGCCGCGGCGCTCAGTTCCCAAACCCGTTGCAGGGTAACCGATCCGAGCAGCTTGAGGATGTCGGCTTCGGGGCTGGGCCTGTTTTCGAGCTCGTTGTGCAGGGCTCGGTAGCCGGTGGCCCGCAGCGCTTCGGCGTCGGCGAGCAGTGAGCCGAGCTCGACCAACTCCGGCGCGAGCGTGCGTGTTTGTACGTCGCCGTCCGGCGTGTCGCCGTACAAACATGCACGCTCGCGGGTGGATTGGAGGCCGCGCTGGATCTCGACCCAGTTCATGATCCAGATCATCTGGCGTTCATGGTGCAGCGACGCCAGCGCAACGTCCCAGCCGCCGTTGTACGGGCCCAGCAGATTGGCAACCGGGACCTCGACATCGTCGAGGAAGACCTCGCAGAACGTCTCGTCGGAGATCGACGCCATCCGGATGGGTTCGATGCGCACGCCGGGTGACTGCAGGTCGAGGATCAGACAGGAGATGCCGCGATGCTTGGGGGCCTGCGGGTCGGTGCGGGCGTACAGCGTGCACCACTGCGACAGGTGTGCCTGGGTGGTCCAGATCTTGTGGCCGTTGACCCGGAACACGTCGCCGTCGCGCTCGGCGCGGGTGCGCAATCCGGCGAAGTCCGAACCGGCTTCCGGTTCGGACATTCCCAGCGCCCACCACTCGTCGCCGCGCAGCAGCGGAACCAGTAGCCGTTCGATCTGCTCGGGCGTGCCGAACTGGCGAATCGCCGGGGCGGCGACGTTGGGGCCGGCGATGTTCGGCAGTTTCGGCGCCGACCGCGTGGCCGCCTCGAGCCGGATCTCCATCGCGTCGCGAAGGCCCAGCGAGCGGCCGCCGTGCTCGCGCGGCCAGGTCGGCTGTAGCCATCCGGCCTCGAAGCAGGCCCGCTGATAGTCGCGGCGCAGCCCCAGATCCCAGCGGTATTCGCGATACCGGGTGTAGTAGTCGTCCGGCAGAAAATCCGTCAACCAGGCGCCGAACTCGGCGACCACGTCACTCATGCGGCGCCTCTTACGAACCGGCGGCCCACCTCGTGGTAGAGCGCACGGCTGTCGCCCAGCGCGGCGGCGCCCTGCCAGGCGTGGCGCAGATATAGATGGATGTCGTGCTCCCAGGTTTGCGCGATGGCGCCGTGCACCTGGACCGCGGTGCGACAGCAGCCGACCGCCGCGTCGCCGGCGGCGGCTTTGGCCAGCGCTGCGGCGGTCCACGAGCCGGGACGGGCGGCGGCCGCGTACGTGAGGCTGCGGGCTCGCTCCACGGCGACGTAGTTGTCGGCCAGCGCGTGCTTGACACCCTGGAAGGCGCCGATCGGCTTGCCGAACTGCTGCCGCGATTTCGCATGCTCGACCGAGCGGTGAAGCGCGGCGCCCGCGACGCCGACCAGGTCGGCGGCGGCAGCGAGTAGCGGTGTGGCTAAAGCGGATTCGACGTCGACCTGTGCGGCGGCCAGCGGTGTGGTGTCGATGTCGACGTCGGCGACAGGTTGGGCGGGATCGGTGCAGTCGCCCGGCGTCACCGTGACGCCGTCGCCCGCGCGCAGCACGGCGGCCACGACCCCGTCCGGGGACTCGGCCAGCGTGACGACCAGTTCCGCGCTCGAAGCCCAGGGCACGGCAACCGCACGGCCACGCAGACGTCCTTGTTGCAGCGTCATTGGCACACTGGGCAGCCGATGCCCGGGCGGGTGCACGGCCAGGGTGGCGACGACGCCGTCGCTGATGTCCCGCAGAACGTCGTCGATACCGGCGGCACGCAGCACGCCCCCGGCCAGTCCGACGCCGGCCAGCAGCGGGATCGGCGCAATGGCCGCTCCGCACTCTTCCAGCACCGCGGCCAAGTCGAGGCGGCCGAAGTCGGAGTCGGGGGCCGCGAGCTCGGTCCAGCCAAGGTCGACAACCGTCTTCCACACCGCACGCCAGCACTCGGGATCGGTCATCGCTTGCCGGGCAACCCCGGGCGGGCACTCCGCGCGCAGCACGTCGCGCACGCTGTCGCGCAGCGCCAGTTGCGCAGAAGTCAGCCCCACATCCATAACACGCCTAACATAGCAAAGATAGCAAGGTAGGCACGAGCGCCGGGCTGCGTATGGTGGTCAGCCATGACCGAGTGGTTTCTGTTCCTGCCGCAGGTGCGATTGCCGATCGCCGACATCGTCGAACGGGCGCGGCACGCCGAGGCCGGCGGGTTCGACGGGATCGCGTTCATCGACCATCTCGAGGCACCCGGGCTTCCCGACGAAAGCATCTGGGAGGCAATGGGTATCGCCACCTGGGTGGCGGCCAAGACCGAGCAGCTACGGATCGGGCACCTGGTGCTGTGCGACGCATTCCGCCATCCCGCGGTGCTGGCCAAGCAAGCGGTCACATTGTCTGCGGCCTCCGGCGGGCGATTCGAGCTCGGTCTGGGTTCCGGCTCGTGGCCCGACGAGTTTGCTAAATTCGGTGTCGGCCAGCAGGATCCGGTCGCCCGGGTCGAGCAGCTCGGGCGTCATCTCGATCTGCTCACGCAGTATTGGGCCAGTCAGCACCCGCGGCCGGCGCATCCGATTCCGCTGCTGCTCGGTGGCACCGGGCGCCGCACGATGGAACTTGTTCGTCGACATGCCGATTGGTGGAACGTGCCCGCCAACCACCTCGACCGGCTGCCGCGGTTGATCCCGTCCGCCGGCTCGGCGCGGGTATCGGTGCAACAGATGGTGGGTTTCGTCCGCCGAGGTGTCGACCCGGAGGCGGTGCGCGAGGTGAGCACCCGGCGATTCGGATACCTGGGCAACGGCCTGGTCTGCGGCGACGCCGAGGAGCTCAGGGCACACTTCGCGGCACTGGCCGCGCAGGGGGTCGACCGGTTCTACGTGTGGTTCGCGGACTTCGCCGCCCCGGAATCGCTGCACGAATTCGGCGAAACGGTGATCACCAGGTAGCGCGAGCAGACGCAGAATCGCACATTCGGGGACCGAATCGTGCGATTCTGCGTCTGCTCACCGTTGTTGCCGTCGGCGGGCCTCGGTAGGTACCACCGGGTCGCGGGCGAACGGGCCGCGGCGGACGGCGTTCAGCCGGATCTCGGGCAGATCCACCGACGGGTCGACGGTGTCCAGCCATGCGACCGCCTCGGCCACATCGGAGACCTGGATCGCGTACATCTCGAACGGAACATCTTGCAGCATCTCGGTTTCCACCGGTCCCGGCGTCACGATGTGCACGGCGATGCCGTCCCGGTCGACCTCCAAGGCCAGCGCCCGGGCGAACGCATTCATCCCGGCCTTGGACGCGGAATACGCCGTGCGGGCCATCATCGGTTCGTGCGCCGCCGACGAGGAGATGAACACCAGCCGCGACCCGGCAGGCATCCGCGGCAGCACCGCCGCGGTCACCACGAAGCACGAGTCCAGGTTGGCCGAGATGATGGCCTGCCACTGCTCGAAGGTCTGCTTGCGCGCGTAGGTGCCGCCGAGCGTCCCGGCCGCGTGCACGACGAGATCGATGGTCTCCAGCGGGCTTATCGCCTGCTCGAACCCGACCGGATCCGAGGCGTCGGCCACCAGGTAACGCGCGCCGATCTCTTCGGCGGCCGCCCGCAGCGGGGCTTCGCGCCGGGCCGAGAGCACCACGTCGTAGCCGCGATCGCGCAGCTTTGCGGCGCAGGCCTTGCCGATCCCGCCGCTACCGCCGGTGACGAGGGCGGTCCTCACGGCCCGGGCCGCGGGCGCGACAACGCCTGCGGTGACAGCGCATAGATGCGTTGGTCGGTCCGGCCGGCCAGCACGTGGCTTTGGGTGTCGGTGAGATGCCGCGCGGAGATGCGACGGGCCCGCTCGACGTCGCCGGCCTCGATCATCTCGGTGAGCTTGACATGCGTGTTGAGCGCGGCGCGGCGCTGACTCAGCGACGGATACGTGCCGCGTGCCGCGCTCTCGTCGGCCCATTGCTGTTCGTGGCTGCTCCACAGCGTCTCAAGGGTGCCGACGACGGCGATGATGGTGCGGTTGCCGCAGCCGCGCACGACGAGATCGTGGAAGCGGCGGCCGATTTCGGTGAATTCGGGCCCGTCGTCGAGATGCTCGGCCATCGCGTCGTTGACCTGTTTGAGCTCGGGCACCAACGTGTCGGCGCGGTCGGGCCGTTGCGCGGCCAGCGCTGCGCAGGCGGGTTCGAGTTCGAGCAGTGCCGCGCCCAGATCGGCGACGCCGACCGACTCGCTTTGCAGCAGCAGGCCCAGCATGTAGGCGGCGCTGGTCTTGGCCGGCGCGTGGACGACGGCGCCGCCGCGGTTGCCGCGCCGCACCGACACCAGACCTTCGGTCTCCAGGATTCGCAGCGCTTCCCGCAGCGAGACGAGGCTGACGTTGAACTGCTCGACGAGCACTTCCTGGCGCGGCAGCAGGTCGCCGTCGGCCAATTCGCCGTCGATGATCTGGCGGCGCAACTCGTCGGCGACGATTTCGGCGATCCGCGGCGCGGACAGGCGGCGTCGTGCCTCGGGCCCAATTCCCAAAGCGGTCATCCGATCTCGGCAGCGACGCAGGACACAGCGGCGACCATCCGGCTATCTTAGCAGTAATGGCACAATAGCCAGGGTGGACGAGAGGCCGGACCACCGACCGACGCCGTTGCAGGACGTGCGCGTCGTCGAGATCAGCGACCGCATCGCGGGCAGTTATTGCGGCAAGCTGCTGACCGACGCCGGCGCAGAAGTCCGCAAAATCGAACCGCCGCAAGGAGATCCGTTGCGGCGGTTCACGGCAAGCTGCTCGCCGGCGGCTACGGATTCACCCTTGTTCGGCTATCTCAATGCCGGCAAGCGCAGCCTGACCTGCGCGCCGGACTCCGAGCGGTACCGCGCCGAGCTGGCCGGCGCCGACGTGGTGGTGGTCACCGCAAACCGGTCACGGGCCGCCGAACTCGACATCGACCCGCAGGCCGTGCTGGCGCGGTGTCCGCAAGCGGTCGTCGTGACGATCTCCGACTTCGGCTGGACAGGACCCTACACCGACCGCGCCGCAAGCGAATTCACCCTGCAGGCCTGGGCCGGATCGACCGGTTTCCGCGGCGATCCCGCCGGGCCGCCGATCGCGATCGGCGGCGAGCTGGGGGAGTACATGGGCGGCGCGTTCGCAGCCTTTGGCGCACTGGCGATACGCCGCCGCGTCGAGGGCGGCGGACCCGGCGAACATCTCGACCTCTCGATGCTCGAGGCGATCACCCTGATGCAGAGCAGCGAATGGCTGCACTCACAGCTGTTACAGGTGCCACCGGTTACCCGCACCGTCGAGGTGCCCTCGATCGAGCAGGCCAAGGACGGCTACGTCGGGATCACGATGGTTACTGGCCAACAATGGCTGGACTTCGCCGCGATGGTGGAATGCCCCGAGCTGACCGAGATCCCCCAGCTGCGATTCCAGATCGGCCGTTGGGAATACCGCGATTTCATCCGTGAGCGGATCGGCCCCTGGCTGGCCGAACGTACCGTCGACGAGATCGTCGAACTCGGCCAGCTGTTCCGGCTGCCGATCGCGGCGCTGGGCAACGGCTCGACGATCCGCGACATGGCCTACATGACCGAGCGCGGCGTGTTCATCCGCAACCCGGCCGGCTTTCACCAGCCGCGCACCCCGTGGCTGATGTCGCGATGCCGTCCCGCCACGGTCCGCAGTGCACCTGTACTCGGAGAAGCCGACAACGAATCCCCGTGGAGCCAGCGCGAATCCGCGGTCTCGGGAACGGCTCGTCCGCTGCCTCTCGACGGCGTCCGGATTGTCGACCTGACCGCGTTCTGGGCCGGCCCGGCCGCCACGCATCTGCTTGCCGCGTTCGGCGCCGACGTCGTCAAGGTCGAGTCGATCCAGCGTCCCGACGGCATCCGCTACTCGGGTGGCATGCGCACCGACGTCGACGACTGGTGGGAGTACGGCTGGGTGTTTCACGCGATGAACACCAACAAGCGGTCGGTGACCCTGGACCTGGGATCAGACGACGGTCGTCATCTTTTCACGTCGTTGGTGGCCGGCGCGGACGTGGTCATCGAAAACTTCTCACCGCGGGTGATGGACCACTTCGGGCTTACCGCGGATGCGCTGCTGGCGGTGAACCCGCGGCTGGTCGTGGCGCGCATGCCGGCATTCGGGCTGGACGGTCCGTGGCGCGACCGGGTCGGTTTCGCGCCGACGATGGAACAGATCGCCGGGCTGGCCTGGGTGACCGGGTTGCCGGACGGTCCGCCGGTCGCGCCGCGGGGCGCCTGCGACCCGCTCGCCGGTGTCCACGCGGCGTTCGGGGTGCTGGCGGCGCTCGACCACACCGCACGGACCGGGGAAGGGCAACTCGTCGAGCTGCCGATGATCGAAACGGTGTTGAACGCCACGGCAATTCAGCCGATGGAAGCCGAGGTGTTCGGCGTGACACTGAGCCGACGGGGCAACCGCGGACACGGCATGGCCATCCAGAATCTCTACCGCTGCGCCGGTGACGACAATTGGATCGCCGTGACCGTGAGCACCGACGCGCAGTGGCGTGCGCTGGCGGCGCTGATGGGGCGGCCGTCCTGGTGCGACGACGGGCGCCTTGCCACGGTGGCCGGCCGACGGGATTGCGCCGACGACATCGATCGTCGGCTGGCCGAGTGGTTCACCGCCCGGGAATTGGGTTCGGCCGTGGAAAGCCTTGCCGCAGCAGGGATTCCCGTCGCGCCGGTGGTATCGCCGTCGCTGGTGACGGACAACCCGCAACTGAACGACCGCGGGTTCTTCGAGTCGCTTGAACATTCCCGGATCGGCACGGCACTGTATCCGCGTCCGCCGTTCGCGCCGCTCGCCGGGCACTCGCGGTGGCTATTGCGTGCGCCGCCCACCCTGGGCGAGCACAATGCCGAGATATTGCGCGGCCTGGGCGGGCTGGACGACGCAGAGCTCACCCGGCTGGCATCGGCCGGGGTGATCGGGACCAGGCCCAAGGGCGTATGACGGGCCGCAGGCTCAGACGATGCCGGCGCCCTGGGCCACCTGCGAAACCCCCACCACGGCGAAGATGGCTACCAGAACCTGCTGACGGTGAGCCAGCGCCCAGTCGTGCAGGCGCCGCAGCACCGCTTCGGTTTTCACCGGAGTGGCCAGATATGCGACGAGGATGACCTCGACGACCACATACAGCACGACGACGTACGCGACTGCTGCGGTGGCCTGCGTGCCGATCGCGGCTGCCGAGGCGACGATGATTGCAGCCACGAAGAGAACCGCGTCGACCGACACCGATGCCACGCCGATCACCCATGCGATCCATAAGGATCCGCTTTCCCAGGCAGTGTGGGCGCGGCCGAGCAACCGCCGGATTGCGATCGGTGTCGCGGGGTCCGGTGGCATGCCGGACGGGTTGTTCGCCGGAGTCACCACCTTCGCCCGCCGACGCGCGAAGAAGCGCACCGTAATCAGCGCGGCGATCGATAGCGCAAACACACCTATCCCAATTTGGACGTGCCGCACGGTGAAACTGCTGGCCGAGGTGGCCGACTCGTGAGTAACAGATTTAAACATCGGTGCGGAGTGCACGACGATCAGCGGGACAAGCAGGGCAGGAACACTCACCGTTAGGCCGCCGAGCCAGTAGGCAAGCAGGTTCAGCACGGGCCGTGGCCGGGAGATCATCAGGAGGGTAAGACCGAGACGCACCGGATGGAGTGCCCCTAGGAGCGCCAACCCCAGTACGGAGCCCCACATGGTCCGAACACTACCTTGCTGCGTCTGTCCTCTCCGTCGGAGACGTTTTGAGGTTGGAGTGCTCAGCGGTGCAAAAGGGAGGTCTGAGGAAATTGCGCAATCAGAGCACACAGCAGATTCAAAGAAATGGCGGAATTTAGGCTGCGGGACGATCTCGATTAGGGCCGCTTTGTTATCCGACACGCGACGAATTGCTTGTTATCTGACATGCGGCAAATTATCGCATGAGCGACAGGTTACGTTGCGATATCGGCCGGACAAAATACATGTTTACCCCGATGCCCAAGGGATCAGGTTTCGCGGGCATCTTGACTTGATGCATCACGGCGGTAGCCTCGGGGCATGCCGACCAGTACCGCGCTGCGGGCGTTCAGCTTGTTTGGGGGGCGCAGGGGATCACTAACCTCTGGCCGGTTGCTCTGCGACGCAGATAGTAAGCGCCACAGTACTTTTCGTGCCTATGCTGCCAGCGGCTCGAAGGTTTCCGGCGGCAGGCCGCGATGGTGGGTCCGCGCCAGGCCTTGCGCAATTTCCTCTTCGGTGACATTTCGGCTCGGTTATTTACCAAACAGATGCCAAATTCGTTGACGATGGGGAACGGCGCCGCATGTGAGCGACCGTCGCTCATGTTTTGGTGGTGGACTGGCGGCTGTTTAGCGCCACGGGTATGTGGAGCAGAATCGGTCCGATTTAGGGCCGAAGAGTTTTGCATAAAAGGCTGGCGCGGGGTCGGGAATGTGATACATAGATGGGGTTCTCCCTCGCAGGGAGCCCTTCGATTGGGTTTAGTAGGGGGCACTTCCAATGGAGGTTTCCGGCCGATACTTTCCGCTGACGCGGGGTCAGCTCGACATATGGCTTGCGGCTGAAACTGGGCAGTCCGGCGCCAAGTGGCAACTGGGGATGCTTGGCCGCATCGAGGGCGCGCTAAAGCCTGATTTGCTCGAGCGGGCGGTCCGGGAAGTGGTGCGCGAGGCCGAACCGCTGAGGGCTGTCTTTTTCGAGATCGACGGGCAGGTTTTCCAGCGGGCGGTGGATTGCCCGGAGGTTGAGCTTGCCCGCTATGACCTCACGGGCTCGCAGAATCCGGCTCGGGACGCCTATCGGCTAGCGGCGTCGATCCAGCGTACGCTGATGCCGCTCACTGGCCCGCTGTTCAAATTTGCGTTATTCCAGACAGCGGTCGATGAATTTTATCTGTTCGTGTGCTGCCATCACATCGTCATTGACGGGATCGGCATCGCCCTGGTTAGTCATCGGATCGCGGCGGTCTATTCTGCACTGGCTTCCGGTGCGCCGGTTCCGCCGGCTTTCTTCGGCTCGCTGCACGATCTGGTCGAATGCGAATCACAATACGAACGCTCCAGCGATTATCTCGATGATCAAGCTTATTGGGCGAGGAATCCTCCGGCGGAAAACCCGTCACGTTACCGGTTGGCGCCCGCGCCCTGCGGCGATCCGGCCGAGTCTTCTGTACCGGTTCAATTGGACCCAGTCGTCGTGGCCGAACTGCGTCGGCTATCGCAGGCGTTGGGAGTCCGTCGGGCGTCGGTAATTACTGCGGCCTGCGCACTTTTGGTTCACGGCGGTGACGTCGAGGGCTCGGAGGCGGTGCTCGATTTCCCGGTTAGCCGCCGCGTGCGCCCGGAAACAACGACCGTGCCCGGCATGTTGTCGGGGACGGTGCCATTGGTGTTGGCGACATCCCCTCAGTCTTCGGTTGCGGAGTTTTGCCAGCACGTCGATACGCGGATGCGGGAAGCACTGCACCATCAACGGTTCCCCGTGCATATTCTGGAGAGAAAGGCTCGCCTTGGCGGATCCGGGGAGGCATCGAATCGGGTCATTGTTAATTTCATTCCTACGACGCGATTAGCGGATTTTGGTAGTGCTGCGGGATCGGGCGTCGTCACCCATTCTGGATTCGAGGATCAGCTCGAACTATGGTTTATCCGGGGTGGTGAGGAGCTATTTCTCGACACCGCCGGTCCCCGGCAGTTGTTTTCCAATTGTGAAACCCGCGATCTAGTCGAGCGGTTGCAGCGGGTGTTGGTGGCGATGACCGCCGACCCGGGCCGGTTGTTGTCGTCGATCGATGTGCTCGATACCGGTGAGCGCGCCCGCCTCGATGAGTGGGGGAACCGGGCGGTTCTGACCGAGCCCGCGCCCGCGCCCGAGTCGGTTCCGGTGTTGTTCGCCGCGCAGGCGGCCCGCACCCCGGATGCGGTGGCGGTCAGCTGCCAAGGCCGCTCGTTGACGTACCGCGAGTTGGACGAGGCCGCAAACCGGTTGGCGCACCTCCTGGCCCGCCATGGCGCATGCCCGGGACAATGTGTTGCGCTGCTGTTTTCGCGCTCCGCCGAGGCGATCGTGGCGATCTTGGCGGTTTTGAAGACCGGCGCCGCTTACCTGCCGATCGACCCGTCGGTGCCGGCGGCGCGCATCGCGTTCATGCTCGCCGATGCCGCGCCCGTCGCCGCGGTCACCACCGCGGACCTGCGCTCACGACTCGGCGGGTGCAACGTGGCGGTCATCGATGCCGACGATCCCGGTGTTGGCGCGCAACCGAGCACCGCCCTTGCGGCGCCGGCCCCCGATGACATCGCCCACATCATCTACACCTCGGGCACAACCGGTACCCCCAAAGGGGTGGCAGTCACCCATCACAACATCACCCGGTTATTCGACTCACGCGACGCCGCTCTGCAGCCGGAGCCGGGACAGGTGTGGACGCAATGTCATTCGTATGCCTTCGACTACTCGGTGTGGGAGATCTGGGGTGCCCTGCTGCACGGGGGGCGGTTGCTGGTAGTTCCGGAGCCGGTGACGCACTCGCCGCAAGACTTCCACGAGCTGCTGGTCAGCCAACGCGTCGGTGTGTTAAGCCAAACCCCCTCGGCAGTAGGTGTTTTGAGGCCCGAGGGGTTGGAGTCGACGACGTTGGTGGTCGCCGCGGAGGCCTGCCCGGCCGAGGTGGTGGACCGGTGGGCGCCGGGGCGGGTGATGGTCAATGCCTACGGCCCGACCGAGACCACGGTGTATGCGTCGATGAGTAGGCCGCTGACGCCGGGGTCGGGCACAGTGCCGATCGGGTCGCCGGTGCCCGGGGCGGCGTTGTTCGTGCTCGATTCCTGGCTGCGCCCGGCGCCGCCGGGTGCGGTCGGCGAGTTGTATGTGGCCGGCACCGGGGTCGGGTGCGGGTACGTGGGCAGGGCGGCTTTGACGGCGGCGCGGTTCGTGGCGTGCCCGTTCGGTGGCACCGGGGCGCGGATGTATCGCACCGGGGATCTGGTGCGCTGGGGCGACGACGGGCAGCTGGACTATCTAGGTCGCGCCGACGAGCAGGTCAAGATCCGCGGGTATCGCATCGAGCTCGGCGAAATCCAGTCGGCCCTAAGCGGTCTGGATGGGGTGCAGCAGGCGGTGGTGATCGCCCGCGAGGACCGCCCCGGCGACAAACGCTTGGTCGGCTACATCACCGGCACCGCCGACCCCGGACAGGTCCGTGAAGAGTTGGCGGAGCGGCTGCCGGATTACATGGTGCCCGCTGCGGTGGTGGCCCTCGACTCATTGCCGCTCACGCCCAACGGCAAGCTCGACAAGCGGGCCTTGCCGGCACCCGAATACACCCGTGGTGCATCCCACATGCCGGCCAACGCTATCGAGGAGATCGTGGCGGGCATCTATGCCCAAGTTCTCGGGCTGGAGTGCGTCGGGGTCGACGACTCCTTCTTCGACCTGGGTGGGGATTCGCTGTCGGCCATGCGGTTGATCGCTGCGATCAACACCAGCCTGGATGCCGGTCTTGCGGTGCGTACGGTGTTCGAGGCGCCGACGGTGGCTCAGTTGGCGTCTCGTATCGGTGGAGATGCGCGTCGGCTTGAACCGTTGAGGCCGGTGGAACGACCGGCGCTCATTCCGTTGTCGTTTGCCCAGCAGCGGTTGTGGTTCATCGACCAACTGCAGGGGCCCTCACCGGTCTACAACATCGCCGCCGCGTTGCGGCTGTGCGGCAACCTGGATGACGACGCGCTGCACCACGCATTAGGCGACGTGGTCGCCCGCCACGAGAGCCTGCGTACGCTGTTCGTGGCGGCCGAGGGGATTCCCCGACAGGTGGTCACCCCGGTTGAGCGGGCCGAATTCGGGTGGGATGTCATCGATGCCGCCGGGTGGCCGGTGAATCGGCTGCAGGATGCCATCACGTCGGCAGTTCGCTACACGTTCGACCTGGCAACCGAGATCCCTTTGCGGGCAACTCTTTTCCGCGTCGCCGACGACGAGCATGTACTCGCGGTAGTGGTTCACCATATCGCCGCCGACGGCTGGTCACTGAGGCCGCTGGCCGCTGATTTGGGTGCGGCCTACGCCAGCAGGTGCGCCGGCCGGGCTCCCGGGTGGGCCGAGTTGCCAGTGCAGTATGTCGATTACACGCTGTGGCAGCGGGCGCAGTTCGGCGAGTTTGACGATCCGGACAGCCCCATTGCCGCGCAGCTGGCCTATTGGGAACAGGCCCTGGCCGGGATGCCCGAGCGGCTGGAGCTGCCGACCGATCGGCCTTATCCGCCGGTTGCTGATCACCGCGGCGCCAGCGTGACGGTGGAGTGGCCGGCCGAGCTTCAGCAGCGGGTGCGCAATGTGGCTCGTGAGCACAACGCGAGCAGTTTCATGCTGGTTCAGGCCGCACTGGCAGTATTGTTGGCCAAGCTCAGCGCCAGTTCCGATGTGGCCGTGGGGTTTCCGATTGCGGGGCGTCGCGATCCGGTGCTCGACGAGCTGGTGGGATTTTTCGTCAACACGTTGGTGCTGCGCGTCGACCTGGCCGGCGATCCAACTGTGGGCGAGTTGCTGGCCCAGGTGCGGCGGCGCAGCCTGGCCGCCTACGAGCACCAAGACGTGCCGTTCGAGATTCTGGTCGAGCGGCTCAATCCGACGCGCAGCCTGGCCCATCACCCCTTGGTGCAGGTGCTGTTGACTTGGCAGAACTTCCCCGGGCACCGGAGCGGTCCCGTGGCCGGACTGAACCTGGGGGATCTGGAGGTCACGCTGCTGCCCGTCGACACCCAAACGGCCCGAATGGACTTGGTGATCTCGCTTGCCGAACACTGGACCGAAACCGGGGAGCCCGCCGGGATCCGCGGGAACGTGGAGTTTCGCACCGATGTGTTCGACGCGTCCAGCATCGGAACCTTGATCGAACGGTTCGAGCGGGTGTTGGCGGCCATGACCGTCGATCCGGGCCGGTCGTTGTCGTCGATCGATCTGCTCGACGAGCGCGAGCGTGCCCGGTTGGACGAGGTCGGTAACCGGGCGGTGTTGACCGCAGTCACACCTGCCACTGTGTCAATTCCGGATTTGTTCGCCTCGCGGGTGGGCCAAGCCCCGGATGCGGTGGCGTTGGTAGGCGGCGACCGTTCGTGGACCTATCGGGAGCTCGACGAGGCGGCGAACCGGTTGGCGCACCTGCTGGCCGGTCACGGTGCGGGCCTGGGACAGTTTGTGGCGCTGTTGTTTTCGCGGTCGGCCGATGCGATCGTGGCCATGCTGGCGGTGCTCAAGAGCGGGGCGGCCTACCTGCCGATGGACCCGGCATTGCCCGCCGCCCGAATTGCGGTCATCCTTGCCGACGCTGCGCCGATTGCCGCGATCACCACGGCGGACCTGCGCTCGCGGCTGGACGGGTTCGATGTGACTGTCATCGACGTCGAAGACCCCTCCGTCGATACACAATCGGGCACGGCGATGCCGTCGCCGCGCCCTGGCGATCTCTCCCACGTCATCTACACCTCGGGCACTACAGGCGTTCCCAAGGGTGTGGCTGTCAGCCACCACAACGTGACCCAGCTGTTCGACTCGCTGGACGTCGGACTGCCGGCGGCAGGGGTGTGGTCACAGTGGCATTCCTACGGTTTCGACGTCTCGGTCTTCGAGGTCTGGGGCGCGCTGCTGCGAGGCGGGCGGTTGGTGATGGTGCCCGAGTCGGTGGCGCGCTCACCGGAAGACTTCCACGCCTTGCTGGTCGGTGAGCAAGTCAGCGTCTTGAATCAGACGCCGTCGGCCGTAGCCACGTTGTCGCCGCGGGATTTGGATGGGGTGGCCTTGCTGGTGGGCGGTGAGCCCTGTCCGGCCGAGGTGGTGGATCGCTGGGCGCCGGGACGGGTGATGCTCAACGCCTACGGTCCGAGCGAGACGTGGTATACGGCGCTGAGCGCGCCGCTGAAGCCGGGGTCGGGGGCGCCGCCGATCGGGTCGCCGGTGGCGGGTGCGGCGTTGTTCGTGTTGGACAGATGGTTGCGCCCGGTGCCCGCCGGGGTGACGGGCGAGTTGTATGTCGCCGGTCGTGGTGTCACGTATGGGTATTGGCGGCGGGCCGCCTTGACTGGTTCGCGGTTTGTGGCGTGCCCGTTCGGGGCTCGCGGGCAGAGGATGTATCGCACCGGGGATTTGGTGCGCTGGCGCGCCGATGGGCAGCTCGCCTATGTGAGCCGCGCTGATGAGCAGGTCAAGATCCGCGGGTATCGCATCGAGCTCGGCGACGTGCAAACCGCCCTGGCCGACTGCGACGGGGTGGAGCACGCGGCGGCGGTAGCGCGCGAGGATCGCCCCGGCGACAAGCGCTTGGTGGGTTATGTCACCGGCGCCGTCGACCCGGCGCGGATCCGCGAGCAGTTGGCCGAGAGGCTGCCGGCCTACATGATCCCGTCCGCGGTGGTGGTGTTGGAGGCGCTGCCGCTGACCGTCAACGGCAAACTCGACATCCGCGCCCTGCCGATACCTGAGTACACGGGCGCTCGGTATCGCGCCCCCGCCAACGCTATTGAGGAGATCCTGGCCGGAATTTACGCTCAAGTCCTCGGGGTGGACCGTGTCGGGGTCGACGACTCTTTCTTCGACCTGGGTGGGGATTCGCTGTCGGCGATGCGCCTGATCGCGGCGATCAATACTTCGCTGGATGCTGGTCTGTCGGTGCGCGCGGTGTTCGAGGCGCCCACGGTGGCGCAATTGGCGTCGCATATCGGTGTGGGTGCGGCTCGGTTGGAGCAGTTGCGGCCGGTGGAGCGGCCATCCGTGGTGCCGTTGTCGTTTGCCCAACAGCGGTTGTGGATCCTGGACCAATTGCAGGGTCCTTCACCGGTTTACAACATCTCGGCGGCGTTGCGGTTAAGTGGACCGCTTGATGTCGACGCCCTCGGTGCGGCGCTTGCCGACGTGGTGGGCCGCCATGAAAGCCTGCGCACCGTCTTCGTGGCTCCCGACGGGCTACCGCAGCAGGTGGTGGTACCTGCGGGCAGCGCCGATTTCGGCTGGGACGTCATCGATGCCGGCGGCTGGCCGGCGAGCAGGCTGGATGAGGCGATCGGTGAGACAGCCCGCTACAGGTTCGATCTGGCCAACGAAATCCCGCTACGTGCCAGGCTTTTCCGTCTCGGCGAAGACGACCACGTGTTGGCGGTCGTGGTGCACCATATCGCCGCCGACGGGTGGTCGATCAGCCCGCTGGTGCGCGATGTGGGTGTGGCCTATGCGAGCCGGTGCGCGGGGCAGGCTCCCGGGTGGGCCGAGTTGCCGGTGCAGTATGTCGATTACACGTTGTGGCAGCGTGCCCAGTTCGGTTCACTTGATGATCCTG
>NZ_LQPE01000134.1 GCF_002101735.1 Mycobacterium kyorinense | reverse complement strand
AACGGCGCCCAACCCGCGCTCAGCGCCGCCGCAGCAGCCTGATTTCAGCTCTGAGGTTGACACAGAGGGTGTCATGAGTCTGCCCCCATGTGACCCATCGACGCACTCGCCGGTTGGTGGAGATCGTCGCGAACGCCACGGTGACCAAACACAGGCCCCCGGCCAGAGTCAGCGCCATGCTGATCCAGCTGTTCTGGCCAGCGAAACGTGCCGCATTGCCCAATGACAGCGCCGCCGTCAGCATGATCGCGGTGAACCTCACCCAGTCCGATCGGGTCCGCGCGATTTTGAACTCGCTCACTGTGTCTCATTCTTTCCTGGGATGACATCGGCGCTCAACCCAAGCCGGGTTTATCTCACAACGCTAGCGCTGGCATGCGGCGCCAGGCCCCCGATCTCGGCGGCATGGCGCCGCCACCGATTCGGCGTCACGCACGCTGGCCGAAGACTCGCAGCGTAGCCGAAGCCTCAGAGCTGCCAAATGTCGTTGCCGACTGAGACAATGGGACGATGACCGCTACTCCCGGGCCGGATTGGCGGCAGCGCCGTAACGACTTCCAGGAGCAGATGCGCCGAATCCAGGCCGCTAGCACCGAACGCCGAAACCAGTACGGCGATATTCTCTATCAAACTCGCCAGCAGTTGACCACGACCGCGATCCTGCGGCAGGCCCGCATGGGCAAACTGGAACCAGACTGGCGGGACCGACTTACAACGATGGACTACACCGCCCTGCTGGCCATGAGCCCCGGCTACCAGCTCTATAGCGATATGGACACATTGCTGCTAACCGAGCTGCGTTCGATGCCTGTTGCCGACTGGGAACCCAACGCCGGTGCCGATTGGCCCCGCGCGCTTGAATCCTGGCGAGAAGCCAGCCATGAAACTCTCGACCGTGCCCTTGCGATCAAGTCGAGCGTTAGCGACGTCCTGTCTCGGGCGAATGTTGAGCAAACAGCAGTGGATACGATTGCCCGCAGTCAAGAGATTACTGCGCTCTATGAACGTGATCTTCTCATCGAAGGTTCGTATCGGGCCGCGCTGTGTGCTGGCGGGCAACCCGTCGATTGGCGAGGCTGGCTGCGCGAGCGAGTCGAGGGCTGGCCTGATCTTCCCGCGCGCGCAACTGTGCTTGGCGCGCTGGAAGATCCCGATTATCACAGTGATTGGGAGTTTCTGCCTGATTATTGGCGGCGATGAGGTCAGGATTTGCTTTGTCGGCGCGGTCGCGCAAGATCGTATGGCCGGTTACCGGGTTGGTCGTGAATTGGTTACTGCCCGGAATCAACGATTCGCATGACCCGACGATGTCATCGAGTTATGCATTGCTCTGCTCGGGCGTTGTTTCCCGTGTTCGCTCGCGGATGGTGGCCGATTACGTTGCCACGATGGGTAGTTGGCGTGCGGCGGCTGCCGATAGCCGCTGCTGGCTCAGCGCGGGCCATGCTTGCACGGCGCAAAACGGTGCGCACTGATCTTGTGATGAGCGGGTGCCGACGTGCACGCAGCATTGGGTGAGGCGTTCTTCGATCATTGTCGACATATCCATGAATGGTTTGACGCTGATCCGAACTACCCGCTCCCCCAGCAGATTCCGTAGCTTGCGGTGCCGGCCGGGCAGGGCGCTGGATGCCAGGGTGAGCAGTGTTGACATGCCTAGATCGCAGCTGTCGCAGATGGTGCGCCAGATGTCGCCGATCTGTGGATGCGATAGCGAGGATTGCTCGGAGAGTAAGCCGAGCAGTGATTCGCGCACGGCCAGGCGCAGCTCGCGCGGGAGCTCGGTGTCGGCGATGCGGTTGGCGACGAGGCCGAGCTTGTCTTTGAGGTTGTCGTGGCCTATCAGCGCGACCAACGAGCGCCAGTGTCCGGTGTCGTCGCGCATTAGGTAGCCGATCGAGCAGCAGTGTGGGTGTGAGCAGGGCAGTGCGGTCAGATCGCGCCACGTGACCAGACCGGCTGTTTGGGGTTCTAACCGCGCGAGTACTCCGGTGTGGGTGAGCCGATTGGTTGGATCGATGTAATCGGAGCGGCCAGAGCCGAACTGCGGCTGGATCGACACTCCCCCCACGTAGGGGGTTTGCAGGGCGACCCGGAGGACGTCGCCGATCTCGGTGTCGTTGACGCCCAACGCCGCTGTCATCACCAAGGTGGTGAATACTTCTCGTTCCGACAGGCGGCGGAGCGCGTCTTGTTTGAAGCGGCGTAGGTCGCCGCCGCGGTGATAGCGGTGGGCCGATAGTGATAGGCCGTCGTATTGCAGGTAGGTTTCCACGCGCTCGCGGTGCTCGGTGAGCAGGTCGAGTAAGTCATTGTCGGTGGCGATGCGTATGCCGTTGGTGTTGAGCAGGATTCGGGTGATCGGTCGTGCCGTGAGTTCGGCCAGCAGCTCCGGCAGGTGTGGGTGCAGGGTGGGCTCGCCGCCGGAGAGCATCAGCACGTCCAGTCGGCCGTTTTCGCGTTCGAGGCGTTGATCGACGTTGGCGAGCACGTCGTGCAGCGAGACCACGCCGCGCAAATCCGGTGAAGATTCGGCGAAGCAGGTGGGGCAGCGCAGATTACACGTTGCGGCGATGTCCTCAAGCAGGATGCAGGTGTGCTGGGTTTGCATCTCCGGCAGGCCCCGAAGATAGGCCGCCGGCACTGGGTCGAAGTTGCCGGCCACATCGGCGGTGTGTGATTTGGTGGGGGCCGTCCACTCCTCGAGGTAGGCAAGGATTTCCGGATCCTCGTCATAGAGGGTGCGCACCAACCCGTGGGAGGGGCAACCGCGCTCCAACCAGACACGCTCGTCGCGCACGGCTAGCCAGCCGCTAAGCCGCGTGACTTCGCTCAGCGGGCGATCCGGTTGCTCGGTGTGGCAGTGGGGGCAAAATGCGTTGACGTAGCGGTGGATTCGGTCGCCGCGTAACTGCATGCCGACCATCAGTAACTCCGGTAGTCCGATGGGTTTAAGCCAGTGCAGTAACCGGCCGAAAGCACAGAGATCAGCGCCCAGCCGATGATGAGGCCTAGCCCGATAGCTTTGGTCGATCGGTTGTGCGCGAGTAGCAGTGCGCCGCCGCCGAGGAGCGCGATCACCGCGAGCGCGACCGCCCCGATCGCCATCACCGTGTGTCTGTGTTCGCTGGTGCCGGTGTATTGGTTCATTTTGATGAACACGGGCACGTTGATGGCGATGTAGAGGCCGATGCCGGCTATGACATTGCCGGTCGGCATCCGTGATGGGGTTGGCCTTCGGGGGCGGGGCCGGCGGCGCCCGCGGCGGCCCCAGGTCGATGGGTCCGCAGGGTCGGGCGGATCTGGTGGTGGTGTTGTCATGTGGGTGCTTTCAGGCTTGGGGTCAGAGGTGACGGTAATTGCGGACGGGTGTGTCGGCCGGCAGTAACCCGGGCGTGGAGCAGCATTGCTGGTCACCGCCAGGTGTACATGGCGGGATTGAGCCCTGTGCAGATGCCGGCGGTGAGGATGGAGGTGAGCGCCCAGCCGATCATGAGCCCCATGCCTATTCCTTTCGGCCAGGGTTGGCGTCGTGATCGGGCGATCAGTGCAGCGCCGCCGCCGAATGCGACCGCGCCAAGTGTGACCGCGCCGATCAGGAAGGCGGCTTTCGGTGAGATGGCGTTGGCCAACCCGAATAGCACCAGCGGCCCGAACACGAGGTTGATTGCCATGTAGATGGTGATGCCGGCGATCACGGCTCCGATGGTTTCCCCGCTGGAACGTGGCGGCGGGGGTAGTTGGCCGGGATCGGGGTAGGGCGGGAACTGCTGCGGCGGGTGGCCGGGTGGGGGCCAGCCGCCCTGCCACTGGCCTGGCGGGTACCAGCCTTGTGGTGGCTGGTGTGGATCGTGCGGTTCGCCGGGTCCCGGCGGGCCTGCCTCAGGTGAATCCGGTGGCGGCGGCACGGTCATGCGTGGACGGGCTGTCGTCGAAGGGCCTGGTCGTAGTATCCCCGCCGGTAGCCGTATCCCAGCCGCAAACCGACAACGACCAGTGAGGGCAGCAGAAACCATTGCGGCCGGGTTAATCCCAACCAAACTGTGTCGTTTGCGCGGACGAACTCGACGAAGAACCGGAACATCGCATATCCGGCGACATAGATGATGAACAGTTCCCCCGGGTGGGTGACGCGGGTGCGCAGCCACAACAGGATCCCGAACATGGCGAGTTGGAACGCGATCTCGTAGAGAAACGAGGGGTGCATCGCCACACCGGCGACGCAGCCCGGGCATTTCGGCGTGGTGGCTGGGGCATGCACTCCCCACGGCAAGCTGGTGGGCCGCCCGGGCGCTTCGGTGAGATGGCAGCCGATCCGGCCGACCGCCATGCCCAACGCGACGGCCGGCGCGAACAGATCCCCGGTCTTGCCGCGGTAGCCACCGATCCGTTTGGCTACCAGCACCCCGACATAGGCGCCCAGTAGCCCGCCAAGGATGCTGCGGGCCCCGAACTCCCACGCCTGCAGCAGGGTTGGGTTGAACCGGAAATCGAGGTGCTCTGCCCACCCCGACAGTCGCATGCCGATCGCCCCGCCGACGAGAGCACCCGTTACCGCGACTAGAGATTGGTCATTCATCGCGTCGCGCCGGCGCGCCTCGGTGAGGAAGACAATCGCGGCTGCGAACACTCCGAGGCCGACGAACAGGCCGTGAACGGGCAACACCAGCGGGCCCCACCGCCACTGCGTAACCACTTCGACAGCGTAAACCCTGAGTCTGGGCGGTTAGTCGATCCAAGGGCGCCGATCAGCTGTGCCGTCCGGCGATGGTGCGTCGGGCGTCCCCGGCGCCGGGTCAGGTTGGCGGTTCTTTGCGGTCAACGCGTAGATCCGTCTGTTGATCTTCAGATACGGCGAGGCCAGGTAAGCAAATCCGACAAACATTCCGCCGAAGAAGCCGACCACGGCCAGACCGTTGGGCCAGATTCGCCCGACCCCGACCATCATGAATACGATTCCGATCACGGCAGTCGTCCAGTAAAAGCGGCGGGCCCGCTGGCGGTCGGAAATGTAGCGATAGCGCAGTTGCGCTCCCGGCAGAGCGAGGAAGACGACGGCAACCATCAGTGCGGCGCGCTGGACAGCTTCGCCGGTGGACACCGCCCCGAGCCTACGGGGCAGGTCGTGGCAGTGTCTCGCCAGCCCGAAGGTCTTATCCGCCAACGTCTCCGGGGCCATTGCGTTAGCGCTGCGGGACCAACGGTTCGAGGCACGTTCCCGTGAGCGCTTGCTGAATGCCGCCAAGTGACGGTTCAGGCGAGGCCGAGATGTGTCGCGGCCTCGGTCACCGCAGCGTCGGCAACCGATAGTGTCTGTACGGCGTGCGCACGCAATTCGGCTGCGGCGCGGTCGAATAGCGTGATGTGAATCCAGCTCGCTTCCAGCGTCGACCACCACCGCAGTCCGGCAGCTTTCGGGTGACGGTCGAACTGGGCGACCGCGTAGGCCTGAGTGACTGAACGGTGATTGGTGGCTACGACGGATGGGCGCAGCGACTCTTTGGCCAGCACGGCCGGTTCGTCGAGGTCGATGAGTGCGGCGTCGTCGGCGAGCTCGAGCTGCGCGAGCGCGAGTTGGCGGCCGGAGCGCACCAGCAGGTCGGGATGCAGGTCACCGGTGCCGCGGAAGGGAGCGAGCATTTCGGCAACAGCTGACACTGCCAGTTCGGCGAGGTAGAGGCAGCCGTAGCGGTCCGGGGCGTCGTGGCGGCCGCTGCCTTGATGTTTTCTGGGTATCCAGAGGGCGTGGCCGGGCTTTCCGGCGGGGGCGGCTGGATCCCAGGGCAGGACGCGCCACAGGATCAAGCGAAGCTGCCGGCTTGTTCGTTGGCGATCGCGTCGAGTAGCTCGCGGGTTTGTCCGCGCCGGATGAGGTCGATGGGGCGTCGGTTGCCCAGGCTTGGGTTCAGTCCGACGAGCCAGCGTTCGGCGGCCGCGGCGGAGTAGAGGCGCAGGAGGTGCGCCATCACGAGGTCGAGCAGATCCACGCGGCCGGCGTTGATGTCATCGATGCCTTCGCCGCGGCGCCACCGGGTGACTTGGGCGGCGTTGACGTCGAGCAGCTCGGCAAGGCGGCGCTGGGAGCCGAAATCGCGGCTGAGTGCGGTGACTTTTTCTTGCGTCGACACGGGCATACCCCTTAGTGTAGCGCAACATAAATCGTTGCGCTGAGTCCGCGGCTGTGGCATACACGCAGCTACAGCCACTTCGACGGGCTCGGGATGCGTCGGGCCCCGCGCTATTTTTTGGTCAATGTCGCTGGCAGCACCGCAACGCTGGGTGGGTTGCCGCACGGTATGTCGTTGGTGACCGTTCCGGCGAGCGTGGCGCTGTCGATGACGTAAGTCATCGTCGAAGTGACAGGGTTTCCGACGCAATCCATTGGGAGCCGGCGCGTCGCTTGCCACTTGTTGTCGACCAGGTGCAGATCGGTGCTCCACCCCAGCGATGACTTCACGTGGCTGCACGCCGGACCGCATGGGGTGATTTCCCACGTGGTTGTGCTCGGTACACCGCCTGCGCGCGGTTGGCCATTGATCGTGAGCTGACTGCCGTTGGTGACGAACGTGTACGTACCGTTCAGTTCAGGTTGCGGCGGGGCCGAGGTGGACGCCTGACGCGAAGACGCAGACGAGCATCCGCTCAACGAATCGCAGACAAGCACACCAGCTACGACCGCTGCCGCCACTATCGACGTCGACCCGCGATATTCCCGCACCGTCCCGTGCTCCGTGTTCGGATTCGCCTGACGCGACTCACGGTAGTTCTCCTCGTGCGGTTCACAGGGCGCGGGGCTGTGTTGAGGGGTTCCGGTGACCTCCGCTTCGGTCACGGTAGGCCGCAGGGTGTTTTAGCGGACAAGTGCCTGGACCTTCTCGCCGGCGAGTAGCGGGGCGTCCGTGGGCCCCTTGATGTAGGGGCCGCGGAAGATCACCTGGTGTCGGCCCAGGCTGGGATACCACTGGCGGACCTTGTGCATTCGGACTACCCAGGAGTGTTGCCAGTTGACTTGCCGATGGCTGGTGTCGGCGGAGGCGGCCTGGTGGAACCGGCGCAGCTGCACCACCCGGACTTGCTCCCATTTCTGTGGTTTGGTGTCGGGGCGTTCTTGGCGGCAGCGCGGCGTGATGGTCATGGGTTGGGCCGCTATCCGAAGGAATGCGAACACGTAGCCGATGACCGCTGCGGTGGGCCCGCTTTCGCAGATCCAGTTGTACTCATTGTCGGGGCCGGCTTCGGCCATCGCGTTTTGTGCTGTCCAGCCCGGCTGGGGGGTGCCGGATCGGAAGGCTTCGTGCGGGATGGGGCAGCTGGTCGCGGCCTGGGTCTGGTCGAGGGGGATTTGGATGGTTGTGGGCCATGGTTTCGGGTTGGGGCCAGGAATGTGTTGCTGCCAGTCCCAGCGCGACCAGTAGTGAATTCCCAGCGTTGGCGCGCCGTTTCGGGCCGCAGCGACATGCCAGGTGATGGCCTCGACGTCGGCCCATCCGCGGGAGTCGCCGATCTGGACTGTGTGCGGGAATACGAGGAAGCCGGTTTCCCAGGCGATGTCGTCGCGGGTCAGCGTTTTGAGGTCCTCGGCGTCAATGGTTGCCGTAGCCGCGACGACAACGCGATGCATCGCAGGGGCAATGACGAAGACCTCCGCGATACGCATCGCATTGGTCTGCCGCTCGGTGAGCGAGCTGATCAGATCGCCGATCGTGGTCTCGTCGAGAGTCTCGACGGGTCGGGCGAACAGTTCCTCGTAGTAGTCACGCAGGTCGTCGGCGCTGAATTGCCTTGTCTCGTCGGCGAGGGCGAGCACGTCCTTGACCTCGGCGATGGCGCTTCGCCGGCGGGCGCTTCGAAACAGCGGGTGGCCGAGTGCGTTGACGATCTCGTCGCGCATTTTTGCGGCGCGTTGCGCGTCTGCGGTGGCGGTCCACTGCCGGTCGACGCGCTGCTGGTGACGCTGTTTGGCGGCCCGTTTGTGCCTCGACATCGAGCTGGTTGCCTATTTCCGTCCCAGGGCCGCGGCGGCGGGATCGGCGGGGCCGTCTGGGGCGGCGAGCTGGGGTGGACCGGCGACGCGGGTTCCGTGATGGTCGGAGAGGATCCGCCGCGCGAAGGCGATGCGTTCCTCGAGCATGTGGACGTCATCGGTGTCGTAGAACGTTCGTGTGCCAGAGATGGAAAGGCCTGCCGCGTCGGCGATCTGCTGAAGTGTGTATGGGCGGGGCTTGACTTTTTCGCGCATGTAGGCGACCAGCAAAGTCATTTGTTGCTCAATCTCGTTGCGGCGTCGGCGTAGGTGTTCCAATGCGTGCAGTAGCGGATCCGCGCCGTCTTCTTGAGCTAGGAACTGGATGCTCGCTGCGCGGCCCTCGAGTTCAGTGATCCACGCGTCATACTCCCCGTGTTCGTTGGTGCAGTCAGGCGGTGGAGGCGGCTCGAGGATGGCCGCGAGATCGACGTCGGACTCCGTGGAGCCGTACTGAGGCGATGCGAAAACCATGATTTCATTTCTAGCAAGAATTTGCGCTCATCGCAACTATATGCGTTCACCGCAACGTCCCGTGTCGCTACGCCAGAATCCGGCATCGCCATGTACCGTCAATCCAGACCGAGTATGGATTCCGGAGGCATCGTGAGCGTATGGAGTGACCGCGCCTGCTGGACACAGACAGCATGGACCGCCGAACAGACCGCCAGGCTGACCGGACTCAAACAGGACACCATCTATCACTACGTCTCCCGTAAAGACCCCAAGTTCCCCCAACCCCGGACCGAAGGCGGCCGGATCCACTTCACGGCCGAACAAGTACTCCGTTTCATCCTCGAGCACCGCCCGCGCCGCTCCCACACAGTGGTGCCGCGCCTATTCCCACGGATCCCAGAACCCACGCCGGCGCAGTTCGTCCGCGCCGAACAGGTCAGTGTTGCTGACGTCGGGCGATTCGCGGTCCACAGTTGGCAGCCCAGCGACGGCGGCCGCCAAGTCGCGATCGCCTACCCCGACCGCGAAAACACCGTGCACATCAATAACGCGGCGGCGATGCCAGGCGCGCTCCTCGACCAGCTGCCGGCGCGGATCGAAGCCGTCGCCGTCCCCAATGGGGAGGCCGCATCCCTTTACAGCTCAACCGAGCCCACGCAAACCGCGCCGTTAGTCGTTGTGGCTGAACGCAACCCGGTTTACCGCCACGACCCGGTGGGCCACGGCGCGGCCCGCTACCGGTGGTGGGATCTTGCCAACCTGCTGCGCGTCGACATCCCGTGGTGGTCGCCACTGCTCAACGAACTTGACGCCATGCTGGCCTGGCGCCCCGGCACGCCCATCACCCACGTCACGCCCTATGCACCTACGGCTGACACCGGCTACATCGCCGCGTTGGCCGCCCCCACCGATTCTGCGGCGCTGCGCACGGCGATCGACAAGCTCACCACCCGAATCCTCATGCAGCTCAATGGCCCCCGGCCACATGACGACAACTACTTAACACCGGGATTGACCCAAGCAGCGATCAGCACTCTGAACACCAGCCAACCCGTACCAGAGCTCACCGCCGACGAGGCAGCACAAATCCTTCACCACCGCGTCGACAAGCGCGCCGCCAATCAGGCGCTCCGGGTTGCCAACCACTGGGCGTTCATGCCTGTACTCACCTACGCGATCCGGATACAGCCACGATCGGCCGGTTCGATGGCGCTCCGATGGATCGCCCGCCTAACCGATGTCACACCTGACCGGCGCACAGAACTCGGTTTCTGGTTCATCGCCAACTACTACGGCGACCGCGTGCAGCCAGTGCGCTGGCTACGCGACCCCTACAACCCCAACACGTGGATCATCCACGGCGACAACGACACCATCTACGCCGGCGTGGGAACACACATGCCGGCAGCCACCGGTAAGCTCACCGACGCCGAGATCGACGACGAAGCAGCATTCTTCCGCGACAGTGCGGGCCAAATCTGGCCGCTGCCCGACACCGGCTACCACTATTACCGCACCGGCTACGACGGCGCCGGCCCCCAACGCCTCGCCGAAACACTGACCCTGCTGCTGCGCGACGCCACCATCGACGTGCACAAGCCACCACATTTCAACCCCGGCACCAAGCTGTACCAGTTACTCTCCCGGCAAGAACCGCCCATCACCCTGACGGCCGAATTCCTCTCCAGCCACCCGCATTAACCAAGCAGCCCACAGTGTTCAACGGGGATAGGCTGATCGCCTCGTGCTCCAGCTGCACACAGACTGCCGACCTCGCACACCGCGCCTAACACAGGGCGGCAGGTGCCGACAACAGAAGTAGGCCCGGCAAATTCCCGACTTCCTTATTTGGGTGGCAGTCCGTGTAGTTGGCGACGGTTCGCGGTGGCGCGCTCAGCCCGGCTGCGACGCCGGTCGCGGCGGCCAGCGCGCTCCAGTCGCCGCTCCACTACCCAGTCGGCGAGGTGTGGCAATCCGTAAACGAAATCTGCGAGCCAGGTGATTTCCTCGTCGGTCAAGCTGCGCAGGTGACCCCACTGATCACGCGCGGTGACCACGACTCGACCGCGCATCAGGGGCACGCTGCGTCCGGTGAAGGTGCTAGCCCCGAGCAAGATTTTCGTGGCTGCATGGTTCAGTTTCCGGTGGCCGGGATGCAGCGACGGCGTGAGCCAGAAGTCGAACGGTCCTGCGGGAATGGTCTCTAGATGCTCGTCGCGGATCGCGTCGGCGATGTCATCGACCGAACCGACCGTGAGCCGATAGACCTTCTCGTTGTGGCTGGCGAATAGTGTGTCCATCGCGCCCCCCCTCTCTTGAAATCTACTGTGGCTACTTGCGTTTAGCGAGTACACCGTGCCCAGGTCCAGACTGTGATCGGCCCGCAGCTCCTGGCAGGTCTAAGAGTTGACCCGTATTGGGTCATGCAGCGCCAATCAGCTTGGGGGCTGGTTGTTTTCGGCTGGGCCCGCGACGT
>NZ_LQPE01000133.1 GCF_002101735.1 Mycobacterium kyorinense | reverse complement strand
GGGCAGTCAAGGCATGGCAAAAAACAACAACAAACAAAACCACCAAACACACTATTGAGTTCTCAAACAACACCCATGAACAGGCAACCCTGCCACTATACTCCGCGACAAAGGCCCGGTCAACTCCGGTAACTGCTCCGCTCGGGAACCAGCGGGAGTCGTTAAGTGCTCGCTATTCTACTCGCTCGATCTCGGCTCCGAGACTGGCCAGGTTCTCCACGAACAACGGATATCCGCGATCAATGTGGAAGACGTCGTGGACCTCGGTATCCCCGTCGGCCACTAGCCCGGCGAGCACCAGCCCAGCGCCGGCGCGGATGTCAGAACACCACACCGGCGCGCTGGACAGCTGCGGAAGACCACGCACGACCGCGTGGTGCCCGTCGGTGCGGGCATCCGCGCCGAGCCGGATCATCTCCTCGACGAACCTGAACCGCGCCTCGAAGACATTCTCGGTGATCATCGACGTTCCGTCGGCGATCGAGGCCAACGCGATCGCCATCGGCTGCAGGTCGGTCGGGAATCCGGGGAAAGGCAACGTCGCGACGTTGACGGCCTTGGGGCGCTCGTACTGCACCACCCGGAAACTGTCCTCGGTCTGGGTGACGGTGGCACCGGCGTCGTGCAGCTTGTGCAGCACGACTTGCAGATGGGCCGGGTCGATCCCAGACACCGTGATGTCGCCGCGTGTCATGGCCGCTGCGATCCCCCAGGTGGCGGCCACGATCCGGTCCCCGATCACCCGATGCTCGGTGGGGTGCAGCTGCGGGACACCGGTGATCGTCATCGTCGGTGAGCCGGCGCCTTCGACCTGTGCGCCCATCTGATTCAGCATCGTGCACAGGTCGACGACGTCCGGCTCGCGCGCAGCATTGTGAATTGTGGTGACTCCGTCGGCCAGAACCGCAGCCATCAGGATGTTCTCGGTCGCTCCCACCGACGGGAACTCCAGCTGAATTTCAGCGCCGCGCAACGTATCTGCTTGTGCAACCACGCAGCCGTGTTCGATGTTGCAGCGGGCGCCCAATTGCCGCAGGCCGGCCTGGTGCATGTCGAGCGGGCGTGAGCCGATCGCGTCACCGCCAGGTAGCGCAACCTTGGCCCGCTTACATCGTCCGACCAGCGGTCCCAATACGCAGACAGACGCGCGGAATTGACGGACCGCGGCAAAGTCCGCGTCGTATTTCGGCTCGTCCGGCGATGTGATCCGCACGGTGTCACCGGCGAGTTCGACGGTGGCGCCCAGGCCTCGCAACACTTCTGCCATCAAAGGGACGTCGAGAATGTCGGGGCAGTTGGTGATCGTGCTGGTGCCCTCGGCCAACAACGCCGCGGCCATCAACTTGAGAACGCTATTCTTGGCGCCCCCAACAGCAACTTCGCCCGACAACCGGTTGCCACCGGTCACCACGAAATGCTCCGCCACCCGCGTTAGTTTAGTGAGCGGTACCGCCGCTGTCAGTCAGCCCGGTAACGTTTTGAACCATGGCAGTACATCTGACCCGCATCTATACCCGCACCGGCGATGACGGGACGACGGGATTGAGCGATTTCTCGCGGGTCTCCAAGACCGACGCCCGCCTGGTGGCCTACGCCGATTGCGACGAGGCCAACGCAGCCATCGGCACCGCGATCGCGTTGGGAAACCCCGAGCAACGCATCGTCGACGTGTTGCGGCAAATCCAGAACGACCTGTTCGATGCCGGTGCCGACCTTTCCACTCCGGTGGTGGAGAACCCCAAATACCCTCCACTGCGTGTCACGCAGCCCTACATCGACCGGCTGGAGCGTTGGTGCGACGAGTTCAACGAAGGCCTGCCGGCACTGAACTCCTTTGTGCTGCCTGGGGGTTCGCAGCTTTCGGCGCTGCTGCATGTCGCGCGCACCGTGGTCCGCCGTGCCGAACGTTCCGCCTGGGCTGCCATAGACTCGCACCCGTCGGATGTCAGCCCGTTGCCAGCGAAGTACTTGAATAGACTGTCGGACTTGCTGTTTATCCTGTCCCGGCTGGCCAACCCTGAGGGCGACGTGCTGTGGCAGCCCGGCGGCGGACAATCGGAGCAGCCCGCGAAATAGGCCCCGATACCATCAGGTGCTGCGGCGACGGGCCCGCGGAGAGGGACGGGACTCCAGCCAGGACAAAAACGCCGTCAATGCGCCTCGGTCCAAGGCAATTTCATAACCGCGCCTTCGGTCCTGGGTTGTGTCCCGCAGTTCGAGCACGACGATCTCTTCGGTCATGATGTCGAATTCGTCGCCGCGAGGTGCGCGCCGCGAAATGATTTCGATACCGCGCCTGCTGAGTCGGCGGTCCGGCCATAGCCGAACGCTCGACAGCCGGTAGAACGCGGCCTCGCCGCCGCGGTAACGGACTACGCCGTGGCGCCAGCCATGACCTCCCACGGCGGGAATGTCGCGCATGATGGCAGCTGTCCCACCCTGGCGCAGCTTCCACAACCGAAAACTCAACGCCAGGACCGCAAGTCCCAACAAAGCGATGAGCACGACCATGCCGACCATGGGCGCGCTCATCGGTTGCGAACCCCGCTAGTCGAGCGCGCCGATCGCGCGCAACCTGGCGCGACCCCTGGCGGCGATGCGGGGATCGTCGGACTCGGAATCCTGTCTCGCAGCCGTCTCGTCGATTTCGGATTCGAATTCCGCCGACTCGGCGAGAATGCTGACACCTTGCTCGGTCACCGACAGGAAGCCGCCGTCCACCGCGATGCGCAAGTCCTTCTCGCCCTCGCGTTCGACGCGCACCATTGCGTCGTCGACCAGCTGGGCTACCAGCGGAATATGCCTCGGCATGATTCCGATCTCGCCGACGGTGGTGCGGGTGAAGACGAAAGTTCCCTTGCCGGACCAGATCTTGCGATCGACGGCGACGATCTCGACGTCCAATTCGGCCATCTCACATCACCTTCGCCCTCGGAAGAAAGTCACCATCTGCATGGCTTAGTCGCCGTCTTCGGCTTTCCCGTTGCCACCATCGTCCTTCTTGGAACCGTCGTCCTTCTTGGCGCTGGACTTCTTCGAACCGCCACCGTCCAGCTTGGCCCCGAAGCTCTCGGCCTTCTTGGCCAAGTCGTCGAGCCCACCGATCAGGAAGAAGGCCTGCTCAGGCACGTGGTCGAACTCGCCCTTGCACAGCCGGTCGAAGGCCTCGATGGTCTCCTTGACCGGCACCGTCGAACCGGGCTGACCGGTGAACTGCTCGGCCGCCATCATGTTCTGCGAGAGGAAGCGTTCGATACGCCGGGCCCGCTGCACCTGCTGCTTGTCCTCTTCGGACAGCTCATCGATACCAAGAATCGCGATGATGTCCTGAAGGTCCTTGTAGCGCTGCAGGATACGAATGACTTCCTGCGCCACCTGGTAGTGCTCGTCGCCGACCACGGCCGGGTCGAGAATGGTCGAGCTGGACGCCAGCGGGTCCACTGCCGGGAAGATGCCTTTCGAGAACACCGACCGGCTCAGCTCGGTGGTGGCGTCGAGGTGGGCGAAGGTGGTCGCGGGCGCGGGGTCGGTGTAGTCGTCCGCTGGCACGTACACCGCCTGCATCGAGGTGATCGACTTGCCCCGCGTCGAGGTAATCCGCTCTTGTAGCTCACCCATTTCGTCGGCCAGTGTGGGCTGATATCCCACCGCCGAGGGCATCCGGCCAAGCAGCGTGGACACCTCCGAACCAGCCTGGGTGAACCGGAAGATGTTGTCGATGAACAGCAGCACGTCCTGGCCCTGCTCGTCGCGGAAGTACTCGGCCATGGTCAGCGCCGACAGGGCCACCCGCATACGGGTGCCGGGAGGTTCGTCCATCTGGCCGAACACCAGGGCGGTGTCCTTGAGCACGTCGGCCTCGCCCAGTTCGACCCACAGGTCGTTACCCTCACGGGTGCGCTCGCCCACTCCGGCGAAAACCGAAGTACCGCCGAAGTTTCGAGCGATGCGGTTGATCATCTCCTGGATGAGGACGGTCTTGCCCACGCCGGCACCGCCGAACAGCGCGATCTTGCCGCCGCGCACATACGGCGTGAGGAGGTCGACGACTTTCAGGCCGGTCTCCAGCATTTCGGTGCGAGGCTCCAGCTCGTCGAACGCCGGCGGCTTGCGGTGGATGGGCCAGTGCTCGAAGTCTTTTCCGTAGCCCTCGTCGTCCAGGCAGTCGCCCAGCGCGTTGAAGACATGGCCCTTGACGCCGTCGCCGACGGGAACCGAAATCGAGGCGCCGGTGTCGATCACCTCGACGCCGCGCACCAGCCCATCGGTGGGCTGCAGGGAAATGGTGCGCACCAGGTTGTCGCCGAGGTGCTGCGCCACTTCGAGAGTCAACGTCTTCGCGAGAGACTTGAAGGTAACGTCAGCGTGCAGCGCATTGAACAGGTCCGGCACGGACCCACGCGGAAACTCGACGTCGACGACGGGTCCGGTCACCCGCACCACACGCCCGTTGTTGTCGTTGCTCTTGGCGTTGTTCGACTTTTGAGTCTGTTTGGTAGCAGCCATATCTTTTCGCTTCCTAGAGGGGCTTATCCAGCGGCTTCGGCGAGTGCGTTTGCCCCACCGACGATTTCGCTGATTTCCTGGGTGATTTGTGCCTGCCGCTCGCGGTTGGCCTGCAGCGTGAGATCCCTGATGAGGTCGTCGGCGTTGTCGCTCGCTGATTTCATTGCCCGTTGGCGCGATGCCAGCTCGGATGCCGCGGACTCCAGCATCGCCGTGTATACCCGGGTGGTCAGGTACCGCGGAAGCAGCGACTCGAACAACGTCGTGGCATCCGGCTCGAATGAGTACAGCGTGTGCAGTCCGGCTTCTTCCTCGACATACTCAAGGACCATCGGCGCAATCCGGTGTGCCTCCGCGGACTGCGACATCATCGACTTGAACTCGGTGTAGACGATGTGCAGTTCGTCGACCGGCTCAGGGCTGTCCTGTCCCTGTGGCTCACCGTCTTCCACCGCGCCGGCCATGAAGGCATTCACCAGTGTGTCGGCGACCTCCGCTGCGTTCTCATAGCTGGGTCGCTCCGAGAACCCCGTCCACGATTTGCTAATGTCCCAGTTCCGGAACGTGTAGTAATTCAAGGCCTTACGACCGACAACGTAGAGCACCGGCGCCTTACCCTCTTCCCGTAACAGCGAGAAGAGCTCCTCGGCTCGACGCAAGACACTGGAGTTGTACGCGCCACAAAGGCCACGGTCGGACGAGACCACCAGTACGCCAGCGCGTTTGGGCTCCGGCTGCTCGACCAGCAGCGGATGGTCCAAAGCAGCTTCCTCGGCCAGGGTGGTGAGCATCCGGGTGATTTCTGTGGCGTAGGGCCGAGCAGCCTCCAGCCGGGCCTGCGCCTTGCCGATGCGCGAGGTAGCGATCATTTCTTGCGCCTTGGTGATCTTTTTGATCGACCCGGCGGAGCGGATCCGCCCCCGCAGTTCGCGAAGTGTGGCAGCCATTTTCGATTACTTCTTCTTCTTCGGCGGCGCGGGCTTGTGGACCTGCACCGCCTCCTTCGCCAGTTTGTCCTCGTCAAGGGCCTCGACATGCTCGTCGGGCACCACCGACCCGCCACCGGTGGCCGCGAAGCCCTTCTTGAACTCGTTGACCACCTCGGTCAGCTTGTCGGCCAGCTCGTCGCTGAGCTTCTGCGATTCCCGGATCTCCGACAGAATGGCCTCTTCGGAAGCACGAACATGATCGAGGAACTCGCTCTCGAAGCGCCGAACGTCTTCCACCGGAACCGAATCCAGGTGACCGCCGGTGCCGAGGAAGATGGCAACCACCTGCTCCTCGACCGGTACCGGCTGGTTTTGCGGCTGCTTGAGCAATTCGACCAGGCGCTCGCCACGGGCCAGCTGCGCCTTGGATGTGGCGTCGAGGTCGGAGGCGAAGGCCGCGAACGACTCCAGTTCGCGGTACTGCGACAGGTCCAACCGCAATGACCCGGCCACTTCCTTCATCGCCTTGATCTGCGCTGCGCCACCGACCCGAGACACCGACACGCCGACGTTGATCGCCGGGCGCACACCCTGGTTGAACAAGTCGGATTCCAGGAAGCACTGCCCGTCGGTGATCGAGATGACGTTGGTCGGGATGTAGGCCGAGATGTCGTTGGCCTTGGTCTCGATGATGGGTAGGCCGGTCAGCGAACCGCCGCCGAGCTCGTCGGAGAGCTTGGCGCAGCGCTCCAACAGCCGTGAGTGCAAATAGAACACGTCGCCCGGGTAGGCCTCTCGGCCCGGCGGACGGCGCAGCAGCAGCGAAATCGCGCGGTACGCCTCGGCCTGCTTGGAAAGGTCGTCGAAGACGATCAGCACATGCTTGCCCTCATACATCCAGTGCTGAGCGATCGCCGAACCGGTGTATGGCGCAAGCCATTTGAAGCCGGCGGAGTCCGATGCGGGAGCGGCGACAATCGTCGTGTAGTCCATCGCACCGCCCTCTTCGAGGGTGTGGTGGACGGAAGCGATCGTGGTGCCTTTCTGCCCAATGGCGACGTAGACGCACCGCACCTGCTTTTGCTCGTCGCCCGATTCCCAGTTCTGACGCTGGTTGAGGATCGTGTCGACGCAGACCGCGGTCTTGCCGGTCTTGCGGTCGCCGATGATCAGCTGGCGCTGACCGCGCCCGATCGGGGTCATCGAGTCGATGGCCTTGATACCGGTCTGCAGTGGCTCTTTGACTCCCTGACGCTGCACCACCGAGGGCGCCTGGATCTCCAACGCCCTGCGCTCTTGCGCTTCGATGTCGCCGCGACCGTCGATCGGCTGACCGAGCGGATTGACCACCCGGCCCAGGAACCCGTCGCCGACCGGGACCGACAACACGTCGCCGGTGCGCTTAACCTGCTGGCCCTCTTCGATTTTCTCGAAGTCACCCAGGATCACCGCGCCGACGCTGTGCTCATCGAGGTTGAGCGCGACGCCCAGTACCCCGCCGGGGAACTCGAGCAGCTCCTGCGTCATCACCGACGGCAAGCCCTCGACGTGCGCAATACCGTCACCCGCGTCGATGACGGTGCCGACCTCTTCGCGGGCGGTGTCGGAGGTGAAGGAGCTGACGTATTCCTCGATCGCGCCCTGAATGTCGTCAGCGGAGATTGTCAACTCTGCCATGGCTTTTCGTCTTCCTGCTTGTTGATTGTGGTGATTAGTTGGTTGTTCAGTCGGGTAGCTGGGTCTGCGCTTTGGCGAGACGAGACGACAGCGTCCCGTCGATCACCTCGTCACCGACCGAGATCGACAGCCCGCCCAGTAGTTCGGGATCGATCTGCATCTGCACCGTCACCGGGTGGCCGTAGATACGGCTCAGCACCTCGGTGATGCGGTTGCGCTGGGTGTCGCTGAGTTCGGTTGCAGCGCTGACGTGTGCGACGACCTCGCCGCGGCGTGCCACCGCCACCTCGGCAAGTTGGAGCACGGCGTCCTCGACCGATTGGCCGCGCAGCAATTCGACCGTCTGGGACAGCAGCGCCAACGCGATCGGGTTGACGGAGGTGTCGGCGCTGTCGAGCACCTTGCGCAGCAGCCGAACTCGGCCGTCGGCGGGTGCAGCGTAGTCGCCCAGCAGGATGGCCAGGCGCGGCTCGGAGTCGAGGATGCGGTTGAACCGGAACAGCTGGTCTTCCACCTCGTCGACCTGGCCGGCACGCTCGGCCCGCATCAAGAGCGCATGACGCGCAACATGTTCCACGGCGTCGACCAGATCTGAACCGACGGACCAACGTTCGGCGACCGCGCTCTTGAGGATGTCGAGCGCCGGTTCTCCTACTTTCCCGGACACCAGCCGCTCGAGGAGACGGACTCTGGGCCCCGCATCTTCGGCCGGCACAGTGAGATAGCGGGTGACCACGATCTCGCGATTCAACAGCGAGGCCACCGATGCCAAGTCGTCGGCGAGGGTGGACAACCCGTTGTCGTCGAGGTTCTCGGCGATTTCGCCAAACCGGTCAACCAGGGCGGTCAGCGCGCGTCGGCTGGCCGACCGCATTTTGGCCAGCACGGGATACTCGACCTCGGCCGCTGAGGGGGCCATGGCCTCGAGCTCGTCGAGAAATCGGTCGACGGTGCCCGCCTGCTGCTCCGGCTCGGCCACGTAGCCGCGCACCAACTCGCCTGCGCGCCGCACGGATTCGGCGCCGATGTCGGATCGCAGCTGGCGGATCAGCTGCGCGCGCAGCAGCTCGACCTGCTTGGCACCCTGGGTTTTGATGCGCTCGACTTCGACGTCGGCCTGGGCCCGCAATTGTTCGGCGATACGTTCGGCGTCGGTGTGGGCCTCCTCGGTGACCCGCTTGGCTTCGGACTTGGCCTCTTCGAGTGCCTTGGTGTGGGCCTGACTGGCTTCCTCCAGCTTTTTGGCGGCAGCTGCTGAGTCTTCCAACTGCTGGCGAACGGTTTCCTGCCGCTCGACCATCAGCTTGCGCACCGGCGGCACGACATAGCGCCACACCAACAACACGATGGCGATGAACCCGGCCAGCTGCCCGATGAAAGTCGACATCGGCGGTTACCGCCCTGACCCGGTCGCGGTCGGGGTGACCGAGGTGGTGATCTCGACGCCCAGGATGCGGCTGGCCAGGGTGGTGGCCATGCCCTCTACCCGAGAGCGCAGCTCCGCAGCCACGGCGTCGCCCTCCCGCTTGAGTTGCTCCGCGGCGTCCTGAAGCGTCGCGTTCACCTGTTCCTCGGCTCGACCGCGCATGTCCTCGATGACCTTGCGTCCTTCGGCCCGGGCATTGTCGCGGGCGGCCGACGCTTCCACCCGGGCCTCGGACATTGCCTTCTCGAAATCTTCCTGCGCAGCGGCGAACTGCTCGGCGGATTTCTTGTTGTCCTCCAGGGTCTTGGTGACCATGTTTTCGCGCTCATGGAGCACCCTCATGATCGGCGGCACGACGAAGGTGCCGATCACGCCGAGCACGATCAAGAAGATGATCAGCACGACGAAGAAGGTCCCGTTGGGAATGAGGAAGTTGTTGCCCTCGGCTTCCTCGGCGGCCCGGCTTGCGACGGCCAGGACGGTAGCGCTCATGTCACCCATTCCTGCGGATTACTTGACTGGTGTGGCGAAGACGAACAACGCCATGAACGCCAGGTTGATGAAGTACATGGCCTCCACCAGACCGACGGTGATGAAGAACGGGGTGAACAGCCGGCCTTGTGCCTCGGGCTGCCGGGCTACACCGGAGATCAGCGCGTTACCGGCGATGCCGTCACCGATGGCCGCGCCGACAGCGCCGCCGCCCAAGATCAGCCCGCCGCCGATGAGCGCGCCGGCTGCGATTTGTGGGTCCAGTCCTGCCATTCCATATCCTCCTTGACGTCTGGTAGCGGTCTACCAGATTCCTGTGATGGTCCTTGTCTCGGGCGAACTCGTGGTCGTCTACCCGTGGTCTTCCTCTGTTTCCATTGCCTGACTGAAGTACAAGATGGTCAGCAACGCGAAGATGAAGGCCTGGATCAAGCCGACGAACAAGTCGAATGCCTTCCAGATGGCGTTGGGGGCCCACAAGATGTACGGCGGGAAGAGCGCGATCAGCGCGACCAGGATCCCACCGGCGAAGATGTTGCCGAATAGTCGGAGCGACAACGAGATCGGCTTGGCGATCTCTTCGACCAAGTTGAAGGGCGCCATGAAGGCGACGTGGCCCTTGAGCACCCCGATCGGGTGCCCCACCGGGCCGCGACGCCAGATGCCGGCCGCGTGATAGCAGATGAACACGAAGAGCGCCAGGGCCAGCACGTAGTTGATGTCCGCGGCTGCCGACTTGAGCAACTCGGTGGTATGCCCCTGGGCGTCGGTGTACTGCAGCGGCAGTACTGACAGCCAGTTGGAGATCAGGATGTAGACGAAGATCGTGACCGCCAGCGGTAGCACGAACGGGGCGATCCGCATGCCGATCGCGCTCTCGATCTGATTGCGCATGCCGATGGTGATCGCCTCGAAGAACAGCTGCACGCCGCCCGGCACGCCGCTCGAGGTGACCTTGGCGCGCAAGAAGAATGCCAGCGCGATCACGATGACGGCGGCGATGGCGCTCGACAGGACCGTGTCGGTGTTGACCGTCAGCCCGAACCAGGTGGCGGTGGTGTGCTCGCCGACTTCGATGTTTGCCTCGGCCAGGAGCGCCTCAGTCATCGCTGCCTTCCCTCCCCTCAGTACCGCTGCCGCCCGCAGCCGGCTCGACGGTTCCCGCGCGCATCTTCCGCCACACCGGCAGAGCGGTGCTGAGCACCAGCAGCACCTGGAAAAGCGCCAGTCCAAAAACTACGCCCAACCCTTCCGGCCGGAAGGCAAACGCGATGATCAGTCCGATCACGGAGATAACCAGCAGCCGCCCCGCCGAATTCAACGCCATCTTCTTCTTCAGCGGATGGGCATCGGCGGTGATCACCGCAACCGAACGCCGCACACCGAGGGCGTTGAGCAAACCCATCAGGAGCCCGATCCCGAAGAACACGCCGATCATCGGATGCTCGAGCCAACCGGCGGCGGCGATCGCCACAGCGGTCAGGGCAACGGAGATGACAAGCAGCCGGATCGGCCGGAACGCAACGGACGGAAACACCAACGGCGCGTCCTGCGCTGGCGTTGTCAAAGCTGCACCTCAGTCCTCGCTCAGTGGGTTGTCGCCGCGTTGCCTGGTTGATCGTTGCGTGGCCCGTAGAGCGTATCGGAGGGCAATCGGCGCGCTCGAATCACCCAAGGAGTGGCTCCCCATGTCGGTCGTAGGTCGGCGCGATCGGAGCTGAATCCGACGGCCGGTGGCCGGCAACCCGCGAGGTTTATTTCGGGTTCTAGCTGCACCGTACCACACGGCGGGCGATGCTACTACTCCTCGTCGTAGACGTCGTTGTCGCGTCGTAACAAGGGAATCAGCGTGGCGATGATCGCGACCACGATCGCCGCCAGCATCACCACTCCGGTCTCGCGGGGATCGAAGAAAATCGAGCTTGCCGCGCCGAATGCCACGATGCCCACCCACAGATAGATGAGGAGCACCACGCGGCGATGCGAGTGACCGATCTGCAGCAGGCGGTGATGCAGGTGCATCTTGTCCGGAGTGGAGAAGTGCACTCCGGCGCGAGTGCGGCGAATGACCGCCAGCAACATGTCGAGCATGGGCACGAACATGACCGCGACCACCAACAGGAATGGGGACAGCAGAGCAAACACATCGCGAGCGCCGTAGGCGTTCTGCGAAATGGGTCCCGCCGCGGTTGTCGAGGCGGCCGCGAGCATCAGTCCGATCAGCATCGACCCGGAGTCGCCCATGAAGATCTTGGCCCGGTGGAAGTTGTGCGGCAGGAATCCCAGGCATGCCCCCGCGAGCACCACCGAGATCACCGCGGGCGGATAGAACAGGACGTCGCCGCCGTGGTCGCGAAGCAGGCCGACGGAAAACATGCAGATTGCCAGCGCGGTGATGAGCCCCAAGCCCGCGGCCAAGCCGTCGAGGCCGTCGACGAAGTTCATCGCGTTGACGATCGACACGGTCAGCGCCAGTGTGAGCAGGATCGAGGAAACCTGGTCCAGCACGATGGTTCCGACGCCGCCGAACGGGATGTAGAGCACGCTCCAGGCGACGCCCATGGTGACCAGCACGCTGGCCGCGGTGATCTGTCCGGCGAACTTGGTCAGTGCGTCGAGGCCCCACTTGTCGTCGATCAGGCCGATGCCCATGATCACGCCGCCGGCCACCAGCACCGCGGGCATGCCGCTGGAGTAGACGAAGCCGCGGGTGAGCGCGGGAAGTTGGGATGCCAGAAAGACGGCGGCGATGACGCCGAGATACATGGCCAGTCCGCCCATCCGGGGCGTCGGCGTTTCATGGACGTCCCGTTCGCGCGGGTAGGCCACCGCGCCGAACCGGGTCGCCATCACGCGGACGGGCCCGGTCGCGAAGTAGGTGATGATGGCGGCGGTCAGCCCCACCAGCACGAGCTCGCGCAGCGGGACGCCGGTGCCGCGATCGGACAGCGCAAGCAGACCGCCGGCAAGGCTGCGTAGCCTCTCGGGGTCGCTAAACACGCGCAAGACCGTACTCCACGCAGATCATCCGGTCAGGCTGGCGGCGTCCACCCCGAGCACCTCGGCGATGGCGTCTGCGCTCACGGGCCCGGGTCGCAGAATGCGGGGGGCCGGCCCGGTCAGGTCCAGGATCGTCGACGCCGCCTGTTGCGCGGATGGGCCAGCGTCGAGATAGACCTCGACGGAATCTCCGAGTTGGCGACGGGCATCGTCGGCGTCGACGGCGGGCGCTTGGCCGGAGACGTTGGCGCTGGACACCGCCATCGGGCCGACCTCGCGCAGCACGTCGATGGCTACCGGGTGCAGCGGCATCCGCAGCATCACGGTGCCGCGGGCATCACCGAGGTCCCACTGCAGCGACGGCGCCTGCTGGACAACCAGGCTCAGCGCGCCGGGCCAAAAGGCGCGGATGAGGTCCCGAGTCCCCTGCGTCACGCTGAGAGCCAGACCGTCGATGGTGTTCCAGGAGCCGACCAGCACTCCGACCGGCATGTCGCGACCCCGACGCTTCGCCGCGAGCAGCGCGGCCACTGCTGCACTGTCGAAGGCGTCGGCGCCGACGCCGTAGACGGTGTCGGTCGGCATGACGATCAACCGGCCGTTTTTGACCGCCCCGGCCGCCGCAGTGATCCCGCGAGCACGCTGGCCGGGGTCGGCGCAGTCGAAAACTTCCATCACTGGCTGACCTTTCTGCGGGCCGTCACGAACCTGGGCCGGCCGGCCAGGTCAGTGTGAGCCACGATCTCGTCGAAAAGCCCTGTGCCGGCCAGTAATTCAGATGTCTGTGCCGAGGTGGTGTCGTCGTGCTCGACGGCGAATAAACCGCCCGCACGCAACCACCGGCCGGCGAGCGCGGTGACCGCTCTGATGACCGTCATCCCGTCGGCGCCGCCGAATACCGCGTGAGGCGGATCATGTTGCGCCACTTCGGCCTCCAGCTCGACGTCGTCGGGGACGTACGGCGGGTTGGCCACCACGAGGTCGACATCGCCGTTGAGCTCGCTGAGCAGGCCGGGGGCGGTGACGTCGGCGCGCAGCAGTTCGACCGCGGTGTCGGCGCTGTTGCGCCGGGCGTAATCCAGGGCGGCATCGGAGTCGTCGATGCCCAGCACCCGGGCCGACGGCCAGTAGTGCGCCAGCGCGACGGCCAGCGCGCCGGATCCGGTGCACAGGTCGACGATGACCGGCCGGGCGGAAAGACGTTGGCCACTGGCCCATTCCAGCATGGCCTCGGTTTCCGGTCGCGGGATGAAGACCCCCGGCCCGACGTTCAGCGTCACCGGCCCGAAAGCCACGGTGCCAGTGAGGTGCTGCAGGGGCACCCGTTGTGAACGCTGCGCGACGACCGACTGGTAGCGAGCGAAGAACTCGTCGCCGGGTGAGTCCAGCAGCGGGAGGCGTCCCCGCTCGGTGCCGGCCAGGTACGCGGCCAACTCCTCGGCATCGTAACGGGCAGAGTCGATTCCGGCTTCCGCCAATGTCGCCGCAGCCGAGTCGATCGCGTGCCGCAGTCGAGTGGTCATGCCTGCTGTAGTCGGGACTGCTTGTCTGCGGCGCTGAGCGCGTCGAAGAGGTCGTCGAGGTCGCCGTCGAGAACCTGATCCAGATTGTGCGACTTGTAGCCGATGCGGTGGTCGGTGATTCGGTTCTCCGGAAAGTTGTACGTGCGAATGCGTTCGCTGCGGTCTACCGTGCGGATCTGGCTGGCCCGGTCGGCCGAGGCGTCGGCCAGCGCCTGTTCCTCGGCCATCGCCTGGAGCCGCGCCGCCAGCACCTGCAGGGCACGTGTCTTGTTCTGCAGCTGGGAACGCTCGTTTTGGCAGGTGACGACGACGCCGGTGGGCAAGTGAGTGATTCGCACCGCGGAGTCGGTGGTGTTGACACCTTGCCCGCCTTTGCCGGACGAGCGGTAGACGTCGATGCGCAGGTCCGACTCGTCGATCTGCACCTCTCCCACTTCCTCGGGCTCCGGATAGACCAATACGCCGGCGGCCGAAGTATGCACGCGCCCTTGGGATTCGGTGACAGGCACGCGCTGCACGCGGTGCACACCGCCCTCGAATTTCATCCGCGACCACACGCCGTCGGCGGAGTCGCCCTTGCTGGCGATCGACAGCGTGGCGTCCTTGTAGCCGCCCAGATCCGAGGTGGTCTCGTCCAGCACCGTCACCGTCCAGCCGTGCCGCTCGGCGTAGCGGATGTACATCCGAGCCAGGTCGGCGGCGAACAACGCCGATTCCTCGCCGCCCTCACCGGATTTCACTTCGAGCAGGATGTCGTCGGCGTCGTGCGGGTCGCGCGGCGCCAGCATGTCGGTGAGCTGGGTGTCCAGTTCGGCGGCCCGCGCTTCGAGCTCGGTGACCTCGGCGGCGAACGAGTCGTCGGAGGCGGCCAGCTCCCGTGCGGCCTCCAGGTCGCCGCGCACCGTCTCGAGTTTGCGGTGAGTGGCGACGATCGGCGCCAATTGGGCGAAGCGGCGCCCGACTTTGCGGGCGTTGGCCGGGTTGCTGTGCAATTCCGGATCGGCCAGCTGACGCTCGAGGTCGGCGTGCTCGGCCAGCAGCGCGTCGATCGCCTGCACGCTCTGCGTCATGTCGCTGGCCCCTTTCTGAACCGCCCACAGCCCGCACATGAAACGACGCCCGACCTGTGCGGGTTCCGCGACAGGTTCGGGCGCCGGTGCTACTTGTCGGCGTTGGCCTCTTTGTCGGCGCCGGCCTTGCGCTTGCCGTAGCGCTTCTCGAAGCGGGCCACACGACCGCCGCTGTCCAGAATCTTCTGCTTACCGGTGTAGAACGGGTGGCACTGCGAGCAGACCTCGACCACGATGCGGCCGCTTTCCTTGGTGCTGCGGGTTTGGAAGGTGTTTCCGCAACCGCAGACCACGGTGGTCTCGCCGTATGCCGGATGAATACCAGATTTCATGATTTCCTCTTCGATCGTCGGCCGCCGGGTCGCCCGCATCGCGCCGATGCTCGGACGTGAACCGGAACCTGAGGGGTTGGCGGTTGATTATGCCAGCTCAGCCGCCGTCAGCCCAAACGCGGGGACGTCGGCGCGCATTCCCGGACGCGGTCCAGCACGCCGTAGGTCCTCTGGCGTGGGGCACGCGCCCACAGCACGCCGCCGTCGACCGCCGTGCCGCGGGCTCTTAGCTCCCGCTTGAGGATCTTGTTGGTCGCCGTGCTGGGCAGGTCGTCGGTGATCCACACATAGCGCGGCCAGGCCTTGGGCGACAGGTCGGGCTGAGCGGCCAGGAACTCCCCGAACTCCTGCGGCGTCAGCTCGGCGTCGTCGACCAGCACGATCGCGGCCATGACCTGGTCGCCGACGTGCTCGTCGGGTATCGCATACACCGCGACCTGGCTGATTGCGGGCAACCTCTGCAGGATGCGCTCGATGGGCGCCGTCGTCATGTTTTCCCCGTCGACCCTCAACCAGTCCCCGCTGCGGCCGGCGAAGTAGATCCAGCCGTCGTCGTCGCGGTAGGCCAGGTCGCCCGACCAGTACATGCCGTCCCTCAGCCGCGCGTCGGTGGCGTCGGGGTCGTTGTAGTAGCCGGCGAACAGGCCCGCGCCGGTGGTGTTGACCAGTTCGCCGATCGCCTCGTCGGGGTTGGTCAGGGCGCCGTCGTCGTCGAAGCGGGCGGGAGGGCATTCGGTGAGGGTGTCGGGGTTGTAGATGGCCACGCCGGGAAAGCCCCGGCCCAGCGAGCCCGGCGGGCAGCCGTCCTCGCGGGTGATGATGATCGCGCCTTCGGTGGAGCCGAAGCCGTCCCACACCGTGCAGTCGAACCGCCGGCTGAACTCGGCGATGTCGCGGTCGCTGGCCTCGTTGCCGAAGGCCACCCGCAGCGGGTTGTCGTGATCGTCAGGCTGCTCGGGGGTGGCCAGCACGTAGGCCAGTGGCTTGCCGACGTAGTTCATGTACGTCGCGCCGTAGCGGCGCAGATCTGCCAGCAACCGCGACGCCGAAAAGGTTGCCGGCACCATCGCGGCCCCGGACCCCACCGCCACGCTCCAGCCGGCCAGCAGCGCGTTGGAGTGAAACAGCGGCATCGACAGGTAGCACACGTCGGAGTCGGTGACCCCGAACCGCTCGATCAGCGTGGTGCCGGCGAACAGCACCGTGAGGTGGGTCACCTGCACCGCCTTCGGCTCGCCGCTGGTGCCCGAGGTGAAGATCATCATGAAGGTGTCGGTGGGCGCCGCCTCGCGGTGCGGGGTGAGCGGCCCGGCCGACGCCAGCAGATCCGGCCAGTCGCCGCTCGACGTGTCGAAGACCCGCACGCCGGGCAGCTCCAGGCCGTCGAGCAGCCCGCGGTGCGCGGCGTCGGTGAGCAGGATCTGGCAGTCGGCCCGCACGATGTCACGGGCCAGGGCCTCGCCACGGCGGGTGTCGTTGATGCCGCACAACACATAGCCGCCCAGTGCTGCCGCCGCCATCGCGGTGAGCATCTCCGGTGTGTTGCCCAGCAGCGCGCCGACATGCAGTGGGCGCTTGCTGTCCGCGATGCCGAGCACGGCGGCGGCGACGGCCGATGCGTCGCCAAGATGCTCGCGCCAGCTCCACACCCGCTCGCCGTACTTCACGGCCGGACCGTCGTCGGCAACACGTGCGCGAAGCAGTTGCTGCAAAGTGTCCGCCACGGACTCGCACCTTACCGGCGCGACGTCAATTGGTTAGCGGGACGGCGGTTTGGCGGTTGGCACTGATGTGCTACGTCCAGTTAGTCGTTGTCCATGCCCGGGGTTGTCTTGGACACCTGCACCAGGAATTCGTAGTTGTTCTTGGTCTTGCGCAGCTGCGAGATCAGCAGATCGATGGCCTGGTGGGAATCCAGCCCCGAGAGCACCCGGCGCAGCTTGTGCACGATCGCGAATTCGTCTGGCGACAAGAGCAATTCGTCCTTGCGAGTACCCGACGGAGCCACGTCGACCGCGGGGAACACCCGTCGCTCGGCGATCTTGCGGTCCAGTTTGAGCTCGGCGTTACCCGTGCCCTTGAACTCCTCGAAAATCACTGTGTCACCGGTGGATCCGGTTTCCACCATGGCCGTGGCGATGATCGTCAGCGACCCGCCTTCCTCGATGTTGCGCGCAGCGCCGAGGAAGCGCTTGGGCGGATACAGCGCGGTGGAGTCGACACCACCCGACAGGATGCGGCCCGACGCCGGTGACGCGTTGTTGTAGGCACGGCCCAGCCGGGTGATCGAGTCGAGCAACACCACGACGTCCTTGCCCTGCTCGACGAGTCGCTTGGCGCGCTCGATGGCCAGCTCGGCAACCGAGGTGTGGTCGGACGGCGGCCGGTCGAAGGTCGAGGCGATGACCTCACCTTTGACCGAGCGCTGCATGTCGGTGACCTCCTCGGGCCGCTCGTCGACGAGCACGACCATGAGGTGGCATTCCGGGTTGTTCTTGGCGATCGCGTTGGCGGTGTCCTGCAAGATCGTCGTCTTACCGGCCTTCGGCGGCGACACGATCAGCGCACGCTGGCCCTTACCGATCGGCATGATCAGGTCGATCACGCGGGTGGTGAGCCGTTCGGGGGTGGTTTCCAGACGCAGCCGTTGGTTGGGGTACAGCGGGGTGAGTTTGCCGAATTCGGGACGCTTCTTGGCGTCTTCGACGGGCCCGCCGTTGACGCTGTCGAGGCGCACCAACGGATTGAACTTCTGCCGCTGGTTGGGCTGTTCACCATCCTTGGGGACGCGCACCGCGCCGGTCACGGCGTCGCCGCGGCGCAAGCCGTTCTTGCGCACCATGTTCATCGAGACGTAGACGTCGTGCGGGCCGGCCAGGTACCCCGACGTACGCACGAATGCGTAGTTGTCGAGGACGTCGAGAATGCCGGCTACCGGCTGGACGACGTCGTCTTCACGCAGTTCGGCTTCGCCGCCGTCAGCCGACCGCTCGCCGCGGCGCCTACGTTCACGGAACCGACGGCCCCGCCGGCCCTGGCGTCCTTCGCCGTCGTCGTCTTGCTGGTTCGCGCCGCCGCGGTTCTGCTGCCCGCCCGACCCCAGCTGGTCGGCACCCTTGTCCGACTCGCGCTCGTCTGTCTTGGTGTCCTGCTGGTCACGTGTGCGGTTGTCGGATTCGGCCTTGTCGCCCTGCTCGGTCGCGGATGAGTCGGCATCGCGAGGGGCGCTGCGTCGTTCCCGGCGCGGCGTTTCGTCGGAGACCGTTTGGGTTTGCTCAGCCGGCGGGTCGGCCTTGGTGTCGTCGTCTTTTGCCTCTTTGGCAGGCGCGCCGTTGGCGTGTCCCTGGATTTCCCGGATCGCCGCGATCAGTTCGTTCTTGCGCATGCCCGAGGTGCCCTTGACGCCGGCCCGGTTGGCCAGCGCCCGCAGTTCGGGAAGCACCATCGTGGACAGCGAACCGTCTTTGGTGGCCACCGCCGGCGCGGACGCGTCCGGGGCGGTGGGAGTGTCTGAGGTCACGGAATTCGACAGCTTGTCGTCTTGGGTGCTGTCGCCAGCCGTGATGAGGTCCGTATCAGTCACGGATTTCCTTTCTTTCCCTCGCTGATCGGATCACGCGAGGGATTCGTTGCATTCAGCCAAATCGCCGAGTGCTGCCAACCATCGACTCTGCAACGGTGATCGCCAAGACTGGCAAGTTAAATGGCGAACCATCGTCCACGAGAAGAATTGGTGGTTGTCCTGGTGGCACGCAGTGTCTATGCATGATGCAGAAGCTGCGATTGCTGGACGGCTCCGAGGATAACCCGCTTTTTTGCCGGAAGCAAGAAACCCGTCTCCCGCCTGTCGACGTCAACTGGGGACCGCAACTCCAGAACTCCAGCGAACACCGTCCCCCGCAGACATCTCGCGGACGGTGAACCCGTTTGCAATGCCGTACTCGATGGCCGCGGCGGGCAACTCCGGCTCCGTGCTTAGCGCGATCACCGCAGGCCCGGCACCGGAAAGTACAGCTGCGATGCCATAACGCCGCAACAGTCGTAGGTATTCCGCCGACGTCGGCATCGCCGGGGCCCGCTGGGGCTGGTGCAGCACATCCTCGGTGGCGGCCATCAACAGGTCGGGCCGTTCGGTGAGCGCGACGACCAACAACGCGGCGCGGCTCACGTTGAAGCTCGCGTCGCCATGGCTGACCTGCGCGGGAAGCAGCACCCGGGTCTCCGCCGTCGACGAGCGGTGCTCGGGAATGGCCGGAAACAGATGGATGTCGGGGTGTAGCCGCAGCGGCACCGCGGCGTAGCCCGGCGGCTCGCGGGTGCTGTCGGTCCACGACACCACGGCGCCGCCGAGCACCGCGGCTGCGGCGTTGTCCGGATGGCCTTCGAACTGCGAAGCCAGCTGGATGAGTTGGGTTTCGGACAGCGGCGTCGAATCCACTTGCGCCAGAAGGCCGTTGACCGCCGCGAGACCTCCGACCACCGCCGCGGCGGACGAGCCGAGCCCGCGGGAATGCGGGATCGCGTTGCGACATCGCACGGCCAATCCGGGAGCACCGACACCGGCTGCCTGCAGGCCGCATTCGACGGCCCGGACCACCAAATGGTCGGCCCCGCGCGAAAGTTGATCGGCGTCCTCGCCCTCGACGTGCACAGTCAAGCCGGAAGTCGTTGTCTCGACGGCGATTTCGTCGTAGAGACTCAACGCCAGGCCGATGCTGTCGAAGCCGGGGCCGAGATTGGCGGTCGACGCCGCGACGACGGCGCTGGCCAACAGTCCGGACGGCAGCATGTGCCCTCCGTGGCGACCTGTCCCCCTCGCCGCTCCGCGGCTGGGGGTGCCCCCAGCGCCCGGCTCAGCCGCGCTTGCGGTCGCCACCTAGACCAGTCCCAACTTTGCGACGACGGCGACGGGGTCGACGGGCACGGGCGACACGCTCGGCAGGTCTTTCAGTGCGGTGTCGGGGTCCTTGAGGCCGTTGCCGGTCACCGTACAAACGACCGTCGATCCGCGCGGCACCCAGCCGTCCTCGATGGATTTGAGCAGACCGGCGATGCTGGCCGCCGAGGCCGGCTCCACGAAGACACCTTCAGAGCGGGCCACCAGGTGGTAGGCGGCCAGGATTTCGTCGTCGGTGGCGGCCAAGAAGCGCCCGCCGGACTGCTGCTGCGCCTCGACGGCCGACGTCCACGAAGCCGGCGACCCGATGCGGATCGCGGTGGCGATGGTCTCCGGTTTGCTCACCGGCTGGCCCAACACCAACGGCGCCGCGCCGGCCGCCTGGGTTCCCAGCATGCGGGGCAGCTTGTCGATGATGCCCTCGCGGTGATATTCGGTGTAACCCTTCCAGTACGCGGTGATGTTGCCGGCGTTGCCCACCGGCAGCGCATGCACGTCCGGTGCGACGCCCAGCGCGTCGACGATCTCGAATGCGGCCGTCTTCTGGCCCTCGATGCGCACCGGGTTGACCGAGTTGACCAGTGAGATGGTCGGGAAGTCGTTGGCCATCTTGCGGGCCAGCTCCAGGCAGTCGTCGAAGTTGCCGTCGATCTGAATGATCTTGGCGCCGTGCATCACTGCCTGGGCCAGCTTGCCCATCGCGATCTTGCCCTGCGGTATCAGCACCGCACAGGTGATGCCCGCGCGCGCAGCGTAGGCCGCGGCCGAGGCCGACGTGTTGCCGGTCGAGGCGCACAGCACGGCCTGCTGGCCGCGGGCCACCGCGTCGGTGACCGCCATGGTCATGCCGCGGTCCTTGAACGACCCGGTGGGGTTGAGGCCCTCGACCTTCAAATGCACTGTGCAGCCGGTCTGCTCGGACAGCCCGGTCGCATGGATCAACGGTGTGCCGCCCTCGAACAGCGTGATCGGGGTCCAGTCGTCGCCGACCGGCAGCCGGTCGCGGTAGGCCGCGATCACGCCGGGCCAGGGCTGACGGGTGCTGGTCTTCGGCAGACTCATGGGTTGGTTCCTTCCAGCCGCAGCACACTGGCCACGGCCTGCACCACGTCCAGATCCTCCAGCGCGGCGACGGTTTCGGACAATGCGCCGTCGGTGGCCCGGTGGGTGACGACGACGACGCGAGCCCCGACCCGTTGGCCGCCCTGGTCGACGACGCCTTCCTGGCGGACTTCGGCGATGCTGACTTCGCGTTTGGCGAATTCTGCTGCCACCGACGACAATACGCCCGGCTCGTCGGCCACCTGCATGCTGACGTAGTAGCGGGTCGAAGCGAGGCTTATCGGAATGACCGGCAGCTGAGCGTATTTGGACTCCCGCGGACCCCGGCTGCCCAGCACCCGGTTGCGGGCGGCCATCACCAAGTCGCCGGTCACCGCCGAAGCGGTCGGCGCTCCCCCGGCACCCTGGCCGTAGAACATCAACCGGCCGGCGGCCTCGGCCTCGACCACCACCGCGTTGAAGGCGCCGTTGACCGCGGCCAGCGGATGGCTCAGAGGAACCAGCGCAGGGTAGACGCGAGCCGAAACCCGTTGCTGGCCACCGTCGACGGTGACGCGTTCGCAGATCGCCAGCAGCTTGATGGTGCAGCCGAGCGCGCGGGCCGACTCGAAATCGTCGGGAGTGATGTGGGTGATGCCTTCGCGGTAGACGTCGTCTGCGGTGACGCGGGTGTGGAAGGCGATGGACGCCAGGATCGCGGCTTTGGCTGCGGCGTCGTAACCCTCGACGTCAGCGGTGGGGTCGGCCTCGGCGTAGCCGAGCGCGCTCGCGTCGGCCAGCGCGGCAGCGTAATCGGCGCCGGTGCTGGCCATCTCGGAGAGGATGTAGTTGGTGGTGCCGTTGACGATGCCGGCCACCCGCTGAACCGTGTCGCCGGCCAGCGACTGGGTCAGTGGGCGGATTACCGGGATGGCACCTGCGACGGCGGCCTCGAAATACAGGTCGACGTTGGCGGTTTCGGCTGCCTGCGCGAGTTCACCGGTGGAGATCGACAGCAGCGCCTTGTTCGCGGTGACGACGGACTTGCCGCGCTCGAGCGCCGACAGGATCGCCTTGCGGGCCGGTTCGACCGGCCCCATCAGCTCGACGACAATGTCGACGTCCTCGCGGGATACCAGCTCTTCGATGTTGTCGGTGAGCAGTTCGATGGGCACGCCGCGGTCAGCGGCCACCCGGCGCACACCAATTCCGCGCAGCACCAAGGGGGCACCGATTCGGGCGGCGAGGTCGTCGGCGCTGTCCTCGATGATGCGGACAACCTCGCTGCCGACATTGCCCAATCCCAGCACCGCCACGCCGACCGGCTTTCCGTTAACGCTCACGCCTCAGCTCACCTCCAAGCTCAACAGGTCGTCGACGGTCTCCCGGCGTAGGACCAGTCTGGCCTGCCCGTCGCGCACGGCCACCACTGCCGGGCGGCCGATCAGGTTGTAGCGGCTCGACAGCGAGTAGCAATACGCGCCGGTTGCCGCCACGGCCACCAGGTCGCCGGGTTGCAGGTCGGCCGGGACCCAGGCATCGCGCACGACGATATCGCCGCTCTCGCAGTGCTTTCCGACTACGCGCGCCAGCATCGACTCGGCATCGCTGACCCTGGAGGCCAGCCGTACGTCGTACTCCGCGGCGTAGAGCGCGGTACGGATGTTGTCGCTCATGCCGCCGTCGACGCTGACGTAGCGGCGCTGTGCCGTGGCGCTCACGTCGACGTCCTTGACGGTGCCGACCTCGTAGAGCGTGATGGTCCCGGGGCCGGCGATCGCGCGGCCCGGCTCGACGACCAGCCGGGGCGCGGGCAGACCCACCGCCGCGGATTCGTGGCGCACGATGGCGCTGAGCTTGGCGGCCAAGTCGCCGAGTGGCGGCGGATCGTCAGGCGGCAGGTACGAGATCCCCAGGCCTCCGCCGAGGTCGACGGTCGAGATCTGCGCCGTCTTGTCGACACCGAACTCGGCGACGATGTCGTGCAGCAGACCGATGACACGGTGCGCCGCCAGCTCGAACCCGTCCACCTCGAAGATCTGTGAACCGATATGGCTGTGCAGGCCAACCAATCTGAGGTTGTCGGTGGCGAAGACGCGTTTCACGGCGGCCATCGCCGCGCCGTTGGTCAGCGACAGCCCGAACTTCTGGTCCTCGTGCGCGGTGGAGATGAACTCGTGGGTGTGGGCCTCCACGCCGACCGTCACGCGGATCAGGACATCCTGGACCACACCGGCTTCGGCCGCGATGGCGTCGAGGCGCTCGATCTCGGTCATCGAGTCCAGCACGACGTGTCCGATTCCGGCCTTGACTGCGGCAGTCAGCTCGGCAACCGATTTGTTGTTGCCGTGCAAGGCGATCCGCTCGGGCGGGAAGTCGGCGTGCAGCGCGACGGCCAGCTCTCCGCCGGTGCACACATCGAGGCAGAGTCCCTCGTCATCGATCCACCGCGCTATCTCCGTGCACAGGAATGCCTTTGCGGCGTAGTGGACGTTCTCCCCGCCGCCGAATGCCTGGGCCATCTCCCGGCACCGCGAGCGGAAGTCGTCTTCGTCGATGACGAAAAGCGGTGTGCCGTACTCCCGTGCGAGCTCGGTCACCGAGATGTTCGCGATAGTGACGGTGCCGTCTTTGCCGCGAACTGCGTTGCGCGGCCAGACATTCGGCGCTAGGCCTAGCAGTTCCTGCGAGGTCTGCGGCCGCGGCGGCATGCCCGCGTGATGGATTTCCTCGGCGTGTCGTGGGCCGGCAGGATGTGCGCTCACATTCGCTCCGGAGCGGTGACGCCCAGGATTGCCAAGCCGTTGGCAATGACCTGACGGGTGGCCTGGCACAACGCCAGACGCGCGGTGTGCAGCTCGTTCGGTTCCTCGTCGCCTTGCGGCAATACCCGGCAGGAGTCGTAGAACCGGTGGTAGTCGCCGGCGAGGTCCTCCAGGTAGCGGCACACCCGGTGCGGTTCGCGCAGCGACGCCGCGGTTTTGAGCACCCGGGGGAACTCGCCGAGGCCGCGGATCAGCGTGCCCTCTTTGTCGTGGGTGAGCAGTTCGAGGTGGCTGGTGTCCGGGGTCAAGCCCAGCTCTGCGGCGTTACGAGCCAGCGCCGAGAGCCGGGCGTGTGCGTATTGCACGTAGTAGACCGGGTTTTCGTTGGATGCCGACGACCACAGCGCCAGGTCGATGTCGATCGGGGTGTCCACCGAGGAGCGAATCAGGCTGTAGCGCGCGGCGTCGACACCGATCGCCTCGACGAGGTCGTCGAGGGTGATCACGGTTCCGGCGCGCTTGCTCATCTTGATCGGCTGGCCGTCGCGGACCAGGTTGACCATTTGGCCGATGAGAACCTCGACGGTGGCCGGGTCGTCACCGAACGCCGCGGCAGCGGCCTTCAACCGGGAGATGTAGCCGTGATGGTCGGCGCCGAGCATGTAGATGCACAGGTCGAAGCCGCGCTGCCGCTTGTCCAGGTAGTAGGCCAGATCGCCGGCGATGTAGGCGGGTTTGCCGTCGCTCTTGATGACGACGCGGTCCTTGTCGTCGCCAAAAGCACTGGTGCGCAACCAGGTTGCGCCGTCCTTCTCGTAGATGTTGCCGTTCTCGCGCAGCTTTTCGATGGCTTGGGCGACCCGGCCGCTGGTGTGCATCGACTCTTCGTGGGTGTACACGTCGAAGTCGGTGCCGAAGTCGTGCAACGACTGCTTGATGTGAGTGAACATCAAGTCGACGCCAATGGCCCGGAACGTCTCGTGCTGCTGTGCTTCTGGTTGGCTGAGCACGTCGGGGGCTTTTTCAAGCACCTGCGCGGCGATATCGGTGATGTAGCTGCCCGCGTATCCGTCCTCGGGCGTCGGCTCGCCCTTGGCGGCGGCAATCAGCGAGTTGGTGAAGCGGTCGATCTGCGCGCCGTGGTCGTTGAAGTAGTACTCGCGTGTGACGTCGGCGCCCTGGGTGGTCAGCAACCGGCCGAGGGCGTCGCCGACCGCGGCCCAGCGGGTGCCGCCGATGTGGATGGGACCCGTGGGGTTGGCCGAGACGAACTCGAGGTTGACCTTGTGGGTGGCCTGGGCCTCGGAGTGGCCGTATGTGGCGCCGGCGTCGATGACGTTGTTGACGATGACGCCCTGCGCCGACGCATCGAGGCGCAGGTTGATGAAGCCTGGTCCGGCGACCTCGGCCGAGGCGATGCCGTCGGCTTGCGTGAGCGCGTCGGCCAGCCATCCGGCCAGCTCGCGCGGGTTGGCACCGACCTTCTTGGCGACCTGCAGCGCCAGGTTGCTGGCGTAGTCGCCGTGTTCGGGGTTGCGGGGCCGCTCGACGGTGACCGCAGCCGGCAGCGCGGCGGTGTCGAGGCCGCGCTCGGTCAGCACCGCGGTTGCGGTGTTCCTGAGCAGCTCAGCCAGGTCGGCGGGGGTCACGAACGTCCATCCTATGGGCTGTGGTGCTCGCGACCCGAATCCGTTCCGGTGGTCAGCCGGCTGCTGTGATGCGTTAGTCTGGCTGGGCCCTATGGCGCAGCATCTCGCGCGTGCGCCCCCGTAGCTCAGGGGATAGAGCGTCTGCCTCCGGAGCAGAAGGCCGCAGGTTCGAATCCTGCCGGGGGCACCATCTGAAACACCCTCTGACCTGCACCTAAGCGCATCGCCTAGGCGCGCCCGGCTCCCGAAAATGGGCTCAGTGTCACGAGGATGTCACAACCGCGCCCAAACTCTGCCCGGCAGCGCGCAGCGCGTCGTCCTGACTGTGGGCGTACAGGCGCGCCGTGATCGAGGCGTCAGCATGACCGAGCCACTTCGCGATGACGGCCAGCGGCACCCCGCGCAGATGCATCGCGGTCCCGCAGGAGTGGCGGGCATCGTGCAGCCGGATCGGGCGCACACCGGCCGCCTTGGCCAGCTTGAGCCACATGCGCGTGAGCGTGTCGGGCGTGTACGGCTCGCCAATCTCGTTCACCGCGACGTAGCCGCTATCTCGGTGCGCCGGCCCGAGCGACAACCGCTCTTGCGCGTAGCGGGCCGACGCCCGCTTGAGAACACCGACTAGTCCCTCGTCGAGCGGCAACACCCGCCGCGACGACAGCGTTTTCGGTTCGTTCTCGACGACGTTGCCCGCGCCGGCCTGCACCCGGTTGCGCTCGACGCTGACCGTCCCGGCATCGAGGTCGACGTCCGACCACCGCAACCCCGCAATCTCACCGCGGCGCAGACCGGACAGCGCCAGATACCAGAGGTGCCCGTTGCGGTCCTTGTCAGCGGCCCGCAGCACGCGGCGAATCTCCTCGGGCGTGTAGGTCGCCATCTCCCGATGCACGCGAGGAGCCTTGCGCATCGACGCGGCCACGTTGTGCGAAAGCTCCCGGCGCTCGACGCCGTAGGCCAGGACCGCACGCCAGGCGTCGACAGCCTTGTTCAGCGACCGCGGCAACCACGGCCGGCGCGGGTGACCTTTGGCCGTCGTGGTGCCGCCGTCGCGCAGATCGGTCAGCAGGCGGTCCAAGTCGGGGCGGGTGAGTTTCTGGGCCACAAGGTCGCCGTGACGCTCGCGCAGCGGGGCCAGGCTGTAGCGGTAGGCGTTGACCGTGGTCGGGCGGGCGTTGTGCAGCGACGCCAACCAGTCTTTGCACAACTCCTCGACAGTCACCGCCTTACGCGGAACGAACGTGTCGGTCGCGGCCTGCTCGGTGATCCTCCCAAGCTCCTCGCGTGCCTCGCGCTCGGTCTTGAAGCGCCGGCGTACCTGTCGGCGCCGGCCGGTGATGGGATCGCTACCGGCGTCGACCGTGACCTGATAGCGCACAACGGTTTTGCCCGTCTTGCGGTCGGTTACGTCGACTTTCTTGATCTGCGGGGGTAGCTGCTGCCTACTCATCTGCTCATGCCTTTTTCTTGCCGGGTGTGGTCGGTGGGAGGTGTCCGGCCTTGCGCGCCTCCTCGACGTAGCGCGCGGCCGTGCGCCGGCTGATCCTCTCGCCGTTGGTGTTACGGAATGCGTCCCTGATCGCGTCGAGCGGTTTTTCGTCGAGGTGGGCGCGGTAGACCGCGGCGACGCGTTCGTGTCGTGCCTCGGTCGCCTTACGCGGTGCGCCGCGCCGGGCCTGTTTGACCGCCGCGCTCGCCGCCCGCGAGTCGGCCCACACAGGTTCGCTCGTGAGGTCATGCGCGGGCTCACTTTGCGCGCAACGCTGCACAACCACCTCACGCCACCATTCGAGATTGTCGCGAACGAGGCCGAGGTGGACACCGGTCACCTCGGCGCCGTTTGGTGTCGCCTCAATCTCAACACGGGTGAACGATGGAATGCCTTGGCGCACATCAAGTTTGAGACGTAGTAGCGGCTGGTCGGACTTGCCAGGAAAGCGGCCCCACACATCGACTGTCTCGGGCATATAGACGTCACGGACCGCGACGACGGGTGTCCCGAAGGGCCAACTCACCTCGCCGATCTGGACCTCGCCGTCACCGACCGCGGCCTTTATGGCGACCGTCTCCCGCACCACGGCTCGCACAAACACCTCCAGCCATGCCAAAAACTAGGGGGCTAATGGCAACGACAACGTTGCCACCGTTAGCCAATGATTGCAAGAGGCCACGCGAGGCGTGTGCAGACACAAACGAACATTAAGGAGCGACACCGACAAATGGACGGCAAACCTGAGCGGCTGCTACTGCCCTACGACGAGGCCCGCGCCGCACTTGGCGGCATCAGCCGAACGACGTTATGGCAACTAGTCAACCAAGGCCAGATCGTGCGCGTGAACGTAGGACGTCGGGGCTTTATCACCGCGAAATCAATTGACGCGTACATTGATCGGCTCACCGCGGCCGCCTCGGCGTGACCTACAGACAACGGCACCCCGACAGCGAGGCCGGGGCGCCGAGCGATCTAGGCGATCGCGGCAAGCCTACCGCGCCCACCCGACGACCTCACCTCGGCCGTGGTGCCGAGCTCCTCGATCGACTCTGCCGAGAATGCGGGCAACACGAGCCGCTGCCGGCCGGCGCGGCCTGCTGCGAGGCGGTGCCCTGATGGGTCACCCAATCCACGTGATCGGCGACCGCCCCCGTGGGGGTTATTTCTACCTATGCAACGACCTGATTCGGGTCGGCGCGCACAAGTCGCGTCTCGACTCCGACGGTTTCGTGGTCATGGCCTATCTGCTCTCGCACGCCGGCGGCGGCGGGAGGCCGTTCGAGACGTCGCCGGCCCTCATGGCGAAAGAGTTCGGGTGGAGCCTCAACCGCGACCGCGTCAAGCGTGCTCTAGCAAACGCCGAAAAGGACGGCCGCCTCGTGATCCGCAGATACATGCGCGACGGGCGAGAGGTCCAGAAGCGCCGAGCCTACGTCGTCGCGGCCGGCGGTCGACGGTTCACCGATTGGGAGCGCGCCGAGCAAAGTAGGCCGATTGAGTTGCCATCCAAGGTGCACGGAAAGAGTGCATCATGACGCGGCGCAACATGCACGGTTTCGGTGCATCACAACGGCATTCAACATGCACGGAAACCGTGCATCATGATGCACCGTTTTTTGTGCATCATGACAGGCCGCAACATGCACCGCTGCCGTGCATTTCAAATGCACCCCCGTGGGTGCAACAAGGGAATACCCAAGGGAATACCCATTACCGTCGTGCACTGACGTGCAAGACGAACGTAACTCTCTGGTCGCTTCAAATGCGTGGTTACCGAGAGCAAACCAGCCTCGTAGGTAACCAACAGACCGCGTGCGCGGAAAACGAGGTGCGACCATGATCGGCCGCCACCGTCGTGGCAATCGACATTCAGCCAACCATCAGGAGGACCACCGATGACCGCGAAACCCGACGACGAACTCGCCGAGGCGCGCCGCGACTACACCGCGGCGCAGTACGTGGTGGCGCTGTTCACCGGCGACCCGCGACTCACCCGCGAGGTGTATCGGCGGGTGGCCGGCTACCGCTAAGGCGAACACGAGGACTATCTGATCAAGATGTGCATCCGCGCCCTGCATCTGATCGCCGAGAAAAGCACCGAGCATCCCGAGTATCTGGAACCGATCATCGGCACGATGCGGGAGTACATGGAACGGCTGGTAGCCCAAGTCGGCGCCGAGAAGCTCGACACCGACGCCTGGCCGGCGATCGACCCCGACGAACTCGACGAGGCGCTGCGCCGGTTCCGCGGCGGAGACGAGGGTCCAACGTGATTACCGCTCAGCACGGCCTGTATCTCACTGTCGACGACGCGGCGTATCTGGCCGATTTTCTCGACCACGTGTGCCGCAGCATGCGCCCGTCGCCTCGCCTCGCGGATTTTGCCCGCCGACTCAGAAAATCATGCGCAGCGCTCACCCCCGCGCAAGAAAACGGGCGAAATCACTTGCGCGGCGTGCACTCTGAGCTCGACGTGAGTGACCATGCAGCCTATGACCTCGTCGACACCGACGAAGCCGCCCGGCTCCTTGGCTGTAGCGCCGCCAATGTTCGCGACCTCGTGCGCCGCGGCCGGCTTCCTGCGCGCCGCGCCGGCAACCGCTGGCTACTCCCAGCCCGCGTCGTCGTCGAGCGCGCCGAGCGCAAGGCCGGTCGCCGCGCCGGCTGAGGGAGGCAACCATGCCCGTTGATGTGCGCCGCGTGCCCAACTTGGAGCTCCTGAAAGTCGGCCGCTGGGACGGCATCACCGGCGAGTTCGAATTCGGCCCCGAGCACCTCGCCTCGGCCGTCGAGGCCCACGAGGCCGGCATCCTCGGCAGAAAAGCCGTCGTAAAGCTGGGCCACACCGGCATGGGCGACGCCGCGCCAGCGCTCGGATACGTCGAGCGACTGCGACTGACCGACGGCGGGCACATCCTCGTCGGCGACCTAGCCGGCGTTCCCAAGGCAGTCGCGACGTTGCTGCCGCGTGCTTGGCCCGACCGCTCTATCGAGGGCTACATGGGGTTCACCGACGACACCGGCCGCGTGTGGCCGTTCGTGCTGACCGCGCTGGCCTTGCTCGGCGCGGCCGCGCCCGCGGTTCGCACCCTCAAGTCGCTGCAAGACGTCGCCGAGCTCTACGACGTCGCCGCCGCCCACCGCGGCCGCCCGGTCGCCGTCGCGGCCGCCGCGTTCCACCCCGCCGACCTCGACGCGCACCGCCGGCGCGCCGTGCAAGTAGCCGCGGCCCGACGGCGCCGCACCCGCCGAACGACGTTAGGAGTCTGACGTGTCGACCACCATCGCCAACCCGTCGGTGTACGACCCCGGCGCAACCATCACCGGGCAGGCCACGGCCGCCGTGACCGCCAAGCGGTTCCTCGCGATCAGCGGCGACCGCACCGCCGGCGGCAACATCAGCGTTGCGCCCGCGGCTGCCGCCGGCCGAACGTGCGGCGTGGCCGGAAACGACGCCGCCGTGGGTGAGCTCGTGCGCGTGGTGCGCGGCGGTGGCCGCGTCGTGCGCGTGACCGCCGCCGGTGCGATCGCCGCCGGCGCCGAGGTGCAGGTCGGCGCGAACGGGATGGCCGCCACCAAGGCCGCCGGCGTCGCCGTCGGCTACGCGATCACCGGCGCGGCCGACGCCGCCGACGCCGAAATCAGCTTGTACTAGGGAGGATTCACGCTCATGCCTAACCCGCTCATTCCCGAGCTCACCGGCCGCCGGCTCACCGTCGACGTCGCGCTCAAGCAACCCTCGATCTTGCGCGACCAGATCGCCAAGCTCGCCGACGATCAGATATTGCTGCCCAAGGTGTTTCGCCCGTTCGGCGCCCAGGTCCAGGGCGGTGGCCTGCTCTATTCCGTGATCGCGTCGAGTGACTTTTTCACCAGCGACGTCGAGAAGCGCACGCCCGGCGCCGAGTACAAGGTCGTCGAGGGCGTCGAACCCGAGCCGCGGCTCGCCGCCGTCGAGGATTGGGGCGGCAAGTTCCAGATCACCGACGAGCAGCGCAGCCGCAACGACGTGTCCTATCTGGACCAGCAAACAACGCAGCTCAGCAACGTAATTGCGCGCAAGCTCGACACTCGCGCCGTCGAGGCATTGCAGGCCGCCAGCATCGCCAGCGTCGCCACTTCGAATAGCTGGGACAGCCTCGTTTTCGTTGGTCCCGACGCCAACCTCACCGCGTCGGGCAACCGGCCGACCGCGCATTTCGCGCAAGCCCAGGAGCTCGCCGACCTTGAGGAGCTCGGCGTCACCCACGACACGCTGCTCGTGCATCCGTCGCAGGCGCGTGCGCTGCGCCAGGCGTACGCCGAAAACCTCGGCGCAATGCTCGAATCGGCGGGCCTTGAGATGTTCTCGAATCCGCGCATCCCCGAGGGCACCGGGTTCGTGGCGCAGGGCGGCATGGTCGGCACCGTCGGATTCGAGACAGCGCTGACCGTCGAGGTGTACGACGACCGCTCAACGCGCTCGATGTGGGTGCAGGCGTACGCCGTGCCCGCGTTCGCGGTCGATCGGCCCTACGCCGCCAAGAAAATCCTCGGCGTCTAGAAACCAAGGGAGACAACACCAATGGCACTCACATTCAACGACGAGCAGGCCGCCGCGCTGATCGAGGCCCTCGGCCTGCCCGCCGACACCACCGACGTCGACCTGATCCTCGCCACTGTCGCCGATCTCGCGGCGCAGGCCGCCGGTATGAACCCCGAAAAGCCCTCCACCGTGGCCGCTGCGGCGCGCAAGGCCGGTCTAGAGGTCGTCGACACCCAGACCCTCGCCGCGCTGCGCCACGACGCCCAGCAAGGCCGGCAGATGGCCGCCGCGGCAAAGGCGCAGAAAATCGAGGCCGCCGTCGACGAGGCGCTGCGGCTCGGCAAGATCGCACCGAGCCGGCGTCAGCATTGGGTGACGCTGTGCACCCACGACGAGGGCATGATCGAGGTCCTCGCGGCCGTGCCCAACGAGACGGCCGTGCCGATGACCGAGCTCGGTCACAGCACCGAGCCCGCCGATCGCGACGCCGACAAGCAGCCCGCCTGGTTCTACTGATCGTCGCCGCCGGCGGTCCCTCGCCAGGCAACCGCCGCGGCCGACCCGCGGGCACCCCGGCCGCACTCCTAACCGGCTGGGGTGCCCGTGACCACTAAACCCGACGAGCCAGAGTTTCCGCCCGAGCTCGCCCGCTGTACCTGCGGCACCGCGTCGTTCGATCCCGACGACCACGCCAACGGCTGCCGCCTCGGCTCGGCGCCGCCGCTGTCGAGCAATCCCGGCCCGGCCGACGACCTGCGACCGCCCGAGTGGCGGTTCTGACGGCCGGCCGCCACTGCGCCACCCCCACCCCCGAAAATATTCGGGTACCCCCCTTCCTGACTGCCCAGCGGTAGTCAGGAATTTTTTTTGAGCGCCATAGAATTTTTTGTGAGCGCCATTGGATTAGTGTCAAGAAAAGGCAAAGCCTGAGGACTGCGATGTGTTCTTTTACCTAGACGGCGGCGCTTTGTCATCAGATTCCGATTCCGGTGGCGTCGGGACTAGTCCGTTGGTATCGAAGAGTGAAGGGCCTAGTTCTTGTCGACGTTCCGACCCTTGGGGAACACCATTTTCGCCCTCCGATTCGATCGCCCGTCGGAGGTTCTCGCACTGAGTTCGACACCACCCCCTGACAACCCCCGAGACGATTGAGCCCACAGTCTCGGCCGCTACGTACTTAGCAGCTCGCATTGCTGCTTCGGTTTCCAAACGACTTCGCGCCTCGCCAATCTGCTCGGCCAACGTCGCGCATTCCGTGTCGGATACCGGGACGGGTACCGGCCCAGGCCAGCCAAGGTCGCGGACGGCCCTTACGAACCGCACCCGCTGCTCCTTTCCTAGATCCAGATGCTGACCAGTGTGGGTGTCTCGCACACTCGTTTGCGGGAGCAGGGCGTCTTGTGCATCTTCGCTTGGACGAACAGCGTCAATGAGCTCATAGGACTGCGGATCAGCGGACCAGGTCGGAAAGACGATGTCGAACGTATGGCCAATTTCGTCCGAGACCGTGTTCCTTGCTACCGCGACAGGATCGGTTGCGCGACTGCCGCCTCGCCGGCTGAGAGCCCTCCGATTTTCCTGAACCTGATCTTCGACAGATTCAACCGACTTGCGCCAACGAGCGTAGGAGGTATAGACCCTGTCCAACAGGATCGCCGCGTCGCCCGCCGCGACCCCCATGGCGTGCAGAATCGAAAGATCAAGAGTACGTCGGAGAGGATTGACCTCGCCGTGGCTTGATGGGGCGGGAAGCAAACGGTCGGCAGCTCGAATTGCCTGCAACGTCGCTCGCACTTCACTAATACCCGGCTCAGAGAATATCCGCGGATCCGGTATTTTCATACGCCTTGCGGCTGGCGGCCCGACATCGTACGCACCTTCGTTTCCGGTAGCGACGCCCTCAAGAAGCCGAGCGAGAAGCGCAAATGTTGAGTTCAGCACAGCGCCCAGTAGATCCGGGTCAACGCCGTGTTTGGCGTCGACGCCTACAAAACGCCCATTTAGTACAGCGTGGGCCCTGCTGTTGTCCGCGGCGAAGTAATCGTACGCGGAGTTGTAAGGCATGACCCAATTGGAGCTCGGCATCTGCCTTCCCTGGAGATACCATTTCCCGCCGACAGAATTTTGTTGTACCAACGTACGCCGGTGGATATCTGACGATTCGCCGTGGGCAACATAGTCACGTACTCCTTGCTCGCGCGCGGTGGCGGAAGGTGAAAAGTAGCGGACAAGCCCTCGGGTTGGAACGACAAAACGTCTGCCGTCTGTTGTATCGAGATCACGTGGGTTCCGAAGCGCAGGACTCGTATTGCTCCGACTTATCGCGCCTTCCCATCCGGTCAAACCTTGCAACACAGGTTTCGCCGATGTCCCCTGGCCAGTAGGCGTCAGGTAGAAGAATTCATCCGCGCCGGTCTTACCTCCGAGAGCGATGTCGGCAATCTCACCTAACTCGACAAAGCCTTCTCGCTTGCTCAGCTCTTCGGCGATCTTTGGACTACGAAGGTAGCGCGATCGCCACGGTAGTCCGAGGTAACGACCTTCCTCATCGGTGCCGAGCTCACGGAGCTGTTTTTGGGAAACAACGGAATAATCGAAGTCGTCGGACTCGCCGATACCTTCTAGTGTGATCAGTCGATCACGGAAAGCGTCCACGCTCAATAAACGCACGGTGTCATCGGCGGTATCCGCCGAGTACAACGCGTGCAGCGGCTTCCGCAATATCACAAATCGTATCTTCGCTTGCGTTTTGTCATCTGCATCAGTCCATTTGCGGACTACGAAGACAACCGTTCCGACGCGGGCCTCTCCGAACCATGGTTCGGAGAGCGATTCAATGACCAACTCGATGTGAAAGTTACTAAGAAGCCACTCCTGGAGTTGCTGTCCGTAATCCGAATCGAGCCATTCGCCCGATGTAATAAAAGACATCCGCGCGTTGGAATTAAGGAAAGAAGCCGAATGAAACCAAAAGTAGAGGTGGTAATTAAATCTGTATTTCAAGGTCCGTTGACCCGGCCGATCTGCCGCGTAAGCGGCATCAGCTTCTGCACGTCTATCCTCGCCGATATCGGCAAATTTGATGTAGGGCGGATTGCAGACGACAGCATCGATAGGCGGTAATACATGTTTTATCATCGTGCCGCCTCCATCTGGTAAATCGATGAAGACGCCACCGGGAGATACCCGAAAGAATGAGCCGGCCCGAACCCGTGGGTAATTAGCACCAGTCGCGAGGTTTTGAGAGGCGAGGTTAACCGTGGCGACCGATGCGGCGAATGCGGAAACATCGCATCCTGCGATTTCGGAAAGGCGTTGCTCGTGGGAGGCATGCGGATCGTAGGCCCGTTTTCTCGTATACGCCCTTACTAGGAAGGTTCCGCCGCCGCAGGCGGGGTCGAGCACCGTCCCAATGCCGTCAGGCAAGGCCGCCGACAACATCAAATCCACAACGTCGGGCGATGTGTAGTGCTGACCCCACCTGTACCTCTCGTGTGGGTCAATCAGTCGCTCGAAAAGCCTTCCCAACACGTCATAGCTAATCGATTCGAGCTGAAAGCTTTCTAGCAGTTCGATGACATTGAGCCAGCCCTTGCAGGATTCTTGGGATATGAGCGCCCATTTGCAGACCGGATCGAAGATAAAGACTGTCTGATAGTCGCCAGTAATAGCTTGCGCTTGCTCGAAGAGCGATGCGATGGCGGCTTGTGTTGCCGCAGGATTCCCACCGGATGGGAGATCGAGCGGCGGGAGCGTCGGCTCGGCTCGGCGAAGTGCGCCATAAAATAGCAACCTGGTGGCGAAAACGTACGTTGAAACCTGCGCTACCCGATTAATTTCATCTAGAATCTTCGTGGCGTCATGAACCCAATTTTGTTCATCGACCATCCATCGAATCAGTTCTTCACGAAATGAAGCGTCGCTTGCTTGGCGCTCGGCTATTGCGTCACGCACAGCGGCGAGAGGCCGAGCCAGAGATCCTTTAAGGGCATCGACGAAGAACTCGTCGGGAGGTACCTGAGGGACATGATGTCGTCCAGTAAGTACGGGAGCAAGGGTCCGAACCAGTTCAACCCATGCCGATCTGATGAGCGCGAGCTGGGCCGGTACATCCAAACTTGCGCGCGTGGTAGGCGTCGCGAGCGGAGGCACGGGTACTGCTCGATCAAGAAGTGGGCGGTCATGTCGAGACTGGTCAAGCAATCGAAATATTTCGCCGTCCGACGTTGCCGACCAGCGGGCGCCTAGCGCGGCAGCCTTATTCATTGCGTTTGTGATGTTGGATATCGACGAGGGAGCGCTGTCGGGATGATCGGGCAGTCGCAGTTCAAGAACCATCAGCGGCTTATCGGAGGCGTCGCAGAGGGTGATGTCGGCGCGCTTCCGCTCACCTTCGGTTTCCTTTTCGATGATGACTCGTCCCAGTCCTAGCGACGGGTCATCTTCAATCACCGCGTCCCACCACGATTTGATCTCGCCGGCGAACCCCCATTCGTTCACATGACTCACGATAAGGTCCGGCCGGCCCAGGATCGTGTGCGAGGCGGCCTCGGCTCGCCGTGTCGTTTGGGGTCGCCGGCCGAGGCTGTCACGACGTTGTCACAACTCGACCAAAACTCGTTGGCGAACGGTCGCGGACCCCCCCGAACCTGTGCAGACTGACGCCGCAGGTCAGGGCTGTAATTCTGCCGTAGCCGCCACACCTCGGCGGACGCCGCCAGACCGCTATGAACGCGTCTGAGCTGCCTCCGGAGCAGAAGGCCGCAGGTTCGAATCCTGCCGGGGGCACAGTCTGACCAGCACGAACATGGGTCCGTGCAAGCAGCGTGCAACTACATCGGCGTGGCTCCGACGAGAACGGAGCCACCATGACCGTCGCACCACCAACGCGCCAGCAGATTCACTACGTCGAACAAGCGGTGACCCGGCTGCGCACGGGGTATCTGCGTGCCGCTGCCTACGCCAAGAGCGCCGAGCTGGACGCGCTCTACGCCGCGGCCGGTGATCTGCGCGCGATGAGCGACGCGCTGCGCGAGCTGCGCTTGGCCGCCGAGGACCGATGACCCGCAGGGGTCGGCTCCGTCCTGCCCTACAAATTTCCGCGATTGCAGCCCTGTAAGCGCCGCTATACTCCCGGCATGGTGCTGACCACCGATGTCGCCGTCCTTGCCAAAGAGGCCGCCAATTTCGAGCGGATCGCCGGGGAGCTAAAGAACGTCATCGCCCAAGTGGAGCGGACCGCCGCGGACCTGATGGGCAACCACTGGAAGGGTTTTGCCTCCGATGCCGCGCAGCAGGCGATTACCCGCTTCCAGCAGGCCGCCGAGGCCCAGGTTCGCGAACTCAACGACATCTCGACCAACGTTCACGCCGCGGGCGCGCAATACAGCGCCACAGACGACGAGCGGGCCGGGGCGGTAGCCGCAGCGATGGGCTCGGCGATGGGCGGCCCCACGAATGGCAACCCCGCACCCCAAGCCGTGCATCCGGCGGCAGCGAACGGGCACGGCGCCGCGACACCCCAAACCGCGCCGACGAACACTACCGGCAGTGGATTTAGTTATGGCGGGACGGCTCCCGGCGTCTACAAACACAGCACCGACGCGCCTAACTCCGTGCGCCTGGTGGACTTCAAGACAGACGGACCCGGCCCCGCGCCTACGCCCACGCCGACACCGGCACCGCCGCGGACGGGTGAGCCGATCAGGATGCCACCGCGCACCACACCGCCGCCGACCGTCATTACCGCCGCGCCGCCGGACGACGCCGGTCACGAACCAAAACCGGGATTCGAGGGTTGCAGCGGCTTAGAGCAGGCCCAGGATTTGGCCCTTATTCTTGGGGGTCTTGCGACCATCGGTGTGTCGATACCCGGTGAGACGGTTACGGGTGGTGCCGCCACCGCTGGCATCATCGGAGGCGGCACGATGGTCAGCGGCGGCGTGATCGGTTTGGATGAATGCAGCAAGTGATGTCATGGGTCTTGGCAGCGGCTTCGCTGGGCCTGCTGATCGGTCTTGTGGTACGCAGCGCAGCCCGGCGTAGTGGCCGCGATCCTGCTCACGGGGCCCGTCGAGTGCAAATCACTCAATACTGGTTTCTGGCGATGATGGCCGTGATTCTGACTATCGAAGTCATCAACAGTTCACGGCTCCGCTACCTCAACATCGCCATCCTGGCGTTTATCCCGGTCGCTTTGGCGTTCGATTGGTTCAGGGCTCGCCGCCGCCGAGCAGCGCGTTAGCGCGCCTCGTCCGTCATTGCGCGCACCACCGACAGCTTCCCGCGACGGCCGCGCGCCGACGCCGAGTGCAGCTCGTCGAGCAGAGTGTTGAGCACCTTCGACGCCGCCGGCTGGGCCGACAGCGCCCGCGGGTTGTCGAGGATGCGCGCCAGCGCCAGCACCATCGCCGCGGTGCCCGGCCTGTCGGCGACGGCGGGTAGGCTGTCCAGCTCGGCCGCTACCCCGCATTCGACCGGGCCAGGCTCACCGGTTGCGTGTGGAACACTGTCCGAACTGACCACCTTCAACGCCACCGGCGCACCGCCGGCGCGCCGCTGCCGGTATTGCTGTTGGTAGGTGTTGTTGGCGGCCGTGCAATCATCACAGCGGCAGCCGTCGTTGTAGCGTCTGCGGGTACCGTGCTTTGCTGCCATCGTTGCTCAAACCCGTTGTGTCAGTTCGCATTCCACGCGCAAGGTGTGCGCGAAACATGTTGTAACAGGGCTACTTACAACTCTGTGGGCGAAAAAATCCGGCAAGTCCTAGGTGCCATTTTTGGGGTTTGCTAGAGATTTGCATACCCCCTCCTACCTGCGGTAATGCTTCGGTTAGTGTTTGCTGTATTCAAGATCAACGGTGCTTTGCAGTGTCGGTCTGCTGATGAGATGCGTTGTGGCACAACGCATTTCGTTTTCGAATGACGTTGTGTTGCAACGTCTTTCACCAGTTTGCGGGAGTCTCGGCGTGCCCGACGCTGGTCGCGGCTCGGGGTCAAAGGAGTTTTTAAAGACCGTCGTGGCCGTGCCATCGCTGCAATGCCCAGCGGTCGCAGCGGTTGACGCCGGGCACGCCGAGATGCATTTCACTTGCCGGTGACGCGGCGCACCCAGCCGTTACGCTCCCAGTCCTGTGCTGTCGCTTCAGGAACGGTGAGTGTGTTGCCGTCGATGTAGATCGTGTCGTCGTCGTCAGCCATTACGGCTCACCTTCTCTCAGTCGGGTTCGGGGCGGCCGACCCCCCCGGCCCACCTGTGAACCGGCCGGGGGGGCGCCTCGAGGCCCCGGCGCACACGGTCGGCGGGCCAGGTGTTGCCGCCTCCATTGCGGGCCTGCGGAAGGTGGGGGGCTTCCACGCGACCCGCTGCGCGCCGGGGACAGTTCAATCAGCCGGGGAACGCGAACGAGACGGTCGCGGTACCCGAGCTGGTGATCCCGTACAGCGCAACGGGTTCGGCGCCGGTGGTGGGGAAGCGCACCGGCGTGTTGGCCGGCACCGGAAACCCGGTCGACGCCGTGACGCCCGCGCCGCCGATGAAAGCCGCGGCGCTGGAAGTGATCAGCACCCCGTCGTTGTCGGGGACCGGGCCTACTGTGCAGATCGGCGCGGCGGTGGTGCCGACGCTGACCTGTCCGGTCTGGTAGGGCATCTATTTGCCTTTCTGTGCGACGGGCAGTTCCTCCACCCATCTGGCTTTGATCCAAAGTTTCGTCGTGTCATCCAGCGGCACCTGGAGCACATCGCCGCCGGTGTGCGCGCTGCCGTTGTGCACCACCCGAAACGGTGCGTTGACCCGCACCTTCACTGTGGCGCTTGCTGTTTGGGTCACTAGCTTGCTCCCTTTATCTTCGTCGCCGATGAACACCAATTCGGGTTTTGCCACGATGTCTTTCTGGCCGAACGGCCAAACATCGTGTGCCACAACTTATTCCGTAGGCAATCCGGTGACGATGTTCAGCGCCGCCGGCCGCGGCACCGTCAACGCGATACGTTCCTCGACCCGGTAGGAATAGGTGTTGTTTGCCCATTGGGAGTCGCCGAACATGTTGAACTGCAACATCAAACCCCACCGGGTCCAGGCCACACCGCCGCCCGCCCTGATACTGGCGACGATGCCGGTACCCGCCGGGCACTGCGTCGTCTCGACCACAGGCACGCCCCAGATGTCGCCATTGGCCGGGTAGACACCTTGGGGAATGTAGGCGCCGCGGTCCATCTCGTCATCCGGACGGCCCACCACCGGCGAACCGTCGGCGCTGAACTTCGTCGGGCCGCCCGGCGCCAGCAGGTAGCGCCCCATGGAGTCCTTTTCGCGGCGCAGCGCGCCCCAGGTGGACGGATGGAGCACCACTAAATCGGGTTCGGCGAACGCGGGCCCGGTGCGCAGGTCGATGAACGATTTGTTCACCGCGTCCAACGGTGTGTCGGTACCGACGCTGCGCGTCAAGGTGCCCGAGGTGTTCAGCCATCCGTCGAACGTGGCATTGACCGGGCCGCCGGGAATCGAGTTCGTCGAGCCGGTCGTCGCCGCGATCAGGTAAAGGGATTCGGTGTTGACCAGTGAGCGGGTCAGCTCCATCGGCAACCACGAGGCCCACTGCGGATAGTCGGAGAAGTACTCCATGGAGATACTGGCGAGCGCGGCCAGCTTCTGCGGATAGACGACCCGCTCCTCGACCTGGGGGCCGATGTCGGGTTTGGTCGCACCCTCGCCGACTCCGGTCGCCTCCGTGGTGTTGCCGACGTGCTGAAGCCACGCCGCGGACGGCCCCTGCATCGCGGCTTGCATCAGATGCCCGAACAGCCGCGTCGGCTCATATCCCAACGCGACGAACTGCCCAGGGCTCATCACCGGCGGCAAGCTCCCGAGCCCGCCGGTGATACCGGATTCGAGCATCGGGCTCTTGGTGCTCACCTCGTCGGCGAAGCCCTTGGCACCGATTTCGATTTGCAGCGGGGTGCGCCGGCGGCCGGCCTCATACAGCTCCTTGAGCTGGCTTTCGGTGATGTCCAGCGGCGACGGCGGGCGCGCTCCCACGCTGAAGGCCTTGGTGTGCACAGGCCCGGCGCCGTACGCGGCCTCCTGGCGGCCCATGGCCTGTCCGGCCTTCTGGAACGCTTCACGTGTGGCCTTGAGCCGCTCGACTTCTTCGTAGGCGTCGTCAACGAAGTCGCTGTACGCCTTGGCGGAGATCCGGCCGGCGTCGAGCAGCCTCTTCCGGCGGGTCAGTTCGGCGTCGAGCTCCTGCGCCCGCCGGCGAACGTCATCGATGTTCATCGGGGTGTCCTTCGTTTGAACCGCACGTATTCGGCGCGGAAAAAGCATGGGGGAATCGCTCCGCGTGAATTGCTGGCGGTCGAAACGGTCGCGGCGGCCCGTCCGGGGCGGTCGCGGCGGTCGCGGCGGCGAGCGCATCGCGTTGCTGACCTAAAGTTACACCCTTGTGATTCGGCACTCAAGGCCATCACGACATGAACTCTCGCATCTCGTCCCAGGCCTGACGCCAGGTCGCTACGACCTCGCGGTCGGCCGCCTCATCGCCCGGCGCCAGCAGGATCGCCAACAGCTCGTCGGTGGCAAAGGTCAGCCGCCGGGCCGTCATCTCCAACGGCGACACCTGGCCGCGGGTGACGTCCCGCACCTTGACGCCCAGGTTCACCAGCGCGAACAGCGCGTCGGCACTGCACTGCGGCCAGTCGTGCTCGTCGAACGTGACGTGCTCGCCGATGCCGTGCAAGTAGGCGGTCAGCCAGGCGCGCTCAGGGTCGTAGAATGCGGTCATCAGAGTCTCATCCCATCGAATAAGCGTTCGGCCGGGGTGTCGAACAGATGTGCCCCGTTTGCGGCAGTGGCGTTTGCTGGGCGACAACAGCCGTGCGCCAACGCGCGTCGGGCCGCATGACTGACCAGGCCTTTTGGCGGGCATGTTTGCTGGAACAGTGTGGACGCGCGAAGTCCAATAGCATATAGCTCTTTGACCTGCGTAAATGCGATTAGCTGACACTATTAGACACGTCCTGTCGATAGTAAACTGAAAGCCTTACCATACGCCAAACTATGCCTCTGACCTGCACAAACCCTTTTCGGGAAAACCCGGCAAATGTTATATCTGGCCCGCAGGGTCGCGGCTGGGGCCTTTGCTGAGGGATTTTTATGCCCCCCTACCTGCGGTTTTACCGTAGCAAACTTTCTGTGGAGGGTTAGCTTGTTGACCCTCCGGGGTGGTCGGAGGGTTGGTTTCACCCTCCTGAACTGCGCGTTTGGGTCCTGTCTTAGTCACTTCCGGCCAGCAAACATTTGCCGTGCGGGAGGATGGTCGTTCAGTTAATCGAACGTGTGTCTTAGTCACTTCGAACGTGCGTTCGTGCTTAGTCACTTCTGCGACGGCTCGCTTAGTCACTTCTGGCTGTATGGCGTCGCGTGGTCGCTTAGTCACTTCTGGCCCGCGAACACGGCATTCGACGAGCCGGGAATCGGCCGCCAGCTCACTTGGGCTCAGCTCTGCGCTGCCACGCGGCGATCTGGCGTTGCTGCTTGAGTCGCTGCACCTTGCGTAGCTTGGGTGGCCTGGCGTTCAGGCGCGCGATCGCGGCGACGATCTTAGGCTTTGGGTCGGTCATCGCAACTTTTCCTCCTTCGGGGTGTGAGCCATTGGCGGCAGAACGGGCACATAAAGCCGCGGCGGCACACGCACGCTTTCTCGGCGTAGGCGGCCAGCCGGGACGACGATTGGTAGCGGCTCACCAGACGCTCCGCTCGTCGAGTGGGAAGCCATCGGGGTCGGTTGCCGGCGGCTCGTAGGCGGCGCCGGCGGCGAAGTACTCGGCGCACTCGTTCTCGTAGTCGTTGCGGGCCTCGCTTTCGGGCCATGCGCTTACGTAGTTTGGTTGCTTTTCTTCCTTGCCTTGCCTAGCCTGGCCTAGCCTGTGTAGTCCGCCTTCCGTTCCCTGGGGACTGTCCCCGGGGACGCTCCCGGGGACAGTCTTTTGAGCAGCACGCTTGCGCGCCTTCTTCTCGCGGTCGCGTGCGCGCACTCGGTCGAGCGCTTCCAGCTCCGAGCGCGTGGTCTGCGAGGCGGCAAAGTCGACAATTAGCCAGTGTGTGCCGCGGTGCGCCCATAGGCCGTTATCGACAAACGCCGCCACCGCGTCCGGGTCGAACCCTGGAATCACACATAGGTCTCCTGGCTCGACAATGCCGTCGGTGCGGTTGCACACCGCCCACGCGAGTGACTGGACGAACGACCGGTACTCGCTGTCCTTGAGCCGTTGCAATCGGCGATCGCATAGCCAGCGGTCGGGGAACCGGGCATCAGTCATGACGCCGCCTCGATAGGCTCGGCGATTTCGGCCAGCACGGCGGCTATTGAGGCCAGCACGGGCCGGTCGGCGTCGTCCGCGCAGCGCCACGCGCGGCGCAGTGCACCTAAAGCCGCCGACAACGCCACCGTGGGGCAATTCCCGCGGTGGTCCTGGCGGCTCGGGCGGTAGCTAGACCGTTGACTGCAGCGGTGGACCCACGGATCACGACAGCCGCACGGTAGGGGTTCCAGTCGTTGGGCAGCGCGTTGACGACGCCACCACGTTGCTGTGTGGCAGTACGGCACAAGGGCGGTAGACTTGGTGGCATCTCTGTCGGTACGAGAGGGCCGGTCTGGCTGGGCCGGCCTTTTTCGTCGTTCCGGGGGGCTCACACGGCACCGCCGCCGACCGGCACCAGCAGAGCTTCCAAGTCATCCAGACTTACCTTGAGCAGCCGCGGGCCGACTCGGTAGGCCGTTAGTCGACCGCTCGCGATATAGCGGCGCAGCGTCCGCGGGTGAACGTTCGCGATTTCCGCTGCGGCAGAAAGTGATTCAAGCCTCTTGGGCATGACAAACCTCCGAAAGGTTTGTCTCCTGCCCGTCAGAGAACTAAATTCCGCCCAAAGGACGAGGCTCTTACATGCGGGACGTTACCCGATTTTGCGGCCAGAGTATGACATGACAAGGCTCACCGGCGTGTCCTCGACTACCAATGGGACTGTGTCCACAGCCCCTCCCATTCTCCGCGACTGGTCAGCGTTACCTTCTTGCGCCCCTCTTGCGCGGCCTTGAATAGGGCGCCGGAGTCGACCGGATGGCCTGTCTTGCAACCCTGGCACCATATGTCGACCTGGCGAACTTCACCGACCGGAGGTCGCTCTTCGACTTTTGCGCCGCTTGCCCGGTAATAGCAAGCGTCCTGTGGCGATATGACTGCAGTCGGGTCCGTGGGACTGGTGTGCACCGAAGTCTGGTAGCTGAGGAGTAGCCCTTCCGCGTCGGTGGTGATCATGCCGAGCTGGTGCGCACCTTTTGATCGGCTGCAGAATATGCGGGTAACTACGCGCGGTTGAGTCACTTGAATTTTCCTTCCGCCAGTTTCGACAGCCGCTCGGCGATCTCGGCGTCGCGGCCCTCGGCGACATGCTGATACCGCAGCGCCATCTGCGGCGTGGTGTGCCCGAGCCGATGCATGAGTTCTGCTGTGGTGGCACCCGATTGGGCCGCCAAGACCGCGCCGACGTGGCGTAGATCATGCACCCGCAAGCCCGGTTTACCGATGGCGGCGCGGGCCTTCTCCCAATGCACCCGGTAGCGGTCGGCGCGCAGATGGGTGCCGTCGTCATCGGCGAACAGCAGCGAATCACCGGCGCGACCAACATGATTCTTCAGGTGCGCTTTGAGGACTGGCCGGATATGCGGGGGCACCGCCACGTCGCGGACGCCCGCCGCGGTCTTCGGCTCCCCCATGTAGAACTTGCCGGCGCGGTAGGTCACGGCGCGCCGAATGCGAAGCACGCTGCAATCGGCGCTGACGTCCTTGCGCCGCAGTTCGGAGGTCTCCCCCCAGCGCAGCCCGCACCACGCGGCCAGCACGACGCTGGCCCGCAATGCCGCGGGCATCTTGGCGGCCAGCCGGTCAACCTCGGCCGGGCTCAGTATCTCGACCTCGCGGCGACGCTTGGTTTGCATCGCCGCGCGGATACGGCACGGGTTGGCGTCGAGCACCTCGTCCTGGACGGCCGTGGCGCAGATCGCGTGCAGCAGCGCGTAGGCGTGCGCGTTGCGGGTCGAATGCTCAGCGCCGAGGCCGGCGTGCCAGGCGCGCACCTTGGCCGGGGTGAGCGTCACGATTTTGGCGTCGCCGAGCTCGGGCAGGATCAGCCGCTCAAGCATGGACTCGTAGAGCTGGCGGGTGCGCGGCCGCAAGTGCCGTTGCTCGATCCACCTGCCGGCGTAGCCGCGTAACGTCACCCCGTCGGAGCGCTCAGAGGCTCCCCAGGTGCCCAGGTCGATTTTGCGGCGCTCGGCGGCAAGCCAGCCTTCGGCGTCGACGCTGGCAGCGTAGGTCCGCGGGGCCTTGTGTAGTTTGCCGTCCGGTCCGGTGTAGGCGGCCTGCCAGCGACCGGACGGCAGCTGCCGCAACCGGCCGAACCCGCGGCGCTTGCCCATGTTATGTTGCCTTTCCCTGTGCAAGGTTCGTGCAACATGACTGTACCGCTATATCCGGCAGTGTCCTATACTGTCGCAGTGGTGAACGTGCCTAATATGCAGCTCAGAGCACACAAGCCGCAGCTAGAGAAACCAGCCACGCCGGAAGTCCTGTCAGGTTCGAATCCTGCCGGGGGCACCCATATTTCCGCAGGTCAGAAGGCTATCCGCGATTCGGTGTGACCTCTGTATGCACCCGGGCCCAGGAGTTGTTGCCGTAGCCCTTGGGGTTCCACAGTGATGCCGCCGATTCGGGCTGGGTGTTGCCGGCCGTGTCCCACGCGCGAGCCGTCACCGTCAGCGGTCCCGGCTCGGCGTTCACGGTCAGCGACCACTGCCGCCAGGCCCACCGGCTCAGCGCCGGCTCCAGCTTGGCTTGGCGCCAGGTGCGACCGTCGTCGAGAGACACATCGACGCGGGCGATGCCGTGGTCGCCGTCGGCAAGGGCATAACCCCGGATGGTCAGTGGCCCCGCGGGAACTTCGGCACAGTTCTCCGGAATGAGGATGTCGCAATTCAGCGCCACCGACGACAACGAGATGCCTTCCTCCGGTCCGGCGGTATCCGGATCGGCATCAGCCGGAAGGATTCGATACGCGACTGCTTGAAAGTAGTTGTGCGACGGCGTTTCTTGCACAGTGATCGCGCTGACCCATTTCACGCTGCGGGCACCGATGTACCCCGGTACCAATACCCGCACCGGACCGCCGTGGATCCGCGGAAGCGGTTGGCGGTTCATTTCCCAGACCAGCAGGACCTCGTCCGACATCGCCTTCGCCAACGGAATAGAGCCGCCGAAGGGCTGCGCCGGGAGGGCCAGCGGCGACACGTCTGGTGCAGCGAAGGCAACGTGCAAGCCGTCGACGCGACGGACGCCTGCGGCGTCGAGTACGTCGGCGAGCCGCACACCTCGCCACTCGGCGGTCGACGTCGCCCCCGGACCCCAAGGATCCTCGCCGACGATTTCGCGGATCTCGTTGAACTCGGCCCGACGGTTTCCCGCGCACTGCAGGGTCGCGACGACCGTCTGCGCACGAAATGTGCTGCTCAGCTCGTCGAAGGACAGGTTGAGCGGGGTGTCGACTAGCCCGTCGACTGCCAGCCGCCACTGGTCGGACGGGACGTCCGGGATCGGCCCGTGGTTGCGGCAGTAGAAGACGTCCATCGGGGTGATCTCGTCGCGGGCCAGCGCGGCGGGAGCCGCTTCCGCATTGAATGGGCACCGGCCGTGCACGATGGTGCTCGCGCTCTTACCCCACATCCATCCAGCTTGCCGCAAATCTAGGGGCGCGCCGAGTGTGCGGATTCATCCGCCGGCGGCGGCGTGTCGCGTACGAAACCGCACAATCGCCGCAAGGCGGGATCAGATGCCGGCAACCACCTCGGCTGCCCGGCGCAGCTGGTCCAGGTCGGAACTGGTTGGGATGAGCTGAATTTCGTCGGCGCCGATCGCGTCGAACTTCCGTAGCACCGCGACCAGTTCGTCGGCGCTGCCCGCAAATCCGGTCGTCGGCGCCATCGCGTCGACGTATTCGGCCGGTATCCAGTTCATGTAGCGGCGCAGGTGCCGATGCATCTGCTGCCGTGCGTCATCGGCGGCACCCAGCGCGAACCAGAACGACGTCGCCAGGTGAGGTTTCGGCTTGCCCGCCTCGGCCCACGCCGTCCGCGCCACGTCGAACAGCTCGTTTTGTTTGGCGGCGTCGAGGTCCAACGTGGTGCCGGCCAGCCCGTCGGCCCAGGCAGCCGCGCTGCGCACCGTCTTCGGGCCGATGGTGCCGACCAGCAGCGGCGGCCCACCAGGCTGAAGCGGCGCCGGACCGACCGGCAGCACCGACTCGGTGGTCTTCTCCCCCGCCCAGACGCGCTTCATCACCTCCACCCGCTCGGCCATGCCGCGCATCGTCTGCGTCGCCAGATCCGCGCCGACGGCTTCATAATCCTCAGTCCTGCCGCCTACCCCGATGCCGACCGTCAGCCGCCCACCACACAACATGTCGCCGGTCGCCAACGCCTTCGCCAGCATCACCGGGTCGTGCAACTGGGGAACGATCACCGTCGTCACCAACCGCACCCGATCGGTCCACGCGCTCAGCGCGCCCAGCAGTGTCAAGGCCTCGGGGTTGTCGAATGCGATGCGCTCACCCCAGCACAGTGACGAAAACGGGCCCTCGTCGATCGCCTGCGCCCAGTCGCGGAGCACATGTGCGTCCAAGTCCGGTTCCATCACCGGCATGGTCATCCCTATCTGCACGACCGTGATTCTGGCAGCATGTCGCGCGTGGGCATCACCGCAACCTCTATCGCGCATGTCCGGCTCACCGTCACCGATATCGAGCGATCTCGGCAGTTTTACGAGAGCGTCTTCGGCTGGCCGGTTTTGATCGAACTGCCCGACGACGCCGACGAGGCCACTCGCAGCCGCCTGGGGTTTCTGTTCGGCGGCGTCATCTACGACCTGGGGGGCGCACTGATCGGGCTACGGCCGGTTGCCAGCGATCGTTTCGACGAGGACCGCGTGGGCTTGGACCACATCGCGTTCCGGTGCGCTGACAGAGACGAATTAGAGGCAGCGGCAAAGCATCTCGATGAGCTCGGTGTCCATCACGAGCCGGTCAAGGACATCGGCCCGTCGTACATCCTGGAGTTCCGCGACCCGGACAACATCGCGTTGGAGCTGACAGCGCCGAAGTAGCCGCCACCCCTCCGCGAGCGTGCACAGAATGACATCAGATACGGCGTGTCGACGTACAAACACGCACGCTCGCGCCGAGATAAGGAGAAGCAAGATGCCTATCGCTTTGAACCACACCATCGTCGCCGCGCGCGACAAGCGGGAGTCGGCCGAGTTTCTCACCGAGCTGTTCGGGCTGCCCGATCCGGTGCCGTTCGGCCAATTCCTGACCGTCAAACTCGAGCACGGCGTCGACCTCGACTACGCCGACGTTGCCGAGGGAGACGACATCCGGCCCCAGCACTATGCCTTCCTGGTCTCCGAGGACGACTTCGACGCGATCTATGGAAAGATCCAATCGCGCGGAATCCAGCACTGGGCCGACCCCGCCGCCAAACGCCCCGGCGAGATCAACCACAACGACGGCGGCCGCGGGGTCTACTTCCAAGATCCCGGCGGCCATTTCCTGGAGATCATCACCCGGCCCTACGGCTCGGGTGGGTGAGCGCCAACTATCGCGGGCCGTGGCGCTTGCGTTCCTGGTCGCGATAGGCGTCGGCGAGTTGACCGACGTGCTTGGGCAAAGCGCCGGCGGCGACGTCGGCAACCGTCGTTTCCTCTAATACCGAGCGCATGCTCGCCCGCAGCGCCCGCCAGACGTCGGTGAGTGCCGCGGTGGGACCGGAATAGGGCAGGTCGCCGAGACCGATGTCGCGCACGCTGGCCAGCGGCCCGTCGATGCAGCGCAACACGTCGGCGATGCTGATCTCGGTGGCCGGACGCGCTAATTCGTAGCCGCCGTCGCGGCCTCGGTGGCTGCGCACCAGCCGATCGGTGCGCAGGTCCGACAGGATGTCGACCAGAAACTGTGGCGGGATCCCTTGGGCGTTCGCCAGGTCTTCGGTCTTGACCAGCGTGCCGCTGTCGGCGGTTGCGAGCTGCACCATCGCCCGCACTGCGTACTCCGCCTTGGCCGACATCCGCATTCTGGCGATTCTGCCACCGCGGCATGAAGCGCCGAGGTTAGCCAGTGACCGCCAGCACGGCTTCGGCGTATTCGGGGCGGCACACCACCAGATCCGGCAGCAGCGGGTCGCTCTGGTTGTAGGCCAGCGCCGACCCGTCGATCCGCGAGGTGTGCAGACCGGCGGCGCGCGCCACCGCGACCGGTGCAGCCGAATCCCATTCGTACTGTCCACCGGCGTGAACGTAGACGTCGGCGCGCCCTTGGATGACCGCGGCGACTTTGGCTCCGGCCGATCCCATTTCCACCAGCGTGCCGCCGAGGTGGTCGCGCGCCTGCAGTGCGATCGCCGGCGGACGAGTGCGGGAGACCACCACCCGGGGCGGCCCCGGATGCAGCGACGGCGATGTGACGTCGGGTGTGGCCAGCGTGACGCCCTGCGCGGGCAGCGCGACGGCGCCCGCGACGAGTTCGCCGGATTGCCACAGCGCGACGTGCACGGCCCAGTCCTCGCGGCCGAGTTCGGAGAACTCGCGGGTGCCGTCCAGCGGGTCGACGATCCACACCCGCTCGGAATTCAGCCGCACCCGGTTGTCGGCGCCCTCTTCGGACAGCACCGCGTCAGCGGGCCGCTCGCGCTCCAGGGCCTCCATCAGGAAATCGTGGGACCGCTTGTCCCCCGCGGCTTTTCGCTCGGCCCCGGTTGCTGCGGCAAATTCCTCGCGCACCGCAAGCAGCAGCTGACCCGCCTGGGTGGCCAGCCGCGCCGCCAGCTCGTGGTCGGTCACCTGCGCGACTCGAGCAGGTCGAGGACTCGCTCGGCCTGCTCGTCGACCGACATTCCGGGTGTCAGGCGCAGATCCGGGTTCTTGGGCCGCTGATACGGGCTGTCGATACCGGTGAAATGGGTGATCTCACCGGTACGCGCCTTCGCGTAAAGCCCCTTGGGATCCCGCTTTTCGCAGTCCTCGATCGGGGTGTCGCAGAACACCTCGAAGAAGTCGAGCCCGGCCTCGGCATGCACCTGCCGGGCCAGCTCGCGGTGCTCGGCGAGCGGGCTGATTGCCGGCACCAGCACGGTGTGCCCGGAATCGGCGAGCAGCGTCGCGACATGCGCCAGGCGGCGCAGGTTCTCGGCGCGGTCGGCCATCGAGAAGCCCAGGTCGGCGTTCAGACCGTGGCGCAGGTTGTCGCCGTCGAGAACGTAAGCGGGAACGTCGTTTTCGAGTAGCTTTCGCTCGACGAGCATGGCCACCGAAGACTTGCCCGAACCGGACAGTCCGGTGAACCACACGGTGCGGCCTCGCGCCATCCGGTCTTCGGCGGTCACCAGCGACTTGTGCCGCACGGTGTTGGGACTCGACGTGCGCCCGGCGACGTCGCGCAGCACCATGCCCGCGGCCACGGTGCCATTGGTGGCCGGGTCGATCAGGATGAACGACCCGGTGCTGGCGTTGCGGGTGTATTCGTCGAGCAGCAGCGGCACCTGGGTGCGCAGCGAGATGCGGCCAAGTTCGTTGAGGTTCAACGCCGTTGCGCTCTTGTCACGGTGCAGCGTGTTGACGTCCAGGCGGTAGTCCAGCCCGGTGACGATCGCCCGCGTGGTGCGGGTGGTGTGCTTGACGAGGTATTCGCGGCCCGCCTCCAGCGCCGAGCCGTCGGCCATCCAGCAGACCGTCGCGTCGAACTCCTGGGTGACGCGCGGCTGGTTGCTGGTGCGGGCGATCATGTCGCCGCGCGAGATGTCGATGTCGTCGGCGAGTCGCACCGCGACCGCCATCGGCGGAAACGCTTCGTCCACCGGCCCGGTGGGCCCCTCGATCTCGGTGATGCGGCTGGTCTTACCTGCCGGCAGCACGATCACCTCGTCGCCGGGACGCATCACCCCGCTGGCCACCGAGCCTGCGTAGCTGCGGTAGTCGTGATGCTCGCGGGTCTGGGGCCGGATGACGTACTGCACCGGGAAGCGGACGTCGACCAGGTTGCGGTCACCGGCGATGAACACCTCCTCGAGGTGCGACAGCAACGCCGGTCCGTCGTACCACGGCGTCTTGTCGGACTTGGTCACCACGTTGTCGCCGTGCAGCGCCGACATCGGTATGGCGAGCACGTCATGCACATCGAGGCGCGTGGCGAAGGCATGGAAATCGTCGCGAATGGCCTCGAATTTTTCCTTGTCCCAGTCGATCAGGTCCATCTTGTTGACCGCGAGCACGATGTGCTCGATGCCCAGCAGCGACGCCAAGAAGGTGTGCCGGCGCGACTGCTCGAGCAGACCGTGGCGGGCATCGACGAGCACGATCGCGAGTTGGGCAGTGGATGCCCCGGTCACCATGTTGCGGGTGTACTGAACGTGGCCGGGCGTGTCGGCGATGATGAATTTCCGCTTGGGCGTGGCGAAATAGCGGTAGGCGACATCGATCGTGATGCCCTGCTCACGTTCGGCGCGCAGCCCGTCGGTGACCAGCGCCAGGTCGGTGTAGTCGTGGCCGCGTTGCTTCGACGTGGCTTCGACCGAGGCCCACTGGTCTTCCATAACGGCCTTGGAGTCATACAGCAGCCGCCCGATCAACGTGGACTTGCCGTCGTCGACGGAGCCGGCCGTTGCGATACGCAGCAATGTCGTCATCAGAAGTACCCCTGCCGCTTGCGGTCTTCCATGCCTGCCTCGGAGATCCGGTCGTCGGCCCGAGTCGCCCCCCGCTCGGTCAGCCGCGACACCGCCGTCTCGGCGATTACCTCCGCCACCGTCGCCGCCGTCGACTCCACACACCCGGTACAGGTGACGTCGCCGACGGTGCGGAACCGGACCGTCGCTTCGAACACCTCCTCGTCGGCGCGGGGCTGCATGTGCCGGTGTACGGCCAGCAGCATGCCGTCGCGCTCGAACACCTTGCGCCGGTGGGCGAAGTAGATCGACGGCAACGTGACCTTCTCGGCGCCGATGTAGGACCAGACGTCGAACTCGGTCCAGTTCGACAGCGGGAACACGCGGATGTGCTCGCCCTTGTGGTGGCGGCCGTTGTAGAGGTTCCACAGCTCGGGTCGCTGGGCCTTGGGATCCCACTGGCCGAACTCGTCGCGGAAGCTGAACACCCGCTCCTTGGCGCGCGCCTTCTCCTCGTCGCGCCGGGCGCCGCCGAAGGCCGCGTCGAACTTGTTCTCGCGGATGGCGCGCAGCAGCGTCACGGTCTGGATCGGGTTGCGCGACGGGATGGTCTCGACGACGCGGCCGGCGTCGATGTCGTCTTGCACTTTCGCCACGATCAACCGCGCCCCGGTCTGCTTGACCAGCTCGTCGCGGGTGGCGATGACCTCGTCGAAGTTGTGGCCGGTGTCGACGTGCATCACCGGGAACGGCAGCCGGCCCGGGCGGAACGCCTTGAGCGCCAGGTGCAGCATCACGATCGAGTCCTTGCCGCCGGAGAACAGCAGCACCGGGCGTTCGAACTCGGCGGCCACCTCGCGAATGATGTGGATGGCCTCGGCCTCCAGGGAGCGCAGATGGCTCAATTCGTACTGCCCGGCCGTCGGGCCGGCTGTTGCTTGGCTTGTCATAAGGCTCCCGTGATTCCCGGTAAAGTTGGCTAGATTGGCCAGATTTATGAGCGTTACCGTGAATTTACCGAGATGGGGCCGGAGCTGTCAACGGCCCCCGCCGAACAGACGCAGACTCGCACGATTCGGTGCCCGAACGTGCGAGTCTGCGTCTGTTCGGGCTAGAGGGTGACCTCGTCGAGCTTGCCGGTGGCGACGTCGAACACGAAGCCGCGCAGCGACTCGTGCTTGGTGACGAACGGGTTGGCCTCGATGCGACGCAGCGACTGGCGGACGTCCTCGGCGGGGTCCGGGAAGGCCTCGGCGGCCCAGGCGGGTTTGATGCCGATCTCGTCCTGGATGGCGCGCTTGAAGTCGTCGTCGGTGAAGGTGAGCATCCCGCAGTCGGTGTGGTGAATGAGGATGATCTCGCGGGTGCCCAGCAACCGCTGGCTGATCGCCAGTGAACGGATTGCGTCGTCGGTGACGACGCCGCCGGCGTTGCGGATGACGTGCGCCTCGCCCTCTTTGATCCCGAGCGCGCGGTAGACATCGAGGCGGGCATCCATGCATGCGACGATCGCCACGTGTTTGCTCGGCGGCATCGGCAGCGGGCCGTTGAAGGAGCTCGCGTATTGGGCGTTGTTGGCCAGATAGTCGTCGGTAACCGTCACGCCAATCTCCTTGCATTGTTTGCTGGATCGAGCATTTCGGGTGGCTGATTCTAACAATTCGCGCGTTGCCGATCACCGGTACGAATCAGTCGGATCGCATCTGTTCGCGGCGGTTGGCACGCACATCTCTTACCCTGTGCCCATGCGACACGGGCGAGGCCGGACGGCATGATCCGCTTCTTGGCCCGTCGCTTGCTGAACTATCTCGTGCTGCTGACGCTGGCGTCGTTCTTGGCGTTCTGCCTGGCGTCGGTGACGTTTCATCCGCTGGACAGTTTCGTCCAGCGTCACCCGCAGCCTCCGCCGGAAGCCATCCATGCCAAAGTCGTTGAGCTCGGCCTGGATAAACCCGTACCCATCCGGTACGCCAACTGGGTTTCCGGCGCGGTCCGCGGCGACTTCGGCGCCACGGTGACCGGCCATCCCGTCTCCGAGGAGCTGTGGCGGCGGATCGGGGTCAGTCTGCGCCTGGTGGTGATCGGCTCTGTGCTGGGCACGGTGATCGGCGTCGTGGTGGGGGCCTGGGGAGCGATCCGGCAATATCAGCTGAGCGACCGGGTGATCACCGTGCTGTCCTTGATCGTCCTGAGCATTCCGTCGTTCGTGCTGGCGGGACTGCTCATCTTGGCCGGGCTCCGAGTCAACATGCTCACCGGCGTGAGGATTTTCCTCTACACCGGCGAGACCTCGCCGATTCCGTTCGGCGGCGCATGGGACAGGATCGTCGACCGCATTCAGCACATCGTTTTGCCGACTCTGACGCTCGCGCTGGGAGCGATCGCGGGTTTCAGTCGCTACCAGCGCAACGCGATGCTCGACGTGCTGGGTGAGGATTTCATCCGGACCGCTCGTGCCAAGGGCCTGACCCGCCGGCGTGCGCTGTTCAAGCACGGCCTGCGGACCGCGCTGATTCCGATGGCCACCTTGTTCGCGTACGGCGTGAGCGGCCTGGTCGTCGGCGCGGTGTTCGTCGAGAAGATCTTCGGCTGGCACGGCATAGGCGACTGGGTGGTGCAAGGCATCTCGACTCAGGACACCAACGTCGTCGTCGCGATCACGGTATTCACCGGAGCGGCGATTCTGGTCGCCGGACTGCTCTCGGACGTCATCTACGCGATGCTGGATCCCAGGATTCGGGTGTCATGACGCAAGAGACGACGGCAGTCCGGTCCGGTGTTCACCCGGCTGCTTTCACGTCGCGGCGAAATCTGTTGGTACGCCGGTTCATCCGCAACAAGCCGGCGGTGGTGGCATTGGTTCTGCTGGCGGTGTTGTTCGTCGGCTGCTATGCGCTGCCGCCGCTACTCCCCTACAGCTACACCGCGTTGGACTACGGCGCGCTGCTGCAGCCGCCGTCGCTGCGGCACTGGTTCGGCACCAACGCGCTCGGCCAGGATCTGTTGGCGCGCACGCTGCGGGGCATGCAGAAGTCGATGCTGATCGGCTTCTGTGTGGCGGTGATTTCGACCAGCATCGCCGCGACGGTCGGGTCGGTGGCGGGCTACTTCGGCGGCTGGCGCGACCGGGTGTTGATGTGGCTGGTGGATCTTCTGCTGGTGGTGCCGAGCTTCATCCTGATCGCGATCGTCACGCCGCGGACCAAACAGTCGAGCAGCATTCTGTGGCTGATCGTGCTGCTCGCCGCGTTCGGCTGGATGGTCAGCTCGCGGATGGTGCGCGGGCTGACGATGAGCCTGCGGGAGCGCGAATTCGTCCGCGCGGCACGGTACATGGGAGTGTCGAGCCGCCGCATCATCGTCGGGCACATCGTGCCGAACGTCGCCTCGATCCTCATCATCGACGCGACGCTCAACGTGGGATTCGCGATCCTGGCCGAAACCGGGCTGAGTTTCCTGGGATTCGGTGTCCAGCCTCCCGACGTGTCGCTGGGCACGCTGATCGCCGACGGCACACCGTCGGCCACCACATTCCCGTGGGTCTTCCTGTTTCCGGCCGGGGCGCTGGTGCTGATCGTGTTGTGCGCCAACCTTGCCGGCGACGGTCTGCGCGACGCGCTGGATCCGGGCAGCGGAGCCGCGCGCCGCAGAAAGCGGCGCGCGAAATGACCGCGCTGCTCGAGGTGACCGACTTGACCGTCACCTTCGAAACCGAGGACGTGGTGGTGCCCGCGGTGCGCGGCACGAGCTACCACATCAACCCCGGCGAAGTGGTCGCCATCGTCGGGGAATCCGGTTGCGGCAAAACCACTGCCGCGATGGCCGTCGTCGGACTGCTGCCGGAATACGCGCGGGTTTCGGGATCGGTACGGCTGCACGGCGACGAATTGCTTACGCTGGGCGACCAGGCGATGTCGCGGATCCGCGGCAAGACGATCGGCACCGTGTTCCAAGACCCGATGTCGGCGCTGACGCCCGTCTACACCATCGGCGACCAGATCGCCGAGGCCATCGAGGTCCACCACCGCGGGATCAGCCGAGCCGAGGCCCGCAAGCGCGCCGTCGAGCTGCTCGAGTTGGTCGGCATTGCGCAGCCGCAGCGTCGCGCAAAGGCCTTCCCGCACGAGCTGTCCGGCGGTGAACGCCAGCGGGTGGTGATCGCGATCGCTATCGCCAACGATCCCGACCTGCTGATCTGCGACGAGCCGACCACCGCATTGGACGTCACCGTGCAGGCACAGATCCTCGACGTGCTGCGAACCGCGCGCGACGTGACCGGCGCCGGAGTACTGATCATCACCCACGACTTGGGCGTGGTGTCGGAGTTCGCCGATCGGGCGCTGGTCATGTATGCCGGACGCCCGGTCGAGATCGCCGCCGTCGACGAGCTTTACCGTGACCGCCGGATGCCCTACACCGTCGGGCTGCTGGGTTCGGTGCCGCGCCTCGATGCCCCACAGGGCACCAGGCTGATTCCGATCCCCGGCGCGCCTCCGACGATGACGTCGCTGACGCCGGGCGTCTGCACATTTGCCCCGCGCTGCCCACTGGCGATCGACGAATGCCGTTCAGCCGAACCGGATCTCGTCGCGATTGCCGACGGCCACCGAGCGGCCTGCATCCGCACCGACTATGTCGCCGGCCGCAGTGCGGCCGAGATCTACGGCGTGTCAACCGGACCGGACACCGTCGATACCGCGACCGAAGAACCGCCGGTGGTGGTGCAAGTAGCCGATCTGGTCAAGACCTATCCGCTGACCAAAGGTGCCGTTTTCCGCAGGCGGGTGGGCGAGGTGCGTGCGGTCGACGGCGTCAGCTTCACGCTGGAGCAGGGCCGCACGCTGGGCATCGTCGGCGAATCCGGTTCGGGCAAATCGACGACGCTGTCTCAGATTCTCGACCTCGCCAGGCCCCAGGCCGGCTCCATCGAGGTTCTCGGTGCTGACGTTGCAGCTCTTGACTCGGCTGCCCGCCGCAAGCTGCGCACCGAGCTGCAGGTGGTGTTTCAGGACCCGGTCGCGTCGCTGGACCCCCGACTGCCGGTCTTCGATGTCATCGCTGAACCGTTGGTGGCCAATGGGTTTGACAGGCGCCGCTGCGAGGAGCGGGTCGCCGAGCTGCTGGCCGTCGTCGGGCTGGACAATGCCGACGCCAGCCGTTATCCCGCCGAGTTCTCCGGCGGGCAGAAGCAGCGGATCGGCATCGCGCGGGCTCTCGCCCTACAACCGAAGATCCTTGCGCTCGACGAGCCGGTGTCGGCGCTCGACGTGTCGATCCAGGCGGGGATCATCAACCTGCTGCTTGACCTGCAGACGCAATTCGGATTGTCGTATCTGTTTGTCTCGCATGATCTTTCGGTGGTGAAGCACCTGGCTCACCGGGTCGCGGTGATGTACAAGGGAACGATCGTCGAACAGGGCGACGGCGAGCAGGTTTTCACCAATCCACAGCACGAATACACCCGACGGCTCCTGGCCGCGGTCCCGCGGGCACACGCCGAGGTTTCCGATGGCTAGCCGGCTCGCGGTGCTGCTGGTGCTGATGCTGGTAGTCGTCACCGGCTGCTCGAACGGGTATCGGGACCTTCCGCAGACGCACGCCGCGCGGGTCGGCAGCACCAGCGACATCAACCCAAGAGACCCGGCGACGCTGCGCGACGGCGGCAACCTGCGGCTTGCGCTGACATCCTTCCCGGAAAACTTCAACGAGCTCAACATCGACGGCAACACCGCCGACGTCGGTTCCATTGTGTCGCCGACGCTTCCGGGCGCGTTCATCACCCAGCCCGACGGCTCGCTGAAACTCAACACCGACTACTTCACCGATGTCGAGTTGACCAGCACCACCCCGCAGGTCGTCACCTACACCATCAACCCGAAGGCAGTGTGGAGCGACGGCACCCCGATCACCTGGGAAGACCTCAAGTCCGAGGTCGACGCGTGCAGCGGTCGCGACAAGCGCTACTTGATCGCCAGTAGAGCCGGATTCGAGCGGGTGAAGTCGGTGACTCGCGGCGTGGACGACCGCCAGGCGGTGGTCACTTTCGCCGAGCCGTACGCGGAGTGGCGAGGCATGTTCGCCGGCGGCATGCAACCACGCAGCATGACCGCGAACCCGGAGGTGTTCAACAAGGGCCAACTGAACGCCCCCGGCCCGTCGGCCGGACCGTTCATCGTGACCACGATCGACCGCACCGCGCAACGCATTGTGCTGACCCGCAATCCGCGTTGGTGGGGCGCCAAACCGCGGCTGGACTCGATCACCTTCCTGGTGCTCGACGCCGCCGCCGTCATCCCGGCCCTGCAGAACAACGCGATCGATGCTGCCGGGGTGGGCACCCTCGACGACATGGTCACCGCTCAGCGCACTCCGGGGATCGTGATCCGCACCGCGCCGGCGCCCACCTGGTACCACCTCACCTTCAACGGGGCACCCGGATCGATCCTGGCCGACGAGAAGCTGCGGCTGGCGATTTGCCGCGGCATCGACCGCCAGGCGATCGTCGACGTGGTCCAGCACGGTCTGACCGGTCGTCCGGCGCCGCTGGACAACCACGTCTACGTCGCCGGCCAGGTGGGCTACCAAAACAACAGCGCCCCAGGCGCTTACAATCCCGACCAGGCCCGCCGGGATTTGGATGCGCTGGGCTGGAAGCTCAATGGGGCGGTGCGGGAGAAGGACGGCAAACAGCTGGTGATCCGCGACGTGTTCTACGACGGGCAGTCGGCCCGGCAGATCGCGTTGGTGGCTCAGCAGAACCTGGCGCAGATCGGTGTCAAGCTGCTGCTCGATCCCAAGCCCGGCACCGGATTCTTCAGCCAGCACGTGGCCGTCGGCGACTTCGACATCACCCAATTCGGTTGGGTGGGCAACGCTTTCCCGCTCTCTGCGCTGCCGCAGATCTACACCTCCGACGGGGACAGCAATTTCGGCAAGATCGGCAATCCGCAGATCGACGCCAAGATCGAACAGACGCTGTCCGAACTGGATCCGGACAAGGCGCGTGCGCTGGCCAACGAGGTCGACATGATGATCTGGCGGGAAGGCTTCAACCTGCCGCTGTTCCAGTCACCCGGCGACATCGCGGTGCGCAGCACGCTAGCCAACTACGGCGCGCACGGGCTGGCCGACGTGGTCTACACCGCGATCGGGTTCACCCGGTAGTGACGAGCAGATCGGCGGCCTTCTCGCCGATCAGCACCGCCGGCGCGTGGGTGTGCCCGCGGATGATGCTCGGCATCACCGACGCGTCGGCCACCCGCAGCGCCTCCACACCGCGGACCCGTAGGTGCGGGTCGACGACGCTGGCATCGTCGTCGCCCATCCGGCAGGTGCTCACCGGGTGGTACAGGGTGTGCGAGCAGGTGTTGAGCGCCTCTTCGAGGGTGGCCTCGTCCAGTTCGGTGGCACCCTGTGGTCGGGCGATGGCGCCGAGCAGACCCTTCAGCGGCGGCGTTTTGGCCATCTTCGCGCAGATCCGCAGGCCGGCCATCATCGTGGCGCGGTCGACGCCGTCGGGGTCCGACAGATAGCGCGGATCGATGATCGGCTTGGCGAGCGGGTCGGCGGATCGCAGCAGGATCTGTCCGCGGCTGTGCGGCTTGAGCAGGATCGGCCCGAATACCACTGCGTGCCTGGTGTACGGCTCGCCGATTCCCTCGTCGAAGTAGGGCGCCGGCGCGAAAATCAGCTCCAGATCGGGCAGCTCCAACTCGGGCTTGCTGCGGACAAAGCCGTACGCCTCGCCGACATTGGACGTCAGCATGCCGCGGCGCCGCAGCAGATAGTTGACAAGCTGCATGGGCTTTTCGGCGACGAAAAGGCTGTCCTGCTCGACGTCGAAGCCCAGCGGGGTGACAAGGTGGTCGCGCAGGTTCTGCCCCACCTCCGGCGCGTGGTGCACGGTCTCGATGCTGTGCTCGTCGAGGTGGTCGGAATCGCCGATGCCGGAGAGCATCAACAGCTGCGGTGTGTTGATCGCGCCGCCGCACAGCACCACCTCGCGGCGGGCGTGGGCGATGCGGCGCTGGCCGTCCTGGTCGAATTCCACCCCGGTTGCGCGGTTGCCGTCGAAGAGGACTCGGGTGGCGGTGGCCTCGGTGAGCACGTCGAGGTTCTTGCGGCGCAGGACAGGTTTGAGGTAGGCGTCGGCGGTGCTCCACCGGGCACCCCTGCGCTGGGTGACGACGGTTTCGCAGAATCCTTCCGGCGCAGCGGAATTCGGGTGGGCGCTGACGAATCCGCATTCTCGCGCGGTGGTCAGCCAGGCCGCGGTCGAGCTGCGCGGGCTGCGCTGGCGGGAGAGAGTCAGCGGACCGGTCACGCCGCTCTCGTCGCCGCTGACGAAATGCCAAGCGTCGGCGACGTTTTCGATGCGGCGAAAGTAGCTCAGCGCCTCGGCGTAGGACCATTCCGGCCCCGCCGCGGTGGCCCACTCGTCGTAGTCGGCGCCGAATCCGCGTACCCACATCATCGCGTTCATCGAGGACGACCCGCCGAGCATCTTGCCGCGGGGCCAATAAATCTCGCGGCCGGCCAGCTCCTTCTGCGGCTCCGTCAGGTAATCCCAGTCCACCTCGGTGCGGAACAGCTTGGAGAACGCCGCCGGGATGCGGATGAACTTGTTGGCGTCGCGCGGGCCCGCCTCGAGCGCCACCACCGAGACGGCCGGGTCGGCGCTGAGCCGATTCGCGAGCACCGCGCCCGCCGACCCCGTGCCGACGACCACGTAATCGCAGTTCAAGTCCATCGCTCACCCCCTGTTGCGGGTGAGTGTATGTCGGCAGCGAGGCTTAGGCGCTCAATTCGATACGGTGCGCACCCTTGACACCGTCGTAGCGGGCGGGGGTACACGTCAGCACGATCACCTGGCCATTTTCGCCCAGCGTGTCGAACACTTCGCCCATCCGGGCCAGCCGGTCGGGATCGGTGAACCCGAGAGCGTCGTCGATCAGCACCGGGACGCTGTCCTCCTTGGCGACCAGCGCCGCCCCGGCCAGCCGCGCCAGGATGCCGAGTTGCTCCTTGGCTCCGCCGGACAACGACTCGTACGGCACCGTGCGCCCGTCGAGAGTGCGGCTGCGGATACACAGGTCGCTGTCGACGTCGACCTCGAAGCTGGGCCCGAACACCGGGCGCCCGAGCCGCTGCAGTTCGGAGCGGAACGGCTCGACGTAGCGCAGCCGGGTGGTGTCGCGGTGGCGCGCCATCACCGACCGCAGCAGCTGCGCGGCGCGGGCTCGTCGCTGCACCCGCAAGTATTCGCTGTGGGCGTGTTCGCGTTTGGTCTGGGCAGCGTCGAGCTTGCCCTGACGGCCTTCGGTACCGAATACGGCGAGTTCGACGGTGATCTCGTGCAGTGTCCGAGCGGCCTCGTCGTGGCGGGCGCGCAGCGTGTCGGCCGCGTCGGCGGCCTCTGTTAATTCGGCGGCGAAGGCATCGGGTGCGGCGCCGTCCAACTGCGCGGACAGTTCGGCGACCCGCCGCTCGGCGGATTGCGCGGCGCGCTGATCGGCGTCGGCGGTGGCCGCCAGTTGGTCGTCCGCGATCGTCGCGCGCTGTTGGGCCAGCCGGTCGGCGGCGGCGGCCAGTTCGGCGTGCTGGTTTGCCGCCTTGTCGCGCAAAAGCTTTGCCTGAGAGGCTATTTCGGTGAATTTCCGCGCCGCGGCCGCGGCGACGCGGCGGTGGGTGTCGCAGTCTTTGGCGGCCTGGGTGCGGGCGGCTTCCGCGGCGTCGAGTTCCGCGGCGGCCGCCGCGCTGCCCATCGCGACGTCGGGCACCGGGTCGGCGCGCAGCGCTGCCAGGTGCGAGCGCAGCTGTTCGACATCGTCGTCGCCGCACAGCGCAGTCAGGGTGGCACGCAGCCGATCGTGGCCATGCTGCAGTTCGCGGCGCCTCTCGACAGTGTGCCGTGCCGCCGCCAGGTCAGCCACCCGCCCGGCGGTAAGCGCGGCGGCCAATTCCTCTTGCGCCGCAGCCAGTTTGGCTTGCACTTCGACTGCGGTGCCACCCGGGCTGAACCGCGCCGTCAAGACCCCGGGAACCTCGACCTCGGTTTGGGCGCCGGCGGTCATCGCCCAGCTCTGCCCGGCAGCCAACGCCACTCGCTGAGCGCCGACGGCGAGTTCGATGTCGCTGACCGCGGTGAATTCCACCGTCGTCGAGATCAGCGCGAGCTGTCCTTGGGCGCGGTCGACGGCGGCGGCGGCCTGTTCGATCCGCTGGAATGTCTGGTCGGTCAACGTGATTGCGGACAGCTCGGCGGCGATCTGCTCGACCTCGCGCCGGGCGGCGTCGATTTTGGCCAGCCGCGCCGCCAACCGCTCGGCTTCGTCGCGGCGGGCCAGCTGGCCGACGACGCGGCGGGCGGACTCGGCCCGCTGCTGAGCGGCCGCCAGGGCGTTTTCCGCTTCCTCGACCGCGGCGTCGGCGGCCTCGACGACCTCGCGTGCCGTCGACTCCGCGTCGGCGGCCTCGGCCGCCTCGGCTTCCGACGCGGCGACCGCTGCGGTGCGGGTCTCGATGTCGGTGCGCAGCCGCAGCCGTTCGGTGTGCGCGGCGGTGGATGCGGCGCTGGTTGCGGTGGCGGCCGCGGCGATCAGCTTGGCTTCCCGCAATTGTTCGGTGAGCCTGGCGATTTCGTCGGCGGCAGTTCGGGCGGCGGTAAGCCGGGCCGTGGCCCCCTGCTGCTGCTGCGACAACTGGGCAAGTTCGGCGGTCAAGGCGGCGTGCCGTTGTACCCGCTGGTCGACCTCGGCCACCGCCGCCGCGCACCGCTCGACTTGGCTGTCGGCGTCGTCGAGCGCAGCGATCGCCGCGGACCACTCCCCTGTCGGGCGCCCGGTCGGGGTGAAGTAGCGGGCGTACTCGGCGTCGATCCGCTCGATCAGCAGCGGTTCTGTGCCCGACAGGGTGGCGGCGTCACCGGCCGCCACGTCAAGCGCGCGCGACAGCGCGTCGCAGCCGGAGAGGTTGACCGCCGCCGTCGAATCCGCCTGCAGGACGCGTTGGGCGCGCCAGAGATCGGTGTCCACCGTCTCGGCCAGCATGGCCCGCACTCGCTCGTGCGCCTCGTCGCCGGTGAGCTGTTCGCGGTGCGGCGCCAGCACACTCAACTGGGTCTCGGGCTTCTTGTGGAAGCGCTTGTGGTAGACGAAACGGTAAGGGCCGGTGCTGATTTCGGCGGTGATCTCGGAGCCGACGTCGGCGTGGGTCGGCTTGACCTGCTTGACGTCCTTTTTGGTCGAGCGGTCTTTGGATTCCAGCAGCAGGTCCAGCGCCTCGATCATCGAGGACTTCCCGATCTCGTTGGCCCCGCACACCACCACGACGCCGTGGTCGGGGAAGTCGAGCTCGCGGTGGCCGATGCCGCGGTAATTACTGAGGACCAGCCGGTGCAGCCTCATGCCGCGCCCCGATCGGTGAGCCGCAGCAGCAGCGCCAGCGCCGCCTGCGCATCGTCGGCGGCTTCGGCGTCGCCGGCGCGTGCGGCGGCAACCAACTCGTCGACGGCGGCGGCGGCGAAGCCCCCGATCCCGAGGTCGTCGAACTCGCCGTCGCCCGGGATCACGGCAAGGTCGGTGTGCCGATCCCAGGTGCCGAGCCAGGCAAATAGCCGCGAGTATCTATCGAGGCAGGCGTCCAGGGCGGCGCGGTCGGTGACCGTCAGCGAGCCGACCAATGCCAGCCGCACCACCGTGCGGTCTTTGTCGGTGATCTGGTCGAGGTTCAGGTCCAAGTCGGCGATGTCGCGGTTGTTGTCGACGTGACGACGCAGGGTGAGGAACCGCCAGCGGCCGACGCGGCGGGCCTCGACGGTGACCGGGCGGCGCGGATCGGCCTCGTCGACGTCGACGACGAGCACGTGCCCCGGGTCGGGTTCGATGTCGTCGAAGTTGGTCACCTCCGGCGAACCGGAATACCAGACCCGGGCGTCGACTTCGGTGACCGAATGCTTGTCGCCCAGCGCGACGTAGTGGATGGCGCCGCGGCCCAGCGCGTCCTGCGCCGCTGCCAACCGGATCAGTGCCGGGTTGGTGGGGTCGGGGTCGAGCACGTCGACGCCACCGTGCGCGACGAGGACGCGGGTGACTCCCTGGTCGGCCGACAGGCCGTCGAGCACCTCGGCGACCAAATCGGTGGTCGGCGATTTGGACCGCCACGGCGCGGCGACGAGCTGCAGGCCGGGCCGCACTTGGTGCACACCGGCGCGGTCGAGGACCACGACGTTGTCCGGGCATTCGGCTTCGAACAGCGCGCTGGTGTACACCGACGACGCATCCAGCGGGTCATGGTTGCCGGGCAACAGATAGACCGGAATTCCGATGGCGCGCATGGCTTCCAGCGATTGGCTGATCACCTGCGGGGCGAGTTGATTGTGTTCGAAGACGTCGCCGGCGACTACGACGAACTCGGCGCCGACCTCGGCCGCCAGCGAACCGAGCCCGGCGACCGCGTCGCGACGGGCCGCCGAATACCGGGGCTGAGCCTCGCCGGCCAGGAAATGGCGGGTCATGCCGAGTTGCCAGTCGGCGGTGTGGATGAACCGCATCGTGCTCCCGTCCTTTCTCTAGCCAGGCATCGCGAGTGTATGGCCGGCCACCGACAAGTCCGGGGACCTCGACCGGCAGGTCTACCGTGGGTCGGGTGACGGGAACTCTGGTCTTGCTGAGGCACGGGAAGTCGGCGTACCCGGACGGGGTGGCCGACCACGAGCGGCCGCTGGCGCCGCGGGGCGAACGAGAAGCCGCCTTGGCCGGTGACTGGTTGCGGGCCAACCTGCCGCCGATCGACTTGGTGTTGTGCTCGACGGCGACGCGGGCGCGGCAAACCTTGGCGCGCAGCGGTATCGACGCCCCGACGCGCTATGTCGAGCGCCTGTACGGCGCGACGCCCGCAATGGTGATCGACGAAATCAACGGGGTGCCCGGCGAGGTGACCACCTTGCTCGTCGTCGGGCACGAGCCGACGACGTCAGACGTGGCCGTCGGGCTGGCCGGCGCCGAAGGCACCAATGGCGCTGCGGTCGAAGCGATTTCGGAGAAGTTTCCGACCTCGGCGATCGCGGTGCTCACGGTGGCGGGCCCGTGGGCCGATCTCGAGCTGGGCGGCGCCGCGCTCGTCGACTTTCACGTGCCGCGCTAACCCAACGTGGAGTTGTTGTGAAGAATTGCGCTAATTGGCGCGGCACCTCGACGTTGGGCGCAGATCACGAGTTCGTCGAGAGCGTCAGCTCCATGAGCTTGATCGCCTGCGCGCACGCGTCGATCCCCGGCGCCTGCGGGTTGACCCACCACCCGACCACGCCGGCGGCGTCGCTGGCCACACCGCACGAGCCGTTGGGGTCATTGGGCCGCATCACGATCGACTGCACCCCGGAGATCGAGCGGCTTTCGATCTGATACTTCAGGCCCTCGGCGACCTTGCGCTCGTTGTCCAGGCTGCCCTGTTCGAACCAGAACCGGGTGATGTCGATCAGACCGGCCGGGTTGGCGGCCTGCCAGCGGCAGATCGCGCCGACGAACGTGCTCTGGATGTCGAGCGGGTCGGCGCCGACGGTCTTGGCGAGCAGGTCGGTGGTCAGCACCTCACATTCCTTGAGCAGGTTCGGGTACTGCTGTTCGGAGTTGTTGTTGCGCTGCACATCGCCCGAGCCGGCCTTGACCGCGGTGCCGCCGACCGACCGGGTGCAGCCGGTCACCACGGCCAGCGCGGTGAGCAGCGCGGCCGCGACAATCAGAACCCGCCTCGTCATTTCGAGTTCGCAATCGACTGGCGCGTCAGTTCTTTGGCGATGTTGCACGGGTCGGGAAACGGCTTTTGGTTGAAGCTGACCGACCATTCGATGAAGTCGTCGTTGAACTGGATTCCGATCTCGCACAGGGAGTCACCCAACGTGGGCTCGTTGCCGACGGCGATGAAGCCGCCGTGGCCGTTGATGTTGATGTCTTCGACGCTCGAACGCGATAGCTCCTCGGTCTTGCGTTCCCGACCGATCGGGCTGCCGCGATACCACGAGAAGGAGAAGTGCGGGCCGAGGATGCCGCCGCCGGCCAGCCACTGACAACCCACCGAATTCTGGGCGGTGTTGACGAGCCCGGTGATCTGGGTGAGCTGGGCAACGGTCTCGTCGGTGACGCCGCCGCACTGTGGGAAGAACGGCCCGTGATGTCCCTCTCCGGACGCAGGCGCCGACGACTCCGTCGACTTGGCCTGGTTGGAGTCGGAACCGGAGCATGCGGCCACCGTCGGGATCAAGGTCGCTGCCGCGAGGGCCAGCGCCGCCACACTGCGCCGCACCGCTACCCGCACCTGCTTCTCGTCACAGCATGCACTGTAGCGGCAGCGTCTGTGGCCAACCCAGGCACCACGCTGACCAGGGCTTTCTAATCCGGCGGTCGTCCTAACTGCAGGGCATCCGGTGTGCGACAGTTACCAGATGCTCCTGGCACTGCTGCGCCAGTACGTCCGGCCGTATCGCTGGCTGGTCGCGGCGGTGATGACGCTGCAGTTGGTCAGCACGCTGGCGTCGCTGTACCTGCCGACGGTCAACGCCGCGATCATCGACGACGGGGTCACCAAGGGCGACACCGCGACGATCGTCAGGCTCGGCGGGGTGATGTTCGCGGTCACCGGCCTGCAGGTGCTGTGCGCGGTCGGCGCGGTCTACTTCGGCTCCCGGACCGGGATGGGGTTCGGCCGGGATCTGCGCTCGGCGATGTTCCACCACGTCATCACCTTCTCCGCACACGAGACCGCCCGGTACGGCGCGCCGTCGCTGCTGACCCGCACCACCAACGACATCCGGCAGATCCAGTTTCTGGTGCAGATCAGCTGCACGGTGCTGGTGAGCGCCCCGATCATGAGCGTGGGCGGAATCTTCATGGCCATCCACCAGGACGCCGGGCTGTCGTGGCTGTTGCTCGTCAGCGTCCCGGTGTTGGCGGTGGCCAACTACTGGATCGTCTCGCACACCCTGCCGCTCTTTCGCAGCATGCAGCGGCTGATCGACAACATCAACCGGGTGATGCGCGAGCAGCTGTCAGGTGTCCGGGTGGTCCGGGCATTCGCGCGCGAACCGTTCGAACGCCGGCGATTCGGCGAAGCCAACCTGGCGCTGTCCAACACCTCGCTGGCCGCGGGCAATTGGCAGGCGCTGATGTTGCCGGTCACCACGCTGACCGTGAACTGCTCCAGCGTCGCGCTGATCTGGTTCGGCGGCCTGCGCATCGATGCCGGCCAGATGCAGGTGGGCTCGCTGATCGCGTTCCTTGTCTACTTCACCCAGATCCTGATGTCGGTGTTGATTGCGACGACGATGATGATGGTGTGGCCGCGGGCCTCGGTGTGCGCGGACCGGATCGCGGAGGTGCTGGCCACCCGCCCCGCGATCAGCAATCCGGACACGCCGCTGCCGCCCGCGGTCGACGCCCGGGGCGCGGTGCGGCTCGAGAACGCGACGTTCTGCTACCCCGGCGCGGATCGCCCTGTGCTGCAGAACGTCTCGCTGACAGCGGGGCCGGGCACCACCACCGCCATCGTCGGCAGCACCGGTTCGGGAAAGTCGACCCTGATCTCGCTGATCTGCCGGCTTTACGACGTGACCGCCGGCGCAGTCCTGGTCGGCGGCGTCGACGTGCGCGACCACGACATCGAGCGGCTGTGGGCGGACATCGGGCTGGTGCCGCAACGCGGTTACCTGTTCTCCGGCACCGTGGCCGACAACCTGCGCTACGGCAAAGCGGACGCCACCGATGCAGAGATGTGGCAAGCGCTGCGGGTGGCGGCCGCCGACGAGTTCGTGCGGGCGCACGACGACGGGCTGGCGATGCGGGTGGCGCAGGGCGGCATCAACTTCTCCGGCGGACAGCGCCAGCGGCTGGCGATCGCGCGGGCGGTGATCCGCCGCCCGGCCATTTACCTGTTCGACGACGCGTTCTCCGCGCTCGACGTGCACACCGACGCCCAGGTCCGCGCGTCGTTGCGCGAGGTCGCCGCCGATGCGACGATGATCATTGTCGCACAACGCATTTCGACCGTTGCCCAGGCCGACCAGGTGATCGTGGTGGACGACGGCCAGGTGGTCGGCGCGGGCACCCACGAATCGCTGCTGGCCGACTGCCCCGCCTACCGCGAATTCGCCGAATCGCAGTCGGTGGGCAGCGGCGTCGGAGGCCCGCGATGACCGCGTCGATGGATCGCCCGATCCGCGGTGTGGTGCAGGCACCGACAGAGCGGTCCCGCGACTTCACCGGCTCGGCTGTGCGGCTGGTGAAACGTCTGGCGCCGCAACGGGGGCTGGCCGCCGCGGTGATCGCGCTGAGTGTCGTCGGCACCGGAATCGGCGTGGTGGTGCCACGGATCCTCGGCCACGCCACCGACCTGTTGTTCAACGGGGTGATCGGCCGCCAGCTGCCCGCCGGCATGACCAAGGCACAAGCCGTGGCGGCCGCCCGGGCACGCGGCAACAACACCTTCGCCGATTTGCTCTCCGGGATGAACGTGGTTCCGGGCCAGGGCGTGAACTTCGCCGCCGTGGCCCGCACCCTGGCGCTGGCGTTGGCTCTGTATCTGGTTGCCGCAGCGATGGTTTGGGCACAGGCGCGGCTGCTGAACCTGACGGTCCAGCGCACCCTGCGGGCATTGCGCTCCGACGTCGAAGACAAACTGCACCGGCTGCCGCTGGCCTACTTCGACGGCCGGCAGCGCGGCGAGGTACTCAGCCGGGTCACCAACGACATCGACAACGTCGCGACGTCGCTGTCGATGACGATCAGCCAACTGCTGACCGCGATCCTGACCGTCACGACCGTGCTGGTGATGATGCTGACCATCTCGCCGCTGCTGACCGCACTCATCGTGCTGACCGTGCCGCTGTCGCTGCTCGCGACCCGCGCGATCACCCGGCGTTCGCAGCGACTGTTCGTTGCGCAGTGGGCCAACACCGGACGGCTCAACGCCCACATCGAGGAAACCTACAGCGGTTTCACGCTGGTCAAGACCTTCGGTCATCGAGCGCGAGCCGAAGAGCAGTTCCGTCGGCTCAACGACGATGTGTACGAAGCGAGTTTCGGTGCCCAGTTCTTTTCCGGGCTGGTCTCGCCGGCGACGACGTTCATCGGCAACCTCAGCTATGTCGCGGTGGCAGTGGTCGGCGGACTGCAGGTCGCGACCGGGCAGATCACCGTTGGCAGCATTCAGGCGTTCATCCAGTACGTCCGCCAATTCAATTGGCCGCTGGGCCAAGTGGCCGCGATGTACAACACGCTGCAATCCGGCGTGGCCAGCGCCGAACGGGTCTTCGAGCTGCTCGACGAACCCGAGGAGTCACCCGATCGCTCCGCGTCGCTGCCGTCGCTCAACGGGCAAAGCCCAACCGGCCGCGTCGAATTCGAGCATGTCAGCTTCGCCTACCGCCCGGGCACCGCGGTGATCGACGACCTGTCGCTGGTGGCCGAACCCGGCAGCACCGTCGCGATCGTCGGGCCGACCGGGGTGGGCAAAACCACCCTGGTGAACCTGCTGATGCGCTTCTACGACGTGGATTCGGGCCGGATCCTGATCGACGGCGTCGACGTCGCGTCGGTGAGCAGGCACTCGCTGCGGTCGCGGATCGGCATGGTGCTGCAAGACACCTGGCTGTTCGGCGGGACGATTGCGGAGAACATCGCCTACGGCCGGCCCGACGCCACCGAGGACGAGGTGATCGAGGCCGCCAAGGCGGCCTACGTCGACCGGTTCGTGCACAGCCTGCCGCACGGATACCACACCCGGGTCAGCGACGACGGCGGCAACATCAGCGCCGGCGAAAAGCAGCTGATCACCATCGCCCGGGCATTTCTGTCCCGGCCCCAACTGCTGATTCTCGACGAGGCAACCAGCTCGGTGGACACCCGCACCGAACTGCTCGTCCAGCACGCGATGCGCGAGCTTCGTCGCGGCCGGACGAGCTTCCTTGTGGCCCACCGGCTTTCGACGATCCGAGACGCCGACGTCATCCTGGTGATGGAGGCAGGCAAGATCGTCGAGCAGGGCAGTCACACCGAGCTGATGGCGCGCCGCGGCGCCTACTACGCCATGGCTCAGGCTTAACCGGAAGCCTGGGCCATTTGCCACCCGGAGACCAGAATTCTGCAAACTCACCGGTTATGGGTGGATTAAGGTAACTGGCATGGTGGCGACGTTCATCAGCCGCGCGTTATGCCTGTTCACGGCCTTTCTGTTGGCTGCCACTGTCGGGCTGGCCGGAGCCCCCACTGCGTCATCGGACAACAAAGAAGCCCTCGGCAGTTTAGAGAAGTCCATCGTGTTTCTCGTGACGCAGTGGGTCGGTGCCGTCCAGGTGCCACCGAGTGCCGACGCGGACGGTGAGGGCTTCTGGACCAAACCGCTGAAGTACTCGGTGACCTGCACCGGCTGGTACGTCAGCACATCGGCGCAGATTGTCACGGCCGGGCATTGCGTAGACCCCGGTCAGGGCCGGCTGGTCATCCTCGATGGTTTTCTGCACGACCAGAAGGCGACCAAATTCAAGGACCAGGCATACGCAAACTGGCGCGTCGAAGGCGCAATGGGCGGGTCGCCCGTCGAGCGCACGGTGCGGGCCATCCAGCCGAATGGCGTCGACGGTGCCACGATCACCAGTCCCACGACGGTCGAAGTCGTGGATTTCAAGGCGCCCGATGCCGGCGATGTCGCGTTGCTGCACGTCCCCAACATGACCAAGCCCACCCCCGGGCTGGTCATCGCGCAGAACACGCCGCAAGTGGGCGATCCGGTGACGTCGATCGGGTTCCCCGGCGATATTCAGGACATCACCGATCAAAGCCAGATCGCGCGGGCATCGTTCAAGTCCGGCACCATCTCCAGCAATCAAGTGACGCCGTCGGGCGTGGTGCAAATAGAGGTCAGCACCGAACTCGCGCCGGGCATGTCGGGCGGGCCGACCGTCAACAAGGACGGACAGGTAGTCGGTGTGAACAGCAGGGGCCTAACCACCGCAGCCGGCTTCAATTTCATCACCAACACCCCCGACCTCCGGTCATTTGCGTTGTCGCACAACGTAACTCTCGTCAAGCCCCCAACTCCCCCCAGCGCCGGACTGGCGCCCCTGTGGTACATCATCGGCGCGGTGGTGTTGGTCGGCGTCGGAGCCCTCGTGCTGTTAGCGGTGCTGGTGCGACGACGCCGGCGCAGGCCGCAATTTGCGGACGGCCCGCCGATTCCCGGCTTTCCGATGCAGGCGCCGCCACCCTCGCCAATGCAAGGGTGGATGCCCGGCCCGACACCGCCGCCGCCACCGCCACGCGGTCCTGCCGCTGTCGGCGGGCTACCGCCCCAACCGATCCCGCGGCCGAGCAATCCCGTGCCCGGCAGCGACAGCGTGACCACCGCGATCAAAGTCTGTCCGGCGTGCGGCGCACCACGTCGGCCGCAGGACCGGTTCTGCCCGCGGTGCGGAAAGCCCGTGAGCTGACAACGGTTTACAGTTCGGGCCCCTGCGCGCGCAGGTCGTCGACGGCCGACATGGCGTCGCGCAGCTTGGCCAGCCACTCTTCGGTGTGCTCGCCGACCAGTTTGACCGACCAGGCCAACGCATCGGATCGGGATCGGGCCACTCCGGCATCGACGAGGGTGTCGAGCACCTGACGCTCGGGTTGCTTGAGCCGCGTCATGACCGGTACGGCGATGTGGGTGAACAGGGTTCGCTCACCGCCGACCTCGACGCCCCAGGAAACCTTGCGGCCGTAGCGGTCCTGCGCCTCGTCGGCGATGTTCATCCGCTCCGGCCGAGTCTCTTCGCGGAACCGCGAGACGCGGCCCGACGTGCGGGCCTCGCTCTTGTCCTTCTCGGAGGTGTCGGGCAGCTTGCCGATCACCGTGATCTCTTCACGGTCGACAACGACGGTCGGATCGCCGTCGAACCAGGTGTCGGGCAGGCGTCCGGCGAACCACTCGGCGGCGTCGCTGGCGTCGGGTTGCTGGGCCTGCTGCCAGCCGCCGGGGCGCCCGTACCGTGTGCGATGGTGTCTCATGCTTACATGATTACATCATTACAAAACTTTGGATAGTGGTTTCACCCCGGGCGAACGCGCGGTCCGCCCACATGCTCGGATTGCGCGAAAACCGTTGATATGACGGGTGGAAAGTTATAGCTTTAGGAGCGAAGCAGGCCCGAGAGTGGCTGATCCAAAGAGCCGGTGTAAGGGGTAAGAGAGCCGGCCGCGCAGGATGTATGAGACGCAGCCCCAGTGCCCTCCGGGCCTGCCCTCATGTCTGGACTACGAGCTGTCGCCGCGGCGGGCGCGGAACAGTTTCACCTCGCCCTTGATCCCCTTGAGGTGCCGTCCGCCGGCGAACGACCAGCTGAATCCCGCCGAATCGCCGAGGATCTCCCGTGTCGACTCGGCCGCGAGCACGGTGCCCGGCCGGGCCACCCCGGTCACTCGGCTGGCCAGGTTCACCGGGCTGCCGAACCAATCGCCCGCCCGGCTCACCGCCAGCCCGGTGGCGATGCCGGCCCGCAGCCGGAGCAGCTCGTTGTCGGTGTCGGTCACCTCGACCAGCTTGAGTACGGCGTCCAGCAGCGGAGCCGGGTCGGGGCAGACGAGCATGACCGCGTCGCCGATCGTCTTGACGAAGCGCACGGGCGGCACCGCCACGTCGCGGGCAAGGTCGGCCAGCCGGTTGGCGAGTTGCACCAGGTCTTCGGGCGGCACGGCCTCCCCCAGCCGGGTGAAACCGACAAGATCGGCAAACGCCACGGTGACTTCTCGGGCACCCGGAAGCGCCCTGCCGGCAGCACGTTCACTGGCGTTGACGGCTTCGGTCTCCATCTGGTGCCGCAGGTGCATGAACAGCATGTCCTCGATCCATGGACCCAGCAGCGGCGCGATCCGGCTGACCAGCGCTTCGGAGCGCTTTGCGACTTCCAGTTCGGTCACGCCAGGCTGCAGGATGGTCGCCAGCGCGGTGTAGCGCATGACCTGGGCGGCATGCGAAAGCCCCTCCGCCAGCACCCGAACCACGAGCACGAGGTGCTCGGGTTCCAGGCCGACCTCGAGGAAGCGTTGCGCGTGCGCGGCGGCCGCGCCGTCGGCCTGCATGTGCACCGCGGCGTCGGGATCGTCCACCCGGGCCAGCCCGATGGCGCGTTGCACGCGCTGCAGCAGGTCGAGGTCGATGCCGTAGCGCTCGCTGATTTCGCGTGCCGACACGTAGACGCCGTCGTCGCCGAGGATTCGCCGCGACGCCAATAGCATCGGCGGATCCCCGGCCCGGATCTCGTCGGCGGTGAAGCCCCGCTCGAGCAGCCACTCGATCAGCTCGGCCCGCTCGTCGCGTGCGGAGCCCTCCAGACCGGCGAGCAGCTCTTCGGGTACGTCCACGCCGTCAACGTATAACGCGACGAGGCATCATGTGGGTCGATGACCACACCGCTTCTGCAAGGATTCCCACCAGTGGTCGACGACGCTGCCCGGCTGCTGATTCTCGGATCGTTTCCCAGCGTCCAGTCGCTGGCGGAGCGCCAGTACTACGCCAATCCGCGAAATGCGTTCTGGCCGATGATGGCTGAGCTGTTCGGCATCGATACGGGCTTGGCCTACGAAAGTCGGCTGGCTGCACTGCAATCGCACGGGATCGCGTTGTGGGATGTGGTGGACAAGTGCCTTCGCGTCGGTAGCGCTGACGCGAAGATCGATCGGAAATGCTTGGTAGTCAACGACTTTGGTTGGCTGTTCGGCCGCTACCCGACGATTAGCACGGTCTGCTTCAACGGCCAGACGGCGGCCACGCTGTTCCGCAGGCTGGTCAGTATCGACCGCGCGCTGACCTACCACCTGTTGCCGTCGAGCAGTCCGGCCCGCGCGATGCGGCCCGGCGAAAAACTCGCCGCATGGCGGTTGATTGCGCAGTCATGACACCGGCGGTCGCCGCTGCGCCCACGGCCGCACCGCTTCGATCTGGGCGGACAGCGCCAGCAGCGTGGCCTCGTCGTAGGGCCGGCCGACGAGCTGTACCGACATCGGCAGGCCGTCGGTGTCGAGGCCCCATGGCACCACGGCTGCCGGCTGGCCGGTGAGATTCCAGATCTCGAAAAACGGCACCTGCGCGGACACCAGCAGCAGGCTCGACACCGCGCCGCGGCGCTGATAGGCGCCGACGCGGGATGGTCCGGTGGCGTTGGCGGGGGTCAGCAGCACGTCGACGTCGTCGAAAATCGACTGGATCCGGGCGGCCAGCGCCGCCTCTTCGGCGCGCACCGCCGCCATCCGCCGCTCGGAGAACAACGAGCCGATGCGGGCCATGTTGCGGGTGCGGGCCTCCAACCGCTCCGGATGGGCCAACAAGCGAAAGTCGTTGTAGATGCCACGGAAATAGCGGGGCAGGTAGTTGCCGACGATCGCTGCGGGCGGGTAGTCGGGATCGCGGGCGACGACGTCGTGGCCGAGGTCTGAAAGCAACCGGCCCGCCTGCTCGACGGCCGCCCGCTGCTGTCTGCCGGCTCGGATCACCAACGGCGGTGGCGCCTTGGTACTCAACGCAATCCGCAGCCGGCCGGGAGGCCGCGACGCCGCCGCGACAAATCCTCCGTCGGGTGCCGGCAACGTCGTCGTCACGTCCAGGAACAGCGCCGCGTCGCGAACCGAACGCGCGATCGGGCCGTTGACGCTCAGCCCGCACCAGGCGTCGTCGTGCGGCGAGACGGAGACCCGGTCGCGGTGTGGCTTGAGACCGAAGACCCCGCACCACGTCGACGGGATGCGGATCGAGCCGCCGCCGTCGGAACCCAGCGCCAAGGGGGCCAGCCCGGCGGCCACCGCGGCGCCGCTGCCGCCGCTGCTGCCGCCCGGCGTGCGGGATAAGTCCCACGGGTTGCGGGTGGCGCCGAAGGTGACCGACTCGGTGAACGGCAGCATCATCAACTCCGGCACCGCGGTCTTGCCGAGGATCACCGCGCCGGCCTCGCGCAGCGCGCGCACCACGGCGGCGTCCTCGACGGCCGCGGGCCCGTGCGCGCTGGTGCCGAAAGTGTTTGTCTGCCCGGCGATGTCGACGTCGTCCTTGATCGCGATGGGCACACCCAGCAGGGGCAGGCGCTCGCCGGCGTCGATGCGGCGCTGTGCGGCGGCGGCCTCTTCGCGTGCGCTGCCGGCCAGCACCACGCGGTAGGAGCGCAGCTGCTGGTCCAGCCGCGCGATGCGCTCCAGATACACGTCGAGCAGCGCGGGCGCGGTGATGACGCCGTCCGCCAGCATCCGCGCCTGCTCCGCCGCGCCGGCGAACGCGAGCTCACGTGGGTCCACGGGCAGGCAGACTACTGCCATGACCGACTCGGTGTTCGATCTATTGACCGAAGATCAGCTTCGCGCGCGCAACACGATCAAGTGGAACCTGTTCGGCCCCGACGTGTTGCCGTTGTGGATCGCGGAAATGGACTTTCCCACCGCGCCGGCGGTGCGCGACGCGGTGCACGCGTGCGTCGCCAACGAGGAGTTCGGCTACCCGCCGGTCGGCGAGGACACTCTGCCGCGCGCTACCGCGGACTGGTGCCGGCGCCGCTATGGCTGGCACGTCGAACCCGAGTGGGTTCGCGTCGTTCCGGACGTGCTCAAGGGCATGGAGACCGTCGTCAACTTCCTCACCCGCCCGGAAAGTCCGGTAGTGCTGCCCGTACCCGCCTACATGCCGTTTTTCGACGTGCTGCGGGTCACCGGTCGCCAACGGGTGGAAATCCCGTCGCCGCAACAGGATTCGGGACGGTATGTGCTGGATCTGGATGCCCTGGACGCCGCGTTCGCCGGCGGGGCGGGGTCGTTGATTCTGTGCAATCCGAACAACCCACTGGGCACCGCGTTCACCGCCGACGAGCTGCGGGCGATCGTGGACATCGCGGCCCGGCACGACGCCCGGGTGATCGCCGACGAGATCCACGCGCCGCTGGTCTACGACCGGCCGCACGTCGCCGCCGCGTCGGTGTCCGATACAGCCGCCGGCACGGTGGTCACGCTGCTGTCGGCCTCCAAGGGCTGGAATCTGCCGGGGCTGATGTGCGCTCAGGTGGTGTTGTCCAATCCGCGCGACGTCGACGACTGGGACCGGATCAACATGCTGCACAAGATGGGGGCGGCGACGGTCGGTATTCGGGCAAACATCGCGGCGTACGAGGGCGATGTCGGCTGGCTCGACGAGTTGCTGGGGTATCTGCGGGCCAACCGCGACCACCTGGCCCGGGCGCTGCCGCAGGCGGTTCCGGGGCTGAAGATCAACACCCCGGCGGCCACCTACATGTCGTGGGTGGATTTTCGGGCGCTGGATCTGCCGGCCGAGCCCGCTGAGTATCTGCTGTCGAAGGCCAAGGTGGCGCTGTCGCCCGGCATCCCGTTCGGGGCGAGCGTCGGCTCCGGTTTCGCGCGGCTGAACTTCGCGACCACCCGGCGGATCCTGGACCGTGCGATCGAGGCGATGGCTGCGGCGCTGTCGGCCTGACTACGGTGGCGTTATGTCTTGTGTGTTCTGTGCGATCGTCGCCGGCGAGGCGCCCGCCATCCGCATCTGCGAAGACGACAACTACCTGGCCATCCTCGACATCCGACCGTTCACCCGCGGCCACACGCTGGTGCTGCCCAAGCGGCACACCGTCGATCTGACCGACACCCCGCCCGAGACGCTGGCCGACATGGTGACGATCGGACAGCGGATCGCCAAGGCTGCCCGCACCACCGAGCTGGCTGACGCCACCAACATCGCGATCAACGACGGCCGGGCCGCCTTCCAGACGGTGTCGCACATTCACCTGCATGTGCTGCCGCGGCGCAACGGCGACAAGTTGTCGGTCGCCAAGGGAATGCTGCTGCGCCGCGACCCGGACCGCGAGAGCACCGGACGGATCCTGCGCGACGCGCTGGCGCGGATCGACGCCCGGCAGTCAGACTGAACCGATGAGCAATCTCACGCCGATCGAGCAGGTGGGCATCCGGCTGCTGCGGATCCACGACATGGTCTACCGGAAAACCAACGGCTGGGTCGGGCATCGGATACCGGGGGCACCGCCGAGCCTGCTGTTGCACACGATCGGCGCAAAGACCGGCCGGCAGCGCACCACGTCACTCACGTATGCACGCGACGGCGACTCGTATCTGATCGTCGCGTCCAACGGCGGCGCCGACACCTATCCCGGTTGGTATCACAACCTGCGCAAGCATCCCGATGCCGAAATCAACGTCGGCCCAAAGCGTTTCGCTGTCACCGCGCGACGGGTCATGCCCGGCGACGCCGACTATGACCGGCTGTGGGAGATTGTCAACAAGCCCAACGCCAACCGGTACAAGGCTTATCAGCGGCGCACGTCGCGGCCGATCCCGGTAATCGTGCTGACGCCTTCTGCTTAGAACAGTTCTTTCGCCAGCAGCTCGAGAGTTTTCTCCCGGCCTGGCGCGGTTCGCTGGTCGGTGCCGAGGTGAGCCGAGGCTACCGGGTGCACCATCATCTCGTCGACGTCGAACCGGGTGGCCAGCGCCCGCAGTTGGTCGGCGGCGTCGGCGGGGGTGCCGAGAACGGCACGCCGCAGGCCACTTTCGACGATGTGCTGCTGGGGTGGTGTCAGCTCGGCGCCAGCGGCGTCCTCCACGAGCTGAAGCGGCCCGAGCGGTTGGCCGGTGCGCAGCCGCGCCATCATCTGCAGGTTCGGCAGTATCAAAGCCGTTGCCTCCTCCCGGGTTTCGGCAACGACGGCGTTGACGGTGAGGAACGTCGTGGGCTCGGCGGCTAGCTCACTGGGCACGAACTGTGACCGGTACAGCTCGAGCGCCTCTTCGGTTCCCTTGCCCGAGAAGTGATGCGCGAACACATAGGGCAACCCCTTGGCCGCGGCCAGCCGCGCCGAGTACAGCGACGAGCCGAGCAGCCACAGCCGCGGTTCGGTGGCGGCGGCCGGAGTGGCCTTGAGGACATAGTCGCCGTCGCGCAGTTGTACCCGCACACCGTTTCGGCTCATCATCGCCCGCACGTGGTCGAGGTAGTCCGGGAACTGGGCTATGTCTTGCTCGCGGAGCGCGCTTTCCCGGCCGGCCGCACCTCGCAGCATGTAGGAGGTCACCGGGTCCGAGCCGGGTGCCCGGCCGATGCCGAGGTCGATGCGGCCCGGCGCGGCCGCTTCCAGCAGGGCGAACTGCTCGGCCACGGCCAGCGGCGCGTGGTTGGGCAGCATCACCCCGCCGGAGCCCAGCCGCAGCTGTGTGGTCTGGGCGGCGAGGTAGGCGATCAGCACCGGCGGGCTGGTGGCGCCCACCGACGGCATGTTGTGGTGTTCGGCGACCCAGTAGCGGGTGTAGCCCAGCCGGTCGGCGTTCTGCGCCAGCCGCAGCGTGGCCGCCAGCGCGTCGGCCGTGCTCTGGTCGGTGCGCACCGGGACGAGGTCGAGAACCGAAAGCCGCATGTCGGCGTCAACGCCTGGGGTCACTCGGATAGTCCTGCCAGGTCTGCGGCGCGGCCGAAGACGTCGTCGAGCATCGCGGTGGTGAGCTTGCCGGTGAAGGTGTTCTGCTGGCTGGGGTGATAGCAACCGAGCAGCGTGACGTCGCCGTGGGCGGCCTTCAGTGTTGCGGTGGCGCCGTGACCGAACTTCGGCTGCGGCCGCGGCACCTGACCGCCGCCGTTGCGGACCATCTCCAGCGCCGACCGCCAGCCGAACCCGCCCAGCGCCACGATGACCCGCACGTCGCCGCCGGTGAGCCGCCACTCGGCGGCCAGCCACGGCGCGCAAGTGGCGCGCTCGGCCGGCGTCGGCGCGTTGTCGGGCGGCGCGCAGCGCACCGCGGCCGCCACGCGGGTGTCGTGCAGCATCAACCCGTCGGCGGCGTCGACGCTGATCGGCGAATTCGCCAGGCCGGCCCGGTACATCGCCGCATAGAGCACGTCGCCGGACCGGTCGCCGGTGAAAACCCGGCCGGTCCGGTTGCCGCCCTGGGCGGCCGGCGCCAGCCCGACGATCAGCACCCGAGGACGCTTGGCGCCCCAGCCGGGCACCGGCCTGCCCCAGTACGGCTGGTCGGCGAACGATCGCCGCTTGGCGAGCGCGGCCTGCTCGCGCCACTCGACCAGTCGCGGGCACGCCCGGCACACCGACACCTCCGCGTCGAGCTGTGCGGGCGTCTCGGCAGACTCGGCCATCGCAACGACCTGCGCCGGTGTCGACGCGATGGGCGTATCCGGCGTGGCGGGGTCGCCCGGCCAGCCGCTGCCCGGCGGCACCGGCGACGCGAACATCTGTCCTGTGCGCGGATGAGCAAAGATCACCGCTCTACTGTGCACGGTGGGCGAAAATCGCTCGCCCGGCAGGCCTGCCCGCTGCTAGATTCCGACCCCGAATTCCCATGTCCGCCTCGTCCCGCCGCCCGGTCTACCTCATCCTGTTCGCGGCGCTGGCTGCCGCCGCCGGGAACGGCATCTCGCTGATCGCTTTTCCCTGATTGGTGTTGCAGCACAGTGGCAGTGCGTCCGACGCGTCGATCGTCGCGGCTGCCGCCTCGCTGCCGCTGCTGTTCTCCACGCTGATCGCCGGCACAGCGGTGGATTACCTTGGCCGGCGCCGTATTTCGATCATGTCCGACGCATTGTCGGCTGCCACCGTGGCCGCAGTTCCGATCGCCGCGTCGCTGTTCGGCCAGCACCGTGTGAACGTCGCTGTGCTCGCGGTGCTGGCCGCGTTGGGCGCGGTGTTCGACCCGGCCGGGATCACCGCACGCGAATCGATGTTGCCGGAGGCGGCTGGGCGGGCCGGGTGGACGCTGGATCGCATCAACGGCGTCTACGAGGCCATCTTCAACGTCGCCTACATCGTCGGGCCGGGCCTGGGCGGCTTGTTGATCGCGTTGATCGGCGGCGTCAACACCATGTGGGTCACCGCCGGCGCGTTCGCGCTCTCGATCCTTGCGGTGAGCGTGTTGCGGCTGCCGGGCGCGGGGCCGCCGGAACGGCCGGAAGGCCCGTGGTCGGGGATGCTTGACGGGCTGCGGTTCGTCTGGAACCTCAAGGTGTTACGCACACTGGCGCTGATCGACCTGGCGATGACCGGGCTGTATCTGCCACTGGAAAGTGTGCTGTTCCCCAAGTACTTCACCGACCGCGATGCGCCGTCGCACCTGGGTTGGGTGTTGATGGCGTTGAGCATCGGCGGGTTGGTCGGCGCGTTGGCCTATCCGCTGCTGGTGCGGTTCATGAGCCGGCGAGTCACGTTGCTGTCGGCCACGCTGACCCTCGGCGCGTGCACAGCGCTGATCTCGCTGCTGCCGGCGCTGCCGGTGATCCTTCTGCTGTGCGGCGTCATCGGCCTGGTCTACGGGCCGATTGCGCCGATTTACAACTACGTCATGCAGACCAAATCGCCGCCGCAGCTGCGTGGTCGCGTCGTCGGGGTGATGACCTCGCTGGCCTATGCGGCCGGACCGCTGGGCCTGATGGTGGCCGGACCGCTGGCCGACACCACCGGGCTACGGACGACGTTTCTGGTGCTGGCGATTCCGATGATCGCGATCGGGGTGGTGTCGGTCGTGCTGCCGTCGCTGCGTGAGCTGGACCGCACGTCAGAGATCGTGACCGGACCGTAGGATCGTGCTGGTGAGCAGCGATGTGCTGGCCGGCCTGGTCGCCGAATTGCCCGACGGCATGGTGGTGACCGACCCGGCGGTGACCGAAGGCTATCGGCAGGACCGCGCCTTCGACCCGTCGGCGGGCAAACCGCTGGCGGTGGTGCGGCCGCGACGCAGCGAAGACGTGCAGACCATCATGCGGTGGGCCAGCGCTCATCGAGTGCCGGTGGTGACCCGCGGGGCCGGCACCGGCCTGTCCGGCGGGGCCACCGCCGTCGACGACGGGATCGTGCTGTCGACGGAGAAGATGCGCGACATCGTCGTCGACCCGGTCACCCGCACCGCGGTCTGCCAGCCCGGACTACTCAACGCCGAGGTGAAAAAGACCGTCGCCGAATACGGCCTGTGGTACCCACCCGACCCGTCGTCGTATGAGATCTGCAGCATCGGCGGCAACATCGCCACCAACGCCGGCGGGCTGTGCTGCGTCAAATATGGGGTCACCACCGACTACGTGCTCGGCGTGCAGGTGGTGTTGGCCGACGGCACCGCGGTGCGGCTGGGCGGACCGCGACTCAAGGATGTGGCAGGGCTGTCGCTGACGAAACTCTTCGTCGGCAGCGAAGGCACGCTCGGCGTGATCACCGAGGTGATATTGCGGCTGGTGCCGCCGCAGCCCCGGTCCTGCACGGTGGTCGCCAACTTCGGGTCGGTGGAGGCCGCCGCCGAGGCGGTGCTGGCGGTCAGCGCCCGCATTCGTCCGGCGATGCTGGAATTCATGGATTCGGTGGCCATCAACGCCGTCGAGGACAAGTTACGGATGGGCCTGGACCGCGGCGCTGCCGCGATGCTGCTGGCCTGCTCCGACGAACGGGGCCGCGCGGGCAGCGAGGACACCGAGTTCATCGCCGAGGTGTTCACCGAATACGGTGCGACCGAAGTGTTTTCGACCGACGACCCCGACGAGGGCGAGGCGTTCGTCGCCGCGCGCCGGTTCGCGATCCCTGCGGTGGAGGCCAAGGGCCCACTGCTGCTCGAAGACGTCGGCGTGCCGCTGCCCGCGCTGGCCGACCTGGTGAGCGGGATAGCCCGTATCGGGGCCGAGCACGAGCTGATGATCTCGGTGATCGCGCACGCCGGCGACGGCAACACCCATCCGCTGATCGTCTACGACCCCGCCGATCCGGCGATGACCGAGCGCGCGCAGCTGGCCTACGGCGAGATCATGGACCTCGCCTTGCGCCTGGGCGGCACGATCACCGGCGAGCACGGCGTCGGCCGGTTGAAGCGGCCATGGCTGGCCGACCAGCTCGGCCCGGACGCGATGGCGCTGAACCGCCGCATCAAGGACGCGTTGGATCCGCTGGGCATTCTGAACCCGGGCTCGGGCATCTGACTCTGCGCCGGCTGTAACGCCACGGCGAAATCCGGGCCGGTTTTCCGCCCTGACGTTACGCTCGGCGATTGACACAGCAGCCTACATGTCGTACGAATAAGACATGACGACGACTTTGTCTCACGAGGCGCGCTTCGAGCTCTGCACCGCCGAAACCTGGCCCAACCCGTGGCCGATGTACCAGGCCTTGCGCGACCACGACCCCGTGCACCACGTGGTGCCCCAGGACAGGCCCGATGAGGACTACTACGTGCTGTCCCGGCACGCCGACATCTGGGCGGCCGCGCGCGACCACGAGACGTTCTCGTCGGCCCAGGGGCTGACGGTCAACTACGGCGAGCTGGAACTCATTGGGCTGCAAGACAATCCGCCGATGGTGATGCAGGACCCGCCGGTGCATACCGAGTTCCGCAAGCTGGTGTCGCGCGGTTTCACGCCGCGTCAGGTCGAGGCGGTGGAGCCGAAGGTGCGCGAGTTCGTCGTGCAGCGCATCGAGCGGCTACGCGCCAAGGGCGGTGGCGACATCGTCGCCGAGCTGTTCAAGCCGCTGCCGTCGATGGTTGTGGCGCACTACCTGGGCGTCCCGGAGGAGGATCGGGCCCAGTTCGACGGCTGGACCCAAGCCATCGTCGCGGCCAACGCCGCCGAGGCCGGGGTTGCGTCGGCCGGCGACGCGGTCGGGTCGATGATGGCCTACTTCACCGGGCTGATCGAGCGGCGCCGCCATAAGCCCGAGGACGACACCATTTCGCATCTGGTGGCGGCCGGGGTCGGCGCCGACGGCGACATCGCCGGCACGCTGTCGGTGCTGGCGTTCACCTTCACGATGGTCACCGGCGGCAACGACACCACCACCGGCATGCTCGGCGGGTCGGTCCAACTGCTGCACCAACGCCCCGACCAACGACAGCTGCTCGTCGATGACCCCGACCTGATTCCGGACGCGGTCGACGAACTGCTGCGGCTGACGTCGCCGGTGCAAGGTCTGGCCCGCACCACCACTCGCGACGTGACGATTGGCGACACCACCGTGCCGGGCGGCCGCAAGGTGCTGCTGCTGTACGGCTCGGGTAATCGCGACGAACGCCAATACGGGCCGGATGCCAGTGAGCTCGACGTGCGCCGCTGTCCGCGCAACATCTTGACCTTCAGCCACGGCGCACACCACTGCCTGGGCGCGGCCGCCGCCCGGATGCAGTCGCGTGTGGCATTGACCGAATTGCTATCGCGCTGCCCGGAATTCGACGTCGACGAGTCCGGCATCGTGTGGTCGGGCGGCAGCTATGTGCGACGCCCACTGTCGGTGCCTTTCAAGGTCAGGTCCTGATGCCCCGCAACGACTGGCTGGCGGACCGGCGCAGCGAGGTGGCCGCAGATCGGATTCTGGACGCGGCCGGGGAACTTTTCACCCGCCAGGATGCCGCTTCGGTCGGAATGAACGAGATCGCCAGTGCGGCAGGGTGTTCGCGCGCGACACTGTACCGTTACTTCGAAAGCCGCGAGGCGCTGCGGACTGCATACGTACACCGCGAGGCGCGCATGGTGTACCGGCGAATGACCGAGAGCCTCGCCGGTATCGAGGACCCGCATGAGCGACTCGTGGCGGGCATCACCAGGTCGGTAGCCATGGTGCGGGAGAATCCGGCGCTGGCATCATGGTTCGCCACCACGCAGCCGCCAATCGGCGGCGAGATGGCCGAATATTCCGATGTGATCAATGCGCTGGTCGGCGGGTTCGTCGCTTCGTTGGGTGTCGACGACCCGGCGGCGGTCGATCGCCGGGCCCGATGGTTGGTGCGGGTTATCACGTCGCTGCTGATCTTCCCGGGCCGCGACGAAGCCGACGAGCTGGCAATGGTCGAGGAGTTCGTCGCCCCGATCGTGGTACCGGCTAGGCTCCCCGGCTAGCCATCCAATATGCCCGCGAGGCAATGGAATTGCGCGGGATGCCGAACTCGTCGCGCAGCACCTTGACCACCGAGCGCGTGGTGCGGTGGTCGCACGCCACCCAGCCGAAGTGGTCCCCCGCATCGAAGGCCGCCGACCGGACGGCTTGCACCAATGCCTCGCCGGCGTTCTTGCGGTCCACCCAGGTGATGTTCGCGTCGCGGGCCACCGGTAAGTCTTTGTCGTCGTCGTAGCCGGCCTCGAGGAACACCTGCGCCGGGGCGTCCCCGATCGCCGTCAGCAGCGAGTTGATCGCGGGCAACGATGCGGTGTCGCCGACGATGACGTACCCGGCCGGCGCCGGCTCGGGGACGGCGAACTTGCTGCCCAACACCGTCGCCTCGATGGTGTCGCCGGGCTGCGCGTCCTGCGCCCACCGCGACGCAATCCCGCCGTGCAGCGCGAATTCGATGTCGAAGGTGTCGGCAGACGGGTTGGGGTCGACCAAGGTGTAGCCGCGCTGATGCTGTTTGTCGCCGTCGGCGAACCACATTCGGATCCACATGGTCGGGTGCACCTGGTGCTCGGCGAGCATGCCGCCCCCGTCGAAGCTCAATCGCAGGTAGTGCGGGCTTATTTCGCGCTTGCCGGTCACAGTCAGCCGGTAGTCACCGGCTCGCAAGAGCTTCAGCACCGCGCCGGCAAAGCCGCGGGACCCCTTGTGATCAGCCATCTGCGTCAAGCTACCCTTCCGTTGCAACTTAGGGAAGGTTAACCTAACACACTCAGCTTGGCACTCGGGTGAACCGGTGCAGCAACCAGGCCAACGGGATGGTGATCGCCAGCGTGGCCACGAACAGGTTCACCATCGAGCCGGTGTAGACCGGATAACGCACCACCTCGACCATCGCGATCTCCATCGTCACCAGATGGATCAGGAAGATCTCGTAGGAGATCTCGCCCAGCCACACCATCGGCCGGCTCGCCAACAGCTTGCTGTACCAGCCGCGGTCGCCGAGTGCCAGCGGCGCCACCGCCAGCGCGGCGATGGCGGCGTAGAACGCCGACTTCACCAGCGCCTCAGGCAATCCCTGCGGCGACGTCGTCGGGGCACCCGCGATCGGGGTGGAGACGATGAGGTAGCTGACGATCGCCAGCGGTAGCGCGACGAGCGTGTAACAGCGCACGCCCATCGCCTGCAGCACCGCCAGCATCATGCCGGCCAGAAACCAGGCCAGGTAGGTCGGCAGCCACAGCCGCGCCCCGTTGGGCACCGACGTGGCGGCATGCACGAACGCCAGCCACGCCGGGGTGATCAACATCAACACGCCCAACGCGACGAGCATGCGCACCGGCTCCCACCGCCGCTTACACACCCACACCAGCAGCAGGTAGGCCAGCAGTGGCAACACCACATAGAAGGCGGCTTCTACTGCGAGGCTCCACATCTGCGTGAGCCCCTGGTGCAGATACGAGTCCAGGTAGTTGCCAGCGTAGATCTGCGTCAGCGTGAGGTTGCGGAACAGCCCCATCCAGGTGTGGCCGGGATTGGGCCCGGCAGTGCGGAACTGGTAGACGACGTAGGCGGCCAGCACCGTGACGATATAGGCCGGCATGATGCGCCGAACGCGATGCCACGCATAGCGACTCACCGACGGCGAGGGCCCGCCGGCGGCAACCGAGCGCACCCACGGACGAAACAGCAGAAACCCGGACAGCACAAAGAAAATCGGCACCCCGATCTCCATGCGCGCACACATCAATCCGAAATAGCCGTGGGTGTACTTGCCGGTGGTGTAGGCGGCGTGCGTGCCGACCACGAGCAGAGCGGCGACCGCGCGGATCCCGGTCAGCGACGCGACCCGGTCCGGGCCGGAGACCTGCTCGAGACCGCCCTGGTCGGTGGTGGCGTCCGAGACCGTCATCCCGCGTGCTTCCGGCGGGGCTTGGCGCCGCGACTGTCGGGCCGCAGATTGATCAGCACCCCCGAAATACGGGTTCGCTCAAGCGCTTTGAGCGTCGAACGCGGCAGCTTGGCCGGCAGCTCCACCAAGGAGAAGTCCGACCCGATGGTGATGTGGCCGAAATCGCTGCGGTGCAGACCGCCCTCGTTGGCGATGGCCCCGACGATCGCTCCCGGGCCGACCTTGTGTCGCTTGCCCACGGCAATGCGATAGGTGGCGAAGCCGTCCTTCGGCCTGGGCTTGGAAGGCTTGTCGCGGCGCTCTTTCGGGCGACGCTCGGGTGGTGGCTCCGGCGCCATCAGGAACGCTTCACCGTCGCGGGACTGCAACGCCAGCGCCGCCGCAATGTCGGCCATCGGGACGTCGTGCTCGCGTTCGTAATCCTCGACCAGGCTGCGGAATAGCTCGATTCCCGGCGAGCCGAGCGTGTCGGTGATCGAGTCGGCGAACTTGGCCACCCGCTGTGCGTTGACGTCCTCGACGCTGGGCAGCTCGGCTTCGGTGAGTTTCTGGCGCGTCGCCTTCTCGATCGCCTTGAGCAGGTGGCGCTCCCGCGGTGAGACGAACAGCAGCGCGGTCCCCGAGCGTCCGGCCCGGCCGGTGCGTCCGATCCGGTGCACATACGACTCGGTGTCATGCGGGATGTCGTAGTTGAGCACATGCGAAATCCGGTCCACGTCCAGTCCACGGGCGGCCACATCGGTAGCGACCAGAATGTCGATGCTGCCGTTCTTGAGCGCGCTGATGGTGCGTTCCCGCTGCGACTGCGCGATGTCGCCGTTGATGGCGGCCGCGGAAAACCCTCGGGCACACAGTCTTTCGGCCACCTCTTCGGTGGCCTGCTTGGTACGGACGAAGACGATCATCGCCTCGAACGGCTCGACTTCGAGCACCCTGGTCAGCGCGTCCATCTTGCGGGGCCCGGCGACCTGGATGTAGCGCTGCGAGATGTTTTCCGCCGTAGCGGTTTTGGTTTCGACGGTGACTTCGAGCGGCTCGTGCAGGTATTTGGCGGTGAGCTTGCGGATCGCCGGCGGCATGGTCGCCGAGAACAGCGCGACCTGCTTGTACTCCGGGGTGTCGGACAGGATTCGCTCGACGTCCTCGGCGAAACCCATCTGCAGCATCTCGTCGGCCTCGTCGAGCACCAGATAGTCCACTCGGGACAGATCCAGTGTCCCGCGTTCGAGGTGATCGATGACCCGGCCCGGGGTGCCCACCACCACCTGCGCGCCGCGCTTGAGCCCGGCCAGCTGCACGGCATACGACGAGCCGCCGTAGATCGGCAGCACGTGGATCTGCGGCAGATGTGCGCCAGCGGCTGAACGCCTCGGCCACCTGCAGAGCGAGCTCGCGGGTGGGTGCCAGCACCAGCGCCTGGGTCGCTTTGCTGGCAGTGTCGATCTTCGACAGGATCGGAATGGCGAACGCGGCCGTCTTGCCGGTGCCGGTCTGCGCCAGGCCCACCACGTCGGAGCCCGCCATCAGCGCCGGAATGGTCGCGGCCTGAATGGCCGACGGCGACTCGTAGCCGACGTCAACGACGGCCTGCAGCACCGCGGGGTGAATCTGCAGGTCGGCGAATGTGACAGGCGCGTCGTCCGGAGAAGCCATTTCACAAGGAGTCTAGTGGCCGCGCCTGCCACACCCGCGAGTCCGATGCCGGTACGGTGCAGCGTTGTGTGGAAGCGGTTGACCGTTGCTGCCGTGCTGACCACCGCGATGCTGACCGGCTGCGGATCGGGCGACTCGACCGTCGCCAAGACGCCCCAGGCCAGCACACCGCGTCCGACCAGCACACCGGGCAAGCCGGGCGCGCCACGCGCTGCCCCGCCGCCGACGACCACCGCCGCCGCGCCGGCCGATCCCTGCGCGATCGATCTCGCCGACCCGGCCATCGCCCGGGCGGTGTCCGAGCTGCCGCGTGATCCGCGCAGCCAGCAGCCGTGGAATCCCGAGCCGCTGGCCGGCAACTACAACGAGTGCGCCCAGCTGTCGGCCGTCATCGTCAAGGCCAACACCAACGGCGCGAACCCCAACACCCGGGCGGTGATGTTCCACCTCGGCAAGTACATCCCGCAAGGGGTGCCCGACACCTACGGGTTCAACGGCTTGGACACGTCGCAGTCCACCGGCGACACCGTGGCGCTGACCGCCGCCAGCGGTATCAGCGGCTTGGCCAGCGTGGTGAAGTTCCGTTGGAACGGCAACGGGGTGGAGCTGATCGGCAATACCGCCGGCTGACCCCTCTTCGCGCCGGTGCGTGTCGCCGGTCGATGTCGGTGCCCTCACCTAGGGTGGGCCTGTGTTCGTCACCGACGACGGAGTGGTCTACAGCGCGTCGGATCTGGCAGCCGCGTCCCGCTGCGAGTTCGCGCTGCTACGCGACTTCGACGCGAAGCTGGGACGCGGGCCCGCGGTGGCCGCCGAGGACGAGTTGCTCGCCCGCACTGCCGATCTGGGCCGCCGGCACGAGCAACGCCAACTCGACCAGTTCCGAGTCGAATTCGGCGACGCGGTTGCCGTCATCGGTCGCCCGGCCTACACGATCGCCGGGCTGACCGCCGCCGCCGAGGCGACCCGGCGCGCGGTCGCCGACGGCGCGCCGGTGGTGTACCAGGCCGCCATGTTCGACGGCCGCTTCGTCGGGTTCGCCGACTTCCTGGTGCGCGACGGTGGCCGGTACCGCGTTGCCGACACCAAACTGGCCCGCTCGGCCAAGGTCACCGCGCTGCTGCAACTGGCCGGCTACGCCGACACGCTGAGCTGCTCGGGGGTGCCGGTGGCGCCGGACGCCGAACTGATCCTCGGCGACGGCACCGTCCTGCGCTACGCGATCGACGAGCTGATACCGGTCTATCGCTCTCAGCGGGCGCTGGTGCAGCGGCTGCTCGACGAGCATTACGCCGCAACCGAACCGGTGCGCTGGGACGACGAGCGGGTGCGGGCGTGTTTTCGCTGCCCGGAGTGCGAGGAGCAGGTTCGGCTCAGCGACGACCTGCTGCTGGTAGCCGGGATGCGGGTCAGCCAGCGAGCCAAGCTGCTCGACGCCGGCGTCAGCACCGTCGCCGAATTGGCCGGCCACACCGGGCCGGTGCCCGATCTCGCACCACGCACGCTGGCCAAGCTCACCGCGCAAGCCCGGCTGCAGGTGGTCGAACGCGAAACCGGCGAGCCCCAGTTCGAGATCGCCGATCCGCAGCCACTGGCGTTGTTACCCAACCCCGACGACGGCGACCTGTTCTTCGACTTCGAGGGTGATCCGCTGTGGACCGCCGACGGCAGGCAATGGGGTCTGGAGTATCTGTTCGGCGTCCTGGACGCCGGCGGCGCTTTTCGCCCGCTGTGGGCGCACGACCGCGCCGGCGAGCGGCGGGCGTTGACGGACTTTCTGGCGATGGTGGCCAAGCGCCGCAAGCGCTACCCGAACATGCACATCTACCACTACGCCCCCTACGAGAAGACCGCGCTGCTGCGGCTCGCCGGTCGGCATGGCGTCGGCGAGGACGACGTCGACGACCTTCTGCGCAGCGGGGTCTTGGTGGACCTGTATCCGTTGGTGCGCAAGAGTTTTCGGGTCGGAGCAGACTCGTTCAGCCTCAAGGCGCTCGAGCCGCTGTTCATGGGCCAGCAGTTGCGCTCCGGGGACGTGACCACTGCCGCCGATTCGATCACCCAATACGCCCGGTTCTGCGAGCTGCGCGCCGACGGCTGCGCCGACGAGGCCGCGACGGTGCTCAAGGAGATCGAGGACTACAACCACTACGACTGCCGGTCAACCCGGGCACTGCGCGACTGGCTGCTGATGCGGGCTTTCGAGTGTGGCATCACACCGCTTGGCGCCCAACCCGTTTCGGATGGCGGCAGCGTCGAGCAACACGACGCGCTGGCGGCGACGCTGGCGGACTTCGCGTCACTCGGCGACCGGACCGCGGAGCAGATGGCGGTCGCGTTGGTGGCCGCGGCGCGCGGCTATCACCGACGCGAGGACAAGCCGTTCTGGTGGGCGCATTTCGACCGACTCAACTACCCGCTGGAGGAATGGGCCGACAACACCGACGTTTTCGTCGTCGACGAAGCCTCGGTGGCGGTGGACTGGCATCAGCCGCCGCGTGCCCGCAAGCCGCAGCGCAGGTTGCGGCTGACCGGCGAGCTGGCCCGCGGCGAACTCAGCTCGACGGTGTTCGCGCTCTACGAACCCCCGGCGCCCGAAGGGATGACCGACGATCCCGACCGTCGGGCGGCCGGCCACGCCCAGGTCGTCGAGGCCGACGACCCGGCGGTGCCCACCGAGGTAGTGGTCCTGGAACGAACACCGAATAACGGCAGCACCTTTGACCAATTGCCGTTCGCGCTCACTCCCGGCCCGCCGATTGCGACCACGAAGCTGCGGGAGTCGATCGAGGCCACGGCTGCCGAGGTCGCAGCCGCGTTGCCGCGGCTTCCCCGCACCGCCATCGTGGATATTCTGCTGCGACGCGCCCCCCGACTCCGCAGCGGCGCGCCGCTGCCACGCAGCGCCGATACGGCCGCGGACATCGTCGCGGCGATGCTGGACCTGGATTCGTCGTACGTGGCGGTGCACGGCCCGCCCGGGACGGGCAAAACGTTCACCGCGGCGCGCGCCATCATGCAACTGGTCGCCGAACACGGCTGGCGGATCGGGGTAGTCGCGCAGTCGCATGCCGTGGTGGAGAACCTCTTCGACTGCGCGGTGTCGGTCGGAATCGATCCGCAACGGGTGGCCAAGAAGCAGCACGACCGAGACAATCCGGCCTGGCGGCACATCGACGGGGACGAGTACGCCGACTTCGTCGCCGGGACTCCGGGGTGCGTGATCGGCGGTACGGCCTGGGACTTCGCCAATACCAGTCGGGTGCCGCCCGGCAGTTTGGACTTGCTGGTGATCGACGAGGCCGGCCAGTTCTGCTTGGCCAACACCATCGCGGTGGCACCGGCGGCGAAAAACCTTCTGCTGCTGGGCGATCCGCAGCAATTGCCGCAAGTCAGCCAGGGCACCCATCCGGAACCGGTCGACACCTCCGCGCTCGGGTGGCTGGTCGAGAATCAGCGCACGTTGCCGGCCGAACGCGGCTACTTCCTGGACCGCTCCTATCGGATGCATCCCGCGGTCTGCGGGCCGGTGTCGCGGCTCGCGTACGAGGGACGGCTGCATTCCCATGTCGAACGCACCGCCGCGCGTCGCCTCGACGGATATTCGCCCGGGGTCCAGGCACTTACGGTGCGCCACGAGGGCAATTCGACCGAGAGTCCTCAAGAGGCCGAGGCGATTGCCGACGAGATCTCGCGGCTGCTGGGCTCGTCGTGGACCGACGAGCACGGTACCCGGCCGTTGCAGGCCGCCGACGTGCTGGTGCTGGCCCCGTACAACGCGCAGGTGGTGTTGCTGCGGCGTCGACTGGCGGCCGCCGGTCTCGGCGACGTCCGGGTCGGAACCGTCGACAAATTCCAGGGCGCGCAGGCGCCGGTGGTCCTCATCTCGATGACGGCGTCGTCCGTCGAAGACATCCCGCGCGGAATCCCGTTCCTGCTCAACCGGAATCGGTTGAACGTGGCAATCAGCCGCGCGCAGTACGCGGCGCTGATCGTACGGGCGGAGACACTGACCGACTACCTGCCCGCCACGCCGGCGGGGCTGGTGGAGTTGGGCGCGTTCCTGGCGGTGACCGACGGTTAGTCGTACGAGTGTCGGCCGTAGCCGGGCGCGTCATCGGGATCGGCCCGGTAGTGCCGATTGCGCCGTGACTGCGGCAACTCCGCGCCGGACCGCAAGCGCCGGTCGTCGACATGGAATCCGTTGTGCGCGAACCTGATCGGCTCCGCCTTAGGAGCCGGCGGCTTGACGGGAGCCAGCGGCTCGGTGTCGTACTCATCGGTGCGCGGCTGGGGCGCACGAGGCACTACGTACTCGACGTAGTCGTCGAAATCGTCGGACACAGCCGGCATCACCCGGATCCGCTCAGTCCCGGCGTCGCCCTCGACGGCCTGCGATTGACGACTGGCCGGCGACGCGGTGAAGCCGACCATGAACAGCGCCGCGCCCACCCCGAACAGCGCGATGAACGCCGGCAACAGCATCGACTGAGACATGGCGGCCGCGAACGGCTCCCGCAGGAACTCCGGCAACTGCAGGGCGCTGCGGTCCTCGGTGGCCTCCGGGTGCAGGCCGCCCGGCATCGGCGGCAACTCCGCGGTGATCCGCAACGTCATGAACGCGGCGATGCTGGAGCTGCCCAACACGGCGCCGACCTGCCGGGTCGCGTTGTACACCCCCGAGCCCGCGCCGGCCAGGTTCGCCGGCAGGTTGCGCGTCGCGGTGGCGGCCAGCGGCTGCCAGACGAACGCCATCCCGACGCCCATCGCGATGAACACCAACGCCAGCCGCCAAATCGGCGTGCCCGGCGCCATCTCGATGGAAAGCCACGTCAGCGCGATAGCCAGAACCGAGAACCCGAAACCGACAACCGGCCGCGGATGGGTGCGGTCCACGATTCTGCCGACGACCGGGGCCAGCAGCCCACTGGTGATCGCCATCGGTGCGGTCAGCAGCGCCGAACGCGTCGGCGACAGTCCACACACCGCCTGCGCGTAGAACATCAGCGGCAGGATCATCGCCGTCGTGGCGAATCCGATGACTGCCACCCCGAGGTTGGACAGGCTGAAGTCGCGGTCGCGGAAGATGTCGAGCGGGATCAGCGGCTCGCGCGTGTTGATCGACTGCCAGTAGACGAACGCGACCATGAACCCGATGCCGGCGACGAGCACCGCCCAGATCCACGGCGCCCAGCCCGCCGACTGGCCCTCCTGCAGGGCGAAGACGACGAGGAACATCCCCACCCCCGACAAGGCGACGCCGGCCAGATCGAAGCGGTGCATATCGGTGGGCAGGACCGGAACCAGCCAGGCCGCCAATCCCAGCCCGATGACACCGATCGGGACGTTGACGAAAAAGATCCACTCCCAGCCCATCGCGTCGACCAGGACACCGCCGGCCAGCGGGCCCACCAGGGTGGCGACGCCGGCGGTGGCGCCCCACACGCTCATCGCCATGCCGCGACGCTCCGGCGGGAAGATGCGGGTGATTGTCGACAGAGTCTGCGGGGTCAGCAGTGCAGCGCCGATGCCCTGAACCACCCGCGCAGCGATCAATGTGCCGACGCTGCCGGACAGGCCGCACCACAGCGAGGCGACGGTGAACACCGCCAGCCCACCCAGGTAGAGGTTTTTCGGGCCGAACCGATCCCCGAGTCGGCCGGCCACCAGCAACGGCACCGCATAGGCGAGCAGGTACGCGCTGGTCACCCAGATCACCGTGTCGTAGCCGGTTTCCAGGTCGTTCATGATGCTGGGGTTGGCGACCGCGACGATGGTCGAGTCGAGCAGGATCATGAAGAAGCCGACCATCATCGCCCACAGCGCGTGCCACGGGTTCGGGCTGTTCCCCCGCTTGCGCGGCGTCACGGCGGGCGGGCGCCGGGTGCTGCGGGCCGAACGCGTCCTGCTCGTCGCCGTGGTCATCTGCTCACCTCGTCTCGGCTTCCGGTCCGCAGCGAGTCGGCAAATTCGCGCAACCATGACAGCTCGGCCCGCATCGTCGCCAGCACGTAGTCGAAAGCCACCAAAGAGCCGGTGGCCGGTGTGATGCCGGCGTCTCGCAGCGCCATGATTTCCGCGGCGCGCGCCTCCAATGCCCCGACCCGGTCGTCGACGGCAGTCGCCGCGGCGTCCGGGTCCAGGGTATCGATCGCGGCGAGTGCGGCGACGAACTGCGGGAATTCGTTGGCCGGCATCGCTACCAGGTCGCGGACCCGCTCACCGAGCGCTTCGACGCCGGCATCGGTGATCTCGTAGACAGCGCGCTCGGGGCGGTTGCCGGCACGGGTTGTTGCTGCGCGGCGAATCAGTTTCTCCTCGGTCAGCCGGTCCACGGCGTGATACAGAGAGCCCGGGCGAACCTTCACGATGTGATCCGCATGACGTCGCACCAGCGTCTGGAACATCTCGTAGCCGTGCATGGGGCGCTCCCGCAGCAGCGCCAAGACGGAAATACCCAACGACGTCAACTGGTAGGCCATTAACCATCCGTCCTGTCGGCTCGGCTTGTCCGGAGCGGATTATTCCGGGTGGAGTATTCGGTGGCGACGCCTCCCCCGCCTTCCGTGGCGCCGGCGCTAGCCTGAAGTGACGCCATTCCAGCTAACGGAGGCACTATGAGCGCCCGACGGAGCGGGTCGACGGCGGACCCGCAGACAGCCAGCAACGGCAAGCCCAAAGCATCCGCGCGCGCGTTGGCGCATGTCATCGAGCGCGCGTCGCGGTCGCAGGGACCGACTGCCAAGGCGTATGTGGAACGGCTGCGGCGCGCCAACGCGGGCGCGGGACCGGCCACCATCGTCGCGAAGCTGGAGAAGCGCTACCTGGCGGCGGTGACGGCCAGTGGCGCCGCGGTGGGTTCGGCGGCGGCCTTGCCGGGGGTCGGCACGCTGGCCGCGTTCTCCGCAGCGGCCGGTGAGACCGCCGTGTTCCTCGAGGCCACTGCGTTCTTCGCGTTGGCCGTCGCAGCCGTGCACGGGGTCCCCATCGAGGACCGGGAACGCCGCCGCGCCCTGGTGCTGTCCGTCCTGGTCGGCGACGACAGCAAGCACGCGCTCGCCGAACTGATCGGGCCGGGCCGCACCAGCGGAGCGTGGCTGTCCGACGGGGTGGCAACGCTGCCGATGCCCGCGGTGTCGCAGCTCAACTCGCGGCTGCTGAAATACGCCGTCAAGCGCTACACGCTGCGGCGCGGGGCGTTGCTGTTCGGCAAGCTGCTGCCGGTGGGAATCGGCGCGCTGGTCGGGGCGATCGGCAACCGGATGGTCGGCAAAAAGATCGTCCGCAACGCCCGCAAGGCATTCGGCGAGCCGCCGGCACGCTGGCCGGTGACGCTGCACCTGCTGCCGACGGTTCGCGACGCCGGGTAGAGCGGCAACGGGCGCTGGGTAGCGGCGCGCCTGGCGGATTACCGGCAAAGAGATAGCCTTTATGGGGCGGCCATCGTCAAGTCCGCCGCAGGTGGGAGTTGCGCCGGCACGTCGGGCGCAGTTAGGGGGCAAGTGTCGTGGGTAGCGCGCTTGCCGGACAGAGGAATCGAGGCGAGCAGCTGCCGTGAGCAGTACGAGTTCACCATTCGGTCAGAACGAATGGCTGGTCGAGGAGATGTACCGCAAATTCCGCGACGACCCCTCCTCGGTCGACCCGAGTTGGCATGAGTTCTTGGTCGATTACAACCCCGAGCCGACGATCGACACCCCGCCGACCGGCGACGGGCGACCGGCCGCTCCCGAGCCGGCGCCGGCGCCCAAGCCCGCCGCGCCGCCCGCCACCACCGCCACCCCGGGCAATGGCGCAACCAGCGCACCGGTGGCCCCGGCCAAACCGGCCGGGCCCCCGCCCGCCGAGGGCGACGAGGTCCAGGTGCTGCGCGGTGCCGCCGCCGCCGTCGTCAAGAACATGTCCATGTCGCTGGATGTACCGACGGCCACCAGTGTGCGGGCCATCCCGGCCAAGCTGTTGATCGACAACCGGACCGTCATCAACAACCAGCTCAAGCGCAACCGCGGCGGCAAGATCTCGTTCACCCATCTGCTGGGCTACGCGGTGGTTCAGGGCATCAAGAAATACCCGAACATGAACCGCCACTTCGCCGAAGTCGACGGAAAGCCCACTGCGGTCACGCCCGCGCACACCAATCTGGGCCTGGCGATCGACCTGCAGGGCAAGGACGGCAAGCGGTCGCTTGTGGTTGCCGGCATCAAACGCTGCGAGAGCATGCGCTTCGCGCAGTTCGTCACCGCCTACGAAGACATCGTGCGCCGCGCTCGGGACGGCAAGCTGACCGCGGAAGACTTTGCCGGCGTGACGGTTTCGCTGACCAACCCGGGCACCATCGGCACCGTGCACTCGGTGCCGCGGCTGATGGCTGGCCAGGGCGCCATCATCGGCGTCGGCGCAATGGAATACCCCGCCGAGTTCCAGGGCGCCAGCCCCGAACGCATCGCCGAACTCGGTATCGGCAAGCTGATCACGCTGACCTCGACCTACGACCACCGCATCATCCAAGGCGCGGAATCCGGCGACTTCCTGCGCACCATCCACGAGATGATCCTCTCGGATACCTTCTGGGACGAGATCTTTCGCGAGCTGTCCATCCCGTATGAGCCGGTGCGCTGGCGGCCCGACAACCCGGACTCGATCGTCGACAAGAATGCGCGCGTCGTCGAGCTGATCGCGGCCTACCGCAACCGCGGCCACCTGATGGCCGACACCGACCCGCTGCGGCTCGACAACACCCGCTTCCGCAGCCACCCCGACCTCGACGTGCTGACCCACGGGCTGACGCTGTGGGACCTCGATCGGGTATTCAAGGTCAATGGGTTTGCGGGCGCGGAGTACAAGAAGCTGCGCGACGTGCTGTCGGTGCTGCGCGACGCCTACTGCCGGCATGTCGGCGTGGAATACACCCACATCCTCGAACCCGAGCAGCAGAAGTGGCTGCAGGAGCGGATCGAGGTCAAGCACGACAAGCCGACCGTCGCCCAGCAGAAGTACATTCTGTCCAAACTCAACGCCGCCGAAGCCTTCGAGACGTTCCTGCAGACCAAATACGTTGGGCAGAAACGTTTCTCGCTGGAAGGCGCCGAGACCGTCATCCCGATGATGGACGCCGCGATCGACCAGTGCGCCGAGCACGGTCTCGACGAAGTGGTCATCGGCATGCCGCACCGCGGACGGCTCAACGTGCTGGCCAACATCGTCGGCAAGCCGTACTCGCAGATCTTCAGCGAATTCGAGGGCAACCTCAATCCGGCGCAGGCGCACGGCTCCGGTGACGTCAAGTACCACCTCGGCGCCACCGGCGTCTACATTCAGATGTTCGGCGACAACGACATTCAGGTGTCGCTGACCGCCAACCCGTCGCACCTCGAGGCCGTCGACCCGGTCCTGGAGGGGCTGGTGCGGGCCAAGCAGGATCTGCTCGACAAGGGGCTCGGCGAGGACGGCTTCTCGGTGGTGCCGTTGATGCTGCACGGTGACGCCGCGTTCGCCGGGCAGGGCGTGGTGGCCGAAACGCTGAACCTGGCTTTGCTTCCCGGTTACCGGGTGGGCGGCACCATTCATATCATCGTCAACAACCAGATCGGCTTCACCACCTCGCCGGAACACTCCAAGTCCAGCGAATACTGCACCGACGTCGCGAAGATGATCGGGGCGCCGATCTTCCACGTCAACGGCGACGACCCCGAAGCCTGCGAGTGGGTAGCGCGGCTGGCGGTGGACTTCCGGCAGGAGTTCCACAAGGACGTCATCATCGACATGCTGTGCTACCGCCGCCGCGGCCACAACGAGGGCGACGACCCGTCGATGACGAACCCGTACATGTACGACGTGATCGACACCAAACGCGGTGCGCGCAAGAGCTATACGGAAGCGCTGATCGGCCGCGGCGACATCTCGATGAAGGAAGCCGAAGACGCCCTGCGCGACTACCAGGGCCAGTTGGAGCGGGTGTTCAACGAGGTCCGCGAACTGGAAAAGCACGGCGTGCAGCCCAGCGAATCGGTGGAGTCCGACCAGATGATTCCTGCGGGGCTGGCCACCGCGGTGGACAAGTCGTTGCTGGCCCGCATCGGGGATGCTCACCTGGCCATGCCGGAAGGGTTCACCGTGCATCCGCGGGTCAAGCCGGTGCTGGAGAAGCGCCGGGAGATGGCCTACGAGGGCAAGGTCGACTGGGCGTTCGCCGAATTGTTGGCGCTGGGTTCGCTTGTGGCAGAAGGCAAACTGGTGCGGCTATCCGGGCAGGACACCCGGCGCGGCACGTTCTCGCAACGGCATTCGGTGATCATCGACCGCAACACCGGCGCTGAGTTCACCCCGCTGCAGCTGCTGGCCACCAACCCCGACGGCACCCCGACCGGCGGTAAATTCCTGGTGTACGACTCGCCGCTGTCCGAATTCGCCGCTGTCGGTTTCGAATACGGCTACACGGTGGGCAACCCGGACGCATTTGTGATGTGGGAGGCCCAGTTCGGCGACTTCGTCAATGGCGCGCAGTCGATCATCGACGAGTTCATCAGCTCCGGCGAGGCCAAGTGGGGCCAGCTGTCCAACGTGGTGCTGTTGCTGCCGCACGGGCACGAGGGCCAGGGCCCGGACCACACGTCGGGCCGCATCGAACGCTTCCTGCAGCTGTGGGCGGAGGGGTCGATGACGATCGCGATGCCGTCGACTCCGGCGAACTACTTCCACTTGTTGCGCCGGCATGCACTCGACGGCATCCAGCGGCCGCTGATCGTGTTCACCCCGAAGTCGATGCTGCGCAACAAGGCCGCGGTCAGCGACCTGAAGGACTTCACCGAGATCAAGTTCCGCTCGGTGCTCGAAGAGCCCACCTACGAGGACGGCGTCGGCGATCGCGGCAACGTCAAGCGGATCCTGTTGACCAGCGGCAAGCTGTACTACGAGTTGGCGGCCCGCAAGGCCAAGGACAACCGTGATGACGTCGCGATTGTGCGCATCGAGCAGCTGGCGCCGCTGCCGCGACGGCGTCTCAACGAAACGCTGGACCGCTACCCGAACGTCAACGAGTACTTCTGGGTGCAGGAAGAGCCGGCGAACCAGGGCGCGTGGCCGCGGTTCGGTCTTGAGCTACCCGAGATGGTGCCGGACAAATTGACTGGCATCAAACGGATTTCACGCCGCGCGATGTCGGCGCCGTCGTCGGGCTCGTCGAAGGTGCACGCCGTCGAGCAGCAGGAAATTATCGACCTCGCGTTCGGCTGAGCTGATCTGCCTGCCGCGAGCGTGCGTGTCCCCGCACGACACGCCGGGTGCCGGCGGGATTCTGTGCACGCTCGCGGGGGCCACGCAGGCCGTACCACGAGTACCGGCTAGCCTCATCGAGAGCTAACCGATTAAGGAGTTTCCATGGAGGGGTTTGCCGGGAAGGTGGCCGTGGTCACCGGCGCCGGTTCGGGTATCGGCCAGGCGCTGGCCGTCGAACTGGCCCGCTCGGGCGCCAAGTTGGCGATCAGCGACATCAACACCGAAGGGCTGGCGCAGACCGAGGAGCGCCTGGCGGCTATCGGCGCCCCGGTCAAGGCCGACCGCCTCAACGTCGCCGAGCGCGAGGCCTTCCTGGCCTATGCCGACGCGGTCAACGAGCATTTCGGCAAGGTGAACCAGATCTACAACAACGCCGGGATCGCATTCACCGGTGACATTGAGATCAGCCAGTTCAAGGACATCGAGCGGGTGATGGACGTCGACTTCTGGGGCGTCGTGAATGGCACCAAGGCTTTTCTGCCGCACCTGATTGCCTCCGGCGACGGGCATGTCATCAACGTCTCCAGCGTCTTCGGGTTGTTCTCCGTGCCGGGGCAGGCGGCCTACAACTCGGCCAAATTCGCCGTTCGCGGCTTCACCGAGGCGCTGCGACAGGAGATGATCCTGGCCGGCCATCCGGTGAAGGTGACCACTGTGCATCCCGGCGGCATCAAGACGGCGATTGCTCGTAACGCCACCGCCGCTGAGGGGGTCGACGCCAATCAGCTGGCCGAGTTCTTCGACAAGCGCCTCGCCAGCACCAGCCCGCAGCGGGCCGCCCGGATCATTCTGGACGCGGTGCGTAAGAACAAGGCCCGGGTGCTGGTCGGCCCGGACGCCAAGGCGCTTGACGTGATCGTGCGCGCAACTGGTTCTGGCTACCAGCGGCTGTTCTCCGCGGTGATGGGCCGGTCGATGCCCCCGACCCACTAGATGAGTAATTCCTAACCGCGGCGGCGGGTGAGTTGCGGCGGGTTGTTGATGCGTACCGCTGTTGGTTGTCTGTGCGGCGTGGCGGCTTGTGACTGATGTGGTTGGAGGGCATCGATGGACGTTTGTGACGACGAACCTCGATGCCCTCCTGACCGAACTGTATGTGACGATCGATGATCATGTCATCGGACCGGACCGACGGCGAGTCGGTCGACCGAAGAGACTCACCGATGCCGAGCTGGTGTGCCTGGCCGTGGCGCAGGTACTGCTCGGTGCTCGCAGCGAACACCATTGGCTGCGTATGTGTTTGGGCCGGCTGCGCCATCTGTTTCCGTATTTGCCCAAGCAGCCGGGCTACCACAAACGGATCAAGGCCGCCGCTCCGTTGATCTGCAAAGCCATGCTGTATCTGGCCGCTCGTGGGCCGACGACCTGCGACTGGTCGACGGCACGCCGATCCCGTGCGGGGCCTCCCGGGAGACGGTGCGCCGCT
>NZ_LQPE01000132.1 GCF_002101735.1 Mycobacterium kyorinense | reverse complement strand
GGTGTCTTCGCCCGCATCGCTCAACGCTTACTCGCACTGGCCGCCGTGATCTGGCACAACTGGAAAATCAACACCCCACCAAACGATCACTGATCGCCTACGACCACTGACCGGGATAGGAATCACTCATCTAGACGGCGATCGCAGGCGCGGCGAAGCGGGGCGCAGTCTTGACACACCTACCGGCGGGTAGGCGATCGATAGGCGTGTTGCCCGCCGCCCGGGTAGGCTAAAGTGACTGAAACCACAGGCCAGACAGCCTCGTCATCGGGAGGATTCGCATGGGCAAGGCAATCCGGGTTGAGGGACTTACCAAGTCCTTCGGATCCCAGCGAATCTGGGAAGACGTCACGATGGATATCCCGCCGGGCGAGGTCAGCGTGCTGCTGGGCCCGTCGGGTACCGGTAAGTCGGTGTTCTTGAAGTCGCTGATCGGGCTGCTGCGCCCAGAGCGCGGCTCGATCATCATCGACGACGTCGACATCACCGAGTGCTCGGCCAAGGAGCTCTACGAGATCCGCACTTTGTTCGGGGTGATGTTCCAGGACGGCGCGCTGTTCGGGTCGATGAACATCTACGACAACACCGCGTTCCCGTTGCGTGAGCACACAAAGAAGAAGGAAAGCGAAATCCGTGACATCGTCATGGAGAAGCTGGCGATCGTGGGTTTGGCCGGCGACGAGAAGAAGTTCCCCGGTGAGATCTCCGGCGGTATGAAAAAGCGTGCCGGCTTGGCGCGCTCGCTGGTGCTCGACCCGCAGATCATCCTCTGTGACGAGCCGGACTCGGGTCTTGACCCCGTGCGTACCGCCTACCTGAGCCAGCTGCTGATCGACATCAACGCCCAGATCGACGCCACGATTCTGATCGTCACGCACAACATCAACATCGCCCGCACGGTGCCGGACAACATGGGCATGCTGTTCCGTCGCAAGTTGGTCATGTTCGGGCCGCGCGAGGTGCTGCTGACCAGCGACGAGCCCGTCGTCAAGCAGTTCCTCAACGGCCGCCGGATCGGCCCGATCGGTATGTCGGAGGAAAAGGACGAGGCCACCATGGCCGAGGAGCAGGCCCACCTGGAGGCCGGCCACCACGGCGGCGGCGTCGAGGAGATCGAGGGCGTGCCGCCGCAGATCACCGCCACCCCGGGCATGCCGGAGCGCAAGGCCGTCGCCCGCCGTCAGGCCCGAGTCCGGGAAAACCTGCACCTGCTGCCCAAGAACGCCCAGCAAGCAATCCTCGAGTCCCTCGAGGGCTCCGCGCAGGACTACCCGGCGCACGAGCGGGACTTCGGCGGCGAGGACCGTGGCCGCCACCGCGACTACGACGCGCCCACCGAGACCATCCGCACTCAATAGTCGAGTCACACCGCGGCCGTGCCGGGAAGGAGTTCTCGCTGACAAGTTGGCGCGTCAACCCTTGACGGACGAGCCGGAAGGGGTCAGTCTGTTGGGCAGCATGTGTGCAGGGGAATCCCGAAGCGGCGGCCAGCGCACGGATCGCCGAGGTTCCCGAGCACGGTAGTTGAGGAATGCGCAGTCCTGCGCTATCGTTGGACGTTGCGCTGGCTGCCTCCTGCCCATCTCACCCGCCACTTGACACCGTGGTCCTAGCCTGAGCCCGTTTCCGGCTCAGCGATCTAGCCGTGTGCGTGAGATTTGGACAGATCGTCCGCCAGCCGAACCGACACAGTTATCGCGGCGAAAGGTCCGGTGGCCGCCGGCTCCCCGTTAGTCGCACGAGGTGCTGGAAGGATGCATCTTGGCAGTCTCCCGCCAGAGCAAGACAAACCGTCAAACTTCCTCCAATAGCTCCGTTCCCGGGGCACCTAACCGAATTTCTTTTGCGAAGCTGCGTGAACCGCTCGAGGTCCCCGGGCTGCTGGACGTGCAGACCGACTCCTTCGAGTGGCTGATCGGCACGCCGGAGTGGCGTGAGAAAGCGACCGCGCGCGGCGACGTCGCGCCCAAGGGCGGCCTCGAAGAGGTGCTCGACGAGCTCTCCCCGATCGAGGACTTCTCCGGCTCGATGTCGCTGTCCTTCTCCGACCCGCGCTTCGACGAGGTCAAGGCCCCCGTCGACGAGTGCAAAGACAAGGACATGACGTACGCGGCGCCGCTGTTCGTCACCGCGGAGTTCATCAACAACAACACCGGCGAGATCAAGAGCCAGACGGTGTTCATGGGCGACTTCCCGATGATGACCGAGAAGGGCACGTTCATCATCAACGGGACCGAGCGCGTCGTCGTCAGCCAGCTGGTCCGCTCGCCCGGCGTGTATTTCGACGAGACCATCGACAAGTCCACCGAGAAGACCCTGCACTCGGTCAAGGTGATCCCCAGCCGCGGCGCGTGGCTGGAGTTCGACGTCGACAAGCGTGACACCGTGGGTGTGCGCATCGACCGCAAGCGCCGTCAGCCGGTCACCGTGCTGCTCAAGGCGCTGGGCTGGACCAACGAGCAGATCACCGAGCGGTTCGGCTTCTCCGAGATCATGATGTCGACGCTGGAGAAGGACAACACCGTTGGCACCGACGAGGCGCTGCTCGACATCTACCGCAAGCTGCGCCCGGGCGAGCCGCCCACCAAGGAGTCCGCGCAGACCCTGCTGGAGAACCTGTTCTTCAAGGAGAAGCGCTACGACCTGGCCCGGGTGGGCCGCTACAAGGTCAACAAGAAGCTCGGCCTGAACACCGAGAGCCCAATCACCACCACGACGCTCACCGAAGAGGACGTCGTCGCCACCATCGAGTACCTGGTGCGGCTGCATGAGGGCCACGCCACGATGACCGTACCCGGCGGTGTCGAGGTACCGGTGGAGACCGACGACATCGACCACTTCGGCAACCGGCGCATTCGTACCGTCGGCGAGCTGATCCAGAACCAGATCCGGGTCGGTATGTCGAGGATGGAGCGGGTGGTCCGCGAGCGGATGACCACCCAGGACGTCGAGGCGATCACGCCGCAGACCCTGATCAACATCCGTCCGGTCGTGGCGGCCATCAAGGAGTTCTTCGGCACCAGCCAGCTCTCGCAGTTCATGGACCAGAACAACCCATTGTCCGGGCTGACCCACAAGCGTCGCCTGAACGCGCTCGGCCCGGGTGGTCTGTCCCGGGAGCGGGCCGGCCTGGAGGTCCGCGACGTGCACCCGAGCCACTACGGCCGGATGTGCCCGATCGAGACCCCGGAAGGACCGAACATCGGTCTGATCGGCTCGCTGGCCGTGTATGCCCGGGTCAACCCGTTCGGCTTCATCGAGACCCCCTACCGCAAGGTGGTCGACGGCCGGGTGACCGACGAGGTGGTGTACCTGACCGCCGACGAGGAGGACCGCCACGTCGTCGCGCAGGCCAACTCGCCGATCGACGACGAGGGCCGCTTCACCGAGGATCGCGTCCTGGTCCGCCGGAAGGGCGGCGAGGTCGAGTACGTGTCCTCGTCCGAGGTCGAGTACATGGACGTCTCGCCGCGCCAGATGGTGTCGGTGGCCACCGCGATGATCCCGTTCCTCGAGCACGACGACGCCAACCGCGCCCTGATGGGTGCGAACATGCAGCGCCAGGCGGTTCCGCTGGTACGCAGCGAGCGGCCGCTGGTCGGTACCGGCATGGAGCTGCGCGCCGCGATCGACGCCGGTGACGTCGTCGTCGCCGACAAGAGCGGCGTCGTCGAGGAGGTGTCGGCCGACTACATCACGGTGATGGCCGACGACGGCACCCGGCAGAGCTACCGGTTGCGCAAGTTCGCCCGGTCCAACCACGGCACCTGCGCCAACCAGCGTCCGATCGTGGACGCCGGCCAGCGCGTCGAGGCCGGCCAGGTGATCGCCGACGGCCCGTGTACCGACAACGGCGAGATGGCGCTCGGCAAGAACCTGCTCGTGGCGATCATGCCGTGGGAGGGCCACAACTACGAGGACGCGATCATCCTGTCCAACCGCCTGGTGGAAGAGGATGTGCTGACCTCGATTCACATCGAGGAGCACGAGATCGACGCCCGCGACACCAAGCTGGGCGCCGAGGAGATCACCCGGGACATCCCCAACGTCTCCGACGAGGTGCTGGCCGACCTGGACGAGCGCGGCATCGTGCGCATCGGTGCCGAGGTCCGCGACGGCGACATCCTGGTCGGCAAGGTCACCCCGAAGGGGGAGACCGAGCTGACTCCGGAGGAGCGGCTGCTGCGGGCGATCTTCGGCGAGAAGGCCCGCGAGGTCCGCGACACGTCGCTGAAGGTGCCGCACGGCGAGTCCGGCAAGGTCATCGGCATCCGGGTGTTCTCCCGCGAGGACGACGACGAGCTGCCCGCCGGCGTCAACGAGCTGGTCCGCGTGTACGTGGCCCAGAAGCGCAAGATCTCCGACGGCGACAAGCTGGCCGGCCGGCACGGCAACAAGGGTGTGATCGGCAAGATCCTGCCCGTCGAGGACATGCCGTTCCTGCCGGACGGCACACCGGTGGACATCATCCTCAACACCCACGGGGTGCCGCGACGGATGAACATCGGCCAGATCCTGGAAACCCACCTGGGCTGGTGCGCGCACAGCGGCTGGAAGGTCGAGGGCAAGCCCGACTGGGCCGCCAAGCTGCCGGAGGAGCTGCTGGAGGCCGAGCCGAACAAGATCGTCTCGACGCCGGTGTTCGACGGTGCCCGCGAGGAGGAGCTGCAGGGGCTGCTGTCCTCGACGCTGCCCAACCGCGACGGCGACGTGCTGGTCGACGGCGACGGCAAGGCGATCCTGTACGACGGGCGCTCCGGTGAGCCGTTCCCGTACCCGGTGACGACCGGCTACATGTACATCATGAAGCTGCACCACCTGGTGGACGACAAGATCCACGCCCGCTCCACCGGGCCGTACTCGATGATCACCCAGCAGCCGCTGGGCGGTAAGGCGCAGTTCGGTGGCCAGCGGTTCGGTGAGATGGAGTGCTGGGCCATGCAGGCCTACGGCGCGGCGTACACGCTGCAGGAGCTGTTGACCATCAAGTCCGACGACACCGTCGGCCGGGTCAAGGTGTACGAGGCGATCGTCAAGGGCGAGAACATCCCCGAGCCGGGCATCCCCGAGTCGTTCAAGGTGCTCCTCAAGGAGTTGCAGTCGCTCTGCCTGAACGTGGAGGTGCTGTCGTCTGACGGCGCCGCGATCGAGATGCGCGACGGCGACGACGAGGACCTCGAGCGTGCTGCAGCGAACCTGGGAATCAACTTGTCCCGCAACGAATCTGCGTCCGTAGAAGATTTAGCCTGATTGTTTTCTAGTCCCGCAAGGGGAAAGGGAGTTACGTGTTAGACGTCAACTTCTTCGATGAACTCCGCATCGGCCTGGCCACCGCGGAAGACATCCGTCAGTGGTCGTACGGCGAGGTCAAGAAGCCGGAGACCATCAACTACCGCACGTTGAAGCCGGAGAAGGACGGCCTGTTCTGCGAGAAGATCTTCGGACCGACTCGCGACTGGGAGTGCTACTGCGGCAAGTACAAGCGGGTGCGCTTCAAGGGCATCATCTGTGAGCGCTGCGGCGTCGAGGTGACTCGCGCCAAGGTGCGTCGTGAGCGGATGGGCCACATCGAGCTGGCCGCCCCGGTGACGCACATCTGGTACTTCAAGGGTGTGCCGTCGCGGCTGGGCTACCTGCTGGACCTGGCGCCCAAGGATCTCGAGAAGATCATCTACTTCGCGGCGTACGTGATCACCAGCGTCGACGAGGAGATGCGGCACAACGAGCTGTCCACGCTCGAAGCCGAGATGGCCGTCGAGAAGAAGGCGGTGGAAGACCAGCGCGACGCCGACCTGGAGGCGCGGGCTCAGAAGCTCGAGGCCGACCTGGCCGAGCTGGAGGCCGAAGGCGCGAAAGCCGATGCGCGGCGCAAGGTTCGCGACGGCGGCGAGCGCGAGATGCGCCAGATCCGCGACCGGGCCCAGCGTGAGCTGGACCGGCTCGAGGACATCTGGAACACCTTCACCAAGCTGGCCCCCAAGCAGCTGATCGTCGACGAGAACCTCTACCGCGAGCTCGTCGACCGCTACGGCGAGTACTTCACCGGCGCGATGGGCGCGGAGTCGATTCAGAAGCTCATCGAGAACTTCGACATCGACGCCGAGGCCGAGGCGCTGCGCGAGGTCATCCGAAACGGCAAGGGACAGAAGAAGCTTCGCGCTTTGAAGCGTTTGAAGGTGGTGGCGGCCTTCCAGCAGTCCGGCAACTCGCCGATGGGCATGGTGCTCGACGCGGTGCCGGTGATCCCGCCGGAGCTGCGCCCGATGGTGCAGCTCGACGGTGGTCGGTTCGCCACGTCCGACCTGAACGACCTGTACCGCCGGGTGATCAACCGCAACAACCGGCTCAAGAGGCTGATCGACCTCGGCGCGCCCGAGATCATCGTCAACAACGAGAAGCGGATGCTGCAGGAGTCCGTCGACGCGCTGTTCGACAACGGCCGTCGCGGCCGCCCGGTCACCGGGCCGGGCAACCGTCCGCTGAAGTCTTTGAGCGATCTGCTCAAGGGCAAGCAGGGCCGGTTCCGCCAGAACCTGCTCGGTAAGCGCGTCGACTACTCGGGTCGTTCGGTCATCGTCGTCGGTCCGCAGCTCAAGCTGCACCAGTGCGGTCTGCCCAAACTGATGGCGCTCGAGCTGTTCAAGCCGTTCGTGATGAAGCGGCTCGTCGACCTCAACCACGCGCAGAACATCAAGAGCGCCAAGCGGATGGTCGAGCGTCAGCGTCCGCAGGTGTGGGACGTGCTCGAAGAGGTCATCGCCGAGCACCCGGTGCTGCTGAACCGCGCACCGACCCTGCACCGGTTGGGCATCCAGGCCTTCGAGCCGATGCTGGTGGAGGGCAAGGCGATTCAGCTGCACCCGTTGGTGTGTGAGGCGTTCAACGCCGACTTCGACGGCGACCAGATGGCGGTGCACCTGCCGTTGAGTGCGGAGGCACAGGCCGAGGCCCGCATCCTGATGCTGTCGAGTAACAACATCCTGTCGCCGGCGTCGGGCCGTCCGTTGGCCATGCCGCGGCTGGACATGGTGACCGGGTTGTACTACCTGACCACCGAAGTTCCCGGCGACAAAGGCGAATACGTGCCGGCCGCCAAGGACCGTCCGGAGTCGGGGGTGTATGCGTCGCCGGCCGAGGCCATCATGGCGATGGACCGCGGCGTGCTGAGCGTGCGATCCAAGATCAAGGTGCGGCTCTCCCAGCTGCGTCCGCCCGCCGAGATCGAAGCCGAACTGTTCGGCGTGAATGGTTGGCAGCCAGGGGATTCCTGGATGGCCGAGACCACGCTGGGCCGGGTGATGTTCAACGAGCTGCTGCCGGTCGGGTATCCGTTCGTGAACAAGCAGATGCACAAGAAGGTGCAGGCCTCGATCATCAACGATCTGGCCGAGCGCTACCCGATGATCGTCGTCGCGCAGACCGTCGACAAGCTCAAGGACGCCGGCTTCTACTGGGCCACCCGCTCCGGTGTCACGGTGTCGATGGCCGACGTGCTGGTTCCGCCGCGCAAGAAAGAGATCCTCGACGCCTACGAAGAGCGGGCCGACAAGGTCGAAAAGCAGTTCCAGCGCGGTGCTTTGAACCACGACGAGCGCAACGAGGCGCTGGTGGAGATCTGGAAGGAAGCCACCGACGAGGTCGGTCAGGCGCTGCGGGAGCACTACCCCGACGACAACCCGATCATCACGATCGTCGACTCCGGGGCCACGGGTAACTTCACCCAGACCCGGACGCTGGCCGGCATGAAGGGTCTGGTGACCAACCCGAAGGGTGAGTTCATCCCGCGGCCGATCAAGTCGAGCTTCCGTGAGGGCCTGACGGTGCTGGAGTACTTCATCAACACCCACGGCGCACGGAAGGGGTTGGCGGACACCGCGTTGCGTACCGCAGACTCGGGTTATCTGACCCGTCGTCTGGTGGACGTGAGCCAGGATGTCATCGTCCGCGAGGCCGACTGCGGCACCGAGCGCGGCATCACCGTCGAGCTTGCCGAGCGTGCGCCCGACGGCACCCTGATCCGCGACCCGTTCATCGAAACCTCTGCGTACGCCCGCACTTTGGGTACCGACGCGGTGGACGAGAAGGGCAACGTCGTCGTCGCCCGCGGGCACGACCTCGGTGACCCCGAGATCGACGCCTTGCTGGCGGCGGGCATCACGTCGGTGAAGGTGCGCTCGGTGCTGACCTGTGCGACCGGCACCGGCGTGTGCGCCACCTGCTACGGCCGGTCGATGGCCACCGGCAAGCTGGTCGACATCGGCGAGGCCGTCGGCATCGTGGCCGCCCAGTCCATCGGCGAGCCCGGCACGCAGCTGACCATGCGCACCTTCCACCAGGGTGGTGTCGGTGAGGACATCACCGGTGGTCTGCCTCGCGTGCAGGAACTGTTCGAGGCCCGGGTGCCGCGCGGTAAGGCGCCGATCGCCGACGTCACCGGCCGGGTGCGTCTGGAGGAGGGCGAGCGGTTCTACAAGATCACGATCGTCCCCGACGACGGCGGCGAGGAAGTGGTCTACGACAAGCTTTCCAAGCGGCAACGCCTGCGGGTGTTCAAGCATGAGGACGGCACCGAGCGGCTGCTCGCCGACGGCGACCACGTCGAGGTGGGTCAGCAGCTGATGGAAGGCTCGGCCGACCCGCACGAGGTGCTGCGCGTGCAGGGCCCGCGCGAGGTGCAGATCCACCTCGTCAAGGAGGTCCAGGAGGTCTACCGGGCCCAGGGTGTGTCGATCCACGACAAGCACATCGAGGTGATCGTCCGGCAGATGCTGCGCCGGGTGACGATCATCGACTCGGGTTCGACGGAGTTCCTGCCCGGCTCGCTGATCGACCGCGCGGAGTTCGAGGCCGAGAACCGTCGGGTGGTGGCCGAGGGCGGCGAGCCCGCCGCCGGTCGCCCGGTGCTGATGGGTATCACCAAGGCGTCGCTGGCCACCGACTCGTGGCTGAGTGCGGCGTCGTTCCAGGAGACCACGCGAGTGCTGACCGATGCGGCGATCAACTGCCGCAGCGACAAGCTCAACGGTCTGAAGGAGAACGTGATCATCGGGAAGCTGATCCCGGCCGGTACCGGGATCAACCGCTACCGCAACATCCAGGTGCAGCCGACCGAGGAGGCCCGGGCCGCGGCGTACACGATCCCGTCGTACGAGGATCAGTACTACAGCCCGGACTTCGGCCAGGCCACCGGCGCCGCGGTCCCGCTGGACGACTACGGCTACTCCGACTACCGCTAAGTAGCGCGAGCAGACGCAGAATCGCACGCCAGGTGCCCTGGCGATGCGATTCTGCGTCTGCTCACTGCGCCATCCCCAAGGCTGACTCGCCGATTCCCTGAAACCCTCGCATGCTTCCGGCGTGCGCGTCGATGCTATAGCCGTCCTAGCGGCGGGCGGCGGCTTCGCGACGACATCGCAGTTGCTTTCGGTGATGACTCGCCAGGAACTCGACGTCCAGGTGAAGAACGGCGGTCTTATCAGGGTGTGGTACGGCATTTACGCCGCTGCTGAACCCGACCTGTTGGGCCGCTTAGCGGCACTCGATCTCTTCATGGGGCGTCATGCGGTCGCCTGTATGGGTACAGCTGCAGCTTTATACGGCTTTGATACCGAGAGCACGTCGCGCGTTCACGTGCTTGATCCCGGTGTACGGATGCGCCCGTCGCGAAACCTGATGGTGCACCAGCGAATCGGTGCTCCGCTGCGACGAGTCGAGGGCCGACTGGCAACCGCCCCGGCATGGACGGCGATCGAATTCGCACGGACCTTGCGACGCCCACGAGCCTTGGCGACGTTCGACGCGGCCTTGCATGTCGGCGCTTGCACTAAAGGCGAATTGCACGGCGCCATCCGCGAACAGAAAGGCCGTCGCGGCATCGTCAAGGTTCGCGAACTGATCGACTACGCCGACGGCCGCTCCGAGTCGCCGATGGAGAGTGAGGCGCGGCTGGTGTTCATCGACGGTGGACTACCAATGCCAGAGCTTCAGTACAGCATTGCCGATCACTACGGCAGAATCTGGCGCGTCGATTTCGCATGGCCCGAAGCGATGCTCGTCGCAGAATACGACAGCATCGAGTGGCATGTGGGCCGTGACGCCCTGCTGCACGACCGGCTGAAAACCGCCCGGCTGCAGGAATGCGGCTGGACAACTATTCCGATCACCGTCGACGACATCCGCGGCGATCCGTTCGGCCTGGTAGCACGGATCAACGGCCACCTAGCGACACCGCGCTTGGCCGGCTGAGCAGACGCAGAATCGCACGATTGGGCACAAAAACGTGCGATTCTGCGTCTGCTCGCGGAGGAGCGCGACCCACTAGACTCTGCTCAATGCTGATCGGTTCGCATGTAAGCCCGAAGGATCCGCTGGCCGCCGCGGCGGCCGAGGGTGCCGATTTGGTGCAGATCTTCCTCGGCAATCCGCAGAGCTGGAAGAAACCGAAACCGCGCGACGACGCGGCAACCCTGCGCGAGTCGTCCGTGCCGCTCTACGTCCACGCGCCGTACCTGATCAACGTCGCATCGGCGAACAACCGGGTGCGCATCCCGTCACGCAAGATTCTCCAGGACACCTGCGATGCGGCAGCCGAGATCGCGGCCACCGCCGTGATCGTGCACGGCGGGCATGTCGACGACGACGACATCGCCGCCGGCTGCGAACGCTGGCGAAAGGCGATGGAGCGCCTGGAAACCGACGTGCCGGTGTACTTGGAGAACACCGCAGGCGGCGACCACGCGATGGCCCGCCACTTCGAGACCATCGCGCGGCTCTGGGACCACATCGGCGACACGGGTATCGGGTTCTGCCTGGACACCTGCCACGCGTGGGCGGCAGGCGAGGCGCTTATCGACGCCGTAGATCGCATCAAGGCGATCACCGGCCGCATCGATCTGGTGCACTGCAACGACTCCCGGGACGCGGCGGGCTCTGGCGCGGATCGCCACGCCAACATCGGCTCCGGCCAAATCGATCCCGAGCTGCTGGTCGCAGTGGTGAAAGCGGCCAACGCGCCCGTCGTCTGCGAAACCGCCGACGAGGGCCGCAAAGACGACATCGCCTTCCTGCGCGACCGCGTCGGGTAGCCATGTTCGCCCGCCTCGCTGCGTTGCTCGGTGTGCTCGCGACGGTGGCGGCGTGCTCGGCGTCCCCGCCCGCGACGGCCGCATTGCCGGACGGGACCAGCGTGCACACGATCAGCGTCGGCGGCCTGGATCGGACCTATCGGGTGTACAAGCCGGCCGGGCTGCCGGAGTCGGCGCCGCTGGTGGTGATGCTGCACGGCGGGTTCGGCAGCGCGCGGCAAGCCGAAAAGGCTTACGGCTGGAACCAATTGGCCGACTCGATGAAATTTCTGGTCGCCTATCCCGACGGCGTCGGGCGGGCCTGGAACACCGGCGGGGGATGCTGTGGCCAACCCGACCGCGACGGCGTCGACGACGTCGGCTTCATCACGGCGACGGTCACCGAGATCAGCCACGCGATCGGGGTCGACGCGTCGCGGATCTACGCCACCGGTATCAGCAACGGCGGCATCATGGCCTACACGCTGGCGTGCCATACCGGCATGTTCGCGGCGATCGGTCCCGATGCGGCCACCCAACTCGACCCCTGCTCCTCGCCGCATCGCACATCGGTGATGCACATCCACGGCACCGGCGACCAGAACATCCGCTACAACGGCGGACGCGGCGCCGGCGTCGCCCACATCGACGGCCCACCGGTGCCGCAGGTAAATGCCTTCTGGCGCAACGTCGACCACTGCGCACCGCCTACCACCAGCACCGAGCGCCGGGTCACCACCTCGACCGCCGAGTGTCCCGACAACCGCAGCGTCGTCCTGATGACCGTCGACGGCGGGGGCCACGAGTGGCCCCAATTCGCGACGCCCACGCTATGGCGGTTTTTCGCCGGCCACGCCGACTGAGCATTACGTCTCTTGTGCGGTTGTCGAAAAAATGTAACACTAGAGGCATGCCAGACACGCACGCCGTCACCAACCAGGTTCCGCCGCTGGAAGACCACAATCCCGCCACGTCGCCGGTTCTCGTCGAGGCGCTGATCCGCGAGGGCGGGCAGTGGGGCCTCGACGAGGTCACCGAGCTCGGCGCGATCTCCGGTTCGGCGCAGACCCAACGCTGGGGCGAGCGGGCCGACCGCAACCGGCCGATCCTGCACACCCACGACCGCTACGGCCACCGCATCGACGAAGTCGAGTACGACCCGGCGTATCACGAGCTGATGCGCACGGCCATCGCGCACGGCCTGCATGCCGCCCCGTGGGCGGACACCACGCCGGGCGCGCACGTGGTGCGGGCCGCCAAGACCAGCGTGTGGACCGCCGAACCCGGCCACATGTGCCCGATCTCGATGACCTACGCCGTCGTTCCCGCGTTGCGGCACAACCCAGAGCTGGCAACGGTTTACGAGCCGTTGCTGACCAGCCGGGTCTACGACCCCGAACTCAGGGTGCCGACGGCCAAGGCCGGAATCACCGCGGGCATGTCGATGACCGAAAAGCAGGGCGGCTCCGACGTTCGCGCCGGCACCACCCAGGCCACCCGCAACGCCGACGGCAGCTACCGCCTCACCGGGCACAAGTGGTTCACGTCGGCACCGATGTGCGACATCTTCCTGGTGCTGGCCCAGGCGCCGGGCGGGTTGTCGTGCTTCCTGCTGCCGCGGGTGCTGCCCGACGGCAGCCGCAACCGAATGTTGTTGCAGCGGCTCAAGGACAAGCTGGGCAACCACGCGAACGCCTCCAGCGAAGTCGAGTACGACGGCGCGATCGCCTGGCTGGTCGGCGAGGAGGGCCGCGGTGTGCCGACCATCATCGAGATGGTCAACCTGACCCGGCTGGACTGCGCGCTGGGCAGCGCCACCAGCATGCGCACCGGCCTGACCCGCGCCGTCCACCACGCCCAGCACCGCAAGGCGTTCGGCGCGTATCTGATCGACCAACCGCTGATGCGTAACGTGCTGGCGGACTTGGCAGTTGAGGCCGAGGCGGCCACCATGGTCGCGATGCGGATGGCCGGTGCCACCGACAACGCGGTCCGCGGCGACGAGACCGAGGCGCTGCTGCGCCGAATCGGATTGGCCGCCACCAAGTATTGGGTGTGCAAACGAGCCACCCCGCACGCCGCCGAGGCCATGGAATGTCTGGGCGGAAACGGCTACATCGAGGACTTCGGCATGGCGCGGCTGTACCGGGAGGCGCCGCTGATGGGCATCTGGGAGGGCTCCGGCAACGTCAGTGCGCTGGATACGTTGCGCGCCATGGCAACTCGGCCCGAATGCGTCGAGGTGCTGTTCGCCGAGCTGGCCAAGAGCGCGGGGCAGGATCCGCGGCTGGACGCACACGCCGAGAGCCTCCGGCCGCAACTCGGCGACTTCGACACGATCCAGTACCGGGCCCGCAAGGTCGCCGAGGACATCTGCCTGGCACTGCAGGGTTCGCTGCTGGTGCGTCATGGCCATCCCGCGGTTGCCGAAGCGTTCCTGGCCACCCGGCTCGGTGGCCAGTGGGGCGGTGCCTACGGCACGATGCCCGCGGGACTGGATCTGGCGCCGATCCTCGAGCGTGCGATGGTCAAGGGATGACTCACGCGATCCGACCCGTCGACTTCGACAATTTGAAAACGATGACCTACGAGGTCACCGACCGGGTTGCGCGAATCACGTTCAACCGCCCGGAAAAGGGCAACGCGATCATCGCCGACACGCCGCTGGAACTCTCCGCGCTCGTCGAGCGCGCCGACTTGGACCCCAATGTGCACGTCATCTTGGTCTCCGGCCGCGGTGAAGGGTTTTGCGCCGGTTTCGATTTGAGCGCCTACGCCGAGGGCTCGTCGTCGGCCGGTGGCGGCGACGCCTACAAGGGCACCGTGCTCGACGGTAAGACCCAGGCCGTCAACCACCTGCCCAACCAACCGTGGGACCCGATGATCGACTACCAGATGATGAGCCGGTTCGTGCGCGGGTTCTCCAGCCTGATGCACGCCGACAAGCCGACGGTAGTCAAGATCCACGGCTACTGCGTGGCCGGCGGCACCGACATCGCGCTGCACGCCGACCAGGTGATCGCCGCCGCGGACGCCAAGATCGGCTACCCGCCGACCCGGGTGTGGGGAGTGCCGGCCGCGGGGCTGTGGGCCCACCGGCTGGGCGACCAGCGCGCCAAACGGCTTCTGCTGACAGGCGATTGCATCACCGGCGCGCAAGCCGCCGAGTGGGGCCTGGCGGTCGAGGCGCCCGACCCCAAGGAGCTCGACGAGCGCACCGAGCGACTCGTCGAGCGGATTGCGGCGGTGCCGGTCAACCAGTTGATCATGGTCAAGCTGGCGCTGAATTCCGCGTTGCTGCAGCAGGGGGTGGCGACCAGCAGGATGGTCAGCACCGTGTTCGACGGCATCGCGCGGCACACGCCGGAAGGCCATGCGTTTGTCGCCGACGCGGTCGAGCACGGCTTCCGGGACGCGGTCAAGCACCGCGACGAGCCGTTCGGCGACTATGGCCGCCGAGCATCCGGAGTGTAGCCATGCCGAGAACGCTGGCCCGCATGACCGCACGCTCGGTCGTGCTGTCGGTGCTGCTGGGTGCTCACCCAGCATGGGCCAGCGCCGCCGAATTGGTCAGGCTTACCAGCGATTTCGGTATCAAGGAACCCACACTCAGGGTTGCGCTGACCCGGATGGTGAGCAACGGCGACCTGGTCCGCTCCGCCGACGGCTACCGGCTTTCCGACCGGCTGCTGGCCCGCCAGCGCCGTCAGGACGAGGCGATCAGCCTGCGGGTAAAGCCATGGCGCGGCTATTGGACCACGCTGATCGTCACCAGCATCGGCACCGACGCACGCACCCGTGCCGTCCTGCGAACCACCTTGCACGACAAGCGGTTCGGCGAATTACGCGAAGGCGTGTGGATGCGGCCGGACAACCTGCCGCTCGATTTGGACGCGGAGATCCGGGGCCGGCTGCGCATCCTCAAGGCCCGCGACGACGAGCCCGCCGAGCTGGCCGGACGGCTGTGGGATCTGCCCGGGTGGTCGCAGACCGGCCACGGCTTGCTCGACGAGATGGCCGCCGCCTCCGACATTCCCGGCCGGTTTGTGGTGGCCGCCGCGATGGTTCGCCACCTGCTCAGCGACCCGATGCTGCCGAGCGAACTGCTGCCCGCCGACTGGCCCGGCGCCCAGTTGCGCGCCGCCTACCACGACTTCGCCGCCGAACTGACCAAGCGGCGCAACCAAACTCAACTAGTGGAGGCAAGATGAGCGAGCCGGTACGGGTCGAGCGCAATGGGCCGGTCACCACCGTGATCCTGAACCGGCCGGAGGCCCGCAACGCCGTCAACGGCCCGACGGCGGCCGCCTTGTTCGCCGCGTTCGAGGAGTTCGACCGCGACGACGCCGCATCGGTGGCGGTGCTGTGGGGCGACGGTGGAACGTTTTGCGCCGGAGCCGATTTGAAGGCGTTCGGCACGCCGGACGCCAACCCGGTGCACCGGACCGGTCCCGGCCCGATGGGGCCGACGCGAATGGTGTTGTCCAAGCCCGTGATCGCCGCGGTAAGCGGGTATGCGGTGGCCGGCGGCCTGGAATTGGCGTTGTGGTGCGATCTGCGGGTCGCGGAGGAGGACGCCGTGTTCGGGGTGTTCTGCCGGCGCTGGGGGGTTCCGCTGATCGACGGCGGCACCATCCGGCTGCCGCGACTGATCGGGCACAGCCGGGCGATGGACATGATCCTCACCGGCCGCGGCGTCGACGCCGCCGAAGCCCACGCGATCGGCCTGGCCAACCGCGTCGTGCCCAAGGGTCAAGCTCGCCAGGCCGCCGAGGAACTGGCGGCCCAGCTGGCTGCGCTGCCACAGCAGTGCATGCGATCGGATCGGCTTTCGGCGCTGCACCAATGGTGCACAACAGAATCAGAGGCGCTGGACTACGAATTCGCCAGCATCTCCCGCGTCAGCGCCGAGGCGATGGAAGGCGCGGGACGCTTCGCGGCCGGGGCCGGCCGCCACGGCGCTGACGCCTAGCCCTTGTTGATCGTGTTGCCCGAACCGAGGTTGTCGACCTTGGGGTCGCCGTTTTTATAGGTGACCGTGTTGTTGAGCCCGACGACGCTGAGTTGCTTGTCGATCTTGTCGAAAGTGATCTTGTTGTCGGCGCCGCCGATGCTCACCGTCCCGCACGTGCCCTTGACGGTCAGCGTGTTGTTGGAGCCGCCGACGTTGAGCGACTTCCCGTCGGCGCAGTCAAGATCGGTTGTGGTTCCGAATGATCCGTAGTTGATCGTGTTGCCGACCTCGAACTGTGCGCCGGTGCTTCCGCTGGTGGTGCTGGTCGACGGCGTCGCGTGTTTCTCATGCGACCCGCAGCCGGTCAGCCCGAAAACCACCACTGTCGCCGACAGCGCCAGAATCGTGTACGCGCGCATTCTTCCTCGATTCTCCGGTTGTGGCTGGTGCAAAAACTCACGCTGCACGGTTGATGCGGTTGACCATGCCCAGTTCGCGACCGCGATCCCAGATGACCGGGTCGCCGTTGCGGAAGTAGACCGTCTCGTCGGAGCCGTAGACGGTGATGTCGTTGACGACGGTGTCGGCGACGACGGTGTTGCCCGAACCCATGACCGTCACCGCCCAGCAGGTTCCCAGCGCGTTGACGGAGTTGTAGGTGCCGTTGACGATCAGCGTGGCGTTGTTGCAGTCCACCGTCTGCTCGACGCCTTCGCCGGTGATGTGGGTGTCACCGTTCTTGGCGGATGCGGTTGCGGCCCCGGCGAACAACGTGCAACCAATGGCGATCGCACAGGCCGCAGAGGTGCGCCCAAGAGTCGTCCATTTCACCGCGCGTTCCTCTCGCCGTGGCGGGTGATCTGCTCGAGGAGAGCCTACGTGCATCGCCTTGTCCAATGGCCGCCTTCCCGGATTTGTCAACTAGAGTTCTTCGCTGACCCTGGTCCGATGGGGAAAGCGGGTCGAGGCAAACCGAAGGGCGAGCAGCATGGCAGCAGAGCCGGAGACACCGGGTGGTCGCTCGCGCGCCGCGGCCAAGTCGGCGGCCCGCCCGGCAAAGCTGAGCCGCGACATCATCATCAACGCCGCGCTCACCTTCCTGGACCGCGAGGGCTGGGACGCGCTGACCATCAACGCGCTGGCGACGCAGCTGGGAACCAAGGGCCCGTCGCTCTACAACCACGTGCACAGCCTGGAAGACCTGCGCCGCACGGTGCGCATGCGGGTGATCGACGACATCATCACGATGCTGAACCGGGTCGGTGAGGGCCGGGCCCGCGACGACGCCGTGCTGGTCATGGCCGGCGCCTACCGCAGCTACGCCCACCACCACCCGGGTCGGTATTCGGCGTTCACCCGGATGCCGCTCGGCGGCGACGACCCGGAATACACCGCCGCCACCCGGGCCGCGGCCGCACCGGTCATCTCGGTGCTGACCTCCTACGGCCTGGACGGCGAGGAAGCCTTCTATGCGGCGCTGGAGTTCTGGTCGGCGCTGCACGGGTTTGTGCTGCTCGAGATGACCGGGGTGATGGACGAGATCGACACCGACGCGGTGTTCTCCGACATGGTGCTGCGCCTGGCGGCCGGCCTGGAACGTCGCAGCGCACCCCCGTCGGCGTCGCTTTGACCTGCCCGACCAGCGGCGGGTATTGTGGATGCTCGCGCCTGGCAGCGTATGGCGCCTTCGGTGACGTAAGGCGCACGCCGGGCCAATTCGCATGTCCATGACGCAACGGATGAGCCCGGGGCAGGCGCGTGCGACACACCCGGCCGCGGGGTACGGAGACTATTCCGGGGCAGGGCAAAACTGCAGTACGACAGACCAACACAGGAAGCCGGTAGATGCCAACCATTCAGCAGCTGGTCCGCAAGGGGCGCCGCGACAAGATCGGCAAGGTCAAGACCGCGGCCCTCAAGGGCAGCCCGCAGCGCCGTGGCGTGTGCACGCGCGTGTACACCACGACTCCGAAGAAGCCGAACTCGGCGCTTCGGAAGGTGGCGCGCGTCAAGCTGACCAGCCAGGTTGAAGTCACCGCATACATCCCCGGCGAGGGCCACAATCTGCAGGAGCACTCGATGGTGCTGGTGCGTGGCGGCCGGGTGAAGGACCTGCCCGGCGTGCGCTACAAGATCATCCGCGGATCGCTGGACACTCAGGGCGTCAAGAACCGCAAGCAGGCCCGCAGCCGCTACGGCGCCAAGAAGGAGAAGAGCTGATGCCGCGCAAGGGCCCCGCGCCGAAGCGTCCGCTGGTCAACGACCCGGTCTACGGGTCGCAGCTGGTCACCCAGCTGGTGAACAAGGTTCTCCTGAAAGGGAAGAAATCCCTCGCCGAACGCATTGTTTACGGTGCGCTCGAACAGGCCCGCGAAAAGACCGGCACCGATCCGGTCATCACCCTCAAGCGGGCTCTGGACAACGTCAAGCCGGCCCTGGAGGTCCGCAGTCGGCGCGTCGGTGGTGCCACCTATCAGGTGCCCGTCGAGGTGCGTCCGGACCGGTCCACCACGCTGGCGCTGCGCTGGCTGGTCAGCTTCTCCCGGCAACGTCGGGAAAAGACCATGGTCGAGCGCCTGGCAAACGAGATCCTGGATGCCAGCAACGGCCTCGGGGCTTCCGTCAAGCGGCGTGAGGACACCCACAAGATGGCCGAGGCAAACCGCGCCTTCGCGCACTATCGCTGGTAGGCGCCGCTCCGGCGCCAATTGGCAGCGCGGCCGGAGGCGAAGAGAACAGCTAACCAAGCAACGATGAGAGTGGGAAGACTTCTGTGGCACAGAAGGACGTGCTAACCGACCTGAGCAAGGTCCGCAACTTCGGCATCATGGCGCACATCGATGCCGGAAAGACGACGACGACGGAACGCATCCTCTACTACACCGGCATCAACTACAAGATCGGTGAGGTCCACGACGGCGCCGCCACGATGGACTGGATGGAGCAGGAGCAAGAGCGGGGGATCACCATCACCTCCGCGGCTACCACCACGTTCTGGAAAGACAACCAGCTCAACATCATCGACACGCCCGGTCACGTCGACTTCACCGTCGAGGTGGAGCGCAACCTCCGGGTGCTCGACGGCGCCGTGGCCGTGTTCGACGGCAAGGAAGGTGTGGAGCCGCAGTCCGAGCAGGTATGGCGGCAGGCCGACAAGTACAACGTGCCGCGGATCTGCTTCGTCAACAAGATGGACAAGATCGGCGCCGACTTCTACTTTTCGGTCAAGACCATGGAGGAGCGGCTCGGCGCCAATGCCGTGCCGATCCAGCTGCCGATCGGCTCGGAGAGCGAGTTCGAGGGCGTCGTCGACCTGGTCGAGATGAACGCCAAGGTCTGGCGCGGCGAAACCAAGCTCGGCGAGACCTACGACACCATCGACATCCCGGCCGAGCTGGCCGAGACCGCCGAGGAATACCGCACCAAATTGCTGGAAACCGTGGCGGAGTCCGACGAGCACCTGCTCGAGAAGTACGTCGGCGGTGAGGAGATCACCGTCGACGAGATCAAGGCGGCGATCCGCAAGCTGACGATCGGCAGCGAGATCTACCCGGTGCTGTGCGGCAGCGCGTTCAAGAACAAGGGCGTGCAGCCGATGCTGGACGCCGTCGTCGACTACCTGCCGTCGCCGCTGGACGTGCCGCCGGCCACCGGGCACGCGCCCGGCAACGAGGACGAAGAGATCGTCCGGCACGCCAGCACCGACGAGCCGTTCTCTGCGCTGGCCTTCAAGATCGCCTCGCACCCGTTCTTCGGCAAGCTGACCTACATCCGCGTCTACTCCGGCACGGTGGATTCCGGCAGCCAGGTCATCAACGCCACCAAGGGCAAAAAGGAGCGGCTGGGCAAGCTGTTCCAGATGCACTCCAACAAGGAAAACCCTGTCGAAAAGGCGAGTGCCGGCCACATCTACGCGGTGATCGGCCTGAAGGACACCACCACGGGCGACACGCTCTCCGACCCCAACCAGCAGGTCGTGCTGGAGTCGATGACCTTCCCCGACCCGGTGATCGAGGTGGCCATCGAGCCCAAGACCAAGAGTGACCAGGAGAAGCTCTCCGCGTCGATCCAGAAGCTGGCCGAGGAGGACCCGACCTTCAAGGTGCACCTGGACCAGGAGACCGGCCAGACCGTCATCGGCGGGATGGGCGAGCTGCACCTGGACATCCTGGTCGACCGCATGCGCCGCGAGTTCAAGGTCGAGGCCAACGTCGGTAAGCCGCAGGTGGCGTACAAGGAGACGATCCGCCGCAAGGTGGAGCACGTCGAGTACACCCACAAGAAGCAGACCGGCGGCTCGGGCCAGTTCGCCAAGGTCATCATCACCGTCGAGCCGTTCACCGGCGAAGACGGCGCCACCTACGAATTCGAGAACAAGGTCACCGGTGGCCGCGTGCCCCGCGAGTACATCCCGTCGGTGGACGCCGGCGCCCAGGACGCCATGCAGTACGGCGTGCTGGCCGGCTACCCGCTGGTCAACCTGAAGGTGACGCTGGAAGACGGCGCGTTCCACGAGGTGGACTCGTCGGAAATGGCGTTCAAGATCGCTGGTTCGCAGGCGCTGAAGAAGGCGGCCGGGCAGGCGCAGCCGGTGATCCTGGAACCGATCATGGCCGTCGAGGTCACCACGCCCGAGGACTACATGGGCGACGTGATCGGCGACCTGAACTCCCGCCGTGGTCAAATTCAGGCCATGGAGGAGCGGGGCGGCGCACGTGTCGTCAAGGCGCACGTGCCGCTGTCGGAGATGTTCGGCTACGTCGGCGACCTGCGGTCGAAGACTCAAGGCCGGGCGAACTACTCCATGGTGTTCGACTCCTACGCCGAAGTGCCGGCGAACGTGTCGAAGGAGATCATCGCGAAGGCGACCGGCGAGTGATCTCACCGGGGGAGTAACCTTGCCCGGTCACTACCGGGGCACAACTGAAACCATCAACACTGCTTTAACGAGCACCAACAAGTCCAGGAGGACACAGAAGTGGCGAAGGCGAAGTTCGAGCGGACGAAGCCGCACGTCAACATCGGGACCATCGGTCACGTTGACCACGGCAAGACCACGCTGACCGCGGCTATTACCAAGGTCCTGCACGACAAGTACCCGGAGTTGAACGAGTCGCGGGCATTCGACCAGATCGACAATGCGCCCGAGGAGCGTCAGCGCGGTATCACCATCAACATCTCCCACGTGGAGTACCAGACCGAAAAGCGTCACTACGCGCACGTCGACGCCCCCGGCCACGCCGACTACATCAAGAACATGATCACCGGCGCCGCCCAGATGGACGGCGCGATCCTGGTGGTCGCCGCCACGGACGGTCCGATGCCGCAGACGCGTGAGCACGTGCTGCTGGCCCGTCAGGTCGGGGTGCCCTACATCCTGGTCGCGCTGAACAAGGCCGACATGGTCGACGACGAGGAGCTGCTCGAGCTCGTCGAGATGGAGGTCCGTGAGCTGCTGGCCGCCCAGGAGTTCGACGAGGACGCCCCGGTGGTCAAGGTATCGGCGCTCAAGGCGCTCGAGGGCGACCCGAAGTGGGTCGAATCCGTCGAGGAGCTGATGAACGCGGTCGACGAGTCGATCCCGGACCCGGTCCGCGACACCGACAAGCCGTTCCTGATGCCGGTCGAGGACGTCTTCACGATCACCGGTCGCGGCACCGTCGTGACCGGCCGTGTCGAGCGCGGCGTGATCAACGTCAACGAGGAAGTCGAGATCGTCGGCATCCGCCCGGAGACCACCAAGACCACGGTCACCGGCGTGGAGATGTTCCGCAAGCTGCTCGACCAGGGCCAGGCCGGCGACAACGTCGGTCTGCTGCTGCGCGGTGTCAAGCGTGAGGACGTCGAGCGTGGTCAGGTTGTGACCAAGCCCGGCACCACCACGCCGCACACCGAGTTCGAGGGCCAGGTCTACATCCTGTCCAAGGACGAGGGCGGCCGGCACACGCCGTTCTTCAACAACTACCGTCCGCAGTTCTACTTCCGCACCACCGACGTGACCGGTGTGGTGACACTGCCGGAGGGCACCGAAATGGTGATGCCCGGTGACAACACCGACATCTCGGTGAAGCTGATCCAGCCCGTCGCCATGGACGAGGGTCTGCGGTTCGCCATCCGCGAGGGTGGCCGTACCGTCGGCGCCGGCCGAGTCACCAAGATCATCAAGTAGTCCTGCACCACACGTAAAGCCCCCGGCGCGCGCGTCGGGGGCTTTACGTGTGCGCGGTAACTCGTGGCGCGATACTCTCACACGCGTGTTGTGGCGCTATGTGAAGTCGCAGTTGTTCGTGTTGTTGTGCGGCGGCTTGGTGGGGCCGATCTTTCTGGCCGTGTATTTCGCCACCGGCCAGGAAGACTTGTTGAAGTGGATGTTTTACGTCGGCTTGCTGGTGACCGCAGCCGACGTGCTTATTGCCCTCGCCCTGGCCAATTACGGTGCCAAGTCGGCCGCCAAAACCGCTGCGCTGGAACAAAACGGCGTTCTGGCGCTCGCTCAGATCATGGGAATCACCGAAACCGGTACCCGGATCAACGACCAGCCGTTGGTGAAATTGCAGCTGCATATCGCCGGGCCCGGCTTCACGCCGTTCGACAGCGAAGACCGGGTCATCGCCAGCGTCACCCGACTGGGTAACATCACCGCGCGCAAAGTGGTGGTGCTCGTCGATCCTGCGACGCAGGAATACCAAATCGACTGGGAGCGAAGCGCATTGGTCAACGGTTTGGTGCCGGCCCAGTTCACCGTGTCGGAGGACAACACGACATACGATCTGAGCGGCCAAGCCGGTCCGTTGATGGAGATCCTGCAGGTCCTCAAGGCCAACGGCGTTCCGGTGAACCGGATGGTCGACGTGCGGTCCAACCCGGTGCTTCGTCAACAGATTCAGGCGGTGGTGCGCCGCGCGGCAAGCCAGGCCACGCAACCGGCGGCCGCCGCCGCACCGGCCGGAGGGCCAGTGGACACCGTTCGGGAGCAGTCGATCGGCGAACGCCTGCAGGAGTTGGAGCGCCTGCACCAGTCGGGCGCGGTGACCGACGAGGAGTACGCCAGCAAACGCGCCCAGATCATCGCCGAAATCTGAGCTGGACGCCCGACTAGAACACGTTTCAGTTCGACTGCTAGCCTGATCGGCAGTCAGTGGAAGGGGCGTCGTTGTCAGCTACGTTGCACGGCCGGGTGGCGTTAGTCACCGGCGCTGCCCGCGGTCAGGGGCGCTCGCATGCCATCCGGCTGGCGCGCGAGGGCGCCGACGTCATCGCCGTGGACATCTGCGCGCCGGTGTCCGACAGCATCACCTACCCGGCGGCCACCGCGGAGGATCTTGCCGAGACCGTCCGCGCGGTGGAAGCCGAAGGGCGCAAGGTGCTGGCGCGCCAGGTCGACATTCGCGACGACGCCGCGCTGCGGCAGGTGGTGGCCGACGGCGTCGAGCAGTTCGGCCGGCTCGACATCCTGGTGGCCAACGCCGGTGTGCTGAGCTGGGGCCGGGTTTGGGAACTCACCGACGACCAGTGGGACGCCGTCATCGGCGTCAACCTGACGGGCACCTGGCGCACCATCCGCGCGGTTGTGCCCGCGATGATCGAGGCCGGCAACGGCGGCTCGATCGTGGTGGTCAGCTCGTCTGCGGGGCTGAAGGCCACACCCGGCAATGGCCACTACGCGGCGTCCAAGCACGGGCTCGTCGGGCTGGCCAACACGCTGGCGCTGGAGCTCGGCGAATTCGGTATCCGGGTCAACTCGATTCACCCGTATTCGGTGGACACTCCGATGATCGAGCCGGATGCGATGACGCAGATTTTCGCCAAGCATCCGCACTACATTCACAGCTTTGCACCAATGCCGTTGCAGCCCAACGGATTTATGACGGCCGACGAGGTGTCCGATGTCGTGGTGTGGCTGGCCGGCGACGGTTCGGGCACGCTGTCGGGTGCGCAGATTCCCGTCGACAAGGGCGTGCTGAAGTACTGACACCAAGGCCGCTATTGGTAAGCCAGTTGCAGACGTTCGAGGCGTCGCACCAGTAGGCTCGGCAGCCATCGGCCGGTTTCAGCCGCTTCGATTTTCGAGGTGTGATCAAGGAGCTGACGAAGCACGATACGGGCTTCCAACCTGGCGAGCGCGGCTCCCACGCAGAAGTGCGCGCCCTTGCCGAACGTGATATGCCCCTTCCCGCCGGGACGGTCGAGGCGAAATTCGTTGGGGTTATCGAAATGCGATGGATCGCGGTTGGCCGCGCCCCACAACAGGATTAGGCGCGAACCCGCGGGGAGGTCGACACCGCACAAGGTGGTGTCGCGGACGACGTGGCGGTAATGGCCCCGGAACGGCGGTTCGTAGCGCAACACTTCCTCGAGAAATACGCCGAGTAGGTCCGGTTGGTCGCGCAGCTGCTGTTGGATATCGGCTCGGGTCGCCAAAATCCAAGCCGCGGAACCGATTAACGACGCCGTGGATTCACCCCCGGCACTGAACAGCGTAATCATCATCGCCAACGCGGTCATCTCAGCCAGTTCACCCGAACCGCACGCTGTGGCAAGCTCGCCGAGCAGATTGTCGCGGGGGTCGGCTGCGGCTTGGCGGAATTGTTCGGTGATGTAGCCGCCGAGTTCCACCACCGCGATGCCTGCGGCAGTGAGCTGTTCGGAGTTGACGAGCCCTTCGACGACCTGGGTTGCGGCGTATCCCCATCGGACCAGCCGGTCGACGTCCTCGTCGGGGACGCCGATGATTCGCCCGACAATCATCATCGGCAGCCGATTCGCCACAGCGCTCATCCATTCGATGGATCCGTCGCGTCTGTTGGCGTTCCACAACTGATCGGCGGTTGCCACGATGAAGGGCTCGACGGTGCGAATGCGTTTCGCCGCCAATTGCGGTGTCAGCAGCTTTCGATGCACGGCATGCGCGGGGTCGTCGGCCGTGGCCAGCGCCTGGGTCGGTCCGCCGAGTTCTCCGACGGGGAACGCGGCCACTGTGCCGTCGGGCTGATAGATCATCGTCGCGGTCAGGTTTGAGGAGAAGTCCTCCGGACGCGCGATGGCATCGTTGATCGCATCCCAACTGCACACGGCGTAGAAACTGGAATCGCCGATCTGGTGCACCGGCCCCTCCGCGAGCATGCGCGCGTACAGCGGGTAGGGGTCCTGAACGAATCGGTCCTGGAATAGCTCGATACCGAGGCGACCATCCAACGACGTCATTTTTTCAACCTGATCGGCGCCGGCCTGCAGGGTCAAGCGGTGCGGTCGAAGCTGAAATCGCTGGTGGAGGCCCACGACGGCTGTCGTCTCAATGGACCTTGTCTATAAGGGCGAAGACCGAAACGTAGCGCCGTTCTTGTCTCACATTTGAGAAACTGAATCCTCCAGTCGTAAGGGGCTTGTACCGATGGGTCGAAAAGATTGGGTCGTGGGTGGCGATCGCCGCAGTGTGGCTGCAGACCGCATCTATGCCGCCGCCACGGAACTTATCGTCGCCAAGGGGCTAGACGCTTTGGACATCGACGCTTTGGCCGCTCGAGTCCACTGTTCGCGCGCCACTGTCTATCGCTATGCAGGCGGGAAAGCTCAAATACGCGATGCCGTGGTGATGCGCATGGCGGCCCGCATTGTCGACACAGTTCGGCGGGCGGTTGATGGTTTGACCGGGGCTGAACGTGTGATAACCGCGATCACCGTGGCGCTGGAACAAATCAGGTCGGACCCGTTGCGTCGCATAATGCTCGATTCGATTACCGCCGCTGATATGGGGAACCTGCACTCCTCGCCGGTCCTTGCGCATCTCGCTGCCGATCTCACCGGCATCACCGACGACGACTCCCAGGCCGCCCAATGGATCGTGCGGGTGGTCATGTCGCTGGCGTACTGGCCAATCGGCGACAGCATTCGTGAAGAAGAAATGCTGAGGCGTTTCGTTACACCCGCGTTCAACTAGTCCGGTCATTTTTGCGTGGGGTGCGGGGTGGCGCACCGCTGGCCGCCGCGATCGTGTATGAACTCCACGTGACCAGTAGCGCAAAAGGCATCGTGATCGTCGGCGGGGGGCTCGCTGCCGCGCGGACCGCTGAACAACTGCGAAGGGCGGACTACACCGGCCCGCTGACCATCGTCAGCGACGAAGTGCATCTGCCCTACGACCGGCCGCCGCTCTCGAAAGAGGTGCTGCGCAGCGAGGTCGACGACGTCACCCTCAAACCGCGGGAGTTCTACGACGAGAACGACATCACGCTGCGACTGGGTTCGGCCGCCACCAGCCTCGACACCGCGGCGCAAACCGTGACGCTCGACGACGGGACAGTGCTGGGCTACGACGAGCTCGCCATCGCGACCGGCCTGGTGCCGCGGCGCATTCCGGCCTTCCCCGACCTCGAGGGCATCCGGGTTTTGCGTTCCTTCGACGAGAGCCTGGCGCTGCGCCGGCACGCGTCGGCCGCGCGACGCGCCGTCGTCGTCGGTGCCGGTTTCATCGGGTGCGAGGTGGCGGCCAGCCTGCGCGGCCTGGGCGTGGAGGTGGTGCTGGTAGAGCCGCAGCCCGCGCCGCTGGCGGCCGTGCTCGGCGCGCAGATCGGCGGGCTGGTGGCACGGCTGCACCGGGCCGAGGGGGTCGACGTGCGCACCGAGATCGGTGTGGCCGAGGTCCGGGGCCGGGGACACGTCGACACGGTCGTACTGACCGACGGCGCCGAAGTGAGCGCCGATTTGGTGGTGGTCGGGATTGGGTCGCGGCCGGCGACCGACTGGCTGGACGGCAGCGGGATCAAGGTGGACAACGGCGTGCTGTGCGACGCGGCCGGACGCACCAGCGTGCCCAACGTGTGGGCGCTCGGCGACGTCGCCTCATGGCGCAACCCTGCGGGACATCAAGTGCGCGTTGAACATTGGAGCAACGTCGCGGAACAGGCCCGGGTGGTGGTGCCCGCTATGCTGGGCCGGGAAACGCCGTCGAACGTTGTGGTCCCGTACTTTTGGAGCGACCAGTACGACGTCAAAATTCAGTGTCTGGGCGAGCCGCACGCCACCGACATCGTGCACCTCGTCGAGGACGACGGCCGGCGGTTCCTGGCGTACTACGAGCGCGACGGCGTGGTGGTCGGCGTCGTCGGCGGCGGGATGCCCGCCAAGGTGATGAAGACGCGCGCTAAAATCGCTGCCGGAGCACCGATCTCCGACGTGCTGTAACCGTCCGGCGTTTCAACCGTAAGCCGCGGTTATCGCATAGGGCTGCGCAACGCGTGCGGTGGCAGGGTCGAGGCTGCGAGCATTTCCGCGTCGATCGTGCGTGGCCGATACGGCAGCTGCGCCAGTCGGGTTCTCATGGTAGCGACGGGATCGTCCAGCGGCTCGGCGACGCCGGACAAGAATGCCCATTCGTGCTCGTCGCTGCCGAAATAGACCACGGCGTCGAACGTTTCGTGGAAGTGCCGCCACGATCGGGTCAAACTCTCGTTGCGCCACAGCGTAGGGCAGCCCGCCTGGCTAACGACAACGCCACCGACGGTTTTGCACTGCCGCAGGAAATCGGCGCAGAACAGTCGGTTGTGCTGAGCCGGTTCCTCGGTCTGCTCGGGAAGGTCGACCACGACGACGTCGTAACGCTCGGTGGTTTCTTCGACGAAACTCCAGCCGTCGCGGTAATGCACTGTGACTGGGCCAAGCCCGCTTTCGGCCCGCCGCAGCTCACCCGCGGAATATCCGTACGGCAGATGCTCCGCGCACAATCGGACGGCCTCGCGGTCGATATCGACGTGATCGACGTGGGTTGCGCCGGCCGCGACCGCGAGTTGGCTCACGACTCCCTCCCCGGAGCCGATGACCAGTACGCGTTCGATCCGGGGTGCCAGCAGTAGCGCCGGCAACAGCAGCGCTTCGTGATAGACCAGTTGGCTGATCTCCGTGCTTTGGCATGCGCCGTCCATGAACAGCCCGACACCCTGGCCGGTTCTGCCGATCACGACGTGCTGGAACTCCGTGTGCACGTCGCAGATTACTTCCGAGAGTTGCCAATGCTGGGCCAGCCCCGGCGAGATCGGGTCGGCAATCTCCGTACCTGCGCCACGAAATACCGTGCGGATCTCCGCTGTTGGTGCACCGATTCCTTTGCGCAGCAACTCCACCGCGTATTCGGAGTCGGCAGCATGACCGCACGTGAAGACGTCGACGAATACCGCACCGAGTTCCGGGTAAGTGTGCAGCGACGCGTGTGATTCGGCGAGCAAGGCGAGCACAGTCACGCCCTGCGGCTCGAATTGCTTGTCCATCACTGTGCACACAGTCGCCCCGGCACGGGTGAGTGCGTCGTCCAGGATGCGGCGAAGTCGGCTGACGTCGTTGGCGAGCGCCGGGTTGACCCCGGTGAACTCGGCGAGCACATGACAACCCGCGAAGCGACTATCGGGCCGGGACTGCATCGGTCACTTTCGGGCGCCGGTGCGCCCTGGCGGGATCGACTCGAAGACACGGTGTCTGAGGCATCGCCGCAGATTACTGGCGCCTGCTGTCAGGATCCTCCCGCTCACGTGAGAAGTCGCTGAGACAGCAGCCGGCACGCTATTCCCATGTCACCGGCGGCCCGTGCGGCGAGCACGCGGCCAGAACCTCGTCGGTACCGCCCGGCCAGCTGCGGGCACGGACCAGGAACTCGACCGGGGAATCAGGTGTTCGCCGGTGCGGCTCCAAACTGAGGTGCACAAACGGCGATTCGGCGGTCGCCCGCTCCGCCAGCGCGTCGATGCCGGCCTGGACCGCGGCCTGTTCGTCGCGGGAAAGGTACTGCCACATGATGGAATGCCACAGCACGGTGATCGTGCCGGGCGCAACGCTGAGCTCGGCGACGGCGTCGGCGGCCCCGCGCCGCAGCAGTCGCGCGGGTACCCGCCGGGCGACGCTGATCGCCCCCCGCAGCCGGTCCAGCCTGGCAGACATGTCCGGCCAGACGTAGCTCAGCAGTGTCAATTCCCCGTCGCGGCTGGTGGCGTTGACGGGCGCGATGTCGTAGCCGCGCCGTTCGACGATCTGCACGACGGCAGCCGGCGGCACACTGCCGCGCCAGGCGTCGTCGATGCTCACCGGTGAGTCGGCGGCACCCCACTGCCCGCCGGTATACCGGTAGCGGTAATGGTCTGCCCGCAGGTTCAGCCCGGCGCTGCACCCGATCTCGAAAAGCCTTATCGGCAAACCGAATCGGCGGGCCAGGATCAGCAGCGCACCGATCAGTGCGGCGGACCGGCCCACCTCGTTGGTCTGCGGCGGCTGATCGAGGGCAGCACGCAGCAGCCCGGCATGCCGCGCCGCGGTCAGGGTGATCTGCGGCCAGGCCGCACCGGCGTCCCAGCGACCACCGGTGCTCGGATACCACTGGCGCAACGTCGGCGCGCGCCCGTCGAGCACCAGCCGGTGCAATCCCCCCAGCAGTCGCAGCGGCAGCGCGTGGCGCACCGGATCGTGTTCGTGGCCGGCCAGAATCCCCGCGAACACGCCGCCGGCGCCGACATCGGCGGCCACCCGATCGAGCAGCTCGCCGTACATCGCGGAGCCCAGCTCCGCGCATGCCTGCGACTGCAGGTGCAGGCTCCGCAGCAACCGGGTGCTCACCGGCGCAGTCGGTCCAGCCCGGCGCCGACGACGTCGAACGCATTCCCGAGAGCCTGCGGCAACGACACGGATTCGTCGTCGAGCCAATGCTCGTAGGCGCTCAACGCCACCCCGAGCATGGTCCATGCGACGGTCTGCGGAAGCAGATCGGCAGGCTCGGCACCCGTTCGGTGCGCGACGAACTCGGCGATGACCGCGCGCCAGCCCGCATACATCGTCATCGAATATGCTTGCAGCTCAGCGGTTTGCAGGATCACCCGCATGCGCTGCCGGTGCCGGGCGGTCTCCGATTCGTCGAAGGTGTTGAACGCCAACAACGCTGACCGCAATGCCTGACCGAGCGGCACGTCCGGGTCGACCTGGTCGAGCAGCTCCCGCAGGTGCTGCAGATGAGCGTCGAAGTCGCCCCAGGGGATCGCGTTCTTGGACGCGTAGTAGCGGAACAGGGTTCGGCGGGCGATGCCGGCGGCCTGCGCCACGTCGTCGACGCTGACCTCGGCGAAACCGCGGGCAGCGAACAAGCCGAGGGCGACATCGGTGATGTGGTGCGGCGTCGTCGAGCGGCGCCGGCCCACCCGCGACTGCGTCAGCATGACCCGCCCTTCCATTTCGGCACTCGATGCCATATTCTGTCCGAGATTGTCGAACCCCCGACGACGAAAGGCAAGTTTATGGAGCCCAACCAGCAGATCGACAGCGACACCGAACTGGTCACCGAGACCCTGGTGGAAGAGGTGTCCATCGACGGGATGTGCGGGGTCTACTGACCGTGCCCGGCCCGCCGGGCGGGTTCGATCCCGACGCCGGCTGGCGGTTGCACCCGCAGGTGGCAGTGCGCCCGGAGCCGTTCGGCGCACTGCTCTATCACTTCGGCACCCGCAAGCTGTCGTTTTTGAAGAACCGCACCATCCTGGCCGTGGTGCAGTCGCTTGCCGATCACACCGACGTCCGGGCCGCCTGCCGCGCCGCGGGCGTCGCCGACGGCGAACAGCGGCCCTATCTGCATGCCCTGGGTGTGCTTGCCGACTCGAACATGCTGGTGCCCAAGGAGATTCAATGACAACAGTCGTCCCGCGGCTGATCGAGCAGTTCGAGCACGGCCTCGACGCACCCATCTGCCTGACCTGGGAGCTGACCTACGCCTGCAATCTGTCATGCGTGCACTGCCTGTCGTCGTCGGGCAAACGCGACCCGCGCGAGCTTTCCACCCGGCAATGCAAGGACATCATCGACGAGCTGGAACGCATGCAGGTGTTCTACGTCAACATCGGCGGCGGGGAACCCACTGTGCGGCCGGACTTTTGGGAGCTGGTTGACTACGCCACCGCACACCACGTCGGTGTCAAGTTCTCCACCAACGGGGTGCGGATCACACCCGAAGTGGCCGCGCGGCTGGCCGCCAGCGACTACGTCGACGTCCAGATCTCGCTCGACGGCGCCACCGCGGAGGTCAACGACGCCGTGCGTGGCCCCGGGTCGTACGCGATGGCCATCCGCGCGCTGGAGAACCTGGCCGCAGCCGGCTTCACCGACGCCAAGATCTCGGTGGTGGTCACCCGCCACAACGTCGACCAGCTCGACGAATTCGCTGCTCTGGCAAGCCGTTACGGCGCCACGCTGCGCATCACCCGGCTGCGTCCCTCGGGCCGCGGCGCCGACGTGTGGGACGAGCTGCACCCGACCGCCGACCAGCAGGTGCAGCTGTACGACTGGCTGGTCGCCAAGGGTGAGCGCGTGCTGACCGGCGACTCGTTCTTCCACCTGTCGGGGCTCGGCGAACCCGGCGCACTGGCCGGTCTGAACATGTGCGGGGCCGGGCGGGTGGTCTGCCTGATCGACCCGGTGGGCGACGTGTACGCCTGCCCCTTCGCCATCCACGATCGCTTCCTCGCCGGAAACGTGTTGTCCGACGGCGGATTTGACAATGTCTGGAAGAACGCGCCGCTGTTTCGCGAGCTGCGCGAACCACAGTCCGCCGGCGCCTGCGGCAGCTGCGGGCATTACGACAGCTGCCGTGGCGGCTGCATGGCGGCGAAGTTCTTCACCGGTCTGCCGCTGGACGGGCCGGATCCCGAGTGCGTGCAGGGCCACGGCGCGCCGGCGCTGGCCCAAGAACGCGACAAACCCCGTCCCGCCGGCGACCACTCCCGGAGTCGTAGCGGACCGGTACCGCTGACCCTGTCCACGCGTCCGCCGCGACGCATCTGCAACGAAAGCCCGGTGTAGTCGATGGCACGCGACATCTGGTTCGAGACGGTCGCCGTCGCGCAGCAGCGCGCCAAACGCCGGCTGCCGAAGTCGGTATACGCCGCGCTGATCGCGGCCAGCGAAAAGGGCATCACCGTCGCCGACAACGTCGAGGCGTTCAGCGAGCTGGGTTTCGCGCCGCACGTGGTCGGTGCCGTGGAGAAGCGTGAGCTGGCGACTACCGTTATGGGACAAGACATCTCGCTGCCGGTGATCATCTCGCCCACCGGCGTGCAGGCCGTTCACCCGGACGGGGAAGTGGCCGTCGCCAGGGCCGCGGCCGCGCGCGGCACCGCGATGGGATTGTCGTCGTTTGCCAGCAAGCCGATCGAGGACGTCGTCGCCGCCAACCCCAAGCTGTTCTTCCAGCTGTATTGGCTCGGCGGGCGCGAGGCGATCGCAGAGCGCGTCGAGCGGGCCCGCGCGGCCGGCGCCGTCGGCCTGATCGTCACCACCGACTGGACGTTCTCGCACGGGCGGGACTGGGGCAGCCCCAAGATCCCCGAGCAGATGAATCTGGCAACCATCCTGCGGCTGTCCCCGCAGGCCGTCACCCGCCCGGGCTGGCTGTGGCAGTGGGGCAAGACGCTGCGCCCGCCGAACCTGCGCGTGCCCAACCAGGCGCGCAAGGGCGAGCCCGGTCCACCGTTCTTCGCCGCCTACGGCGAATGGATGGGCACCCCACCGCCGACGTGGGAGGACATCGCCTGGCTGCGTGAACTGTGGGGCGGTCCGTTCATGCTCAAAGGCGTGATGCGGGTCGACGACGCGAAAAGGGCTGTGGATGCCGGTGTTTCGGCGATCTCGGTGTCCAACCACGGCGGCAACAACCTGGACGGAACACCTGCGGCTATTCGTGCGCTGCCGGCGGTCGCCGACGCGGTCGGTGATCAGATCGAGGTGTTGCTGGACGGTGGCATCCGGCGCGGCAGCGACGTCGTCAAGGCGCTGGCGCTGGGCGCGCGTGCGGTGATGATCGGCCGCGCGTACCTGTGGGGCCTGGCGGCCGCCGGACAACCCGGGGTCGAGAACGTGCTCGACATCCTGCGCGCCGGCATCGACTGCGCGCTGATGGGGCTCGGTCATGGCTCCGTACACGACCTCAGCGCGGACGACATCGTGGTGCCACCGGAGTTTGCCCGAGCGCTCGGGGTGCCCGCGTCGGGCGGAGCCTGACGGCGCCGCGACGACCCGTCGAGAGGTCTGGTACTCGCGTGGCAGGCGTGGCTGTGGTGACCGGTCGTGACAAATCGAGCGAGAACCGTCGAAAAAATTCGTCAAGTCGCCCAACAACCGGTGCACGCCAGGTGAATTCGTCCTACCATCGGCGAGTGGCCGTCCTCGGCGAACTTGGCAGCTCGACGTCGAACCAGCTACAAGGCATGTCGGCGGCGGTGATGATCCCAGTCGGATCCACCGAACAGCACGGGCCGCACCTGCCGCTGGACACCGACACCCGGATCGCCCGCGCGGTCGCCCGAGCGCTCGCCGCGCGGCTCCGCGATTCATCCGGTCGGCTGCAGTGGCTGGTGGCACCGGCCATCGGCTACGGCGACAGCGGCGAGCACCAGAGCTTCCCCGGAACGATCTCCGTCGGCACCGAGGCGCTGGCGACGCTGCTCGTCGAGTTCGGCAGGTCGGCGACCTGCTGGGCGCAACGGCTGCTCTTCGTCAACGGCCACGGCGGCAATGTCGCCGCAATGGACCGCGCGGTGCGCCTGCTGCGATCGGAAGGGCGAGATGCCGCGTGGTGCGCATGCACTGCCAGCGGCGCCGATGCGCACGCCGGGCACACCGAAACATCGGTATTGCTGCATATTTCGCCTGACGACGTGCTCACCGACCGGTGGTGTGCGGGAAACGGCGCGCCGCTGGCCGACCTGCTACCGTCGATGCGAAGTGGGGGAGTCGCGGCGGTCAGCGAGGTGGGTGTGTTGGGGGATCCGACGACGGCGACCGCCGCCGAGGGGGAACGGATCTTCACCGAAATGGTCGACGGCTGTGTGCGCCGGGTCGCCCGCTGGACGCCGGGCGCCGACGGGATGCTGACATGACCCAGACCCGGTTGCCGGACGGGTTTGCTGTACAGGTCGACAGACGTGTGCGCGTGCTCGGCCATGGGTCGGCTCTGCTGGGCGGGTCGCCCACCCGGCTGCTGCGATTGGCGCCGGCCGCGCAGGACATGCTCGCCGACGGCCGGCTGAAGGTCCACGACGCGGTCAGCGCCGAGCTGGCGCGCACCCTGCTGGACGCGACCGTCGCGCATCCCCGGCCAGCCGGCGGCCCGTCGCACCGCGATGTAACGGTGGTAATTCCGGTGCGGGACAACGTATCTGGATTGCGGCGCTTGCTAGCGTCCCTTCGCGGCCTGCGTGTCATCGTGGTCGACGACGGCTCCGCCGAGCCGATCAACCGGGACGACTTTACCGACGCCCACTGTGACATCGAGGTGCTCCGCCACCCCGTGAGCAAAGGGCCCGCGGCGGCGCGCAACACCGGGCTGGCCGCCTGCACCACCGACTTCGTCGCATTCCTGGACTCCGACGTGGTCCCGCGCCGCGGCTGGCTGGAGGCCCTGCTCGGCCACTTCTGCGACCCCACGGTGGCACTGGTTGCCCCACGCATCATCGGCCTGGCCCAGAGCGACCATCTGGTGGCCCGCTACGAGGCGGTGCGTTCATCGTTGGATCTGGGCCAGCACGAGGCGCCCGTCGTGCCCTACACGAATGTCGCGTACGTTCCCAGCGCGGCCATCATCTGTCGGCGGTCCACACTGCGCGAAGTCGGCGGGTTCGACGAAAGTCTGCACTCCGGTGAGGATGTCGACCTCTGCTGGCGGCTCGTGGAAGCCGGTGCACGGCTACGGTACGAGCCAATTGCGTTGGTAGCACACGATCATCGCACCGATTTGCGGGATTGGATTGCGCGCAAAGCGTTTTACGGAGGGTCCGCCGCGCCGCTGTCGGCGCGCCACCCGGACAAGACGGCGCCGTTGGTGATTTCCGGCTGGGCCCTGGCGGCCTGGATCCTGATGACGGTCGGCTCGGGGCTGGGGTACCTGGCGTCGCTGTTGATGGCCGCGGTGACCGGTCGCAAGATCGCCAAGACCCTGGAGGGCCCCGACACGCAGGTCTGGGATGTGCTGGCGGTGGCGACCCGGGGGCTCTGGTCGGCGGCGCTGCAACTGGCGTCGGCGATCTGCCGCCACTACTGGCCCGTCGCGCTGGCCGCCGCCATCGTGTCCCGGCATTGCCGCCGTGTCGTGGTGATCGCCGCCATTGTCGACGGCGTGGTGGACTGGCTACGCCGCAAAGGGGCCACCGACGACGACGCCAAACCAATCGGGCTGCTGACCTACCTACTGCTCAAACGCGTCGACGACCTGGCGTACGGGATCGGATTGTGGTGCGGGGTCGTGCGGGAACGCAATCTCGGACCGCTCAAGCCGCAGATCCGGGTCTGACTCCCAGTTGACGACAGCCGCCGTGCACAGCGATGTGCTGATCGTCGGTGCGGGCAGCGCTGGATCGGTTGTCGCCGAGCGGCTTTCCGCTGACCCCAACCGCGTGGTGACGGTGGTCGAAGCAGGTGTGGGCGCCGCTGATCCCGCCACGCAGGACCAGATCGCCAACGGTCTGCAGTTGCCGATCGGCGCGGCCAGTCCCCTGGCGCACCGCTATGTGACGACGCTGACCGAGCAGTGGGTGCGACGGGTGCACATCGTGCGAGGGGCCGTGGTGGGCGGGTCCGGCGCGGTCAACGGCGGCTACTTCTGCCGCGGATTGCCACGCGATTTCGACACTATCGGTCTGCCAGGCTGGTCCTGGTCCGACGTGCTCAGTCATTTTCGGGCAATCGAAACCGACCTGGACTTTCGTGACCCACTGCACGGCGACCGCGGTCCGATCCATGTTCGTCGCTCTCATCAAATGAGCGACACCACAGCACGATTCGTCGAGGACGCGTTGCGTGCGGGGTTTCTGTGGATCGCCGATCTCAACGGGGCAAACAGTGTGTCCGGAATCGGTGCCGTGCCGCTCAACATCGTCGACGGAGTGCGAACCGGGCCGGGAGCCGCGTTTCTGCAACCTGCTTTGCAGCGACCGAATCTCACGTTGTTCGCGGCCACGCGGGTGCTGCGGGTGCGATTGCGCAAGGGGCGGGCGGTCGGCGTCGATGCGATCGCTGCTGGCGGTCCGGTCTCCCTGGATGCCGATCGTATCGTGTTGTGCGCCGGTGCGATTGAGACGGCGCACCTGCTCATGCTGTCCGGTGTGGGCGCCGCGTCGGATCTGCGCCGCGCGGGTATCCCGGTGCAGGTTGCGCTACCGGTGGGCAAGCGATTCGTCGATCACCCCGAATGGGTGTTGCGCACCGACTGGACGGTGGCCCCGAACCGACCCGTACTCGAGGTGGTGTTGAGCACCGTCGATGATCTCGAGATCCGCCCCTACACCGGCGGATTCGTCGCGATGGTCGGCGACGGCACTCCCGGCCATCCCGACTGGCCGCACATCGGGGTGGCGCTGATGCAGCCACGGGCCCGGGGCCGCATCACGGTGGTCTCAGCCGATTACCGGGTTCCGCCACTCATCGAGCATCGCTACGATTGCGACCCGCACGACATCGCTTTGCTGCAGCAAGGCAGCGACTTGGTCCGCGAATTGGTGGGCCAGAGAACCAAAGTCGGCGCACCGGCCTGGTCGACGTCACAGCATCTGTGTGGGACGGCGCCGATGGGCGACGACGCCGACGACTCCGCCGTTGTGGACTCGCGCTGTCGCGTGCGCGGTGTCGAGGGTCTGTGGGTGATCGACGGGTCGGTATTACCGAATATCACCAGTCGCGGACCGCACGCCAGCATCGTCATGCTCGGCCATCGCGCCGCCGAATTCGTCGAGTGAGCAGGCGCACCGGGCGCAATTGCTGTCCGTCGCGACCCGGCGCCCACGCGCCGATCAGCGCGGCCGCTACGGCCAGGACGATTGCCAGCACCAGAAACGACGAGTCCATGGCGTGTAAGAAGGCGTCGCGGCTGACAGCGGCCAGTTCCTCGCCTTGCGGGCCAAGGGTTTTGGAGAGCTCCAGCGCCTGAGCCAGTGAATGGGACGCCGGAGCGCGCAGCGGTTCGGGAAAGCTCAGCAGATGCGGCGTGACGAGGTGGCTGTAGCGGGCGGCGAGTATCGACCCGGCCAGGGCGATCCCCAGTGCCGCGCCGACCTCGCGGGTCGCGTCGTTGACCGCCGACGCCACACCCTGCTTCTCGTCGGGCACCGCCGCCATGATGGCCGACGTGGTCGGTGCCGTACACAAACCGATTCCGCTGCTGATCACGAACAACGGCCCCACCAGGTCCACATAGGGCGAATTGATCTCGAGCACGCGGACCCAAAGAAATCCGGCTGCTATCGACAGCAAGCCGATGAACACCACCAGCCGCAGACCGAGCCGGGGCACGTACCACTGGGACAGCACGGAAAACGTCAGCATCGGAAGCATCAACGGGCTGAACGCCAATGCGGTCTGAATGGGTGTGTAGCCCTTCACCAGCTGGACGAACTGCATCATGACGAAGAAGAAGCCGAACATCGCCAGGAAGAAGACGGTGATTGTCGCCGCGCCAGTGGCGAAGTCCGGCCGGGCGAACAGCCGAACATCCAACAGCGGATGACGTTGTCGCACCTCGACAAACCCGAAGAGCACCGCCAAGACCACGCCGGCGGTCATCAAACCGCACACCAACGGATCGCTCCAGCCGCGTTCGGGTGCCTGAATGACCGCGAAGACGAAAACCGCGACGGCGCAGCCGATTAACGCCGCACCCGGCCAGTCCAGCGGCGTCGCATTCTCGTCGCGGGAGGTCGACACCGTGCAGGCCAGCACGAAGATCAGCGTCGCACCGCCGGCGAACGCCCAGAAAATGGACTGCCACGGCCAGAAATACAGCAGCGCACCGGATCCGAGCATTCCGAGGACTCCGCCGCAGCCCGCGACACCGGCCCAGATGCCCACCGCCTTCATGCGTTCGTCGTTGCGGTAGGCAGCGGTCAACAGCGACAGCGTGGCGGGCATGATGAATGCCGCGCCGGCGCCGGCCACGCCGCGCGCCACGATGATCTGCAGGGGAGTGGTGAACAGGGTCGGCGCCACCGATGCGATCGCGAAACTCGCCAAGCCGATCAGCAGCGCCCCGCGCCGGCCGTAGCGGTCGCCGATCGCACCGGCCGGCAACAGCAGGCAGGCCAGCACCACCGTGTAACCGTCGACCACCCAGGTCAGCTGGGACTGGGTCGCCGAGGTCGCCACCGCGAGGTCGCCCAGCGCCGTGTTCAGCGCAACCATCGAGGCGATCACCAGTGACACGCCCATGCAGGCGACCGCCATTGTCCAGATTCGGGCGCGGCGGGAGCCCAGCGGTGTCAGCCCCTCGGTACGCTGATCAGGCCGGACGAAGGTATCGACCACTGCGGAGTGCCTCCTTTCGGTGGCGAGGCAAGTTTTGAGACTAACAGTCTTGTAGGTAGACCGATAGTCTTGTCGGTGAATGGGAGGTGGTAGCCATCAGCGGCAGTACCGATCCCCGGCCGGCGCGGTCTCGGGCCCGCTTGCTCGAAGCCGCCACTGCGCTGCTGCGTTCGGGAGGCCCCAGCGCGGTGACCGTCGACGCGGTCACCCGGGGCGCCAACGTGGCCCGCGCTACCTTGTATCGCCACTTCCCGAGTGGAAACGATTTGCTCGCAGCGGCTTTCAACAGCCTGATACCACCGGCCCCGATGCCCTCCAACGAGGGCACGCTGCGCGATCGGCTGATCGAGTTGGTGGTGGCTCAGGGTCAGTTGATCGCCGAGGCGCCCGGCATGCTGACCGCGATGTCCTGGCTGGCGCTGGGCCGCGACCTGGAGCAGCTACCCGAGGCTCGCCGCACGCCCGCGCCGGACAGCGCCGCGATCAGCACCCTGCGTGAGCGCATCGCGCAGCAGTACGCCGCACCGTTCGACGCGATCTTCGACAGCCCGGACGCGGCCGAGCTGGGCGAGATCGACCGGACCCGTGCGATCGCCCTGTTGATCGGCCCGATGGTGGTGGGCCGGCTGAGCACGTTGCCGGATTTCGACTACGAGGAATGTGCCCGCGCCGCCGTCGACGGCTTCCTGCACGTGCAGCGCACCCAGAGTGCGTCGGTCAGCGAAGCTCGTAGCGAATCGGCAGGTGCTTGAGTCCGCCGACGAATACGGTCGCGATGAGCTCCGGTTCCCCGTTCAGCTCAATGGATTTCAGTCGCGGCAGCAGTTCAGTGAAGAAGCTGTTGACCTCCATGCGGGCCAGCGCCGCCCCCAGGCAGAAGTGCACGCCGTAACCAAATGCCAAGTGCTTGTTGGGATCCCGGCCAACGTCGAAGCGGAATGGGTCGTCGAACACCTCCTCGTCGCGGTTGCCCGAAACGTAGGACAGGTATACCGACTCGCCTTCGGCGATCGGCACCCCGCGCACGGTGGTGTCCGCGGTGGCGGTGCGCATGAATTCCTTGACCGGGGTGACCCAGCGGATCATCTCCTCGGTGGCCAGCGGCATCAAGTCGAGGTTGTCGGTCAATCGCGCGCGCTGGTCCGGGTTTTCGATCAGCGCCTGCAGCCCGCCGGAGATCGTCGCGCTGGTGGTGTCGTGGCCGGCGGTGGCGATGATCACGTAGTAGGAGGCGGTGTCGAGGTCCGAGAGCGGTTCGCCGTTCACGCGGGCGTTGGCGATTGCCGACGCCAGGTCTTCGGTCGGATGCTCACGCCGGGACGCGGTGATCGCGTTGAAGTAGTTGAAGAAGTCGAGCAGAATTTGGAGCTGTTCTTCGGGGGTGTTGCCGCGCTTGAACTCCTCGTCGTCGCCGCCGAAGAGCTCCTGGGTGAGCCGCAGCATGCGGGGAAAGTCCGATTCGGGGATCCCCAGCAGCGACATGATCACGTACAGCGGGTAATTCACGGCGACTTCTTGCACGAAGTCGCATTCGGTGCCGGCGGCCATCATCTTGTCGACGTAGATCTTGGCCAGTTCGTCGACGCGAACCTTCAAGGCGCGCATCGCCTTAGGCCGGAACCAGTCGGCGCCGATCGCGCGGACCACCCGGTGTTGCGGGTCGTCCATATGGATCAGCGTGCGCAGCCCCATCCCGGAGTCCAGTTGCGCGCGGGCAAAGTCGTCTTGCTCGGCGGTGGCCAGCAGCGGCCGCGGCTCGTTGATCCACAGGTTGTTGTCGCGCTCGATGTCCATGATGTCGGCGTGTTTGGTGATCGCCCAGAACGGCCGGTACGGGGGACAGTCGACATACGACACCGGCGCATGGGCTCGCAGGTGTGTCAGCGCCGCATGCAGTCGCGGCTCATCGGTGTAGGAGGTCGGGTCGGCGAACACCTTGGCGGCCTCGTCGATGATCGGTGTGCTCATGAGACTCCTAGACTTGACACCTGTCAACTTTTTCATTCTCGCACGGTCGCGGGTCTCCGGGAAGCGATTCGGGCCGATCCGTAAATTGGAGTTTCGTGCGGATCCGATTGGCTGACCGCCGACGAGCGTGCGCCGCGCTGCTAGTCGCGGCGACGGTGCTGGTCGGCTGCGGCCACGGCGGCGCCGCACGGCAGAAATCCGAACCGGCGTACGCCGGCCCGCTGGACGCCGCGGTGGTGCGTACGCCGGCGGGACCGATGCGCGGTTTGGTCGCCGCGGATTACCGCCTGTTTCAAGGCATTCCGTATGCCGCGCCACCAGTGGGGGCGCTGCGCTGGCAGCCGCCGCGGCCGGCGGCGCCGTGGCCGGGGACGTTGGAGGCCAGCAAGCCGGGCCCGCAATGCGTTCAAGACACCCCGCGTGAGGCCCGCACGGTCAAATCGACCGGCGAGAACTGCCTGACGCTCAATGTGTGGACTCCCACCGCGGGACGGGCCGACAAGCGACCGGTGATGGTGTGGATCCACGGCGGCGGCTTCGTCAACGGCAGCGGCGACATCTACAACGCCCGCTGGCTGGCGGCCAAGGGCCACATCATCGTCGTCACGATCAACTACCGGCTGGGTGCGCTCGGATTCCTGGCCCACCCCGCGCTCGGAACCGGCGACGACGTCGGCAACTACGGGCTGGCCGATCAGCAAGCCGCGCTGCGCTGGGTGCGAGACAACATCGCCGCGTTCGGTGGGGACCCGGCCAAGGTGACCATTGCCGGCGAGTCCGCCGGCGGCATGTCGGTGTGCGACCACCTGGTGGCGCCGGGATCGGCCGGGCTGTTCCGCGCGGCGATCATCCAGAGCGCGCCGTGCCAGGCGCAGGCCGAATTGCCGGCCGCGCAGCACACCAGCGTGAACTATGCGGCCTCTGTGGGCTGCCCGGATTCGGCCATCGCCGCCGAGTGCCTGCGTGCGTTGCCGGCCGATAAGTTCACGCGACCGCCGTGGTACTCCTACATCGGCGACTCCGACGCGCTCACGGGCCCGGTGACCGGCACGGCGGCGCTGCCGATGGGTCCCGTCGCGGCGATGTCGGCCGGGCGCGCCGCGCGGGTACCGGTTCTGCTCGGCGTCAACCACGACGAGTTCACAATGTTCGCGGCACTGCGCTATCTCAAACGGGGCCACGGTGTCACGCCCGCCGAGTATCCCGCCGTGCTGACCGACATCTTCGGCGCCGACGGGCGAGCAGTGCTGACGCACTACCCCCCCGAGCGCTACGGCGGCGACGTGTCGCTTGCCTACTCCGCCGCGGTCACCGACGGTGTTTTCGCCTGTATCGCAGACCGAATGGCCCTCGCACTGAGTCGGGCGGCACCGGTTTACGGCTACGAGTTCGACGATCCGCACGCACCGGCGCCGGACCCGTTGCGCCGCGCGCCTTTTCCGGTCGGCGCCAGTCATTCTCTGGAGTTGCGCTACCTGTTCAATGTCGGCGGAGCGCCACCGCTGAATCCCGAACAACGCGCGCTGTCGGACCAGATGATCGCCTACTGGGGCCAATTCGTGACGACCGGCGCGCCGAAGGCCGCGGGCCAGCCGGCCTGGCCGGCGGTCGGCGGCGATCACCCGCCGTGGATGTCATTGCGTCCCGACGGCAGTCGCCTCACGACGAGTTTCACGGAGGCGCACCAATGCCCGTTCTGGGCGACGCTCAAAGGTAAGTCGTGATCGGGGTCAGCCGGCCGGCGTGACCCAGGTGGTGATGTCGGCGTGCACGACCTCGACGCCGTTGCGGTCGGTGACGCTGACCGGCACCACCAATTCGACGCCGTCGGTGATCTGGGTGAAGTCGGGCGGGTCCAGCCGGGCCACCGCCCGCAGCGAGGTCGTCGCCTTCTCCAGGTACTGCACACTCATCGCCTTGGGGATCCAGCGGTGGCTGCGCGGCACGGTGGCCTCCATCAGCATGCCCATCGCGACCTCGGCGGCGTTGCAGGACGCGATCGCGTGCACGGTGTGCAGATGGTTGTAGACGAAAAACCACTTGGGCACCCGCACCTCGGCCAGTCCCGGTTCCATCCGCACCACGTGCGGTAGCACCGAGACGAAGTAAGGGACTCGCGCCATCGCGGCGAGAGAAAACAGCCGACTGCCGCCCGGGCGCCCGGACAGGCGCTTCCACGCGGCATATGTGCTGGTCGGAGCCGTCATGCCGACCTATCTTACTCTGGAGTAAGAAATGTGCGCCGCGGCCTGCCTCCTCGCCGGGCGGGGTTTGATTGCCCGGCTCCTCCTCGGGCCGTTCCGCCCGCGTCGTCGCCGGGCCAAGATTTGGTCGACGCCGCGATCTGGGGCATACTGTTCAGGTTGCCTTGCGCCGGGTTAGCGCCTGGCCGGGCATACGACCGGCGCTCAGACGGGCGCGTCCGGTCCCATCCTTGGAGCGCGACGATTCGGCCGCGAACAAGGCTGTGTGAGGGCGACACACCCGACCGCGGGGACCGGTGGACCAAGACAGGTAAACAGCGGCGCAACATCCGGCGCGACGCCAGACCACCGGCGCGCCGTGGGACCTAGGTCCGGACATTGGAGAGTGAGGTAGGAGAAGCGTGGCGGGACAAAAGATCCGCATCAGGCTCAAGGCCTACGACCACGAGGCCATTGACGCCTCGGCGCGCAAGATCGTCGAGACGGTCGTCCGGACCGGCGCCAGCGTGGTGGGTCCGGTGCCGCTGCCGACAGAGAAGAACGTGTACTGCGTAATTCGCTCTCCGCACAAGTACAAGGACTCGCGGGAGCACTTCGAAATGCGCACGCACAAGCGCCTGATCGACATCCTCGATCCGACACCGAAGACCGTTGATGCGCTGATGCGCATCGACCTGCCGGCCAGCGTCGACGTCAACATCCAGTAGGAGATCCAGAACATGGCAAGGAAAGGCATTCTGGGCACCAAGCTGGGCATGACGCAGGTGTTCGACGAGAACAACCGGGTTGTTCCGGTGACCGTGGTCAAGGCCGGCCCCAACGTGGTGACCCGAATCCGCACGCCCGAGCGCGACGGCTACAGCGCGGTGCAGCTGGCCTACGGCGAGATCAGCCCCCGCAAGGTCAACAAGCCGCTGTCCGGGCAGTACGCCGCGGCCGGTGTCAACCCGCGCCGGCACCTGGCCGAGTTGCGTCTCGACGACGCCGAGGCGGCCGCCGAATACGAGGTCGGTCAGGAGCTGACGGCCGAGATCTTCTCCGCCGGAAGCTATGTCGACGTGACCGGCACCTCCAAGGGCAAAGGCTTTGCCGGCACGATGAAGCGGCACGGTTTCCGCGGGCAGGGCGCCAGCCACGGCGCGCAGGCGGTGCACCGCCGCCCCGGCTCCATCGGCGGCTGCGCCACCCCGGCGCGGGTGTTCAAAGGCACCCGGATGGCCGGCCGGATGGGTAACGACCGGGTGACCACGCAGAACCTGTTGGTGCACAAGGTCGACGCTGACAACGGCGTGCTGCTGATCAAGGGCGCTGTCCCCGGCCGTAACGGTGGGCTCGTCATGGTCCGTAGTGCCATCAAACGAGGTGAGAAGTAATGGCTGGCATCAAGATTGACGTCAAGACGCCGGACGGCAAGACGAGCGGCTCGGTCGAGCTGCCGGCCGAGCTGTTCGATGCGCCGGCCAACATCGCTCTGATGCACCAGGTCGTCACCGCGCAGCGGGCGGCGGCGCGGCAGGGCACGCATTCGACCAAGACCCGCGGTGAGGTGCGTGGTGGCGGTCGGAAGCCCTACCGGCAGAAGGGCACTGGCCGTGCCCGGCAGGGCTCGGTGCGGGCGCCGCAGTTCACCGGCGGTGGCGTGGTGCACGGCCCGAAGCCGCGCGACTACAGCCAGCGCACCCCGAAGAAGATGATCGCGGCCGCGCTGCGCGGTGCGTTGTCGGACCGGGCGCGCAATGGTCGCATCCACGCGATCACCGAGCTGGTGTCGGGTCAGACCCCGTCGACCAAGAGCGCCAAGGCTTTTCTGGCGACGCTGACCGACCGCAAGCAGGTCCTGGTGGTCACCGAGCGCAGCGACGAGACCGGCGCCAAGAGCGTGCGCAATCTGCCCGGCGTGCACGTGCTGGCGCCCGACCAGCTCAACACCTACGACGTGTTGCGGGCTGATGACGTGGTGTTCTCCGTCGAGGCGCTGAACGCCTACATCGCCGCCAACACTTCCGAGGAGGTTTCGGCCTGATGGCGACCGTCACTGACCCACGCGACATCATCTTGGCGCCGGTCATCTCGGAGAAGTCCTACGGGTTGATCGACGACAATGTCTACACCTTCTTGGTGCACCCCGACTCGAACAAGACGCAGATCAAGATCGCCATCGAGAAGATCTTTTCGGTCAAGGTGGCGGCGGTGAACACCGCGAACCGGCAGGGCAAGCGCAAGCGCACCCGGACCGGTTACGGCAAGCGAAAGAACACCAAGCGCGCCATCGTCACGCTGGCGCCGGGCAGCAAGCCGATCGACCTGTTCGGCGCACCGGCGTAGCCGAGAATAGAGAGACAAGCCATGGGAATTCGCAAGTACAAGCCGACGACCCCGGGTCGTCGCGGTGCCAGCGTCTCCGATTTCGCCGAGATCACGCGCTCGCGTCCGGAGAAGTCGTTGGTGCGCCCGCTGCATGGCCGCGGCGGACGCAACGCGCACGGCCGGATCACCACTCGCCACAAGGGTGGTGGGCACAAGCGTGCGTACCGGGTGATCGACTTCCGGCGCAACGACAAAGACGGCGTCAACGCGAAGGTCGCGCACATCGAGTACGACCCGAACCGGACCGCACGGATCGCCTTGCTGCACTACCTGGACGGCGAGAAGCGCTACATCATTGCGCCGCAGGGACTCTCACAGGGCGACGTGGTGGAGTCGGGTCCGAACGCCGACATCAAGCCCGGCAATAACCTTCCGCTGCGCAACATCCCGGCCGGTACGTTGATCCACGCGGTGGAGCTGCGCCCGGGTGGTGGTGCCAAGCTGGCCCGTTCGGCGGGCTCGAGCATCCAGTTGCTCGGTAAGGAAGGCGCCTACGCGGCGCTGCGGATGCCCAGCGGCGAGATCCGTCGCGTCGACGTGCGCTGCCGCGCCACGGTCGGCGAGGTCGGCAACGCCGAACAAGCGAACATCAACTGGGGTAAAGCCGGCCGGATGCGTTGGAAGGGCAAGCGCCCGTCGGTCCGCGGTGTGGTGATGAACCCGGTGGATCACCCGCACGGTGGTGGTGAGGGCAAGACGTCCGGTGGACGTCACCCGGTCAGCCCGTGGGGTAAGCCCGAGGGCCGCACCCGCAAACCGCACAAGCCCAGCGACAAGCTCATCGTCCGCCGCCGGCGCACCGGCAAGAAGCACGGGCGTTAAGAGGAGTAGCCGATGCCACGCAGCCTGAAGAAGGGTCCGTTCGTCGACGACCATCTGCTGAAGAAGGTCGACGCGCAGAACGAGAAGAACACCAAGCAGGTCATCAAGACCTGGTCGCGGCGGTCGACGATCATCCCCGATTTCATCGGCCACACCTTCGCGGTCCACGACGGACGCAAGCATGTGCCGGTGTTCATCACCGAGGCGATGGTCGGCCACAAGCTTGGTGAGTTCGCGCCGACGCGCACCTTCAAGGGACACATCAAGGACGACCGGAAAGCCAAGCGGCGATGACTACCACGACCGAATTTCCTTCTGCGACAGCCAAAGCGCGCTTTGTCCGGGTGTCGCCGACCAAGGCGCGCCGGGTGATCAACCTGGTGCGCGGCAAGTCGGTGTCCGAGGCGCTGGACATCCTGCGCTGGGCGCCGCAGGCGGCCAGCGTTCCGGTGGCCAAGGTCATCGCGAGCGCGGCGGCCAACGCGCAGAACAACAATGGGCTCGACCCGGCCACGTTGGTGGTGGCCAGCGTCTGCGCCGACGACGGTCCCACCGCGAAGCGGATTCGTCCGCGCGCCCAGGGCCGCGCGTTTCGGATCCGTCGGCGCACCAGCCACATCACCGTGGTGGTGGAAAGCCGGCCGGTGAAAGACGAACGCTCGTCGCAGTCGGCGCGGTCCCGTCGCGCCCAGGCCAGCAAGGCCGCCGCCAAGAAGGCGCCGGCGAAGGCCTCCGCCGAGAAGGCCCCGGCCAAGAAAGCACCGGCCAAGAAGGCTGCTGCCGAGAAGGCGCCCGCCAAGAAGGCGCCGGCGAAAAAGGCATCCGCCGCCAAGTCCGCGGAAGCGGCCAAGAAGACCGATGAGGCTTCTGAAGCGAAGGGAGGCTCGCAGTAGTGGGCCAGAAGATCAATCCGCACGGCTTCCGGCTCGGTATCACCACCGACTGGAAGTCTCGCTGGTACGCCGACAAGCAGTACGCCGAATACGTCAAGGAAGACGTGGCGATTCGCCGGCTGCTGTCCACCGGCCTGGAGCGCGCGGGGATCGCCGACGTGGAGATCGAGCGCACCCGCGACCGGGTCCGGGTGGACATCCACACCGCCCGGCCGGGCATCGTCATCGGCCGTCGCGGCACCGAAGCCGACCGCATCCGCGCGGATCTGGAGAAGCTGACCGGCAAGCAGGTCCAGCTGAACATCCTCGAGGTGAAAAACCCTGAGTCACAGGCACAGTTGGTGGCCCAAGGCGTCGCCGAACAGCTGAGCAACCGGGTGGCGTTCCGCCGCGCGATGCGCAAGGCCATCCAGTCGGCGATGCGCCAGCCCAACGTCAAGGGCATCCGGGTGCAGTGCTCCGGCCGTCTCGGCGGCGCGGAGATGAGCCGCTCGGAGTTCTACCGGGAAGGCCGCGTGCCGCTGCACACGCTGCGCGCCGACATCGACTACGGCCTGTACGAAGCCAAGACCACCTTCGGCCGGATCGGTGTGAAGGTGTGGATTTACAAGGGCGACATCGTCGGTGGCAAGCGCGAGCTGGCCGCTCCGACGGCCGGGGGCGCCGAGCGTCCGCGCCGCGAGCGCCCGTCGGGCACGCGTCCACGCCGCAGCGGCGCCGCCGGCACCACGGCCACCAGCACCGACGCCGGCCGGGCCGCCTCGGGTGGCGAGGAGGCCACCGCGGCTGCCGCCACGCCGCCGGCCGAAGAGCAGGCCGCCGAAACGCAGAGCACGGAGAGCTGAATCATGTTGATTCCCCGCAAGGTCAAGCACCGCAAGCAGCATCATCCGCGTCAGCGCGGCATCGCCAGCGGCGGAACCACGGTGAGCTTCGGCGACTACGGCATCCAGGCTCTGGAGCACGCTTACATCACCAACCGGCAGATCGAATCCGCTCGTATCGCCATCAACCGGCACATCAAGCGTGGCGGCAAGGTGTGGATCAACATCTTCCCGGACCGCCCGCTGACCAAGAAGCCGGCGGAAACCCGGATGGGTTCGGGTAAGGGTTCACCGGAGTGGTGGGTGGCCAACGTCAAGCCTGGCCGGGTGCTCTTCGAGCTCAGCTACCCGAACGAGGCGATCGCTCGGGCCGCGCTGACCCGAGCAATCCACAAGTTGCCGATCAAGGCACGCATCGTGACCCGAGAGGAGCAGTTCTGATGGCAGTGGGCGTTTCCGCTGGCGAACTGCGCGAGCTCACCGGCGAAGAGCTGGTCGACAAACTGCGTGAATCCAAGGAAGAGCTGTTCAACCTGCGCTTCCAGATGGCGACCGGCCAGCTCAACAACAACCGTCGACTCCGCACGGTGCGTCAGGAGATCGCGCGCATCTACACCGTGCTGCGCGAACGTGAACTGGGTCTGGCTTCCGGGCCCGAGGGTGAGGAATCGTAATGGCAGAGGCGAAGACCGGCGCCAAGGCCGCGCCGAAGAAGGCCGCTCCGAAGGCCGCGTCCGCGGAAGCCCCGAAAGAGAAGGGCCCCAAGCACACTCCGCGCACGCCCAAGCCGCGGGGCCGGCGCAAGACCCGCATCGGTTATGTGGTCAGCGACAAGATGCAAAAGACCATCGTCGTCGAGCTGGAGGACCGGGTGCGCCACCCGCTCTACGGCAAGATCATCCGGACCACCAAGAAGGTCAAGGCGCACGACGAGAACAGCATCGCCGGTATCGGCGACCGGGTTTCGTTGATGGAGACCCGTCCGCTGTCGGCGACCAAGCGGTGGCGGCTCGTCGAAATCTTGGAGAAGGCCAAGTAGCTTCTCACGCCGGGCTGGCGGCCAAGGTGCCGTCGGCCTCGCGGTGAAATCGTGTTCCGAAGCGCCGGCTGGCGTCGTCAAGCGTGCGACGAAGCCACTCGGCATCGTCGAGTGAGGCCCGCTCCAGCCGCATTCGGCGCGCCCGCATCGGAACCAGACGCAGCGCGGTAAGGGCACCGCTGCCGCGCTCGATCGTCGCGAAATACAGCAGCCGCAGCTCGTCGCGGTACTGTTCGTAGCCGCCGATGCCCTCGTAGTCGTTGACGGCGTCGCCGCAGCCGTAGAGGATCAGCTTGCCGCGGTACACCTCGACCGGTCGCGGATGGTGCGACGAATGCCCGTGCACGACGTCGACCCCCGCGTCGACCAGCCGGTGCGCGAAGCGAACCTGGTCCGACTCGACGGCGTATCCCCAGTTGGACCCCCAATGCAGCGACACCACCGCGAGGTCACCCGGCCGCCTGAGTGCGCCGACTCGCTCGGCGAGCTCGACGGCGCCGCGCTCGGACAGGTCCGCGACGACGACTCCCGGCCGGTTCGCTGTGGCGGCCCAGCCTCGCGGAACGCCGCTGGAGGTCATCGCGGCGGCGGCAATCACCACCCGGGTTCCGTCCGAAAGCTCAAGCACCGCAGGCTGTTTCGCGTCACGGGCGTTCAGCCCGGCGCCGGCGGGCTGCATTCCGGCGGTGGTGATCGCGCGCAGCGTGTCGGCGAGCCCGGCGGGGCCGAAATCCATGACGTGGTTGTTGGCCAGCACGCAGACGTCGGGCCGGACGACGGTCAGGCATCCCAGGTTGGCCGGATGCATCCGGTAGTGCACCGCCTTGCCGGGCGAGAACGCGCCGTCGGCGGTGATGGCGGTCTCCAGATTGAGAATGCGGGCGTCCGGCGCGAACTCGTCGAGCACCGTCAGCGCCTCGCCCCACGGCCAGGCGTCGCCGACCGGGGCTGGGATCGGGCCGTTGGCGCACTCGGCCAGCCGCACGTAGTTCCTCGCGTCGGTGACCACCGGCTCCCGTAGCGTGGGATCGCCGCCGCGCGGGAGGATCTGGTCGACGCCGCGGCCGGTCATCACGTCGCCGCACAGAAAGATGGTCGGGTCGCTCACATATCAGGTGTAGCCGTCGGATTGCGGATTGCAACAATGATGCGTGACGGTGATGCGAGCGGCGGAACGGAGCCGGTGATGGCCACGGAGTTTCAGGGCAAGATCGAACTGGACCTTCGGGACTCCGAACCGGATTGGGGCCCGTACGCCGCGCCCGTCGCACCGGACAACGCGCCGAACGTCCTGTATCTGGTGTGGGACGACGTCGGCATCGCGACCTGGGACTGCTTCGGCGGGCTGGTCGAGATGCCGGCGATGACGCGCATCGCCGAGCGCGGTGTGCGGCTCTCGCAGTTCCACACCACCGCGCTGTGCTCGCCGACCCGGGCGTCGCTGCTGACCGGTCGCAACGCCACCACGGTGGGCATGGCGACCATCGAAGAGTTCACCGACGGATTCCCCAACTGCAACGGCCGCATCCCCGCCGACACCGCGCTACTCTCCGAAGTTCTGGCCGAACGCGGCTACAACACCTACTGCGTCGGCAAATGGCATTTGACTCCGCTTGAGGAGTCCAACCTGGCGTCCACCAGGCGGCACTGGCCGCTGTCCCGCGGGTTCGAGCGGTTCTACGGCTTCATGGGCGGCGAGACCGACCAGTGGTATCCCGACCTGGTGTACGACAACCACCCGGTGCCACCGCCCGGCACGCCAGAGGAGGGCTATCACCTGTCGAAGGACATCGCCGACAAGACAATCGAATTCATCCGCGACGCCAAAGTGATTGCGCCGGACAAACCGTGGTTTGCCTACGTGTGCCCCGGCGCCGGTCACGCCCCCCACCACGTCTTCAAAGAATGGGCCGACAAATACGCCGGCCGCTTCGACATGGGCTACGAGCGCTACCGCGAGATCGTGCTCGAACGGCAAAAGTCGATGGGTATCGTCCCACCGGAAACCGAACTGTCGCCGATCAATCCGTATCTCGACATGACGGGCCCCAACGGTGAGCCGTGGCCCTTGCAGGACACGGTGCGACCGTGGGACTCGCTTGGTGACGACGAGAAGAAGCTGTTTTGCCGGATGGCTGAGGTGTTCGCCGGCTTCCTGAGCTACACGGACGCCCAAATCGGCCGGATCCTGGACTATCTCGAGCAATCCGGCCAGCTGGACAACACCATCGTCGTGGTGATCTCCGACAACGGCGCCAGTGGCGAGGGCGGGCCGAACGGGTCGGTCAACGAATCGAAGTTCTTCAACGGCTACATCGACACCGTCGAAGAGAGCATGAAATTCCTCGACTGCCTCGGCGGGCCGGAGACCTACAACCATTACCCGATCGGCTGGGCAATGGCGTTCAACACTCCGTACAAGTTGTTCAAGCGCTACGCGTCGCACGAAGGCGGCATCGCTGACACCGCAATCATCTCTTGGCCCAACGGGATTGCGGCCCATGGCGAAGTCCGCGACAACTACGTCAGCGTCTGCGATATCACCCCGACCGTCTACGACCTGCTGGGTATCACGCCGCCGGAGACGGTCAAGGGCATTCCGCAAAAGCCGCTGGACGGCGTGAGTTTCACAGCGGCACTGCAGGATCCGGCAGCCGATACCGGCAAACGCACCCAGTTCTACACCATGCTGGGCACCCGCGGGATCTGGCACGACGGCTGGTTCGCCAATACCGTGCACGCCGCCACCCCGGCGGGCTGGTCGCATTTCGACGCCGACCGCTGGGAGCTGTTCCACATCGCGGCCGACCGCAGCCAATGCCACGACCTGGCCGCCGAGTTGCCCGACAAACTCGAAGAGCTCAAGGCCCTGTGGTTCTCCGAGGCCGCCAAGTACAACGGGCTGCCATTGGCCGACCTGAACATCTTCGACACGGTGACCCGGTGGCGGCCGTACCTGTCCGGCGAGCGGTCCACCTACACGTACTATCCGGACGCCGCCGAGGTCGGCATCGGCGCCGCCGCCGAGATCCGGGGCCAGTCGTTCTCGGTGGTCGCCGACGTGACCGTGGACAGCACCGGCGCCGAAGGAGTGTTGTTCAAGCAGGGTGGAGCACATGGCGGCCACGTCCTGTTCATCCAGGACCGCCGGCTGCACTATGTGTACAACTTCCTCGGCGAGCGGCAACATACCATCTCGTCGCCTGCTGCAATTCCGTTGGGCCGGCATCTCTTCGGTGTCCGCTACACCCGGTCGGGCACGGTGGCGGGCAGCCACACCCCACTGGGTGAGGCCGTGTTGTACGTCGACGACCAGGCCGTCGCGACGCTGCCGGAAATGACCACCCAGCCCGGCACCTTCGGCTTGGCGGGTGCCACCGTCAGCGTCGGGCGCAACAGTGGCTCGGCGGTCTCCAGCCGCTACAAGGCTCCGTTCCCGTTTACCGGGGGCGCTATCGCGCAGGTCACCGTCGACATCTCCGGCACACCGTACGAAGACCTGGAAAAGAAACTGGCACTGGCTTTTTCGCGTGACTGAGTTGACTGAGCTCGTCGAGCTGCCCGGCGGATCGTTCCGGATGGGGTCGACGAGCTTCTACCCGGAGGAAGCGCCGATCCATGCCGCCACCGTGGGCCCGTTTGCGGTCGAGCGCCACCCGGTGACCAATGCCCAATTCGCCGAATTCGTCGCCGCGACAGGCTATTTGACCGTTGCCGAGCAATCGATCGATCCCGCGCTGTACCCGGGTGCCGACCCGGCCGATCTGGTTCCCGGCGCGCTGGTGTTCCGGCCGACACTGGGTCCGGTCGATCTGCGGGACTGGCGGCAGTGGTGGCACTGGGTGCCGGACGCCAGCTGGCGTCACCCCTTCGGTCCGGACAGCGACATCTCCGGCAAGGCCGACCACCCCGTCGTGCAGGTGGCCTATCCCGACGCCGCCGCCTACGCGCGGTGGGCCGGACGGCGACTACCCACCGAGGCCGAGTGGGAGTACGCCGCGCGCGGCGGAACCACCACGACCTACGCCTGGGGCGAAGAGGACAAGCCCGGGGGGCAGCTGATGGCCAACACGTGGCAGGGCCAATTCCCGTACCGCAACGACGGCGCGCTCGGCTGGGCCGGAACCTCACCCGTGGGGACGTTCCCGCCCAACGGATTCGGGCTGCTCGACATGATCGGCAACGTCTGGGAATGGACCACCACCGAATTCTCGGCCCATCACCGCCCGAACCAGCCGCCCAAGGCGTGCTGCACGCCAACTGGACCCGCCGACCCGACCGTGGCGCAAACCCTCAAGGGCGGCTCGCACCTGTGCGCGCCGGAGTACTGCCACCGCTACCGGCCGGCGGCACGCTCACCGCAGTCCCAGGACACCGCCACCACCCACATCGGGTTTCGCTGCGTGGCGGATCGGTGACTACCGGTCGTACAGACCGGCGAGGTATTCGGCGCGGCAGGCGCGGCGGGCCAGCTTGCCGCTGGTGGTGCGGGGAATGGCGCCGGCGTTGACCAGGCGCACATCGGCGACGGCCAGGCCGTGCCTTCGCGAGACTGCGGCCCGGATGGCGTCGGCGACCGGAGCCTGGTCGGCCCGGCCCGCTCCGGCGGCACGTTCGGCGATGACCACCAACCGCTCACCGCCGTCGCCCATCACCGAGAACGCCGCGACATACCCGGCACGCACCGCCGGCGACGACTCCGACACCGTGGCCTCGATGTCCTGCGGGTAGTGGTTGCGCCCGTCGACGATCACCAGGTCTTTGATCCGCCCGGCGATGTACAGCTCACCGTCGAGGTAAAAACCCAGGTCGCCGGTCCGCAGCCACAGCCCGTTCATCGGCGAGCCCTCCGCGTGGCTGCCCTGCTCCAGGCGGGTCTGCAGCTTGTTGCGGAAGACCCGTTCGGTCTCGTCCTCCCTGCCCCAGTAGCCGCGGCCGATGTTGTCGCCGTGTAGCCAGATCTCGCCGACCGTGCCGTCGGGCAGCTCGGCGTCGTGGTCGGGGTCGGCGATGACGGCCCACTGGTTGCGCAGCACCTGCCCGCAGGACACCAGCGCGACGGCGTTGGGGGCGTCGGGCGCCACCGTGACCGCCCGGCCGGCGCCGAGCGCTTCGCGGTCGACGTGGACCGCGCTCGCCCGCGCCGACTGGGCGATGCTGGCCACCGACAGTGTCGCCTCGGCCATGCCGTACGACGGTTTGACGGCGGTCGGGGGCAGCCCGTAGGGCGCGAACGCGGAGACGAACTGGTCGATCGCGGCCATGGTCACCGGTTCGGATCCGTTCAGCAGGCCGGTCACATTGCTGAGGTCCAGGGTCTCCCCGTCGGCCGGCAGTCCGCGCTTGGCGGCCAGCTCGTACGCGAAATTCGGTGCGGCAGCGAAGATTCGGCCGTGCACCGATTCGGCGGCCAGCTCCTTGATCCACCGATACGGCCGCCGGACGAACGCCAGCGGCGACATCAACGTGATGTAGTTGCCGAACAGCGCCGGGAACATGATCATCATCAGGCCCATGTCGTGATACAGCGGCAACCAGCTCACGCTGCGGATGTTCATGTCCAATTCGCCCGCGATGATCATCTGCAGGACGTTGGTGCACACCGCGCGGTGGGTGATCTCGACACCGGCCGGGGTTCGGGTCGACCCGGACGTGTACTGCAGGTAAGCGATGTCGTCGGTGCCCAGCGCGGCGGGGACGAACGTCGAGCCCACCGAGTCAGGCACCGCGTCGACGGCGATCACCCGCGGCCGGCGCGACCGCGGCAGCTTGCGCAGGAACGCGCCGACAGCTTCGGCCGCCGAGGTCGTGGTCAGCACGGCCGCCGGGGCGCAGTCGGCGAGCACCGCATCCAGCCGTTCGGCGTGCCCGGGCAGCTCCGGCGCAAACAGCGGCACCACGATGTTGCCGGCGTGGATGGCCGCGAAGAAGCCGGCGACGTAGTCCAGACCCTGCGGAGCCAGGACAGCCACCCGGTCACCAGGCCGGGTGACCTGCTGCAGTCGCGCGCCGACCGCCCGCAGTGTGGCCCCCAGCTGGTTCCAGGTCAGCTCGGCGGCCACCCCGTCCAGCTCGCGGGTGTAATCCATATACCGGTAGGCCGGGGCGTCCCCGTTCTCGGCGATGGTCGCCTCGAGGCACGACGACAACGTGATCCCGTCGGGCAAAACGATGTTGCCTGCGGTGTCGAAGCAGTCCCCGATGTTCATTGTTGGCGCAACCAGGTTGTCGCACAGCGGATCCCGACCATGGATCAAATCTAATAAACAATCTAACAATCTGCGCAGTCGGGACGCCGTGGCGCTTGTCACCACCGACGGCGATTGTCGGCTGGATCTCCCGCGCTGGAGGTGGCAGCGGCCGATCGGCGACAATTTGGCGCTGAGCAGGCCGTCACCTAGACTCTAGGGGTTGCCGTGGGCAGACCTCGGCCGGCGATTTCGTCGGCCCCGCGTGCCCTTCGGTGATGAAACTACGCACGTCAGGCCGCGACGGCACACATGGGCGTGCACACGCGAAACCAGGTCAGGAGATCTAGTGATTCAGCAGGAATCGCGGCTGAAGGTGGCCGACAACACCGGCGCCAAGGAGATCTTGTGCATCCGCGTGCTCGGTGGCTCGTCGCGGCGCTACGCCGGCATCGGCGACGTCATCGTCGCGACGGTCAAAGACGCCATCCCGGGCGGCAACGTCAAGCGCGGTGACGTCGTCAAGGCAGTGGTGGTGCGCACCGTCAAAGAGCGCCGCCGGCCCGACGGCAGCTACATCAAGTTCGACGAGAACGCGGCCGTCATCATCAAGCCCGACAACGACCCGCGCGGCACCCGCATCTTCGGGCCGGTCGGTCGCGAACTGCGCGAGAAGCGCTTCATGAAGATCGTCTCGCTGGCCCCGGAGGTGTTGTAGATGAAGGTCCACAAGGGCGACACCGTGCTCGTCATCTCCGGCAAGGACAAGGGCGCCAAGGGCAAGGTCCTGCAGGCCTACCCGGCCCGCAACAAGGTGCTCGTCGAAGGCGTCAACCGGATCAAGAAGCACACCCCGATTTCGACCAACCAGCGCGGCGCGCGCTCGGGCGGCATCGTCACGCAGGAAGCGCCGATCCACGTGTCCAACGTGATGGTGGTCGATTCGGACGGCAAGCCGACCCGGATCGGCTACCGCATCGACTCGGAGACCGGCAAGAAGGTCCGCATCTCCAAGCGCAACGGCAAGGATATTTAAGGCCATGACGACCGCAGAAAAAGTTCAGCCCCGGCTGAAGGTGCGCTACCGCGAAGAGATCCGGGACGCGCTGAGCAAAGAATTCGGGTACCGCAACGTCATGCAGATCCCGACCGTGGTCAAGGTCGTCGTCAACATGGGTGTCGGCGACGCTGCCCGCGACGCCAAGCTGATCAACGGTGCGGTCAACGACCTGGCGCTGATCACCGGGCAGCGACCGGAAATCCGCCGTGCCCGCAAGTCCATCGCGCAGTTCAAGTTGCGTGAGGGCATGCCGATCGGAGCACGGGTGACGTTGCGCGGCGATCGGATGTGGGAGTTCCTCGACCGGCTGACTTCCATTGCGCTGCCGCGTATCCGCGACTTCCGCGGCCTGTCGCCCAGGCAGTTCGACGGCGCGGGCAACTACACGTTCGGGCTGGCCGAGCAGTCGGTGTTCCACGAAATCGACGTGGACTCGATCGACCGGACCCGTGGCATGGACATCACCGTCGTCACCTCGGCGACGACCGACGACGAAGGACGAGCGCTGTTGCGGGCCCTCGGCTTTCCGTTCAAGGAGAACTGAGCAGATGGCGAAGAAGGCACTGGTCAACAAGGCGCAGCGTAAGCCGAAGTTCAAGGTGCGCGCCTACACCCGCTGCAGCAAATGCGGCCGCCCCCATGCGGTTTACCGCAAGTTCGGGCTGTGCCGGATCTGCCTGCGCGAGATGGCGCATGCCGGCGAGCTGCCGGGCGTACAGAAGAGCAGTTGGTGAGGAGCGGCCGCTAAATGACTATGACGGACCCGATCGCAGACTTCTTGACACGTCTGCGCAACGCCAATTCGGCCTACCACGACGAGGTGACCCTGCCGCACTCGAAGATCAAGGCCAACATCGCCGAGATCCTCAAGCGCGAGGGCTACATCAGCGACTACCACGTTGAAGACGCTCGAGTCGGCAAAGCGCTTGTGGTGCAGCTCAAGTACGGGCCCAGCCGGGAACGCAGCATCGCCGGTCTGCGCCGGGTGTCCAAGCCGGGTCTGCGGGTGTACGCGAAATCCACCAACCTGCCGCGGGTGCTCGGCGGCCTGGGCGTGGCGATCATTTCGACCTCCTCGGGCTTGCTCACCGACCGCCAGGCGGCCAGACAGGGCGTGGGCGGCGAAGTCCTCGCATACGTGTGGTGAGGGGTAGCAATGTCGCGTATTGGTAAGCAGCCCATCCCGGTGCCCACCGGTGTCGACGTGACGATCGACGGCCAGAACGTCTCGGTGAAGGGACCCAAGGGCACCCTGGAGCTGTCGGTCGCCGAGCCGATCACGGTGTCGCGCAACGACGATGGCGCGATCGTGGTGACCCGGCCCAACGACGAGCGGCGCAACCGTTCGCTGCACGGGCTGTCCCGCACCCTGGTGGCCAACCTCGTCACCGGCGTGACGCAGGGCTACACCACCAAGATGGAAATCTTCGGCGTCGGCTACCGCGTGCAGCTCAAGGGCAACACGCTGGAATTCGCGCTGGGATACAGCCATCCCGTGGTGATCGAGGCGCCGGAAGGCATCACGTTCGCGGTGGAGACACCGACGAAGTTCTCGATCTCCGGGATCGACAAGCAAAAGGTCGGCCAGATCTCGGCGAATATCCGCCGGTTGCGCCGTCCCGACCCGTACAAGGGCAAGGGCGTGCGTTACGAGGGCGAGCAGATCCGCCGCAAGGTCGGAAAGACAGGTAAGTAGCCATGGCTGGAACACAGACAGACGCGCGGAAGCCGGTGGGGCAGAGCGTATCCGCTGCCCGTCGGGCCGCTCGGCTGCGCAGGCATGCACGACTGCGCAAGAAGATCTCCGGAACCCCGGAGCGTCCGCGGCTGGTGGTGCACCGGTCGGCGCGGCATATTCACGTGCAGCTGGTCAACGATCTCAACGGCACCACGCTGGCGGCGGCCTCGTCGATCGAAGCCGACGTGCGCGGCGTGGAGGGCGACAAGAAAGCCCGCAGTGTGCGGGTCGGCCAGTTGATCGCCGAGCGGGCCAAGGCCGTCGGCATCGACACCGTGGTGTTCGACCGCGGGGGCTACACCTACGGCGGCCGGATCGCCGCACTGGCCGACGCCGCGCGCGAGAGCGGGCTGAAGTTCTGATGACTGGCTTTTCGAATGAGACTGGAAGGACTGCATGATGACGGAGCAGCCGACTTCAGGGGGCGCCGCTCCGGACACCGGCAGCGCGACCCGCAGCGAAGGACGCGCCGAAGGGCGTGAGGGCCGGGGCCGGCGCGACGACCGCGGTGGACGCGGGCGCGACCGCGACGGCAGCAACTACCTCGAGCGGGTCGTGGCGATCAACCGCGTCTCCAAAGTGGTCAAGGGTGGCCGGCGGTTCAGCTTCACCGCGCTGGTCATCGTCGGCGACGGCAACGGGATGGTCGGCGTCGGCTACGGCAAGGCCAAAGAGGTGCCGGCCGCGATCGCCAAGGGCGTCGAAGAGGCGCGCAAGGGCTTTTTCCGGGTTCCGCTGATCGGCGGCACCATCACGCATCCGGTGCAGGGTGAAGCCGCCGCCGGTGTGGTGCTGCTGCGTCCGGCCAGCCCCGGTACCGGGGTGATCGCCGGTGGTGCCGTGCGCGCGGTGCTGGAATGCGCAGGGGTGCACGACATCCTGGCCAAGTCGCTCGGCAGCGACAACGCGATCAACGTGGTGCACGCCACGGTCGCCGCACTCAAGCTGCTGCAGCGGCCCGAGGAGGTGGCGGCCCGGCGTGGCCTGCCGATCGAGGACGTCGCCCCGGCCAGCCTGTTGAAGGCGCGGCGGGAGAGCGAAGCGCTGGCGGCGAGCGCAGCGCGTGAGGGAACGGCATAGCTCATGGCAGAGGTGAAGATCACCCAGGTGCGCAGCACCATCGGTGCGCGCTGGAAGCAACGGGAAAGCTTGCGCACCTTGGGTTTGCGCAAGATTCGTCAATCGGTGGTCCGTGAGGACAATGCGCAGACCCGGGGCTTGATCGCCGTCGTGCGTCACCTGGTTGAGGTCGAGGAGGCCTGATGACGATCAAACTTCACGACCTGCGGCCCGCGCCCGGGTCGAAGACCAAGCGCACCCGCGTCGGTCGCGGCGAGGGGTCCAAGGGTAAGACCGCGGGTCGCGGGACCAAGGGCACCAAGGCCCGCAAGAACGTGCCGGTGACGTTCGAGGGTGGGCAGATGCCCATCCACATGCGGCTGCCCAAGCTCAAGGGTTTCCGCAACCGGTTCCGCACCGAATACGAGATCGTCAACGTCGGCGACATCAATCGGCTGTTCCCGCAAGGCGGTTCGATCGGTGTCGACGAGCTGGTGGCCAAGGGTGCAGTCCGGAAGAACTCGTTGGTGAAGGTGCTCGGCGACGGCAAATTGGCGGTCAAGGTCGACGTCACCGCGCACAAGTTCAGCGGCAGCGCACGCGAAAAGATCACCGCCGCAGGCGGTTCGGTCACCGAACTGTAGGGCGAGCAGACGTAGAATCGCACTCCGCGATGCGGAATCGTGCGATTCTACGTCTGCTCGCGCACCCCTAGCACGTCGCGAAACAGCGCTTGGCGCAGCGGGTGTTCTCGCGGGTCGCTCCACAGGTGAAAGCCGAGCCGGTTCATCACATAGCCGAATCCGATACCGGTATCCGGGTCGGCGAAACCGAACGACCCGCCCAGCCCCGGGGTGCCGAACGCTTTGTCGGACGAGCCGAAGCAGAAATGCGGGACGGGTTTGCAGTAGCCCAGCGAGAACACCGAATCGACGTGCAGCACCTTGTCGCGTAGTCCGCCGCTGGGCGGGACCGCCGGCCGGGTGAGCGCCTCGAGAGTGGTTGGCGTCAAACCGATGTCAGCGCCACCGGTGGCCACGCAGCCGTAGGCCTTGGCGACCGAGCGGGCTGTGCCGATTCCATTGGCGGCGGGTATCTCGACGGTGCGCATCTCTTCGAGGTTGTAGTCGCTGCGCGTCGGATCGATGCCGTTGGGCAAGTTGGCGGCGCGGCTGATGAGGCTGAAGGGATTCAGGAAGGCCAGCGCCAGGCGCGACGGCAAAGTGTTGAGATGCAGCAGCGCCTCGCTGCGGCGCCAGCCGTGCAAATGCGCAACGCGGTCGCGATCCACCGACGCGGGCAATCCGATGTGCAGGTCCAGCCCCAGCGGCGCGGCGATTTCGTCGGCGAAGAACCGGCCCAGCGTGCGGCCCGCCGCATCGGTGTGCCGGATCAGCTCGGACTCATACCAGCCCAGCGTGAGGGCGTGATAGCCGTGCCGGGTTCCCGGCGTCCAGACCGGGGCCTGCGCCGCCAGCACCGCCGACACCTTGTCCGGGTCGGCCAGGTCGGCCAACCGCAGCGGGGCATCCAGCACGGGCAGCCCTGCTTGATGCGACAGCAGTTGGCGCACCGTCACTTCGGCCTTACCGGCTTGCGCGAACTCCGGCCAGTAGTCGGCGACCTTGGCGTCGTAGGCGATGAGTCCACGCGAGGCGGCGACCGCAACAGCAAGGGAAGCAATGCCTTTCGTCGTCGAGAACATGTTGACGAGGGTGTCCTGCTGCCACGGTTGCTTCGTGATGCCGTCGCGGTAACCGCCCCACAGATCGACGACTTTGACGCCGTCGCGATAGACCGCCAAGGCGGCGCCCACTTCGCAGCCACGGGCGAAGTTGGCGCGGAACGCGTCGGCGACCTTGCCGTACCCCTCGTCGACGTCTCCGCCGATCAGCTCCGGCGACACCGTTAGTTTGAGAACCATTAGGCGGTTATACCGTGATCGGCCGGCGCGGCGAGGGCTTTCTCAGTCGAACTCAGTCGAACTCGGTCGGCAGGGTCGGGTCCCGATGATGAGCCAGCGCCCGCTGCAGCTGTCGCTGGTTTACCCGGCCAACCGACAGCGGCGGCAGTTCGTCAAGTCCGAACCATCCCACGGCCAGAGTCTCCAGCGCGGCCGGTGGCTGCACCGCGTCGTGCCCGCGGCACAGGAAGAACAGTTTGTAGACGTGCACGGGAAGCGGCGGCGGGTGGTGCTGCAGCTCGCGATCCCAGCACGAGATCAGCTTCACCGGCGAACTGTGATACCCGGTTTCCTCGAGAATCTCACGGGTGACCGCCGCCGACGGCGAGTCACCCGGATCGGCCCACCCGCCAGGCAAAGACCAACAGCCGTCGGCCTTTTCACGCATCAGCAGCACGCGTTCCTGTTCGTCGAAGATCACGCCGCGCACGTCGATCTTCGGTGTGGCGTAGCCGGAGTCGCGCCCGAGCTCGACCGTGAGCTCGTCGGCGGACCGACCGCTGAGCGCCGACATCAGCTCGGCGGCAAGGCCGCGCACCTGCCGGTAGCGCTCCTCGTCGTATTCGTTGGTGGCGAAGGTCAATCCGTCCTGGGCGAGCGCGGCGAGCTTGATGCCTATGCGGCGGATGGTGTCGGCCGGTTCCGGCTCGCGAGCAGACGCAAAAGGCTCCATTTCAGCGCGAAACCGGGGACTTCTCGGCAGAAGAAGCCAGCTTTGGAATCACTTCGGCGGCAAGGCGTTCCATCTGCTCGCGGTCCTGGGCGACGTCGTCGCCGACCGGGTTGAGCAAGATCATCTGGGCACCTGCATCGATCACCTCACGCAATCCGCGCACCACGTCGTCGGGCCCGCCGAACACCGGCACCTCGTCGATACCCCGCATCTGGCCGTAGATGCGGTGCAGCCCGGCGAGCACCCGCTCGCGGGCGCGCGCCATGTCGTCGTCGATCATCACATAGACCCGCTTACCGATGTCGAAGCCCGCCGGGTCTTTGCCCTGGTCGGCGAGCTCGCGGTGCACGGTCTTCACCGCCTCGGCGAACGCGGCGGTGGTCGACGAGCCCGCGCCCAGCAACGCGTCGCCGTGGCGCACCGCCCGGGCCAGCGCCTTGGGCGCCTGCCCGCCGAACCAGATCGGCGGATGCGGCCGCTGCACGGGTTTCGGCTGGATGGGCAGGTCGTCGACCTGACGGAACCGGCCGTGAAACGTCACCCGCGGCTCGTCGGACCACGCCGCCTTCATCAACTGCAGGCCCTCGGTGAAACTTCGCACGAAAGTCGCCTTGTCCACCCCGAAGGCGGAAAACTGGTGATGGCCGCCGCCGGGGGCGACTCCGACGTCCAGCCGGCCATCGCTGATCTGGTCGACCGCCGTCACCGCCGCCGCGAGCTGCAGCGGATCATGCAGCGACGCAACAAGTACCGCGACACCCAGCCGCAGCCGCTCGGTGCAGGCGGCGGCGAACGCCAACAATTCGAGGGGCGCCAGCAGCGGCGCCTCGCCGACGACCTGGTCTACCGTCCAGCCGCCCTCGAAGCCGAGCTCTTCGGCGCGGGCGAGATAGGAACGCACACCCGCGGCATCGAAGGGATTGGCCAGCTGAGGTATCGAGATGGAAAAGCGCATCCCATCACCGTAGGCCCGGTCATCGGTAGTCTCGACGACATGCTTGGTTTTCTGCCCGACCCGCCCGGCATCGACGACGTGCGTGCGCTGGCCCACCGGGTCGACACGGCCCGCCACCACGGCGTACCCAAGGGCTGCGTCCTCGAACTCGACCTGCACGCCGCCCCGCCGGAGACCGGCGGCTTCGACCCGCTGGCACTCATCGCCGGCGGCGGTCGGCCACTGCTGCTGCGTGAGGCCGTCGCGGCGATCCACCGCGCGGGCGACGATCCGCGGGTGGCAGGGCTGATCGCCCGCGTACAGCTTCCGGCCGCGGCCGCGGGGCCGGTCCAGGAGTTGCGCGAGGCCGTCGCCGCGTTCAGCGCGGTCAAGCCGTCGGTGGCATGGGCCGAGACGTATCCGGGCACGCTGTCGTACTATCTGGCTTCGGCGTTCGGCGAGGTGTGGATGCAGCCGTCGGGCACCGTCGGGCTGGTCGGATTCGCCACCAACGCGATGTTCCTGCGGGACGCGCTCGACAAGGCCGGCATCGAAGCACAGTTCGTCGCTCGCGGCGAATACAAGTCGGCGGTAAACCGTTTCACTCAAGACCGCTACACCGACGCGCATCGTGAGGCCGACAGCCGGCTGCTGGAGAGCCTGCACGCCCAGGTGTGGCAGGCCGTCGCCGAATCCCGCAAGATCGACCTCGACGAGGTCGACGCGCTGGCGGACCGGGCGCCGCTGCTGCGCGACGACGCGGTGAGCTCCAGGCTGGTCGACCGCATCGGCTACCGCGACGAGGCCTACGCCCGGATCGCCGAACTGGTTGGCGCCGAAGGGATCTCGCCGGAAACCGGGGATGCCGACGACGACGCCGCGCCGCCGCGGCTGTATCTGTCCCGCTACGCGCGCGCGGGCGGCCCGCGACCGATGCCGCCCATTCCCGGCCGGCGGCCCAAGCCGGCCGTCGCCGTGGTCACCGTGGCCGGCCCGATCGTCAGTGGCCGCGGCGGCCCGCGGGTGCTGCCGTTCGGCACACCCAGTTGCGGCGCCGACACCATCTCGGCGGCGCTGCGCGACGCGGCCGCCGACGACGCGGTGTCGGCGATCGTGCTGCGGGTGGACAGCCCGGGCGGCGAGATCAACGCGTCGGAAACCATCTGGCGTGCGGTGGCCAAGGCCCGGGGTCGCGGCAAACCGGTGGTGGCGTCGATGGGTGCGGTCGCTGCCTCGGGCGGCTACTACATCGCGATGGGGGCGGACGCCATCGTGGCCAACCCCGGCACCATCACCGGGTCGATCGGTGTGTTGAGCGGCAAGCTGGTGGCGCGAAACCTGAAGGACCGGCTGGGCGTCGGGTCGGATGCGGTGCGCACCAACGCCAACGCCGACGCGTGGTCGATCAACGCGCCGTTCACACCGGAACAACACGCCAAGGTCGAAGCCGAGGCGGACCTGTTCTACGCCGACTTCGTGCAGCGGGTGGCAGAGGCTCGCCACCTGAGCACGGAGGCGGTGCACGAGGTGGCCCGCGGCCGAATCTGGAGCGGTGCAGACGCTTTCGAGCGCGGCTTGGTCGACGAGCTGGGCGGGCTGCGGACGGCAGTGCGCCGGGCCAAGGTGCTGGCCGGTCTGGACGCCGACGCCGACGTCCGCCTGGTCGGCTACCCGGGTTCGTCGGTGTGGGAATTCCTGCGGCCACGCCCGTCGTCGCAGCCAGCCGCGGCGTCGCTGCCGGATGCGGTGGGAGCGTTGATCGCCCAGTCGGTCGTGGGATTGCTCGACCAGGTCGAGCGGACGTTCACCGGCACCAGCGCCGTCTGGTTGGGGGAGTCGAGGTTTTAGCCGCTGAGCGTTCCGCTGACGAAGATGATCTCGCCCAGCGGATCGTCGTCCTCCTCGATCACCGGAACCTCGAGATCGTGGAGTCGGAACAACTCCTCGCGCGAGATGCCGCTGGCATCCCAGCCGTTGCCGCGCAGATACTCGACGACATGGTTGCGCTCGCCGGCGTACACCAGCGATGCCATGTCGATGTCGACGCCCTGTTCGCGCAGCGGCGCGGACATCTCCCGAACCCGGTCGGCGTCGAAATCCCTGATGCCCGGCACATATTCGGTGGCGATCGTGCTGCCCGGCACGCTGAGCGCGGTGATGTTGTCGAACAGCCGGTCCTGGGCCTCGGGCGGTAAGTAGATCAGCAGGCCTTCGGCCAGCCACGCCGTCGGGGCGGCGGCGTCAAATCCGGCCTCGCGCAAGGCAGTCGGCCAATCGGCGCGAAGGTCGATGCGGACCGTGCGCCGCTGCGCGGTGGACTCGGCGCCGAAATCCGCAAGTGTGGTGGTCTTGAAGTCGATGACCTGCGGCTGGTCGATTTCGTAGACCACGGTCTGGGCCGGCCAGCGCAACCGGTAGGCCCGCGCGTCCAGCCCGGAGGCCAGGATCACGGCCTGGCGGATGCCGGTGTCCATGGCGTCGCTGAAGTAGTCGTCGAAGAACTTGGTGCGCACCGCCATTCCGTCGATCATCGCCTGCACCCGGGCCGGTGACGCGTTCGGGATGGTCGACAGATCGAGCTCGCCGTCGATCATCTTGACGAAGAAGTCGACCCCCACCGCACGGACCAAGGGGTCGGCGAACGGATCGTCGATCAGTTTGCGCGGGTCCTTGGTCGCCAACGCCCGCCCCGCTGCGACCATGGTTGCGGTCGCGCCGACGCTGGAAGCCAGGTCCCACGTGTCGTCATGTGTGCGTGGCATGCGGGTCCTACCCGAGCGTCGCCGAGACGTAGCTCAGTTCACCGAATGTGGCCATTATCTCGTCCTCGGGAAACTCAAAGCCGTTGCGGCGGTAAAGCTCCCGGACCGGGTATTCGGTCACCTGCCAGCCGTGGCCGGTCAGATAGTCGATGACGACGCTGCGCTCGCCCTGGTAGAACAGGTCGCTGGCGTTGAGGTCCAATCCGAGTCGGCGCCACCGCTCGCTGATTTTGTTGGCGCGGTCGTCGGTGAAGGCGGCCGGGTCGGGAACGTGTTCGGTGGCCAGCCGGCTACCCGGGGCGCTGAGCGCGGTGATGTTGTCGAAGAGTCGGTCCTGAGCCTCCGGCGGCAGATACGGCAACAACCCTTCGGCGATCCATGCCGTCGGCTGGCCGGTGTCGAACCCGCCCTTGCGCAGGGCCGCGGGCCAGTCGTCGCGCAGGTCGATGCCGATCGCGCGGCGCTCCGTGGCCGGGGTGGCGGCGAAGTCGGCAAGCGTGGTGCTTTTGAAGTCGATGACCTGCGGCTGGTCGATCTCGTAGACCACCGTTCCCGCCGGCCACTGCAACCGGTAGGCCCTGGTGTCCAGGCCGGACGCCAGGATCACCGCTTGCCGCACACCCGCGTCGGTGGCACCGGTGAAGAAGTCGTCGAAAAACCTTGTGCGGACCGCGATTTGTTGGATGCGGGTCTTGCGGTTCAGCACCGGGTCGTCGTCGAGGCTGACTTCTCCGTCGAGCAGGCGGACGAACTGCGGCACCCCTACGGCGCGCACCAGCGGGTCGGCGAACGGGTCGTCGAGCAGCGCGTCGGGTCCCTGCGAGGCCAGCGCGCGCGAGAGCGCAACCATGGTGGCGGTGGCCCCCACGCTGGAAGCCAGATCCCAGGTGTCGTCGTGAGTACGTGGCATGAGGATTACTCCTAGCTGAGGACGCCGCTGATGTAGCGCATGTCAGCGAACGGCAAGTCGTCGTCGATCGGTGGAAAACCGTTGGTGGCGAATAGATCTCGCAGCGTGCTGCCGGTCACCTGCCACCCGTGGTCGGACAGGTAGGGCGCCGCCTCGTTGCGGTCACCAAAGTAAACCAGCTCGGTCATGTCGAGGTCGAAGCCGTGCTCGCGCCAGCGTTCGGATGCCTTTTGCATCCGTTCCTTCATCCGGTCCTGGTCGCCGGGGCCCGGAGTAGGTGCACTTTCGGTGGCGATCCGGCTGCCCGGTGCGCTGAGTGCGGTGATGGTGTCCAGCAGGCGGTCCTGCGCGTCCGGTGGTAGGTAGCCCAGGAGACCCTCGGCGCTCCACGCCGTCGGTTGGCTCGGATCGAACCCGGCCGCGCGCAGCGCCGCCGGCCAGTCGTCGCGCAAATCGATGGGGACCGCGCGCCGGATGGCGGTTGGACGAGCGCCCAACTCGGCGAGGGTGCGGGACTTGAACTCGATGACTGCCGGCTGGTCGACCTCGTAGACGACCGTGCCGGCCGGCCAGGGCAGCCGGTAGGCGCGGGCGTCCAGCCCGGACGCCAGGATGACCGCCTGCCTGATCCCCGACGTCGTGGCGTCGAGGAAGAATTCGTCGAAGAACTTGGTCCGTACCGCCATGTTGTCGGTCATGCGGTCGACGCCCGGCTGGTCGTCGTCCTGCAGGTCGGCGGGGTTCAGCTCGCCGCTGGCCAGCCGGGTGAAGATGTCGACGCCGACGGCGCGGACCAGCGGCTCGGCGAACGGGTCGTTGATCAGCGGGCGCTCGCTGCGCGTCGCGACGGCCCGGGCCGCCGCGACCATCGTGGCGGTCGCCCCCACGCTCGATGCCAGATCCCAGGTGTCGTTGTCCGTACGCGGCATTTGCAATCCCCTTCAAGTCGTTACTTAGTCAATATAACTTAAACGCGGGTGGTCGGCCACTTGGTGATCTTGGCGAAACCCGCGTCAGCGCCCGCCACGCGCGCGAGGCTTTGGCCATGGCCTACTCGACAGCCGGCAAGCGGGTGCTGATCACCGGGGCGTCGTCGGGGGTGGGCGCCGCGCTGGCCCGGCGGCTCGCCGCCGCCGGGGCAATGGTCGGGCTGATTGCGCGTCGGCGCGAGCGGCTCGAGGCGGTGCTGGCCGACTGCCGTCGCAGCACGCCCGCGTCGCAGATGTGGGTCGCCGACCTCGCCGACACCGAAGCGATCGACGAGTTGGCGCGGCGTGCCTGGGACGGTCTCGGCGGTATCGACGTATTGGTGAACAACGCCGCGATCCCCAAGCGGCGCGCGGTCACCGAGCTGGACCCGGCCTCCGTGGAGACCGTGATGCGGGTCAACTTCTTTGCGCCGATGCGCTTGTGCCTGGCCGTGCTGCCCCGGATGCTGCAACGCGGCGACGGCCTGATCGTCAATGTGTCCAGCATGGGTGGCCGGTTGGGCATCGTTCACGAAGCCGCTTATTGCGCAAGCAAATTCGCGTTGTGCGGCTGGAGCGAGTCGATGGCCGTCGACCTGCACGGCACCGGCGTTTCGGTGAAGCTGATCGAGCCCGGCCCGGTCGACACCGAGATCTGGGATCAGCCCGACAACGACGATCCGCTGTACGAGGGGCCCAAGGTGCCGGCCGACGACGTCGCCGACGGCATCATCGCCGCGCTGGGCAGCGACCGGTTCGAGCATTACCTGCCCGACATGAAGGCCGTGGTCGACGTCAAGAACGCCGACCTCGACGCCTACATCGCCGGTGCGGCAGCGATGGCCCGACGATGAAGGCGCTGGTTTTCGGCGTACCGCCGGTCGAGGGTTGCGACGACGCATTGGCACACAGTCCCGTTGCGCTGCAAGACATCCCGGAACCGGGCTTGCTGCACGACGATTGGGCGATCACTCGGCCGCGGCTGACCGGTATCTGCGGGTCGGACTCCAAACAGATCCTGCTGGATTTCGGCGAGGGAGACGCCGACAACGCGATGGCCGCGTTCTGCTCGTTCCCGCAAGTGATGGGGCACGAGGTGGTCGCCGAGGTCGTGGCGCTGGGGCCGGCGGCCCGCGGACTGGACGTCGGGCAGCGTGTCGTGCTCAACCCGTGGCTGTCGTGCGGGCCGCGCGGCGTCGATCCGCCGTGCCCGGCGTGCCAGGCCGGCGACTACAGCCTGTGCTGGAGCTTTTGCGACGGGGACATCAAACCCGGCATTCACAGCGGGGTGTCGGCCGACGTGACCGGCGGCTACGCCGAGCTGATGCCTGCCCACGACAGCATGCTGTTCGCAGTCCCCGAGTCAGTGCCCGACGAGTTGGCGGTGTTCGCCGACCCGTTTTCCGTTTCGTTGCATGCGATTACCCGTCACCCACCGCCCGCGTCGGGCCGTGTTCTGGTGTACGGGGCGGGATCGTTGGGGTTGTGCGCGGTGGCGATCCTTCGGGCGCTGTATCCGGATGTGGCGGTGGCGGTGGTGGCGCGCTTCGACGCCCAGGCGGAGCTGGCCCGCCAGTTCGGCGCCGAGCTGGTGCTGGCGCACGAGCCGCGGTTGGCAGTGATCGAGGAGCTCGTCGAGTGGGGCGGTGGCCGGCTGCGCCAGCCGCTGCGAGGACTGCCGATGGCCCACCCGGGTGCGGTCGACGTCGTCTACGACACCGTCGGCAAGCCCGACACGTTCGAAGTCGGGGTGCGGGTGTTGCGGGCGCGCGGCACGCTGGTGAAGGCCGGGGTCCATGCGCCAGGCCGGTGGGAATGGAGCCCGCTGTATTTCAAAGAGATCAGCTGGGTGGGCTCCAACGCTTTCGGGGTGGAGGAGGTACACGGTGTGCGCAAGCATGCGATCGCGCACTACCTCGACATGGCCGTCGACGGCCGGATCGACTTGCGGCCCATGCTGACTCACACCTTCCGGCTGGACCAGTGGCGCGAGGCCTTCCTGGCGATTGCCCACCAGGGCGAAAGTGGCGCGGTCAAGGTGGCCTTCGACCAGCGCTAGGGGCGGGTGGCGCGATAGTAGGTGAGTCGGCCGACGAAGCGATGCCGATGGGACGCGACCTCGCTGCAGTCGAACCCGGCCGCGCGCAGCAGGCGCGGTATTGCGTCGCCGAGGTTTCCCGCGATGTGGTGATTGCGCAGCATCCGCCGCGCCGCCAAGCCGTCGCGGGCGGTCATATCACCGCCGATATCGACCACGTGCAGTCTGCCGCCGGGACGCAGCACACGAAAAACTTCCGCCGCCGCGTCGGCTTTCATCTCGTCGGGGAGATGGTGCAACATCATCGACGACAGCACCCGATCGAATTCGCCGTCCGGGTAGGGCAGCTGCTGGGCGTAGGCATGGTCAAAGCGGATGCCGCTGAGCCCCTGCGCTTTTCGCCGTGCCCGGGCCAGCGCCCGCGGGTCGGGGTCGCAGCCGACTAACTCGGCGCCGGGATGAGCATGCTTGGCTTGCAAGGTGACATTGCCCGTCCCGCAGCCGATTTCGAGAACACGCTGACTGCCGTCGAGTTCGGCTTGTGAGAGCAGGGTGTCATGGACTTTGGTCATGCCGAGCAGCCGGGACATGAGGTCGTAAGTGGGAAGGAAGATGTCGCGGCCTGCGGCGGGCAGGTAGTCGTGGTGGTTACCCAGGAGTCGATGCAGACGATGTTCGGTCATGCTTCCATGGTGAAGCGTTGATGGCGCTAGAAATTAGGTGATAATGAGTAAAACTCGGACTATTTTAAGCTCATGACGGCAGCAGCTCGGCTGGTTCGCCACCGCGGCGGGGTGCCGGTCTACGCATACCGGGCCGACGTGAACACACCGCCGGTGTCCGTTGTACGAGGCGGCCGCGACGACGTGGTCGAACGGGGGCGCCACATCCACGACTTCCCGGCACTGTGGTACGTGCATGCGACGGGCCTCGTCTACGTGGTCGCTCCCGGTGAGGTGATCGACCTCGAGCGGGTGAGCCGCACCGACGGCGGCGTCGGCCTGTTCTTCGACCCGGCCGCGCTGGGCGGCGACGGGCGCTCGCCGTGGCCTGCGTGGCGGGCGCACCCGCTGCTGTTCCCGTTTTTGCATGGCCGCTCCGGTGCACTACTGGAGCTGGCCGTGCCGGCGGCCCGTCGACCGGTGTGGGACGCGACGATCGGGTCCATCGAAGCCGAGCTGGCCACCCGCCAGGAGGGTTATCGGCAAGCGGCGCTGGCACATCTGACGCTGCTGCTGATCGATCTCGCACGGCTCGCCGGCGACGTCGTGGGCGATCTGCGGCGCAGCGGCGAACCGCTGCTGGCCGAGGTGTTCGCGGTGATCGACCGCCGCTACGGCGAGCCGCTGTCGCTGCGCGACGTCGCGTCGGAGCTCGGGATGACGCCGGGGCATTTGACGACCGTCGTGCGCCGCCGCACCGGGCGGACGGTGCAAGAGTGGATCATCGAGCGGCGCATGGCCGAAGCCCGTAGCTTGCTGGCCGACACCGATCTTCCGGTTGCCGCGGTCGCCCAGCGGGTCGGCATCTATGACCCGGGCTATTTCAGCCGGCTGTTCCGCCGCGTGCACGGCACCACACCGCGGAACTGGCGGACGGCCGCTTGAGGTGCATGTGTTAACATGCATGCATGCGGACGACGGTGGAGATCACCGATCAGCAGCACCGCGCGCTGAGCGCAATCGCTCAGCGGCGCGGTGTACGCGGCTTCTCCGCACTTGTCCAGGAGGCGTTGGATGTGTACCTGGCGAGTCTGAACAACGAGGAAATCGACCTGCTGTTAGGACTCGAAGGGACGCTCACCGAGTCCGAGGCACGAGAGGTGCGCTCGCGCATCGATGACGCAAGGGCCAGATGGCGGGCCTCGTAGTCGTCGACACCGACCTTCTGGTCGACTTTCTCCGTGGCAAGGGGCCCGGCGTGCGGTTGGTGCGCGAGTTGATCACCCGCCATCGCCTTCGGCTCACCGCGATAACCGCCTTCGAATTGCGCATCGGCACGGATTTCTTGGCTCGCCGCGATGACATTCTGCGCCTTGTCCGTTCGCGGACTTTCCCATTGGACCCGGCTGGTGCGTTACGTGCCGGTGAGGTGGCTGCGACCCTGCGGGCAGCCGGCCAAGACATCGGCATGGCCGATTGCCTGCAGGCGGGCATCTGTTTGAACTTCGACCTGCGGTTCGCCACGCGCAACCGCAAGCACTTCGATCGGGTGGAGGGTTTGCGGTTGGTAGACATCACCACCACGTAGGTGCCGAGGACAAACTCGGCTGCGTCGGGTTCGCTCGCAAACAGCCGTAAATTCCGGCGAAGCCGGCGTTGAAGTCGTCGGGGATGGGGTTCCGCCAGCAACTGAGCGGATCTGGTCCCTTAGGGACACCGTGAGAACGTGGACTGCGATTGGGTTGCCGACCTTACGGATGTAGGCCGCGCCGGCTTGACGGCTGCATTAAGTCGCGTCAGCGAGATGCCGACGCCCGCCCCTCACTTTCGTGCATAAGCCCTGCTCGTGAGCGGTTATGCTGTCCTGGACGGCAGCAGGGGGTGGAGAGTGCCTGAACCACTGGAAATCGACCCGATGGCTCTGCACATTTCGGCTGAGCAGATGAACGTGCATCACGCGGATTTGCGGGCCGCTCATGCAGCCGCCGACAGCGATATTGAAGGTGCACAATCTGGCTGGGTCGGTGCCTCGGCGGCGGCGCTGCAAGCCAAACTCGCGGAATGGCAGGCCACCACCGAGAAGTTGTGTGGCAGCATGGCCGATCACGAGCAGGCTTTTCGGGCGGCCCGTGCTGCCTATCTGAAGGTTGACGGCGAAAGCGCCGACGACATCGACGACCAAATCTGATGTCGGTCAACAGTATTGCCGATGTCGATCGTTGGGATGCCGGGTGCCTTCGGCAGGTGTCGGCGGCGTTAGGCAAACGCGGTGCTAGTGCCGCCCAAGTCAAAGAGGGGCTTTCCCGGTTGCCGTTGATTGCCAGCTGGCAGGGCAGCGGCGGGGATGCCGCGCGGACGTCGTTGGACAAGCTGAGCAATCATCTTGTGGCGCATACCGATGAGATGCAGGCGGTCGGCCTAGCGATCAACAAAGCGGCCGATGAGGTTCAAGAGGTCAAAGACGCGTTGAGCAGCGTTGACCGCGATGCGCACGCGTGGGGGTTCAACATCGACCGGGCCACCGGCACGGTCACGCCCAGCGACAGCCTCGACATGGACCACCCGACAAACCGGCAGCGCCAGGCCGAGCTTGAAGCGCGGATCAAAAAGGTTGTGGCCGACGCCAACACCGCCGATGCCGATCTGGCTCGTGCGATCACGTCGGCCGGCAAGGATGCATCCGGCCCCGCCGAGACCCGCCCCGACGTGCGGGCAGCACTTTCCGGGCCGCTGCCGGATGACCCGAACAAATTCCGTGACCTGTGGGACAAGCTCACCCCGCAGGAAAAGGATTGGCTGTATCGCCAAAACCACAACATCGGTAACCATGACGGGATGCCCGCGGTGGATCGCGACCACTACGGGCGGCTCAATCTCGCTGACCAGCTGGCCCACGCCAAGGCTGCTGCCGCGCAAGCCGATGCGTTGAAGAACCAGCACCCGGACTGGGCGGCTGGCAAGAACATTCCGCATCCCAACGAGCCGGGGGCGATCTTCGACGACCGGCTCGCCTACGAGGCCTGGCAACGCCAATACGACGCCGCCCAAAACGGCGCCAAATACCTGCCCGATCTGCAAGCCGTCGACAAAGCAATCGCGGGCAAGCCCGATCGCAAACTGATGCTGCTCGACACCGAAACCGGTAAGCAGGCCCGCGCCGCCGTCGCCGTTGGCGACCCTGACAAGGCCACGCACGTTTCGGTCAGCACACCCGGTCTCAACACCACCGTGCACGGCGCCATCGGAGGGATGAGTGACGAGGCAACCCGTCTGAGAGACGAAGCTCTGCGGCAGTTGCAGAACACGCCTGGCCACGAACACGACACCGTGTCGGCGATTGCGTGGATTGGCTACGACCCGCCGCAGGTGCCCGGCTTCGACGACCTCGGCAAGTCGCTGGCCGGCGGGTGGGGTGTCAGCCACGACGATATCGCCCGAGCTGGCGCCCACGACCTGGCACGCTTTTATAACGGGATACAGGCCACCCACCAGGGCGGCCGAGCTGATCTGACTGCGATAGGGCATTCCTACGGCTCGCTGACCACTGGCCTGGCGTTGCAGGAACCCGGTGATCATGGGGTGTCACGGGCGCTGTTTTATGGATCCCCTGGCGTCGAAGCCTCCACGCCCCAACAGTTGCACTTGCAGCCCGGCCACGTGTTCACGATGGAGACCCCCGACGACCCGATCCAATGGACCTACGACGGCCCGCGCATCGCGCACGATCTGGCCCCGTTCCTACCGCAGCCGTTCAGCACCATCGCCGAAGGCATCTTGGGTGGCGCGGACGCCACTGGGGCCGGGCATTTTGGCCCGAACCCGGCCACCAACCCCAACTTCACCCACCTTGCCACCGGCGCCACCACCGTGCCCGATGGCCACGGCGGCACGTTGAATCTCGAAGGCGCTCAAGGACATAGCGACTACCCGCGCTTCCCTGACGACGGGGGGCTCAGGACCACGAACTACAACATCGCCGCCGTTCTCGCCGGCCTGGGCGACAAGGCGGTTCGCGAATAGTGACCAACAACCCAATCAACAACGCCCCAAATCGGCGACACCACCGATTGCTGGTCGCTGCCCTGGTCGCCGCCGCACTAGCCATAGCAGGATGCCACGTGAAACAACCCTATGAACCCACCCCGCCCACCGACGCCGCCACGGCCCTTGAAGTACTCAAATCCCTCCCCTCATTCGAAGACACCCAGGCCCAGGTGCAAGCCGCGATAGACCAAATCAAAGCAGCCGCAAGCCAACTCATCCCCTCCATCATCTGGGAGACCCCCAGCGAAGGATCGAGTGAAAACTGTCAGCGACGTCCCTACGATCAGGCCGACGCGCAAGGCTATTTCTTACCCCACGCCGTCGCTGTGGGTGTTCCGGTCTCTGAGCAGCAGTGGACGAAAATTCAAGAGGCCGCTAAAGAGTCGGCTGCCAAGCTCGACGCCACCGAGGTTCAGGTTATGAAAGATCAGCCTGGAAATCACGACGTCGGCTACTACGGCCCGACTGGCTTATTCATCAAAGTCTCGTACGGGGGCAACCTCGTGGTCTCAGGGTACACCGGCTGCCGATTACCCCGTGACAAGAAGTAGCACCAACACCCGTCCCCGATGCGGTAAATGCCTAATTTCACCGGGAGCCCTCGATTACTGCTTAGGCGTTGGTTGCTGCTGATTGCTGTTGCCGTTACGGTGGTTTGCGCGACTTGCTGCGGTTTTCCAAACCGTCGCAATGCGGCTGACTCGATCGGCCGGTCGATCCGCGCAATGCCCGGCGTGGCCGACGCCGACGTGCATTACGACACTTCCGTTGATAGCGGCGCGCACTTCGATCTCACGGTGACGTTGACCCCGACTGTGACCAATGACCAAGGCGCAGCAGTCGCCCACGCCTTCGTCGACCAAATGGCCACCGCCGATTTTGCGCACTTCGATGTCAGCTTCGAGCTTGTGTATCGACACCCGGGCGTGACGGACCTGCCGGGCAGTTCGTGGACGACCAGCTCAAGGTTGACCACTCGATACGCTTTCGATGAGACGGTCGTCGTCCGCCCCGATCGCTCAGCTAAGGCCGTCGCTGGGGCTGCCCGGTGGTGGCTTGACATCGCCCGTTCACCGGCGATTGAAACCGTTACGGCGTCATTGCCGCTTGAAGATGCGTACACCAGTGTTGTCGGTCCGAACCTTCGCGTGCAGATACCTGTGGCTGCGGATGATGTCGTGCTGGATAACTTGATTCACCTTCATCCGCAACTGAACTCAGCGGCGTGGATTGTGGCGATACCCGGGAGGGACCAGTACACGCCTCCGAACTCGTACCAAACAATTGGGCTGTTTCTGGATCGGAGGCTACGCCAGATCTGGCAGAACATCGTCGACCAAATCCGGCCGATCGATAGCGCAGAGGGATCAACTGTGTTGCCCCCAAAGCAGGGCCGCACAACGACGGAGGCCACGGTCGGCATAGCATTCGACTTTGGCAGGGAACATGATTTTGAGCGGATCGCCCGTGGCGTCGTACCCTTGTTAGCGCAGTTGCCGAATCCCGTACTTTTTAGGCTCAATGCAGGTGTCGAGGCTCCGCCACCCCGCGATGTCATCGATCGAAACCTCACCGTCACCATCGGTGGTTGCACCCCACCGGATCCTCAATACACGCATCCGACTGAGCCGCTTGAAGCCGAGCTACGCCACCAATACGAGAAGTGTTGAATCGACGGAACGACGGTCACGATGAGGGGGTCGACCCCTCCTGAGCAGGGAGTCTGCCTTCGGCGGTGGCTACCATCTTGGAATGGTTCCTGAGCGCGACGACAGAATGAGAAAAGCCGCTGAGCACGTCGAAAAGATTCGCAACGCGGTCGTCGAGCTGCTGGATGCAGACGTTGCCGCGGCGGCACAGATACGCAAGGGGTCCGACAAAATCCTGGCCGTGGCTGACGAAATACACAAGCATCCGCTGCCCACTCGCTCTCAGGTCGAGAATTGGCTGTCGTCACACATAGACGAAACTAGGCAACACATGTTCGACGCGGCAAAAGCCTGGCGCACCGCCGCAGTAGCGCATGAACATGCACTCGAGATGTACGACGTTGCCGCCGAGGCGGACGCCAAAGGGTTGCAGGTGGACACCGTCGGTTTACGCGAGGTCGCCGATAGCCTGCGGGCCCACGCGTCCCAGCTGAAACTTATCGAGCGGCGATATGAGAGCGACGCCATCCAGCCAAGCATCTACGCCTGCAACGAGGCTATCGCGAGAATCAACGAAAAACACACCGTCATCGCAGCTCGACTGAACGCCACCGCTGACCGGCTCATGCAGATCGCCGCCTATTACGATATCGCGCCAGCCGACAGGCCAAGGATTGCGTGGCCTACGCCGAGGTGATCGGCCACCGAGCTGCCCGTCTAATGAGATCGATGCCGTCATATCAACTAGACAACGTCACGTCGACTGAGAACAGACAACGACGTCGCAATAGTCAATGACGAATTACCCTCTGGTGGTCGTCATTTCGAGCGCGGCCAATAACACAGGCCCTGGTCCACACCAGGGGAGTGGAACCTGTGAGAGCGTCGAGAACCCCGCCTTCTCATGAATCTACATCGGGTTCGCCCGCAGATACGAATAGATCCCCGCGAAGCCGGCGTTGACGTCCTCGGGGATCGGCACCGGCCCACCGAGAGCCTTTGCGCCCCAAACGATTTGCGCGGTGCGCTCGACCAGCGCGGTGACGTGCAGCGCCTTGTCAGGCCGTGGGCCGACGGCCACCATGCCGTGGTTGGCGATCAGCGCCGCCGCGCGGCCCTCCAACGCCTTCACCGCGTTGGCGCCGACGTCGGGTGTGCCGGACGCGGCGTACTCGGTGCAGCGGATGTCGCCGCCGCAGTAGACGGCGAACTCGTCGATGCACGCCGGAATCGATTGGTGCGCGATGGCGAACATCGTCGCCCACACCGGATGGCTGTGGATGACGGCGCCGATGTCGTCAAAAGCCTTGTAACAGGCCAGGTGCAGCTTCATCTCCGTCGACGGGGAGCGGCCTTCGGCCGCGTGCAGCACCTCGCCGTCGGGATCGACCAGTACCAGATCCTCGAGCGTCATCTCGGCGTAGTCGACCGACGACGGCGTGATGACCAGGTTGCCGTCCTCCCGTCGCGCAGAGATGTTGCCCGCCGTCCCCTCGACCAGCCCGCGGCGCAGCATGTCCTTGGCCGCAGCCAGCACCGCGGCCTCCGGGTTGTCGACAAATCTCACGGGGTCAGCACCTCCGGATTGACGATATGCACCGATCGACGGCCGGACAACAGCGCTTCCAGATCGTCGGCCACCATCTGCGCCTGCCGCGCCTCAGTGTTCCAGGTAGCCCCGCCGATGTGCGGCGTGAGCACCACATTCGGCATGCCAACCAGAGGGTGATCGGCGGGCAGCCATTCGCCGACAAAGTGATCCAGCCCGGCGGCGGCGACCTTGCCGCTGCGCAGCGCCTCGACCAGCGCATCGGTGTCGTGCAGCTGCGCCCGCGCGGTGTTCACAAACACCACGCCGTCGCGCATGGCCGCGAACTGTTTGCCGCCGATCAGCCCGGCGGTCTCCTCGGTGACCGGCGCGTGCAACGAGACAATGTCGGCCTCGGCGAGCAGTTCGTCGAGGCTGTGCCGGGCCTCATCGTTGTACGGGTCGTAGGCGATGACCCGCATGCCCAGCCCGGCCAGCCGCCACTGCACCGCGCGGCCGACGGCGCCGAGCCCGACCAGCCCGGCGGTCAAGCCGGCGAGTTCCCACGCCCGGAACCGCTGATACGGAATTGTGCCGTCGCGGAACACTTCCCCGGCCCGTACGTCGGCGTCGGCGGTCAGCACATGCCGGGTGCACGCGAACAGCAGCGCAATCGTCATCTCCGCGACCGCGTCCGCGTTACGGCCCGGCGTGAACAGCACCGGGATCCCGGCCGCGGTGGCGCCGGCGACGTCGACGTTGTTGGGGTCCCCTCGGGTGGAGGCGATTGCCCGCAGGCCCAGCTCGAACACCGGATCGCCGACCGAATCGCCTTCCACCACAACGACATCGGCGCGCTCAGCCGAAATCCGCTCGGCGAGTTGCTCGGCGCTGTAAATCCGTAACGGCCGCTGCTCAATCCACGGGTCGTAGACGACGTCGGCCAGCCGCCGCAATTTGTCGAACCCTTCGCCACGCAGCGGCGCGGTCACCAAAGCTCGCGTCACGACTACTGGTGGAATGGCCATATTCGAAGTCTGAGCTATTCCTATCTGTATCAGGCGGCCAATGTTGGAACTTTTGGGCGGCATGGCGATCTCTAATTAAATTAGTGTGGTCAGCGCCTGCCAGCTCGGGCCAGCGCATCCTTGGCTCGTGAAGCGAGCGCGCCGACAAGGTCAACCGCCGACACGTGGTCATTGATGGGTCGATCGCCCCGCTGGCCCATATAGACAGCGACGGTAGATCGCCGCGGACTCCCGAGCAAAACGAGCGCATCCCAATATCCAGCACTTGACCAACTGGCACGCCGATACGGGTCCTAGGGTTTTGACTATGCCTGATCGCACTGCCAGTCTGACCGCTATCGCGCAGCACGCAGAGGCGTTTCTCGACAGCCTCGATGAGTGCTTGATGACCGACCGGGTCGACGCAGTCGGTGTGCGTGAGTCGCTTGGTGGGGCTGTTCCCGACCACGGCGAGAACCCAACAGCTGTCATCGATGTGCTGATGGGTGACGCCGGTCCGGCTCTAGTTGCAGGCCTGGGTTGTCGGTGGCCACCTTTATGGTGTCGGTGTGTTGATGCGTTACCGATACCGCATCGAACCGACACAGGCGCAGCAGCAGATGTTGGCCCGGGTGCTCGGGTGTTGTCGCGTTGTGTTCAACGACGCACTGCGGGTCCGCGACGACGCGTACCGGGCTGGGGAGAAAATTCCCGATACCGAGATTCAGCGGCGGGTGATCACCCAAGCCAAAGCCACCGAGGAGCGGTGGTGGCTAGCCGAGGTGCCCAGCGTGGCACTGGTGCAGTCGGTCAACGACTCGCGCCGGGCTTTTCGCAACTTCTTCGATTCAGTGTCGCGCAGGCGCAAGGGGCGGCGGATCGGCCGGCCACGGTTCAAATCCCGGAAGGACCATCGTCAATCGTTTCGGCTTACCCGAAACGGATTCGGCCTGCGGCCCAACGGCCGGTTGTTTCTGGCCAAGGTGGGCGAGGTGCGGGTCCGCTGGTCACGGGAGCTGCCCGGCCAGCCGTCGAGCGTCACGATCATCCGCGAACCCGACGGGCACTACTACGCCTCGTTTGTGGTCGACGTCGAACCCTCGCCGCTGCAGGCGAGCGACCGCGAGGCTGGGGTGGATGTGGGTCTGAACCGGCTTGCCACGGTCGCGACCACAGACGGGCAACGCACCGACGTCGCCAACCCGAAACACTTGGGCCGCAAGCTGCGCAAGTTGCGGCGTTTGGAACGGGAGAAGTCGCGCAGGCAGGAAGGATCAGCCAACAGGAACAAGACGCGGCGCAAGGTTGCCGCCCAGCATGGAAAGGTCGCCCGCGCCCGGCGGGACTATCACCACAAGCAGGCTTTGGCGTTGGTTCGCGAAAACCAAGTGATCCACGTCGAAGACCTCAACATTGTTGGGATGGTCGCCAACCGCCGACTCGCACGAGCCATCAGCGATGCCGGGTGGGGGCAGTTCGTGAAGATCATCGGCGAAAAAGCCGGCCGCTACGGGCGAAGCCTGCATCAGGTGTCGCGGTGGCTGGCCTCCAGCAAGACATGCTCTGCATGCCAGCATCGGCTCGACGAACTTCCGCTACAGATCCGGGAGTGGACCTGCCCGGCGTGCCGGACGGTCCACGACCGCGACTACAACGCCGCCAAAGTCATTCTCGCCGCCGGGCGGGCGGAGAGACTAAACGCCACCCACCAACGTGGGCGGGAGCGCGCCAGCGGTCCCGGTGGAGCCCCCGTAAGTCCTCCCATCATCCGGGAGGCACGGGGCGATGAAGCAGGAAGCACCCCGTCAGCGGCGTAAGTCGCCACGGGAATCCTCGGACTTTCTGTACGAGGAGCACGTCAAGCGCGTGTCACGCAAAGAGGTCACACTCGGCATCGACATCGGCAGCACCGCCGTCAAAGCCGTGGCCGCCGACGAGGACGGCCGGGTCACCGCGCGGACACGCATTGCTCACCAACTGCGCGTCCCCGCCCCGGACCGGCTGGAACACGACGCCGACGAGGCGTGGCGCCGCGGCCCGCTGGCCGCCCTGGGCGAACTGGCCGGCGAAAACCCCCGCGCCGCCGCGGTGTCGGCGATGGTGCCGTCGCTGACCGCCGTCGATGACACCGGGCGGCCCATCACGCCCGGACTGCTGTACGGCGACGGGCGCGGCCGCACACGCGTCGATCCCGGCGCATCGCTCCCGCCGACAGGGGAGGCGGCCGAATTCCTGCGCTGGACGGCCGCCGAGGCACCCGGCGCGGCCGGATACTGGCCGGCGCCGGCGGTGGCGAACCATGCGCTGGCCGGCGACGCCGTGGTCGACTTCGCGACCGCCTACACCAGCCTCCCGCTGTTCGACGGCACCGGCTGGAACGAGCAGGCGTGCGCGGACTGCGGCGCGACGGTCGACCGCATGCCGCGGGTGGACGCTCCGGGCATGGCGGCCGGGCAGTTATCCGGGAGCGACACCGTGCTGGCGGTCGGGGCGATCGACGCGTTGTGCGAGCAGCTGGTGGCGGGCGCCGCCCAGGACGGCGACGTGCTGGTGCTGTGCGGCACGACGCTGATCGTCTGGGTGACCATTCCCGAACACCGGCAGGTGCCGGGCCTGTGGACCATCCCGCACACCGCCGCCGGCAAGAGCCAGATCGGCGGCCCCAGCAACGCCGGCGGGCTGTTCCTCGGCTGGGTGGATCGCCTCCTTGCGCCGGCAGACCCCAGTACCGCCGACCCGCGGCGGGTGCCGGTGTGGTCGCCGTATGTGCGTGGTGAACGGGTGCCCTACCACGATCCGGACCGGCGCGCGGCGCTCGAGGGCCTGGATCTCACCCACGACGCCGCCGCGCTGCGCCGGGCCGCCTACGAGGCGTCCGGCTTCGTCGTCCGCCAGTTCGTCGAGCGCAGCGGCGCCCCGGTCTCCCGCATCGTCGCGGCCGGCGGCGGCACCCGGGTCGCGCCGTGGATGCAGGCCATTGCCGACGCCACCGGCCGGCCGGCGCACGTGTCGGCGGTCGCCGAAGGTGCGGCGCTGGGAGCGGCCTTCCTGGCGCGAATGGCCGTCGGACTCGAGTCGTCGATGACGGACGCCGCCCGGTGGGCGCGCACCGAGCGGGTCGTCGAACCCGACCCGGCGTGGAAGAGCGCGACCGAGGACCGCTACCACCGGTTCCTGGAGCTGGCCGAACGGCGGTCCAGTCCTATCGCACCGCGGTGATCGCGACCGTGTTGCGCATCGGCGCCGATGCGGCGTCGTCGGGCAGCTCGAGGCCGTAGCCGGCCAACAGCTCGGCGCGACTGGACATCGAGATCGTCCAGTCATGGGCGGCCAGGTAGTCCGGCACGGCCTTGCGCTCGCCGTGGTACACCAGCTCGGACAGGTCGAGGTCCAAACCCTGCTCGCGCCAGTGCGGGGCCATCGTCTTGCTGCGCTCGGCCATCGCGGCGCCGCCGTCGGGGTGGTATTCGGTGGCCAACCGGCTGCCTGGCGCGCTGAGCGCGGTGATGAGGTCGAACAGCCGGTCCTGCGCGTCCGGCGGCAGATACAACAGCAGCCCTTCGGCGATCCACGCGGTCGGCTTGGCATCGTCAAAGCCGTTGGCGCGCAACGCAGCCGGCCAATCCTCGCGCAGGTCGACTGGCACGGTTCGCCGTTCGGCGCTCGGCTGGGCGCCCAGTTGCGACAACGTCGCCGACTTGAAGTCGACGACCGCCGGCTGGTCCAACTCGAAGACGACGGTGCCGTCCGGCCACGGCAACCGATAGGCGCGAGTGTCCAAGCCCGCGGCCAGGATCACCGCCTGGCGCACACCGTCGTTGGCCGCCGCCGTGAAGAAGTCGTCGAAAAACCGGGTCCGCACAGCGATGTTCGTGACGACGTGGCGCGGATCGACCGGTAGCGCGGCCTCCCCGCCATCCGGGAGGTCCCCGTCGAGCAGGCGGACGAAGTAGTCGATGCCCACTGCCCGCACCAGCGGCTCGGCGAACGGGTCGTCGATCAGCGGAGGCTCGGCGCGCGTCGCCAAGGCCCGGGCGGCGGCGACCATCGTCGCCGTCGCGCCCACGCTCGACGCCAGATCCCAGCTGTCGCGATCCGAGCGGGTCATCGCGCCAGCTCCGCGCTGAGGTAGACCACGTCGCCGAAGGGGGCGTCGTCGGCATCGATCGGCGGCAGGCCGTGCTTGGTCAGCAGATCCGTGGCGCTGGCGCCGCTGGTCCGCCAGCCCTTGCCGGCCAGGTAGGTCGCCACGTCGGTGCGGTGGTCGAAGTAGACCAGGGCGGCCATGTCCAGCTCGAAGCCGTGGCGGCGCCAGCGGTCGGTTTGGCGCTGCATGCGCCGGCGCAGTTCCGCTTCACCGAGGTCGTTGACGTCCACCAGGCCTTCGGTGGCGAACCGGCTGCCGGGCACGCTGCACTCGGTGATCTGGTCGAGCAGCCGGTCCTGGGCCGCGGCGGGCAGATAGCCCAGCAGCCCCTCGGCGATCCAGGCGCTGCGCTGGGCCGGGTCGAAGCCGGCCTGTGTCAGCGCGGCCGGCCAGTCGTCGCGCAGGTCGATCGCCACCACCCGCCGATCCGCCGTCGGCTGCGCGCCCAGCTCGGCCAGTGCGGCGGTCTTGAACTCGATCACCTGCGGCTGGTCGACCTCGAACACCGTGGTGCCGGGCGGCCACGGCAACCGGTAGGCGCGCGAGTCCAGCCCCGAGGCCAGGATGACGGCCTGCCGGATCCCGGCCGCGGCCGCGTCGGCGAAAAAGCCGTCGAAGAATTCGGTGCGGATGGCCATCGCGTCGGCGAACCGGCGCAGGCCCTTGGCCTCGTCGTCGTCGAGCTCGCGCGGATCCAGTTCGCCGCTCGCCATCTTGGTGAAGAAGTCGACGCCGACGGCGCGCACCAGCGGCTCGGCGAACTGGTCGTTGATCAGCGGATTCGGGCTTCGGGTCGCCACGGCCCGGGCGGCGGCCACCATGGTCGCGGTCACGCCGACGCTGGAGGCCAAGTCCCAGGTGTCGCCCTCAAACCGTGTGCCGGCCATCCACCAACTCCTCGATACTTAGCCAACGTAATGACAGCAGGAACTGTACGCCTGCGTGCGGGGGACCGCTGCCTGCGCTGTTACTCTCGTAGACTGCTTGACGCGCGACTCTGCATATCCTGGCCTGCGGGTCGGCGCGTAACGCAGGACCAACCGACGCTGGCCAGACCAGCCCCATCGGCACGCCGCGACCAGAGCCCGGCTGCGCAGGAGGAAGAGTGCTTTCGGCTTTCATCTCATCGCTGCGGACAGTCGACCTGAGACGGAAGATCCTGTTCACGCTGGGCATCGTCATCCTCTACCGGGTCGGCGCGTCGATCCCGTCGCCCGGCGTGGACTACCCGAACGTGCAGAAGTGCATCGCGCAGGTCAGCGGCGGCGAAGCCGCGCAGATCTACTCTCTGATCAACCTGTTCTCCGGGGGGGCGCTGCTGCAGCTGACGGTGTTCGCGGTCGGGGTGATGCCCTACATCACCGCGAGCATCATCGTGCAGCTGCTGACCGTGGTGATCCCGCGTTTCGAAGAGCTGCGCAAGGAAGGCCAATCCGGCCAGGCCAAGATGACGCAGTACACCCGCTACCTGGCGATCGCGCTGGCCATCCTGCAGGCCACCAGCATCGTAGCGCTGGCCGCCAACGGCGGGCTGCTGCAGGGCTGCAGCCTGGACATCATCGCCGACCAGAGCATCTTCACCCTGGTCGTCATCGTGCTGGTGATGACGGCCGGTGCGGCGCTGGTGATGTGGATGGGCGAGGTGATCACCGAGCGCGGGATCGGCAACGGCATGTCGTTGCTGATCTTCGTCGGTATCGCCGCCCGCATCCCCGCCGAGGGCAAGTCGATCCTGGACAGCCGCGGCGGCCCGATCTTCGCCGCAGTCCTGGTGGCCGCGCTGGTCATCATCGTCGGCGTGGTGTTCGTCGAGCAGGGCCAGCGCCGCATCCCGGTGCAGTACGCCAAGCGGATGGTGGGCCGGCGGATGTACGGCGGCACCTCGACGTATCTGCCGCTCAAGGTCAACCAGGCCGGCGTTATCCCGGTGATCTTCGCGTCGTCGCTGATCTACATCCCGCATCTGATCACCCAGCTGATCCGCAGCGGCACCGGCGGCGTCGGCAACACCTGGTGGGACAAGTTCGTCGGCAACTACCTGTCGAACCCCGCCGACCCGGTCTACATCGGCCTGTACTTCGGGCTGATCATCTTCTTCACGTACTTCTACGTGTCGATCACGTTCAACCCCGACGAACGTGCCGACGAGATGAAGAAGTTCGGCGGGTTCATCCCCGGCATCCGCCCGGGCAAGCCGACCGCCGACTACCTGCGGTTTGTGCTGAGCCGCATCACGCTGCCCGGCTCGATCTACCTCGGCGTGATCTCGGTGCTGCCCAACCTGTTCTTGCAGATCGGTAACACCGGGCAGGTGCAGAACCTGCCGTTCGGCGGTACCGCGGTTTTGATCATGATCGGCGTCGGTTTGGATACGGTCAAACAGATCGAGAGCCAGCTCATGCAGCGCAACTACGAAGGGTTCCTGAAGTGAGAGTTGTTTTGCTTGGGCCGCCCGGCGCCGGGAAAGGCACCCAGGCGGTCAAGCTGGCCGAAAAACTCGGAGTCCCACAAATTTCCACCGGCGACCTGTTCCGCAGCAACATCAGCGACGGCACCAAACTCGGCCTGGAGGCCAAGCGCTACCTCGACGCCGGTGACCTGGTGCCCTCCGAGCTGACCAACCAGCTCGTCGACGACCGCCTCGACGACCCGGACGCGGCGTCCGGTTTCATCCTGGACGGCTACCCCCGCTCGCTGGAGCAGGCCAAGGCGCTGCACGACATGCTCGAGCGCCGCGGCACCAAACTCGATGCGGTGATCGAGTTCCGGGTGCCCGAAGACGTGTTGCTCGAGCGGCTGAAGGGCCGCGGACGCGCCGACGACAACGACGAGGTCATCCTCAACCGGATGAAGGTCTACCGCGACGAGACCGCGCCGCTGCTGGAGTACTACCAGCACGAGCACGAGCTGAAGACCGTCGACGCCGTCGGCACCGTCGACGAGGTGTTCGCCCGCGCCCTGCAAGCCCTGGGCAAGTAGCCGTGATCGCCCTGGCCGGGCTGCGCAGCCGCAAGGTGGTGCCCCAGCGCAGCGCCGGTGAGCTCGACGCGATGGCCGCGGCGGGGGCGGTGGTGGCCGCCGCGCTGCGGGCAGTGCAGGACGCGGCCGCGCCCGGGACCTCGACCCGCAGCCTCGACGAAGTCGCCGAGGCGGTGATCCGCGACGCCGGCGCGACGCCGTCGTTCCTCGGTTACCACGGCTACCCGGCGTCGATCTGCTCATCGCTGAATGACCGTGTGGTGCATGGCATCCCGTCCGGTAGCGAAATCCTGGCGCCCGGCGACCTGGTGTCGATCGACTGCGGCGCCATTCTCGACGGCTGGCACGGCGACGCGGCGGTCACGTTCGGGATCGGCCAGCTCACCGACACCGACGAGGCGCTGTCGCAGGCAACCAAAGAGTCGTTGGAGGCGGGGATCGCCGCGATGATCGTGGGCAACCGGTTGACCGATGTCTCGCACGCCATCGAAACCGCCACGCATGCCGCCGAAAAACGCTACGGCCGCGCGTTCGGCATCGTCGAGGGCTACGGCGGCCACGGCATCGGCCGGCACATGCACATGGACCCCTTCCTGCCCAACGAAGGCGCCCCCGGGCGCGGGCCGCTGCTGGCCGTCGGTTCGGTGCTGGCCATCGAGCCGATGCTGACGCTGGGCACCGGGAAAACCAAGGTGCTCGACGACGAATGGACCGTCGTCACCGGTGACGGGTCGCGCGCCGCACACTGGGAGCACACGGTCGCGGTGACCAAGGACGGGCCCCGCATCCTCACCCTGGCCGGGCCGGTCCGGCGCTGAACCGGTGGCCTGCGTGACCGGATGAACCACAACCGGTCACGGCTCGTATTACTGGCGTGACCCGAGGTTCTCGCCTGCCCAGTGACGACGAACCCGAGGCTGTGGTCGTCGGGGCAGGGCCCGCCGGTCTTGCGGTGGCGCGCCAACTCGGCCATCACCACGGCGTCACGGCACTCGTCCTCGATCGAGCCGCGGCACCGGCGATTTCGTGGCGCAGCCGCTATGACAACTTCCGGCTCAACACCAACGGGTTCTTGTCGCATCTTCCCGGTCAACGGATTCCGCTGAACGCCGGCCGCTGGCCGACCAAGGAAGACATGGTCCGCTATTTCGACCACTACGTTGCGCGCCAGAACATCGCGCTGCGGCTCGGGTGCGACGTCCGTCGCATCGACCGGTCCGGCGGCGCGTGGCACCTCGACACGTCGTCGGGTGAAATCCGCACCGCGGCAATCGTTCTCGCGACAGGAAACTACAGCGCACCCACCATCCCGGCCTGGCCCGGCCTGAGTGGCTTCACTGGCGAGCTCGTGCACTCGGGGAACTTCGTCAACGCCTGGCCTTACCGCGGTCGCGACGTCCTCGTCGTCGGCGCCGGCAATTCGGGCGCCGACATCGCCGTCCAACTTGCCGACAGCGGCGCCCGCCGGATCTGGCTTGCGGTACGTACCCCGCCGCACCTGGTGCGGCGGGCCATCGGCCCGGTTCCGTCGGACATCTTCCTCGAACTGTTCGCGCGGGTCCCGGCACGGCTGGTCGACCCGTTGATCGGGCAGCTCAACCGCCTGATGTGGAACGACTTGGCGGCCTACGGTTTTGGCCCACCGCCGCTCGGCCTGAAGGCGACGGTGGAAACGCGGGGCCGCATCCCCACGCTGGCCGACGAGCTCATCGACACGGTACGGGCCGGCCGCGTGCGCGTCGTCGCCGCCGTCAAAGCGGTCGAATCCGGCCGCGTGATCCTGGCCGACGGCGCATCGGTTGCGCCGCAGGCGATCATCGCCGCCACCGGCTTCCGCACCGATCTCGACGCTCTGGTCGGCCACCTGGGCGTGCTCGACGACCGCGGCAACCCGCGCGGCGGCTTTGCCTCGCACCTCGGCGACGGGATGTTCGCCATCGGCTACGGCATTCCGCCCAATGGCCCCCTGCGGGCGATTCGGCTCGCCGCCACGCCGCTGGCGAGGCAGGTGGCGGCGTACCTGTCGGCAGCGCCGCACCGGGCGAAAACCGCGGTGCTGCAATGATATCCGCCGACAAGGCCGTCTTCCGCGACGCGGACGGCTACGAGGCGGCTCGCCGGGCAACGGTGTGGAACGGCCTGGTGCCGGACCGCTTTCCCGATGTGATCGTGCAGGCCCACGACACCGACGACGTGGTGGCGGCCCTGCGCTATGCGCGCGCCCACGGGCATCGCGTCGGCGTACGTTCGGGCGGACACAGCTGGACCGCCAGCCACCTGCGTGACGGCGGGGTGCTGCTCGACGTCAGCCGCCTCGATCACTGCAGTGTCGACCCGGATCGGATGACCGCCGACGTCGGGCCGGGCAAGGTCGCCAGTGTCTTCGCCGCCGAACTGGATGCGCAGGGGCTTTTCTTTCCGGCGGGCCACTGCGAAGGAATTTGCCTCGGCGGCTATCTGCTGCAGGGCGGCTACGGCTGGAACAGCCCGACGCTCGGGCCGGCCTGCGAGAGCGTGCTCGGGCTGCAGGTCGTCACCGCCGAGGGTGAACAGATCTACTGCGATCCCGAGAACCATCCCGACCTGTACTGGGCGGCCCGCGGGTCAGGGCCGGGATTCTTCGGCGTGGTCACCTCTTTCAGACTGCGGCTGCACCCACGCCCGCCGGTCTGGGGCACGTGCCTGTACATGTATCCGATCGACGTCGCCGACGAGGTGTTCAGCTGGGGACGCGCGATCCGGTCCGAGATCGACGCCAGCGTCGAACTGCAGATCCACACCGCGCGCAGCGTTCCGGCGGCCGGGCGCGCCGAGCCCGGCATCACCATCGCCTCACCCGTCTTCGCCGAATCGGAAGAGGCGGCAGTCAAAGCCCTTGCGCCGCTGGGGAGTTGCCCAGTCATCGACAAGGCGATCGTCAACCTGCCGTATGCGCCCACCACGCTGGCCGACTGGTATGGCGCCGTGAAGGCCAGCTATCCCAAGGGCTACCGCTACATCGCGGACAGCATGTTCACGTCGGCTTCCGCCGACGAGCTACTGCCGGGCATCCGCACAATCATCGAGACCATGCCACCGCACCCGTCGCATTTCATCTTCACCGGATGGAACACGTCGCCGCAGCGCGCCGACAAGGTGTACGGCCTGGAGGACGAAATCTACCTGGCGCTCTACACCATCTGGCGTGATCCGGCCGATGACGCGCGGTACCGGGACTGGGCGGCGTCCAACATGGCGGCGATGTCACACCTGTCGACCGGCATCTCGCTCGCCGACGAGAACTTGTGCCGGCGTCCCGCGCGATTCATCACCGAACCCAACATGGCACGTCTGGACAAGGTGCGCTCGGCCTACGACCCCGATGGCCGATTCCACAGCTGGATGTCTGGCGCCGAAGCCCCGGGAGGGTCACACTGAGAACACACATCGTGGCGGTGACGTCGACCCGGCACGGATTCTTCAGGGCTGGCTGACCCACGTGTACGGCGCCGGTGAACCAGACGGGCGGTTGAGTCGTATCTCACCGGAGGGCTGGTGATGGATATTCCGGAAGCCGATGCCAGGCTGGACCGGGCGCTGATGGCCGATGCGATGGCGCGGTTGTCCCCCGAACATCGCGCGGTGGTCCACCGCGCCTACTACCGGGGGTTGCCTATCGCGCAAATCGCCGGCGAGCTGGGAATCGCCGAAGGTACCGCGAAGTCGCGACTGCACTATGCGCTGCGCACCTTGCGACAGACATTGAGGGAGATGGGGGTGGCGCAATGACGCGCGCACACGGCGACGGCATGGCCCACAACGGCAAACCGTACGGCGGCCATGACTATGCGATGTGGGACGCGGCCTACGTGCTGGGCTCCCTGTCGGCCGCCGAGCAGCACGAATTCGAGACGCACATGGGTGCCTGCGCGTCATGCCGGCGGGCCGTCGACGAACTGGCCGACATGCCGGCTCTCCTGAGCCTGCTCTCTTCCGACGAGGTGGCCGCGCTCGACGACGAGCGCTCTGCTGTTGCTGCGCCGCTGCTGGTGCTCGACAAGGTCGGCACGGCCGCAAGCCGGCCGGCGACCAACGCCGTGCCCGCCCAGACCGTTTTCCCGGTGTTTCGTACCGCCAACTACGCGCCGGTGCCCGACGAACTCACTGCCCTCGATCTGCCGGTCGAAGGACAAATCCCCAGCGAGCTCAACGGGTGGTATTTGCGCAACGGCCCCAACCCGCGTGACGCCCAAGGACATTGGTGCGTCGGCGACGGCATGGTGCACGGGGTGAGGCTGGAGAACGGCCGCGTCGCCTGGTACCGCAACCGGTGGGTGCGCACCGAGAGCTTCCAGGATCCGTTCCCGGCGTACAACGCCGACGGCACCCGCAACCTGCGCTCCAGTGCCGCCAACACCCACGTGGTCCGGCACGCCGGCAAGACCCTGGCGCTGATGGAGACGTCGTTGCCGTACGAGATCACCAACGACCTGAAAACGTTGGGCGCCTACGACTTCGGCGGCAAGCTGGCCGACGCGATGACGGCCCACCCGAAGATCTGCCCGGACACCGGCGAGTTGCACTTCTTCGGCTACGGCAGCATTTCCGCGCCGCACGTCACCTATCACCGAGCGAACGCCGACGGCGAGCTGGTCATCAGCCGGCCCGTCGACGTTCCGGGGCTCACCCTGATGCACGACTTCGCGCTGACCGCCGAGCACGTCGTGTTCTTGGATCTGCCACTGGTATTCGACCTGGGCGTCGCCTTGACCATGCAAGCCGATCAGGACGTGCCGTACCGGTGGGACGACTCCTACGGCGGGCGGCTCGGTGTGCTGCGCCGCGACCTCCCGTACGGCCCGGTGCGCTGGTTCGACGTCGACCCGTGCTACGTCTTCCACCTGGCCAATGCGTACGACGCCGGCAATTCCATTGTGCTGCAGGTGGTTCGCTACCCAGAGTTGTGGCGAGAGGGCAGCGTGTTCGACACAGACGCGGCACTGTGGCAATGGACCATCGACCTGGACGCCGGCGTCGTCGACGAGCAACAACTCGACGACCGTGCCGTCGAGTTCCCGCGAATCGACGACAGGCTGACCGGGCGGCCGGCCCGCTACTCCGTTGCGGTCGGCACCCACTCGTTGGTGCGCTACGACCTGTTACGCGGTTCGGCAGAAGAACACCGGTTCGGCCGCAACGGTGGGCTGGGCACCGCCGATGAGGCGGTGTTCGTGCCCGCGGGCGAGCAGTCGGACGAGTCCGCCGGCTGGTACCTGACCTACGTGTATGACCCCGTTCGCGACGGCAGTGATCTGGTGGTCATCGACGCTTCGGACTTCGGCGGCGAACCGGTTGCCCGCGTGCAGATGCCGCGGAGGGTGCCGCACGGCTTCCACGGCAACTGGATCACCGAGTGAAGAGGTTAGCCAACTGAACGAAATAGGCGTTTGATTCGTGTACTCACAGTGAGGCTGGTGATGGACGATCCGGTCCGGGATGCCACCGGGTGGACGGCTCCGGAAGAGGCGCTGATGAAAGCGCTCTACGACGAGCACGCCGCGGCGCTGTGGCGGTTTGCGGTCCGGCTGACCGGTGACCGGGCCCGCGCCGAAGACATCGTGCAGGAGACGCTGCTGCGGGCCTGGCAGCATCCGGGAGTCATCGGCGACGGCGAGCGCTCCGCGCGGGCCTGGCTGTTCACCGTCGCCCGCAACATGATCATCGACCAAAGCCGAAGTGCGCGTTCGCGAAACGAAGTCGGCTCGCTAAACAACGCGCCGGAGCAGGCCGGTCCCGACGAGGTGAATTCGGCCCTGGACCGGATGCTGATCGCCGAGGCGATGGCGCAATTGTCGCCCGAGCATCGTGCCGTGGTCGCCCGCTCGTACTACCGGGGCTGGACCACCGCTGCGATCGCCGCCGACCTCGGGATCGCCGAGGGTACCGTGAAATCACGGCTGCATTACGCCCTGCGAGCCCTACGACTCACCCTGCAGGAGATGGGGGTAACCCGATGATTACTCGATGGGGCGCCGGCCCAGCCGACGACGGTGGGCGAGCCCCGCGCTATGACCATGAGTACGCGATGTGGGACGCCGCCTACGTGCTGGGCTCGCTGTCGGACGCCGAACGGCACGAATTCGAGGCGCACGTGCGTGACTGCGCGTCGTGCCGCAGCGCTGTCGCCGAACTCAGCGGCATGCCTGCCCTGCTCTCACGGCTGGACGACAACGTCGTCGCCGCCATCGAGGCGGCCGACCACACGAGTGACGCACCCGTGCCGCCGGAGATGCTGCCGTCGCTGCTGGCCAAGGTGGCGTGGCGGCGGCGTCGCTCCCGTGTGATCACCTGGACAGCTTCGGGCGCAGCGGCCGCGGTGCTGGCGATCGGCGTGTTCGTCGGCGTCAAGCCGCACACCCCGGCCTCCGTGCCCACGCCGCAGGCGAGCGCGCCGGCCGTGCCCGCCGCGCCGCAGCCGCGCGCATCGTCGCTGGAGATGGCGCAAGTCGGGACCAAAGCGTTGGCCTCGACCGTGTCGGTCATCGGCCAGCACTGGGGAACCTATATCGACATGAAATGCGTATGCCTGGCGCCGGTGTACGCCCACCACGACAGGTTGGCCATGGTGGTGGTGGGCCGCGACGGCAGCCGCACCCAGCTGGCGACCTGGGTGGCCGAACCCGGCCACACGGCGACCCCCGCCGGAAGCATTTCCACACCGGTCGACCAAATCGCCGCGGTGCAGGTGGTTTCCGCCGACAACGGCAACGTGTTGCTGGAACGCTCGCTGTAAATTCCGCGCCGCGGTGAACCAAAGCCACCCGGCGGTCGTATTACCGGCATGGCCAGGCAACACCGAGTGGTCGACCACATCGTCGAACATCTCGCGACGATCGGGATCGACCACATCTTCGGTGTCGACGGTGCCAACATCGAAGACCTTTACGATGCAGCGCATTTCCGCTCCGACATCACGGCTGTGCTGGCCAAGCACGAGTTCTCCGCCGCGGCGATGGCCGACGGCTACAGCCGCGCCGGCGCCCGCTTAGGCGTGGTGGCGGCGACGTCGGGCGGTGGCGCGCTGAATCTTGTTCCAGGCCTTGGAGAATCGTTTGCAAGCCGGGTGCCGGTGCTGGCACTGGTGGGCCAGCCCGCGATGCCGATGGACGGTCGCGGCAGCTTTCAGGACACCAGTGGCCGCAACGGTTCGCTGAATGCCGAGGCGTTGTTCTCCGCGGTGTCGGTCTTCTGTCGACGGGTGGTGGCGCCCGCCGACATCGCGTCGGCGCTGCCCGCCGCGGTGGCCGCCGCGCGAACCGGAGGGCCGGCGGTGTTGTTGCTGCCCAAGGACATTCAGCAAGGACTCGTCGCCACCAACGGCTACGAGCTCGACGGTACCGCGCCGCGGATCGGCGACCTGCATCCGATCATGCGTGCGCTGCGCCGCGCCAACGGACCGGTCACGATCGTCGCCGGCGAGCAGGTGGCACGCGACGACGCTCGCCGAGAACTCGAGGAGCTGCGCGCCCTGCTGCGCGCACAGGTGGCGTGCGTGCCCGATGCCAAAGACGTGGCCGGCACACCGGGTTTCGGCTCATCGTCGGCGCTCGGACTGACCGGTGTCATGGGCCACCCCGGCGTGGCCGAGGCGGTGGCGGGCAGTGGGTTGTGCCTGGTGGTGGGCAGCCGGCTGCCGGTGACCGCGCGCGCCGGCCTCGACGACGCGCTGGCTGCGACCCGAACGATCTCGATCGGTTCGGCACCGCCGTACGTGCCGTGCACGCATGTGCACACCGACGACGTGCGCCTGTCGCTGAGCATGCTGATCCGGGAGCTGTCCGGCGGCGGGCGACCCGCCGGCCTGCGGGTGCCCGACGGCATGGCACGCACCGAACTGCGGCCCCCGCTCGTCGACGCGCCGGGTGTGCGCTACCGCGACGCGATGGCGGTGCTGGACGCCGCGCTGCCCGCCGGGGTCGACATCGTGGTCGACGCCGGCAACACCGGAGCGGCCGCAATTCACTACCTGCCGGTGCGGCGCGACGGGCGGTTCGCGGTCGCGCTGGGCATGGGCGGCATGGGTTACAGCTTCGGCGCCGGTATCGGGATGGCGTTCGGCCGGGGCAGGCGCACCGTCGTCATCGCCGGCGACGGGGCGTTTTTCATGCACGGCATGGAAGTGCACACCGCGGTGCAATACCGGCTGCCGGTGACGTTCGTGTTGTTCAACAACAACGCCCACGCCATGTGCGTCACCCGCGAGCAGCTCTTCTACGACGACCTGTACAGCTACAACCGGTTCAGCCCGAGCAACCTCGGTGCCGGGTTGGCGGCGATGTTCCCCGGGTTGTCCTCGGTCGACGTCGCCGACCTCGACGCATTCCCCGCAGCGCTGGCGCACGCGATGGCCGTAGACGGCCCGTCGGTGGTCAGCGTCGAATGCTCCGCCGACGAGATCCCGCCGTTTGCGGCGTTCCTGACTCAGGCTGATCCGGTTGCCCGGCAACACATTACGAACCACAAGGAGGACCGAACCCATGTCCCTGCCAGCGCTTGACGATATCGACGGGGTGGTCCGCATCGAGACCTCGCCGCTGGAAGAAACCGCGCCGATGTTCATGGCGAAGATGCGATCGGTGTACCCGCACGACGAGGTCTACGGCCAGTACTGCACGGTCAACGACTACGTCGACTGCCCACCCGACGAGCTGTTCGAATACCTATCCGACACCCGCAGCCTCGAAGAATGGACCTACACCCTGCGAGGCTTCACCCCCACCGAGGAGCCCGGCCTGTGGGAGGCCTACGACCGGTTGCTTCCCGACACCAAGATCTACACCCGCACGGTAGCCAACGAGCAGGCACGCACCGTCGACTACCACTGCGCATGGGATCAGGGCAAGCACCTGTGGATGATCTATTTGATGCGGGTCGTCGACGCGCAGCTGGTGTTGAACAAGCCGGGTTCGGTTGTGCTGTGGACCAATTGCCGCCACCCGTTCTACGACCACAACCCCTACCCCGACACCGCACCGGCGGGTCGCACCGGCTGGGTCGGCGACTTCTGGGACCTCTTCGGCGCGGGTCACGGGCTGGAGCTGAACAACCTGAAGACGATCGCCGAATACCGGCACCGCAACGGCCTGCCGATCACGCCGGCCTGGATGAGATGACCACCGCCATGACACCTGCCGTCAGCCTGACCGACGTTTCCACCTATCTGCCCGGCGAACCGATCGGCGCCGACTATTACGCGCAGTACGCCGAGTCCGACGAACTGCGCGACAACGTGATGTTCCGCGCACCCAAGTTCCGCCATCACGTCGCACCCGACGAAACCGCCGTCGACATGATCGAACGCGCCTGTGCCGGGCTGATCGAGCGTCACGGTCACGACGTCATCTCGGACATCGACGTACTGATCACCCACACGCAGATGCCCGACATGCCGTTCTACGGCGCGGGCGGCGCCGTCGCGCACCGCTTGGGCATGCGGCCATCCTGGGTACTCGACCTCCACAACGGTGGATGTGCGGTATTTGTGTTGGCGCTCAACGTGGCTCGCCGACTTCTGGCGTCCGGTGAAGGGGGCAGCGCGCTGATCGCGATCGCGCAGAATGCGGCCGGGCAGGTCTTCGACCAACCCGGTGTGCGCCGCAAGGCTCAGTCGGCCGTCCCCGGCGACGGCGCCGCGGTGGCATTGGTGACGCTGTCCGACCGATCACCGATCCTCGATATCGAATGCCGCACCTACGGCGAATACGCCGGTGACATGACGATCGCCATGGATCCGCCCCGTAAGTGGTGGCAGCCCGGGCCGGGCGAAGGCTACATCGGGTTCACCGAAACGAAAATCGCCAAGGTGCTTGCCCGCGGCAACCGCCAGGTCCCCGAAGTCGCGCTCGCGGTGTGCGATCGAATCGGCCTGAGCTCCAAGGATATTGGCCTACTGGTCACCAATCAGCCCAACCGCGTGTTCCTGCGCAACTGGCGGGAAGCCCTCGAGGTGCCGCCCGAACGTCATCGCCATACGTTCGACGAATGCGGCAACCTGTTCGGCGCGGGCATCCCGATCAACCTGGATCGTGCCGTGTCTGAGGGCCAGGTCAGCGCGGGCGACATCGTGTTGATGGCCGCGTTCGCGCACGCCGGTGACTTCGCCGGCGCGGCCGCCGTGCGGTGGGGCGGACGAGGCTGATGACGGCCGCGGTGATCGCAAGCTCGGCGGAGCCGAGTGCGGCGGGTCGCCGCCCATGACTGCGGCGGCCCCGATGATCGACGATGCGATACCCGATGCCGTCGATCCGTTCGCGTTGTCACTCAACGAAAACCCGTTCCCGCCGCTGCCGGCGGTGCGCTCGGCGCTGATCCGTTCGATCGACGCGGCCAACCGCTATCCCGAATTTCTGCCCGAGCGACTGCGCCGGCTGATCGCCGCCCATGTCGGCATGCGCGAGGAACAGGTGGTGCTCGGCGCCGGTGCGACGGGCGTGGTGATGCAGACCCTGCACGCGCTCACCGATCCGGGCGACACGATCGTGATGGCGACACCCACATTCGACGGCTATCCGATCGTTGCGCAGATAGCCCGGTTGATCCCGGCAACTGTCCCGCTCGACCGGCACGGCCACCACGATCTGGCCGCGTTGGCCGACGCCGCCGCGACGGCGCGGGTGGTGGTGTTGTGCCGGCCGCACAATCCGACCGGCACCCTGGAGCCGGCCGACGACGTCGTGCAATTCCTGCGCCGGGTGCCGATGGACACGATCGTCGTCCTCGACGAGGCCTACGTCGAGTTCGTCGCTGCCGAGCACCGCATCGACGTGAGAGCTTTGGTTGACCGGTTCCCCAACGTGGTGGTGGTTCGGACGTTCTCCAAGGCGTACGGGTTGGCCGGACTGCGGATCGGCTACGGCCTCGGCTCGACGAGCCTGATCCATGCCCTGTGGAGTAAGCAACTGCCGTTCGGCATGCCGATCACCAGCCTGTTGGCGGTGGCATCGTCCTATCAGGCCGAAGACCAACTGCAACAGCGGATTCGGCTGATCGCCGCCGAACGCCGATACCTGCGGACACGGTTGTCCGCAATGGGGGTGTACAGCACCGACGCGCACGCCAACTTCGTGTTCCTGCCGCCGAGGGGTCGGCCGTGGCGCGAGGCGTTCGCGGGCAGTGGGCTGCGAGTCCGGTACTACGCCGACGGCGGCGCAAGGGTCACCGTCGGCAACCGGGCGTCGACGCAGGCGGTGCTGTCGGCGGTGGGAAAGCCGCGCGGCTGACCCGAATCCGCCCGAAAGTGCGGTAAGAAAGGGCGTGGCCGCTTCGAGCTCCGACAACCGCGACCCGATCGCCGCGGCGCGGGCCAATTGGGAGCGCGCCGGCTGGGGCGACGTCGCGCAGGGCATGGTCGCGGTGACGTCGGTGATGCGGGCCCACCAGATACTGCTGGCCCGCGTCGAGAACGCGTTGCGCCCCTACGATCTGAGCTTCTCGCGGTACGAGCTGCTGCGGCTGCTGGCGTTCAGCCGTACCGGAGCGCTGCCGATCACCAAGGCGTCCGACCTGCTGCAGGTTCACGTCACCAGCGTCACCCACGCGATTCGCCGGTTGGAGGCCGACGGGCTGGTGCAACGGGTGCCGCACCCGACCGACGGGCGCACCACGCTGGTGCAGATCACCGACTTGGGCCGGTCGACGGTCGAGGACGCGACGGTCACGCTCAACGAGCAGGTGTTCGGCGATATCGGGATGTCCGAGCGGGAGGCGCAGGCTTTGGTGTCGTCGATCGAAACGCTGCGGCACAACGCCGGCGACTTCTGAACGTCACCTCTTGCCGCGAGCCCTCTGACCCTTCCGGGGGCCGCCTCGCAGGCGTGAAAATGGGGTCGGGTCGCCCGCCACGCCGGTCACTCTATGGGACTTTGGAACCC
>NZ_LQPE01000131.1 GCF_002101735.1 Mycobacterium kyorinense | reverse complement strand
TAAAAAAGGGCACCTTGTGGGTGCCCTTTTTTGTGGGTGTTCGGCGGTGTCCTACTTTTCCACCCGGGTGGGTAGTATCATCGGCGCTGGCAGGCTTAGCTTCCGGGTTCGGGATGGGTCCGGGCGTTTCCCTGCCGCTATGGACCGCCGTAACTCTATTTTATTCTGGTGTGTTGGTGGTGGGGTGGGGTGGTTGTGGTGTGGTTGCGTGTGGGTAAGTTTTCGGCCGGTTAGTGCCAGTTCCCTAAACCCGTTGCCGGGCGTGTAGGTCTGGTCTATTGATCCCGTGGTCTGCGGGGGGCCTTATCCCACCTAGTGGGTGAGAAGCCTGGTCTTGGAGAAGGTTTCCCGCTTAGATGCTTTCAGCGGTTATCCTGGCCGAACGTGGCTATCCAGCGGTGCCCCTGGCGGGACAACTGGTGCACCAGAGGTTCGTCCGTCCCGGTCCTCTCGTACTAGGGACAGGTTTCCTCAAGCTTCTGACGCGCGCGGCGGATAGAGACCGAACTGTCTCACGACGTTCTAAACCCAGCTCGCGTGCCGCTTTAATGGGCGAACAGCCCAACCCTTGGGACCTGCTCCAGCCCCAGGATGCGACGAGCCGACATCGAGGTGCCAAACCATCCCGTCGATATGGACTCTTGGGGAAGATCAGCCTGTTATCCCCGGGGTACCTTTTATCCGTTGAGCGACACCCCTTCCACTCGGGGGTGCCGGATCACTAGTCCCGACTTTCGTCCCTGCTTGACATGTCCGTCTTGCAGTCAAGCTCCCTTGTGCACTTGCACTCGCCACCTGATTGCCGTCCAGGTTGAGGGAACCTTTGGGCGCCTCCGTTACATTTTAGGAGGCAACCGCCCCAGTTAAACTACCCGCCAGGCACTGTCCCTGAACCGGATAGACGGTTCGAGGTTAGATGTCCAATACGATCAGAGTGGTATTTCAACAACGACTCCACCAAAACTGGCGTTCTGGTTTCACAGTCTCCCACCTATCCTACACAAACCGCATCGAACAGCAATACCAAGTTGTAGTGAAGGTCCCGGGGTCTTTTCGTCCTGCCGCGCGTAACGAGCATCTTTACTCGTAGTGCAATTTCGCCGAGTCTATGGTTGAGACAGTTGAGAAGTCGTTACGCCATTCGTGCAGGTCGGAACTTACCCGACAAGGAATTTCGCTACCTTAGGATGGTTATAGTTACCACCGCCGTTTACTGGGGCTTAAATTCTCAGCTTCACCGAATCACTCCGGTTAACCGGTCCTCTTAACCTTCCAGCACCGGGCAGGCGTCAGTCCGTATACCTCGTCTTGCGACTTCGCACGGACCTGTGTTTTTAGTAAACAGTCGCTTCTCACTGGTTTGTGCCACCCCCTCCCGCTACCCCAGCAAGTGGGTTCACGGTGTGGGGGTCCCCCTTCTCCCGAAGTTACGGGGGCATTTTGCCGAGTTCCTTAACCATAGTTCACTCGTACGCCTCGGTATTCTCTACCTGACCACCTGTGTCGGTTTGGGGTACGGGCCGTGTATGTCCTCGCTAGAGGCTTTTCTCGGCAGCATAGGATCACCGAATTCACCCCAATCGGCTATGCATCACCTCTCGGACTCGTGTGAACGACGGATTTGCCTATCGTTCGTCCTACCGGCTTGCCCCAGCACCACCATCGGCTGGTACGGCTACCTTCCTGCGTCACCCCATCGCTTACCTACTACCAGCGAAGATCCCACGCAGCAGGTGAATCGTCGCACCCCCGAAAGGGATTGATCGACCACCATTTGGGTGGTTAGTACCGCTGATTCGGTACGGGCGCACACACACGGGTACGGGAATATCAACCCGTTGTCCATCGACTACGCCTGTCGGCCTCGCCTTAGGTCCCGACTCACCCTGGGCGGACTGGCCTGGCCCAGGAACCCTTGGTCTTCCGGCGGGCAAGGTTCTCACTTGCCTTATCGCTACTCATGCCTGCATTCTCACTCCCCACACCTCCACAGTTGAATCACTTCACTGCTTCTGTGGTGAGGGGACGCTCCCCTACCCAACCCCCATCACTGGGGATTGCCGCGGCTTCGGCGGTGTGCTTGAGCCCCGCTACATTATCGGCGCACAATCACTTGACCAGTGAGCTATTACGCACTCTTTCAAGGATGGCTGCTTCTAAGCCAACCTCCTGGTTGTCTTTGCGACTGCACATCCTTTCCCACTTAGCACACCCTTAGGGGCCTTAGCCGGCGATCTGGGCTGTTTCCCTTTCGACGCACGGAGCTTATCCCCCGCCGTCTCACTGCCACACTTTTCTTACCGGCATTCGGAGTTTGGCTGACGTCAGTAACCTAGTAGGGCCCATCGGCCATCCAGTAGCTCTACCTCCGGCAAGCAACATGCGACGCTGCACCTAAATGCATTTCGGGGAGAACCAGCTATCACGGAGTTTGATTGGCCTTTCACCCCTACCCACAACTCATCCCCTCAGTCTTCAACCTAAGTGGGTTCGGGCCTCCACGCGGTCTTACCCGCGCTTCACCCTGGCCATGGGTAGATCACCCCGCTTCGGGTCCACAACACACCACTACACCACGCACTACTGCGTGGATGCGCCCTATTCAGACTCGCTTTCGCTGCGGCTCCCCCACAACGGGTTAACCTCGCGACATGTCAGTGACTCGCAGGCTCATTCTTCAAAAGGCACGCCATCACCCCACCAAAAGGAGGGCTTTGACGGATTGTAGGCACACGGTTTCAGGTACTCTTTCACTCCCCTCCCGGGGTACTTTTCACCATTCCCTCACGGTACTGTTCCGCTATCGGTCATCAGGAAGTATTCAGGCTTACCGGGTGGTCCCGGCAGATTCACAGCAGATTCCACGGGCCCGCTGCTACTCGGGGAACACTTTCTCGGGAGCCGCAATGTTTTCGCCTACCGGGCTCTCACCGTCTACGGCAGACCATCCCAGGCCACTTCGACTAACATCACGGTTTCTCACTCCCGCCCAGGCCGGCGGACCTGAACCGAAAACGCCCCACAACACCACACACACAACCCCCGCCGGGTCTCACATGCGCGCGGTTTAGCCATCCTCCGCGTTCGCTCGCCACTACTAACGGAATCACACTTGTTTTCTTCTCCTACGGGTACTGAGATGTTTCACTTCCCCGCGTTCCCCCCCGCCGCCTATACATTCAGCGACGGGTGACACCACATCACTGGTGCCGGGTTACCCCATTCGGACATCCTCGGATCCACGCTCGGTTGACAACTCCCCGAGGCATATCGCAGCCTCCCACGTCCTTCATCGGCCCCTGATGCCAAGGCATCCACCATGCGCCCTAACACACTTACACACACAAAACACTCGACAAAAAACCACTAAAATCAGCAGCTTTTCGCTCTAGATGCTCGCAACCACTATCCACAACTCAAACACCACACCCCACCACCAAGCAGGGCGACAACAACCCAAACAAACCCGGGTGTTGCCTCAGGACCCAACAGTGTGCCTGGCGGTCTTGTCCCCCACCAACGAGGGAAAATGTTGTTGCGCACCCACCGAACACCCACTACAGGCGCCGGCACTACATATCCCTACGCGATAACCCCCACGGCGTGGGGCACCGGGAAAAAATGGTGCTCCTTAGAAAGGAGGTGATCCAGCCGCACCTTCCGGTACGGCTACCTTGTTACGACTTCGTCCCAATCGCCGATCCCACCTTCGACCACTCCCTCCCTTGCGGGTTAGGCCATGGGCTTCGGGTGTTACCGACTTTCATGACGTGACGGGCGGTGTGTACAAGGCCCGGGAACGTATTCACCGCAGCATTGCTGATCTGCGATTACTAGCGACTCCGACTTCACGGGGTCGAGTTGCAGACCCCGATCCGAACTGAGACCGGCTTTCAAGGATTCGCTAAACCTCACGGCATCGCAGCCCTTTGTACCGGCCATTGTAGCATGTGTGAAGCCCTGGACATAAGGGGCATGATGACTTGACGTCATCCCCACCTTCCTCCGAGTTGACCCCGGCAGTCTCTCACGAGTCCCCGCCATCACGCGCTGGCAACATGAGACAAGGGTTGCGCTCGTTGCGGGACTTAACCCAACATCTCACGACACGAGCTGACGACAGCCATGCACCACCTGCACACAGACCACAAGGGAAGCACTATCTCTAGTGCCGTCCTGTGCATGTCAAACCCAGGTAAGGTTCTTCGCGTTGCATCGAATTAATCCACATGCTCCGCCGCTTGTGCGGGCCCCCGTCAATTCCTTTGAGTTTTAGCCTTGCGGCCGTACTCCCCAGGCGGGGTACTTAATGCGTTAGCTACGGCACGGATCCCAAGGAAGGAAACCCACACCTAGTACCCACCGTTTACGGCGTGGACTACCAGGGTATCTAATCCTGTTCGCTCCCCACGCTTTCGCTCCTCAGCGTCAGTTACTGCCCAGAGACCCGCCTTCGCCACCGGTGTTCCTCCTGATATCTGCGCATTCCACCGCTACACCAGGAATTCCAGTCTCCCCTGCAGTACTCCAGTCTGCCCGTATCGCCCGCACGCCCCCAGTTAAGCCAGGGAATTTCACGAACAACGCGACAAACCACCTACGAGCTCTTTACGCCCAGTAATTCCGGACAACGCTCGCACCCTACGTATTACCGCGGCTGCTGGCACGTAGTTGGCCGGTGCTTCTTCTCCACCTACCGTCACCCCGAGAAAACCCGAAGCTTCGTCGATGGTGAAAGAGGTTTACAACCCGAAGGCCGTCATCCCCCACGCGGCGTCGCTGCATCAGGCTTGCGCCCATTGTGCAATATTCCCCACTGCTGCCTCCCGTAGGAGTCTGGGCCGTATCTCAGTCCCAGTGTGGCCGGACACCCTCTCAGGCCGGCTACCCGTCGTCGCCTTGGTAGGCCATCACCCCACCAACAAGCTGATAGGCCGCGGGCCCATCCCACACCGCAAAAGCTTTCCACCCCAAGACATGCATCTCGGAGTCCTATCCGGTATTAGACCCAGTTTCCCAAGCTTATCCCGAAGTGCAGGGCAGATCACCCACGTGTTACTCACCCGTTCGCCACTCGAGCACCCCCCGAAAGGGGCCTTTCCGTTCGACTTGCATGTGTTAAGCACGCCGCCAGCGTTCGTCCTGAGCCAGGATCAAACTCTCCAAACAAAACCCTCAAAAAAGAAGGCCAATCAGAGAAACCTGACAAACAAACAAAAAACCACACCCCAACCACGGGGCAGTCAAGGCATGGCAAAAAACAACAACAAACAAAACCACCAAACACACTATTGAGTTCTCAAACAACACCCAT
>NZ_LQPE01000130.1 GCF_002101735.1 Mycobacterium kyorinense | reverse complement strand
TCTTCGACGGTTTGGGCGTGCACGTCGAAACGGCCCGCCATGTCGCGCATCGCGTGCGGGTCGGTCATAAACCGGGCGGTCATCGAAAACTCCTTTGCTGGTGCGACATTGACTGACGTAGGCGCCTCACACGACGCCCCCGTATCCGGCGGAGGGTGGGCGTGCCATCACGGTGGGCACCGACCCGTAGCGGGGTCCGGGACTGCTGCCCGGACCGCTCGCCGCTCCACGCGGCAGGCCGCCCAACAGGCTGGGCGGCGTGCCGGTGAGTGGGTTCGCGCCCGTGCCCGGCATCGCCGCACCGGCGGACGTCAACGTGCCCGTCTGCACCGAGGCGGCCCAGCTCTGCGGCACCGACAACGGCCCCAGCGAGGCCGCCTGGCCCACGCCGGCCAGCACGCCAGCGTTGCCGATGCCGGATTCCAGTGCACCGGCTGCTCCTTCGGCTGCCTCCCAGGCGCCGGCGGTCGTCAACCCCTGCAGGGTCTGCGCCATCCCCAGCACGCTGGAGAGCGCGTAGAGCGGGGTCGCGGACACCATCAGATAGCCGGGAAGCAAACTGGGCCAGTCGTTTATCACCCCGGAGAGTCCCGATGAGCTAGAACCGCCCACTATCGAGCCCCAGGGCGTGGTGATGCCGCTGGACGACGAGGTGGTGGAGGCCGGCGACGCCAGTTGTTGCAGCGTGTTCGGAATCGCCGAGATCAGCGGAGACAGCGCTGTCTGCTGTGTCGCCGCGGCGCCGGTGGCGTGGGCGACCGCGGCGCCCTGGCTGGCCAGCCCGGCCGTGTTGGTGGTCTGCGGTGGTGACGTGAACGGCGTCAACTGGGTGGCGACGGCGGAGTTTGCGGCATAGCCGTACATCGCCAACGCGTCCTGAGCCCACATCTCGGCGTATTGCGCTTCGTTGGCGGCGATCGCCGGGGAGTTGATGCCGAAGAAGTTCGTCGCGGTCAGCGTCGCCAGCTGCGCGCGGTTGGCCGCGACCGCCGCCGGCGGCACCGTCATGGCGAACGCGGAGTGATACGCCTCGGCCGCGTCCCGGGCCTGTGCGCCCGCTTGTTCGGCCTGTGCGGCCATCGCGGTCATCCAGGTGACATACGGGGTGGAGGCCGCCGCGGTGGACGCCGATGACGGGCCCCGCCATGGCCCGCTGGTCAAAGCCGAGATCACCGAGTTGTAAGTGGCTGCGACGGAATGTAATTCGGCGGCCAGCCCGTCCCAGGCCGTCGCGGCCGCCAACATCGACTCCGATCCCGGACCGGCATACATCCGGCCGGAGTTGACCTCCGGCGGCAACGCGCCGAAATCGAGCACCGCGACCATCGCTAGCCGGCTGTCACCGCGTTGGCGGCCTCGGTGGCCGCATACGACCAGGCGCTGGTGCCCAGGGTGTTCACGAACATCTCGTGAATCGCCTCGGCCTGGCTGCTGATCGCCTGATACATCTGCGCGTGTGCGCTGAATTGGGTCGCCGTCAGCGCCGACACCTCGTCGGCGGCCGCGGGGACCACGCTGGTGGTCGGGCCGGCCGCCGCGGCGTTCTGAGTACTCATCGCAACGCCGGTGCCGTGCAGGTTGGCTGCCGCGGATGTCAACGCGTCCGGGTGGGTAGTCACGAATGACATGTGCTTCTCCTCGGGGCGAGGCCGGCCAGGGCCCGACAGACCGACTACATGTGCAGGAGTCATATTACATACTTTTTGGATGTTGCAAACCCAAGCCACTTACCTTTGGTATCTCGGGCGCGGCTGTGCGAGCGCTTAAGCTGTAAGCGGCAGTCGACCAGCGACTGCTCAGCGCTGGCCCTGTGCTGTGTCCAAGGGAGATGCCACCCATGAAGCCGAGGGTCGCCGTGGATGTCGCCACGCCGGAACGTTCGGGTGTGCCGGCATGAACCAGCCGACCGACAGCCGAGCGGACTCGACGCGACAGCAGATCCTGAAGGCGGCCGCACACCAATTCGCCCAACGGCCCTACCACGACGTCGGGCTGGATGACATCCTGGCGGACGCCGAATTGACCAAGGGCGCAATGTATTTCCATTTTCGCTCGAAGCACGCGCTGGCATTGGCGATCATCGAGGAGCAAGCCACCGCAGGCACCACGGTCATCCGGGACCTGCTCGCGCGGAAACTTTCCGGATTGGAAACCCTGGTCGAATTCACTTACCTGATTGCAGTTCAGGACGTCAGCCAGGATGTGGCGCGCGCGGGGCTGAACCTGCTCGAGACCGTGGGCCGGGCCGAGAAGACCCAGGCCAGGCTGTTGGCAGACTGGATCGAGGCGGTCGCCGGCGTCGTGCAGCGGGCCATCGACGAAGGCGACGTGACCGAGCAGTGCGATCCGCACGACGTTGGACGCCTGGTCGTGTCGCTCTACTTGGGTATGCGGCACACCAGCAATCTCGACGACGCGGAGCAGTTTTTCCTCGAAGTGGAGAAGACCTGGGCGCTGTTGCTGCGCGGCATCGGCAAACCGGACAGGCTCGACTACTTCAGCCAATTCGTCAGGCGACGCACGGCGTTGGCCATCCGCGCCGCGACAAGCAGCTGTTAGGCTTGCCCGCGCCGGCCGGAATGTGAGACGCCGAAGGTCCGGATTTTCAGTAGCTGCACGGAGCTCCGGAGGTACAGGCGATGGCGCGCCAGGTTCGATCGGAAGTCACCCGGCGAAAGATCCTCGACGCGGCGATCGACGTGTTCGGCGAAGTCGGCTACGCGAGCGCTGCGCGGGCCGCGATCATCGAGCGCGCCGGGATGACCAAAGGTGCTCTCTACCACCACTTCGAGTCGATGGATTCGCTGGCGTCCGCCATCATCGACGAAGGCGCCGGCGTCGTGCTCGACACTTTCCGCACCATGTGCGAACCGTCCTCTCCAGGGCTGGAGAACATGATCCACGGCATGTTCGCGGCCGCGGAGGTCCTGGCATCGAACAAGGTTGCCCGCGTCGCCGAGCAATTGGCATTCGCCCTCGGTGAATTCAACGAATCGGCCTCCCGGGTCTACGCAAACTGGTTGGAGGCCATGGCCACTCAGGCCGGACGGGCGAGCGCGGAAGGCGACCTGAAAGAAGGACTCGATCCGGACGCCGTCAGCGAGTCGATCGTCGGCGCCATGTTGGGCACGCGCCTGCTGCTGCGGGCAAAGACGGACGGCGACCTCATCGGCCAGCTGCGCCGAATGTGGGAGCTGCTGCTACCTGCTGTCGTGGCCGACGCATCGCTGCCCTATTTCCGCGAGTTCCTGGCCCGGGAAGCGCTGCGGCGCAATGGGTCGACGCCGTCCGCCGAGTGACACTACCCCTCACTTACGGCCTTGCAGGATTCCCTCGATATTGCGTTCGGCGAGTGCGGTGATGGACATGAAGGGATTACAACCGAGGTAGCCCGGAAGTAGCGACGCATCGTTGACGTAGAGCTTGTCGTATCCCTTGACCCGCCCGTAACTGTCCGTGGCCCTGCCGCGCACACACCCGCCCATCGGGTGAACGGTGTTGGCGGCGAAGACGTTTCCCTCGAAGATGTCATCGCGGTAGTCGACGCCGTTCGCCAGCACCACCTTGTCGAAAACCGCCCTCGCCTTCGAAGTCAAGTTCTCGGTATAACCTTGGGGCCAGTCGATGCTGATCGAGTCCGTACGCCGGTCGTATGTGATCTCGGCGCGGTCACCGGTCTTGACCATCACGTAGTAGCCCAGCGTGAAAGTCTCCACCGGCAACGGAATGGAGAACATGCTGGCGTAGACCGGATTATCGGGATCGTCTCGTCCGTCGAGGTTGATCATTCCCATCAGGGATTGCTCGGTGCCTGCCGGATCGCTCTGGTTCAGCGAGTGAGCAACCATGATGTCGCCGTTGTTGCCATATCCGCCGCCGATCTCCTCGCTCAGGTTGGGCAACGTCCCGGTGTCGCGGGCTTTCAGCAAGATCTTGGTGGTACCCAGCACGCCAGCGTTGAGGTGCAGCTGGTCGCAACCGTATTCCGCGCGCCCTACCTCGTTGCCCCAGCGGTCGATCTCACGGGTCGACACCACGTACTCGCCGTCGGGCTCGCGGCGCACATCGGTCACCTCGGTGAGAGGCTTGAGGCTCACCTTGCCGGTGGCCAGCGCGTCACCGATATAAGTCTGGTCGACGCTGCCGAACCGGCCGTTGTTGTTGCCATACTGCTGCTCGAAGGCCAGCGCTGAACGTTCGACCTTGCCCGCTTCCTCGTATCTGATGTAGGGGAAAGAAAAGGCGCTGCCGTTGTAGTCCACCGAATATCCGGCCGCCGCCGCATACTGCCGGCCGACCCGGGCGTACTGGAAACACGGGGTCTGCTCGAACCACCTCATGTCGCGATAGTTGATCAGCAACGTGTCCCTGGCTCGCTGCATATACCGTCCGAGGAACTCGGCAGGGTCGATGTCGGGAAAGGCCTCCCGAACTTGAGCCGCGGTGGGGATGGCGGCAATGGCCGCGTTGACCATCGACCCGCCGCCCACGGCTATGCCGCGAAAGACGTAGTGCGAGCCGTGCACCACCTTGTCGCAGATTCCGGCCTGCACGGGCTGGGGGGACGGCATGTGCTCGGCCACCGAGTTGATCGACACCCCCCGGAACGACGGGACCAGGCTCGGTGGATGACGCGTGAACCAGCCCGCACGGGTGTCCGGGGGCAGCATCTTCGAGAACCGTTTGCCGTCCTCGTCACGGGTGTCCCACAGCCTGCCCTTTTCCAGGATCAGGGTCTGGATACCGGCCTGGCCGAGCCGCAGGGCCGACACCCCGCCGCCGTAGCCGCTGCCCACCACGATGGCGTCATAGTGCGGCCGCGCGGCGGGCCGATGTCGACTCAGCTGGAACTCGGCGGTTCCGGCGCCGGCGGCCGCCGCCGCGGCCATGGCGCCCAAACCCAGGAAACGGCGTCGGGAGAGAACCATCATGCGCCCCACCTGCTCCGATTCGGTGTCAGCGGTGGTCGGCTGGACGCTCACTGGCTCGGTCAGCGACCAACTCAACCTCCTCGATTTAACCAATAATCAGTCAGATAGTATCGAATTAAGCTGATTTAGTGTAATCAAGTCGTGATAACTTCCAGGAATGGGCTATCGGAATCGAATGACACCAGCCGGCGCCATGCCCACCGACGGCGCCGTGGGAGATCGGGCATCCGGCATCACGGACGGTCGCCAGTCCAACCGCGCCTGGCGCGACGCAAAGAAGTGCTTGTGGCTACTGGGGTCGGTAGTGCCGGGGTTCGTCGCCGCTTCCTGGCTTGCCGTCCAGGTCAGCGGGCTGGGCGTGTTTTGGTGGTTGGCCCCGATCGTGACATTCGGGATCATCCCCGTCCTCGACCACTTGGTCGGTCCCGACGCGGACAATCCGCCCGACAGCGTCGTCGCGCAACTGGAAGACGACCGCTTCTACCGTTGGGCCACTTACCTTTACCTGCCCAGTCAGTACCTGTCGTTGCTTTTCGCCTGCTGGTTGTGGGCCGGCGGTGGCTGGCTGCACATGACGATCGTCGACAAGCTGGGCCTGATGGCCACGGTCGGCATCATCGGCGGTGTCGCTATCAACGTCGCACATGAGTTGGGCCACAAGCGACCCCAGGCCGAGAAGCGGCTCTCCAAGTTGGCGCTCGTACAGAGCTTCTACGGACATTTCTTCGTCGAGCACAACCGCGGGCATCACGTGCGAGTCGCGACGGCCGACGACCCGGCGAGCTCGCGGATGGGCGAGACGCTGTACTTCTTCATTCCTCGATCGGTGGTCGGCGGCGTGCGGTCGGCCTGGCGGCTGGAAAGCCAGCGCTGGGCGCGAGCGGGCCGGTCGCGGTGGACCCTCAAGAACGATGTGCTCAGCGCCTGGCTGGCCAGCGTTGCGTTGTTCGCTGTGCTGACGGTCTGGTTCGGCGTTGTCGTTCTGCCCTGGCTGATCGGACAGGCGGTGATCAGTTTCTGTCTGCTCGAGACCGTCAACTACATGGAACACTATGGGCTGCAACGCCAGAAGCTGCCCAACGGGCGGTATGAACGGGTCCGTGCCTCGCACAGCTGGAACAGCAACACAGTGATCGCCAACGTGTGCCTGTTCCATCTGCAGCGGCATTCCGATCACCATGCCCATCCGATGCGCCGGTATCAGGCGCTGCGCCACACCGACGAGGCTCCGCAATTCCCGGGTGGTTACGGCACCATGTTGCTGTTGGCCCTTCTGCCGCCGTTGTGGCGTCGCGTGATGGATCCGCGAGTGCTCTACCACTACGGCGGCGACATCCGGCTGGCCGGGCTGAGCCCGCGACACGAAAAGCAGCTGCTGGCACGGTATCTGCCGACGTGCCCCCGCGCCGAGCGATCCCGCGTCCACTGATGTCGGACTGGTTGCGCGACGTCGCGACGGACGTCAACTCGTCACGGTCGCTGTCCGGGCGTGCCCGAATTCGGAGGTGGCACCACCTCATCGAGACCTTCCCGTCGTTCCCGGAGATGCGAGTGCTGGACTTGGGCGGAACGCCGGAGTCGTGGCGGATGGCGCCGGTGCTGCCGAAGTCGGTCACCACGGTCAATCTTCTGCCGCAGCAGTCGTGGAGCCCCGACATCGTCGCGGTACACGCTGACGCCTGCGAGCTACCGAAATCTGTTGCGGCGCAGCGCTTTGACCTGGTTTTCTCTAATTCGCTTCTCGAACATGTCGGCGGCCATGCGCGCCGCCAGCGACTCGCCGACAATGTGCAGTCCCTCGCCGACCGGCACTGGGTGCAGACCCCGTACCGCTACTTCCCGGTCGAACCGCACTGGCTGTTTCCCGGCCTGCAGTGGCTGCCTTACGAAGCGCGGGTGCAGGTTTCGCTGCGTTGGAACCGCGGCCACATTCGCACTCACACCCGAGAAGAGGCGCAAGACAAAGTAGACGAGATTGACCTGCTTGGCATTTCGCAGATGCGGCGATACTTCCCGACGTCGACGATCTGGTTCGAGCGGTTCGCTGGCTGGGTCAAATCCTTGGTGGCCATCCAAAGCTGACCGGCGGCTGCTAGTCCGCGAGGGCGGCAATAGGGCGGTGTGTCCTGACGATGCGGGCCGGAACCCCGGCCACCTCGACGTCGTCGGGAACGGATTTGGTGACCACTGCGCCCGCCCGGACGCCGACGCGGCTACCGATGTCCGCGCCGAGCACCATCGCGAGGGGATACAGGTAGACGTCGTCGCCGATGACCGGCACCTTGCCTTTCGCCTCTCCGATGGTCACCCCCTGGTGGATGCGGCAGTTGGCGCCGATGCGCGCATCGCAATGCACCCACACGGGACCGGGGTGGGCGATCGACAGGCCGGGACCGCACACGTTACGGGAGATGTAGAAACCGAACCGCTCACCGAGCAGCTTGGTCCGCAGTTGCAGCCAGGCGGCGATTGCCCGCCCGAACGGGGTTCGGGCCGTGTTCGTCCAATACTCGGACTTGCGCAGCAAGCGCTGGAAATAGGCGGGCCGCTGTAAGAAGCGGTCACGAAACCGCCATCGCTCGAGGCCGTTGGCTTTCATGTCTGCTGCGAGGTAGGCCCTCAGGTCCTGACGGGTCCTGATCACCGGGCCACCGTACTATAAGTATCGATTTAACGCCATAGTGATACTGCAGGTCCGGTATGAGTGGTATTCAGCCTGCGGCGATCGCGGCCACTCGAGCCGGGACTATCCGGGCCGGCACGCCGGCGACCTCAACATCGTCGGGCACCGAGTCGGTGACGACGGCGCGCGCGAGCACGCGCACGCGATTGCCGACGTCGGCACCGATGATCATCGCGAGCGGATGAATCGCGACATCGTCGCCGATGACCGGGACCCTGCCTTTCGCTTCCCCGATCGTCACTCCCTGGTGGAGCCGGCAGTTGGCTCCCACGCGCGCCTGGTAATGGACCCAGATGCCGCCCGGCTGCGCGATCGACAGCCCGGGCCCGAAGACGTTGCGCGGGATCATGAAACCGAGTCGTTCGCCCACCAGCCTGGTGCGCAATTTGAACCAGACGACGGCAACGCGCCCGACGGGTGTCCGGGCGGTGTTCGACCAGTACTCGGACCTGCGCAATAGCCGCTGGAAATGCGCGGGCCGATGCAGGAACCGGTCACGCAGTCGCCAGCGCTGCAGGCCGTAGCTGGCCATATCCGCCGCCAGGTAGGCCCGCAGGTCCCCCCGAGTCTTGATCACACCCGAACAGTACTAGAAGTACGGTTATTACGCTTAACTAGGACCTACGGTTTGTCACGCTGGTGTCAGCGCTCTTCGGCCCACAGGTGCTCGGTCAGGTCCTGGAACGTCGCAAGCGCCACCTCGTCGTCCGAACGCAGGAGCGCCGACTTGCTCATCAGCGCCCGGACCGTCGAGCCGTCCCGATGTGCCAGTTCGACAACCATGTTCGCCAATGCATGGACGGCGGAAAGCACGGACTCGCCGTTGGACGCCCGATGGAAGATCTGCTCGAACTTCAGCGACAGGACTTCTTCGGGGCCGTACCCCAGCATGTCCGCGAACGCGGTGTTGGCGAACAGGATAGTGCCGCCCTGCATGACGGCCAGTACGGGAACTGGGATCCTTTCCAGCACCACCGATGCAGGCAACTGTTTGAGGGTGGCCATCGGTGATTGGCTGGGCCAGTTTTGTCGCCGCTCCATCCAATGATTATCGGGTACGCCGGAGCTACCGGTTACCGCAATTTCTCGACCCGCATGCGGCTCGCTTCGTGCAACAACGGCTGCTCGGTCAGGCATTGTCCGCACTCGAGCCCACGCGGCGATTCGATCGCCGGACACTCTGTCGGAAAATCGACGAAATACGCTGGGGGAGAACGTCGTAGAAGTCTTCGCTCATAGCGCGTTCAGCGCGTCCTTGATGCGTCGTTTGACTGCGTCGGGGTGGACTTGCAGGTCGTTCCATCTGAACATGGCCTCATAGGAAGGGCCCCCGGGGCCATAAAAACCCAGCGCGGTGACCATCGCGTCCTTGCGGGCCTGGAGATTTTCGGCGCGCTGTCTGCGCAGCATCCGCACCATGCAGGCCATCACGCAGCCGCCGCGGCCGTAGCTGGCCGAAGCCGATTCCCAGCCCGCGTCCAATTCCGTCAGAAGGTTGTCCAGGTCTTGTTGCAGGGTCGACACCTGAACGGTCGTCATGTCAACCCCCTTTGCGCCGGGTCTGCCATCCGCGCAGGTGTGCCCGCCGCCAGGTCGGCAGGACCGCAGTCCCCCGCCTTGGTGATGGATTGCTACGACCCCCCTGAGAATCCACTATGCCATACGATTTGAATGATATTCAAGGCATTTCATAGCAGGTAGTATTGACAGAACGTCAATAACAGTCGTGCGAGCTCAGTCGTGGGGGTGACATTCCGCTGACAGTGCGGTTCCATACGCGACTCGCCGGTGCGGGTGTACGAAACCGCACACTCGCGGCCCCGGTCCCTAACGGCGTCACCAGGGCATTCGGTGCTTTTACGGCTGCTCGGCCTGATACCGCGGGAAGACCGCGGTCGGCGCCGGCAGCCGGGTGCCGGGCGCCAGCCGGGTGCCGATCGCGGCGAATGTCCGCTGCTCAGCGGGCTGACCGAGCAGGTCGAGCAGCTTGCCCGCCGAGGCGGGCAGCACCGGCTGAATCAGCAGCGCCGCGATGCGCACCGCTTCGCAGGTCACGTACAGCACGGTCCGGAACCGTGCCTGGTCCGCCGGCGATTCGCTTTTGCGCAGCACCCACGGCTGCTGCGCGGAGAAGTACTTGTTCGCCGCGCCCAGCATCAGCCAGATCGCCTCGAGCGCCAAATGCATTGCCTGCGCGTCGAATTCGGTGCGCACCCGATCCAGCAGCCCGTCGGCCGCCGCCAGCAGCTCGCGATCGTCGGCGCTGAACTCGCCCGGCTCCGGCACGACGCCGCCGAGGTTGCGAGCCACCATCGACAACGACCGCTGGGCCAGGTTGCCCAACTCGTTGGCCAGGTCGGTGTTGATCCGGGTGATCATCGCCTCGTCGCTGTAGCTGCCGTCCTGGCCGAACGGCACCTCGCGCAGCAGAAAGTAACGCACCTGGTCGACCCCGAACGTGTCGATGAGCGTGACCGGGTCGACCACGTTGCCCACCGACTTGCTCATCTTCTCGCCGCGGTTGAGCAGGAAGCCGTGGGCGAAAACCCTTCGCGGAAGCTCGATCCCGGCCGACATCAAAAACGCCGGCCAGTAGACGGTGTGGAAGCGGATGATGTCCTTGCCGATCATGTGCAGATCGGCCGGCCAGTATCGGCGGAAGAGTTCGGAGTCGGTGTCGGGATAGCCGACGCCGGTCAGGTAGTTGGTCAGCGCGTCGACCCAGACGTACATGACGTGGTCGGGATGCCCGGGCACCGGCACGCCCCAGTCGAACGACGTGCGCGAGATCGACAAATCCCGCAGGCCGCCGGAGACGAAGCTGACCACCTCGTTGCGCCGAACCTCGGGCGCGATGAAGTCGGGATTGGCCTCGTAGTGGGCCAGCAGCTTGTCCGCGTACGCCGACAGCCGAAAGAAATACGTCTGCTCCTCGGTCCAGGTCACCGGAGCGCCCGTTTCCACCGCCACCCGAGTGCCGTCGTCGACGACGGTGGTTTCCGATTCGGTGACGAACCGCTCGTCGCGCACCGAGTACCACCCGGAATAGGAGTCCAGGTAAATGTCGCCGGCGTCGGCCATCCGCTGCCAGATCGCCTTGGATGCTTCCAAGTGGTCGGGGTCGGTCGTGCGGATGAACCGGTCGAAGGAGATGTTGAGCTTCTGCTGCAAGGCCTGGAAGACATCTGAGTTGCGCCGGGCCAGCTCGGCGGTCGGAATGCCCTCGGCCGCGGCCGTCTCCACCATCTTCAGGCCGTGCTCGTCGGTGCCGGTCAAAAACCGCACGTCGAAACCGTCGAGCCGCTTGAACCGCGCGATCGCGTCGGTGGCGATGTACTCGTAGGCGTGCCCGACGTGCGGCTCGCCGTTCGGGTAGGTGATCGCCGTGGTGACGTAGAAGGGCCTCATCGAGACACCACCTTATGGTGTGCGGGTGGGTTCCAACCGTCCGGCGCCGCCGCCTCCCGAGCCGCTGACGCCCTTGGTCGACGCGCATACCCACCTCGACGCGTGCGGCGCCGCCGACGCCGACGGAGTCCGCGCGATCGTCGACCGCGCCGCCGCCGTCGGAGTCGAGGCCGTGGTGACCATCGCCGACGACCTGGCCTCGGCGCGCTGGGTGACGCAGGCCGCCGACTGGGACCCCCGGGTGTACGCCGCGGTGGCGCTGCACCCGACGCGGGCCGACGCGCTCACCGACACCGCCCGGGCCGAGATCGAGCGGCTGGCCGCGCACCCGCGGGTGGTGGCGATCGGCGAGACCGGCATGGACCTGTACTGGCCGGGGCGGCTTGACGGCTGCGCGGAGCCGAGTGCGCAGCGGGACGCGTTCGCCTGGCACATCGACCTGGCCAAACGGATCGGCAAACCGCTGATGATCCACAACCGGGACGCCGACGCCGAGGTGATCGACGTCCTGCGCGCCGAGGGCGCGCCGGACACGGTGATTTTCCACTGCTTCTCGTCGGATGCCGCCATGGCCCGGACCTGCGTCGACGGCGGCTGGCTGGTCAGCCTGTCCGGCACCGTGAGCTTCCGCAACGCCCGCGACCTGCGCGATGCCGTTCCGTTGGTACCGCTCGGGCAGCTGCTGGTGGAGACCGACGCGCCGTTTCTGGCCCCGCATCCTTACCGTGGCGCTCCCAACGAATCGTATTGCCTGCCCTACACTGTCCGATCGTTGGCCGAACTGCTGGGCCGGCCCGCCGAGGAACTCGCGCAGGTCACCACGGCCAACGCGCGCCGCGCCTACGGACTGGCAACCAGTGATTAAGAGTCCAGTAAGAGCGTGTCTCTGGAGTTGCCGTATGTAGGCCGGTTCGTTACCGTCTTGTGATCGAACGGGTGGGGCCGAAAGGCCCCTTTGCTGTGTCAGTGGGTTGTTGCCGGAGTTGTTGCTGAGGTCGGGGAATATACGCGTTGAACGTACTTGCCAGACTGCACCAGACCCCATCGCCGATCCTGCGGATCCTTGTCGCCGCGCTGCTGTTCGTGCTGGCCGTCGCCGGGGGCATGGCGGTCGCCGCCTACAAGACCGTGACGCTCAGCGTCGACGGAACGGTGATGAAGGTGACCACGATGAAATCGCGGGTCATCGACATCATCAAGGAGAACGGCTTCGACGTCGCCGAGCGCGACGACCTCTACCCGGCAGGTAACGAGCGCGTGCACGACGCCGACAGCATCGTGTTGCGCCGCAGCCGGCCGCTGCAGATTTCGCTGGACGGCCACGACACCAAACAGGTGTGGACCACGGCCTCCACGGTCGACGAGGCGCTGGCCCAGCTGGCGATGACCGACACGGCTCCGGCCGCCGCCTCGCGCGGCAGCCGGGTGCCGCTGGCCGGGATGGCCCTGCCGGTCGTCAGCGCCAAGACCGTCGAGGTCGACGACGGCGGCAACGTCCACAACGTGCACCTGGCCGCGGCCAACGTCGGCGACTTGCTGAGGGCCGCCGGCGCCCCGCTGGAGCCCAGCGACCACGTGAACCCCGGTGCGACCGCACCGGTGGTCGACGGGATGCACATCCAGGTGACCCGCAACCGCATCGAAAAGGTCACCGAGCGGGTGCCGCTGGACCCGCCCAGGCGTCGTATCGAGGACCCGGAGATGAACATCAGCCGCGAGGTTGTCGAGGACCCGGGCACCCCGGGGGTCCAGGACGTGACGTTCGCGGTGGCCAAGGTCAACGGCGTCGAGACGGGCCGGCTGCCGGTCGCCAACACGGTGGTGACACCGGCCCGCGAGGCGGTGGTGCGCGTCGGCACCAAACCGGGCACGGACGTGCCGGAAGTGGCCAACGGTGACGTCTGGGACGCCATCGCGCGCTGTGAGGCCGGCGGGAACTGGGCGATCAACACCGGAAACGGGTATTACGGCGGTGTGCAGTTCGACCAGAGCACCTGGGAGCGCAACGGCGGCCTGCGTTTTGCCCCGCGCGCGGACCTCGCCACCCGCGAAGAGCAGATTGCGGTCGCCGAGGTGACGCGGGCGCGTCAGGGTTGGGGGGCGTGGCCGGTGTGCAGCGGACGAGCGGGTGCGCGCTGACCATTCGGCTGCTCGGGCGAACCGAGATCAGGCGGCTGGCCAAAGAACTCGAGTTTCGGCCACGCAAATCGCTGGGACAGAACTTCGTCCATGACGCCAACACCGTGCGCCGCGTGGTGTCGTCGTCGGGGGTGCATCGCAACGACCATGTCCTCGAGGTCGGGCCGGGTCTGGGATCGCTGACCCTGGCGCTGCTCGACCGCGGCGCCACGGTCAGCGCCGTCGAGATCGACCCGGTGCTGGCCGGCCGGCTGCCGCAGACCGTCGCCGAACACTCGCACAGCGAAATCAACCGGTTGCGGGTGCTCAACCGCGACGTGCTGTCGATCGGTCCGGCCGACCTGGAGGGCGAGCCGTCTGCAGTGGTGGCCAACTTGCCGTACAACGTGGCCGTTCCGGCGCTGCTGCACCTGCTCGCCGAGTTCCCGTCGATCCGCACGGTGATGGTGATGGTGCAGGCCGAGATCGCCGAGCGGCTTGCCGCCGAACCCGGCGGCAAGGAGTACGGGGTGCCCAGCGTGAAGGTTCGGTTCTTCGGGCGGGTCCGCCGCCACGGCATGGTGTCACCGACCGTCTTCTGGCCGATCCCGCGGGTGTACTCCGGGCTGGTCCGCATCGACCGCTACGAAACGTCGCCGTGGCCGACCGACGAAGAGTTCCGCCGTAGTGTCTTCCACCTGATCGACATCGCATTTGCCCAGCGGCGCAAGACATCCCGCAATGCGTTCGCCGAGTGGGCGGGCTCGGGCAACGAGTCGGCGACCCGGCTGCTGGCGGCCAGCATCGACCCGGCCCGCCGCGGTGAGACGCTGAGGGTCGAGGATTTCGTGCGGCTGTATCAGCGTTCGGCCGAACCCGGCCGGGGCACGACGCAGCCGCAGGCCTCGGCAAGCTAAGCCGCGACCACGCGGGTGATGTGCTCGACGAACTCCGCGCAGGACTGGTAGCGCACCTCGGGGTCACGCGCCATCGCGCGGGCCACCACCGTGTCGAATGCGCGCGACCCCCACGCCACCCGGCACGACGTCCGCGGCGGGATCCCACGCAGATGCGCCTTGACCAGTTCGTCGGAGGTATCGGCCACGAATGGCGGTGCGCCGGTGAGCAATTCGACTGCGCAACATGCCAGGGCGTACTCGTCGGTGGCGGCCGTCGGGGAATGCCCGCGCAGGATCTCCGGCGCCACGTACGGCAGCGACGCCTGCGGCTCCTTCGGGCGACGGAAGACGTCGTCGACCACGGCGTGCGCCACACTGAAGTCGATCAGACAGGCGCCGGCGTGCGAAAAGTCCTCGGCGACAAGGATGTTGGCTGGTTTGACGTCGCTGTGCACGATGCCCTCGCTATGCATGTAGTCCAAGGCGTCGGCGATCTGCGTGAGTGCGGTCAGCCGGTCCTCGAGCCGCCGCAGCCGGGTGGATTTGCCGCCGTCGACGAATTGCATCGCCAACCAGAACGGCCCGCGCTCGTACATCGTCACGATGTGCGGATGGCGCAGCCGGTGCGCGAAGTCGAATTCGCGATTGAGCCGGGCCTGCTCCGCCGCGCCGCGGTGGTCCTCCGCGAGCACCTTGAGCGCGACCGGCTGCTCCGGGTGCGGCCTGGCGTGCGCCCGATACACCGTGGCGTGGCCGCCGCGGCCGACTTCCCGGTCGATGACGTAGCCGTCGATCTCGACGTCAGCCATGCCCGTCAACCATGCCCACAGCGTAGGTTCCGGCGATAGTCTCGTGCGGTGCCGTTGGACGGAAGCGTTGCTCCTCAATGGGTGCCCACTGGCTCGGTCACCGTTCGGGCGCCCGGCAAGATCAACCTGTATCTGGCCGTGGGCGACCGCCGCGAGGACGGCTATCACGAGCTGACCACCGTGTTCCACGCCGTCTCGCTGGTCGACGAGGTGACCGTGCGCAACGCCGACGTGCTGTCGCTGGAGCTGACCGGCGAGGGCGCCGACCAGCTGCCCGGCGACGAGCGCAATCTGGCCTGGCAGGCGGCCGAGTTGATGGCCGATCACGTGGGCCGGGCGCCCGACGTGTCGATCATGATCGACAAGTGCATCCCGGTGGCCGGTGGCATGGGCGGCGGCAGCGCCGACGCGGCCGCCGTGCTGGTGGCGATCAACGCGCTGTGGGAGCTCGGTGTGCCGCGCCGCGACCTGAACACGCTGGCCGCGCAGCTGGGCAGCGACGTGCCGTTCGCGTTGCACGGCGGAACCGCGCTGGGCACCGGCCGCGGCGAGGAGCTGGCCACCGTCCTGGCCCGCAACACCTTCCACTGGGTGCTGGCGTTCGCCGAGGCCGGGCTGTCGACCCCGGCGGTGTTCAAAGAGCTCGACCGGTTGCGGGAGGCCGGGTCCCCGCCGCGGCTCGACGAGCCCGGGCCGGTGCTGGCGGCCCTGGCCGCTGGTGATCCCGAGCAGCTGGCGCCGTTGTTGGGCAACGAGTTACAGGCGGCCGCAGTGAGCAAGGATCCGGGGTTGCGTCGCGTCCTGCGCGCCGGTGTGGAGGCCGGAGCGCTGGCTGGCATCGTGTCGGGTTCGGGGCCGACGTGCGCGTTCCTGTGCCGCTCGGCGCCGGAGGCGGTCGATGTCGGCACCCAGCTGTCGGGTGCCGGGGTGTGCCGCACTGTGCGGGTTGCCAGCGGGCCGGTGCACGGCGCCCGGGTGGTGCCGGCGCCGGTCAGCGGCGTGTGACGTCCGACGTCGAAGTTTGGCGCTTACTTAAGAGGAGTTTAAGATGATCGGCGGTGACGAGTAGCGGTCAAAAAGTGCGCCCCGATGTCCCGCCCGCCGAGCGTGTCGGCGGGCGGTCTTTGAGTTGTAGCGGCCGCCGTGTCCTCGCCGAGTCCGCAACGCTACGTGAAGTTACAGGTTCATCGCCGATTCGAGACGTAACCGCTCCCCAATTGTGTGCGCGTGCCTACTGCGAAGTGCCCCCTAGCAGGGGCAACCTGGGATCCAGGGGCGTTGCGCTGGAACCGAGGAGGTTTTCGTGAGCAGGTTTACCGACAACATGTTCCGCAACGCGCACACCAGCCCCCGCGGCATGGTTACCGGCGAACCGGACCACCCGGTCCGGCACACCTGGCGCGAGGTCCACGAGCGTGCCCGCCGGGTGGCCGGCGGCTTGGCCGCGGCCGGCATCGGCCACGGTGACGCGGTCGGTGTGCTGGTCGGCGCTCCGGTGGAGATCGCGCCGACGGCCCAGGGCCTGTGGATGCGCGGCGCCAGCCTGACCATGCTGCACCAGCCCACGCCGCGTACCGACCTGGCGCTCTGGGCCGAGGACACCACCACCGTCATCGACATGATCGAGGCGAAGGCGGTCGTCGTTTCCGACCCGTTCATGGCGGCCGCCCCGATGCTTGAACAGCGCGGCGTCAAGGTGCTGACCGTGGAGCAGCTGCTGGCTTCTGAGCCCACCGACCCCGTCGACACCGACGAGGACGACCTGGCGCTGATGCAGTTGACGTCGGGATCAACCGGTTCTCCGAAGGCGGTCCAGATCACCCACCGCAACATCTACTCCAACGTCGAGGCGATGTTCGTCGGAGTGAACTACAACCTCGAAAAAGACGTGATGGTCAGCTGGCTACCCTGTTTCCACGACATGGGCATGGTCGGCTTTTTGACGGTGCCGATGTACTTCGGGGCCGAGCTGGTCAAGGTCACCCCGATGGACTTCCTGCGCGACACGCTGCTGTGGGCCAAGCTCGTCGACAAGTACAAGGGCACCTTCATCTGCGGTCCCAACTTCGCCTACTCGCTGTTCGCCAAGCGGCTGCGCAAGCAGGCCAAGCCGGGCCAGTTCGATCTGTCCACGCTGCGGATCGCGATGTCGGGTGCCGAGCCGGTCGACCCGGCCGACGTCGAGGACCTGATCGATGCGGGCCGGCCGTTCGGGCTGCGGCCCGAGGTCGTCCTGCCCGCCTATGGCATGGCCGAAACCACGCTGGCGGCGGCGTTTTCGCCCGTCGAACAGGGCCTGATCGTCGACGAGGTGGACGCCGACCTGCTGGCGGCGCTGCGCCGCGCCGTGCCCGCCACCAAGGGCAACACCCGCCGGCTGGCCTCGCTCGGGCCGCTGCTCGACGGCGTGGAGGCCCGCATTGTCGACGAGCACGGCAACGTGCTGCCGCCCCGCGGTGTCGGGGTGATCGAGTTGCGCGGCGAGCCGATCACCCCCGGTTACATCACGATGGGCGGATTCATGCCGGCCCAGGACGAGCACGGCTGGTATGACACCGGCGATCTCGGCTACATGATGGAGAACGGCCACATCGTGGTCTGCGGCCGGGTCAAGGACGTCATCATCATGGCCGGCCGCAACATCTATCCGACCGATGTCGAGCGGGCCGCCTGCCGCGTCGAGGGCGTGAGACCGGGCTGCGCGGTGGCGGTGCGTCTCGACGCCGGGCATTCACGCGAAACCTTCGCCGTCGCAGTCGAATCCAATGCCTTTGAGGACCCTGCCGAAGTGCGTCGCATCGAGCACGAGGTGGCCCACGAGGTCGTCGCGGAGGTCGACGTGCGGCCCCGCAACGTCGTGGTGCTCGGCCCTGGGACCATTCCGAAGACGCCGTCGGGCAAGCTGCGCCGGGCCAACTCCGTCACGCTGGTCACCTAAACCGGTCTGCCCGCGCTACCAGGCGTGCACGACGTTCTGGGCGGGCTCCAAACCAAGCTCGATCAGCAGCTCGGTGGCGTCGGCGGCCTGTTCGCAGATCGCGGGGACCTCCGGACGCTCGCCCGCGGCGAAGTTCTCCAGCACGAACGCCGCCGGATCCTTGCGGCCCGGCGGTCGACCGATGCCGATCCGCACCCGCTGAAAGTCCTTGGTGCCCAACGACGCCGCCACCGAGCGCAGTCCGTTGTGCCCGCCCTCGCCGCCGCCGATCTTGAGCCTGATCCGACCGAAGTCCAGGTCGAGGTCGTCGTGAATGACGATGACGTCGGCCGCCGGCACCGAGTAGAACTTGGCCAGTGGTCCCACCTGCCGGCCGGACTCGTTCATGTAGCTGCGCGGTTTGGCCAGCACCACCGACCGCCCGCCGAGCCGGCCGGTGACGACCTCCGCCCCGGACTTCTTGTGCGCCTTGAACTTTGAACCCAGCCTGGCGGCGAGCAGGTCGGCGACCATGAACCCCAGATTGTGCCGGGTCGCGGCGTAGTTGGGACCCGGGTTGCCGAGGCCGACCACCAAAAGTGGCTCGGCCATGCGCTATTCGGACTCGGGCGGCGCGGCCTCGGCCTCGGCGGCCTCCTCGGCCGGCTCCTCGGCCGGAGCCGCCTCGGGCACCTCGCCGGCGCCCTCGGCCTCGAGCTCCTCGGCGGTCGGCGCGTTCACCACGTTGACGACCAGCATCTCGGGGTCGGAAACCAGGGTGACGCCGCGCGGCAACTCGATCTGGCCGGCGGCGAACTGGGTACCCGGTTGGGCGTCCTCGACCGAGACAGTCAGCTGCTCGGGAATCGACAACGCCTCGGCCTCGATTTCGATGGTGCTGGTCTCCTGGGTGACCAGCGTGCCCGGCGCGGCGTCGCCGACGACCTCGACGGTCACCTCGACGACGACCTTCTCGCCGCGACGGACCACCAGCAGGTCGGCGTGCTGGATGGTGCGGCGGATCGGGTGGATGTCGAGCGCCTTGGTCAGCGCCAACTGCTCCTTGCCGTCGATGTCGAGGGCGAGCACCGCGTTGGTGCCGGAGTGGCGCAGCACCGCGGCGAAGTCGTGTCCGGGCAGCTCCAGGTGCTGCGGGTCGGTGCCGTGACCGTAGAGGACGGCGGGAATCTTGCCGGCGCGGCGGGCGCGGCGCGACGCGCCTTTGCCGGTCTCGGTACGCACCGAGACGGGAAGCTTGTTAGCGGACGAGGTCGCCGATTTGGCCATGGTGTCGCTCCTGTAGTTGGTCGGGGCACGGCCAAGATCGCGACAACCAGAAGGTCCCCGTCGATAACGGTGGCCCCAAAGGCCACCCTCGCCGTGACGCCCGGCCAGGTTAGCGCATCAGCACCTCACAGCGGAAATTTGGTGTCCGTCAGCCGCTCGGAAAGCTCCCAGAGCGCCTCGGCCGTCTCCCGACGTTTTGCCAGCGGGCTGCGCCGGACCGGCTGCGTGCGGCCCACCATGCCGAAGCGCGGGCCGATGAACGAGTCGCCGGGCACGTCCTGCGAGGCGGCGTAGAGGGTTTGCCGCGCGCCGAAGTCGGCGTCGGTGGCCAGCCGTGCGCCGATCGCCATCAGCGCGTCGCTGATCCTGCGGCCGGAGTGGCCCTGCAGGTTCGTGTTCGAGTAGCCCGGGTGGCAGGCCAGCGCTCGCAACGGTGAGCCGACCGCGGTCAGCCGGCGCTGCAACTCGCTGGTAAACAGCAAATTGGCGAGTTTGGACTGGCCGTAGGCCAGCCAGGGCGAGTACGGCCGCGAGGTCCAGTTGAGGTCTTTGAGGCTGATGTGGCCCAGCCAGTGCGCCATCGACGAGACCGTGACCACGCGGTCGGTCAACTTGGGCAGCAGCAGGTTGGTCAGGGCGAAATGGCCGAGGTGATTGGTGCCGATCTGGCTTTCGAAGCCGTCGGCGGTCACGGCGTGCGGGATGGCCATGATGCCGGCGTTGTTGATCAGCACGTCGGCCTTGTCGACGCCGTCGGCGAACTGGCGCACCGAAGCCAGGTCTTGCAGGTCCAGGCGGCGCACCTCGACGTCGCCGGTCATCTGCTGCGCGGCGGCCTCACCCTTTCCGGTGTTGCGCACGGCCAGGACGACCTGCGCGCCGACGCGGGCCAGCTCGCGAGCAGTCACCGCACCGAGGCCGCTGTTGGCGCCCGTGACGATCACGCTGCGTCCGGCGAACGAGGGTAGATCGGCGGCGGTCCAGGCAGTCATGGCAGTCACAGTAGTGGCGATGGCAAGCGCGGCGAAGCCGGGCGCTACTTTGCCGCGACCGTGAACCCGTCGATGATTTTCTCGATGTCCGCGGCGTCCGCGACGGCCTGGTCGGCCAGGCTGGTCACAGCCAGTTGGACGAGGTAGCGCTGGCTGTCGGGCGGTGAGCCGGTGGCGATGACGACCCGGTTGTAGGTGTGCAGCCGCTTGCCGTCGAGGTCGTAGCTGCCCTGGATCATCGACGACGGAAAACCGTGGAAGTCGGCGTCGGACGCGTCGAGCTTGCGGTAGTTCTCGGCACGCGCGGCATCGGCATTGCCATGCTTGATCGCGTCGCGGGGATCGAACTCCCCGAACAGCCTGACCACGATCAGCATCGCGTTCGGATATGGGCCGTCCTTGGTGATCACGTAGCTGGTCGGCGGGATGGCAGGATTGCTGTACTTCGACCAGCCCGGCGGTGTCGGTATCGACACCGCCAGGTCGGTCAGCGTGTCGGGGGCCACAGCCTGTTGGCCGACGCCGATTTGTTCCAGGTACTTGGGGAACGGGATCGGCGCGACGGCGCTCGTCGGCGTGGTGGACGTGGCGCTGGTTGTCCAGATCGACTGGTAGTCAGGGGTTTTCGGTCCGCAGCCAGCGGTCAGCAGTAGCAGAGCGGCCGCGACGAGCAGGCGTTTCACAGAATGTCGCGTACCGCGTCGACCGGGCGCCCCAGTCGGGTTCCCTTGGCGGTGACCACGAACGGGCGCTGGATCAGGATCGGGTTGGCGACCATGGCGTCCAGCAGCTCGTCGTCGCTCGCGCGGTCCAGACCAAGCTGACGGTACGTGTCTTCGTTCTTGCGCACCGCGTCGCGCACGCCGATGCCCGCATCGCGGATCATCTTGGCCAGCTCCGCGCGGCTGGGCGGCGTCTTCAGGTACTCGACAATCTTCGGTTCGATCCCGTTGTCGCGCAACAGTTCCAGAGTCTTGCGAGAGGTCGAGCAGCGCGGGTTGTGGTAGATGACGCTGTCCGGCATCTAGGCGTCTCCGTCGAAAAGGCCGGTGACCGAACCGTTTTCGAAGACCGCCCGGATGGTGCTGGCCAGCAGCGGGGCGATCGAGAGCACCGTGAGTTGCGGGAACCGCTTGTCCTCGTCGATGGGCAGCGTGTTGGTGACGATCACCTCGCGGGCGCCGCATTCGGCCAGCCGCTGCGACGCCGGTTCGGAGAGCACGCCGTGGCTGGCCGCGATGATCACGTCGCTGGCACCCTCGTCGCGCAGCAGCTTGACCGCCCCGGCGATAGTGCCGCCGGTGTCGATCATGTCGTCGATCAGCACGCAGGTGCGGCCCTCCACCTCGCCGACCACCCGGTTGGACACCACCTGGTTGGGCACTCGCGGGTCGCGGGTCTTGTGGATGAAGGCCAGCGGCACGCCGCCCAGCGAGTCGGCCCATTTCTCGGCGATGCGCACCCGGCCGGAGTCGGGGGAGACCACGACCATGTTGCCGTCCGGGTAGTTGTCTTTGATGTAGCCGGTGAGCAGGTTCTGCGCGCGCATGTGGTCGACCGGACCGTCGAAGAAGCCCTGGATCTGGTCGGTGTGCAGGTCGACGGTCACGATCCGGTCGGCGCCGGCGGTCTTGAGCAGGTCGGCGACCAGCCGCGCCGAGATCGGCTCGCGGCCGCGGTGCTTCTTGTCCTGGCGGGCGTAGGGATAGAACGGCATGACGGCGGTGATCCGCTTGGCGCTGCCGCGCTTGAGCGCGTCGATCATGATCAGCTGCTCGACCAGCCACTGGTTGACCGGGGCGGGGTAGGACTGCAGGACGAACGCGTCGCAGCCGCGCACCGATTCGTGGAAGCGGACGAAGATCTCGCCGTTGGCGAAGTCGCGGGCGGTCTGGGCCGTGACGTGGACGTCGAGCTCCTTGGCGACCTGCTCGGCCAGCTCGGGGTGTGCCCGACCGGAGAAGAGCATCAGGTTTTTGCGGTTGTCGGTCCAGTCGTGGCTCACGTGATGCCCCCGCCGTTCGGATCGAGATGGTGGCCTAATAGTAAAGAGGAAACCGTCACGGTGTGGGATCGGGCCGCTGTTGTGCCTTCTCGGCGGCCTTGGCGGCGGCGCTGCCCGGCCGCTTGCGCTGCACCCAGTTCTCGATGTTGCGCTGCGGGCCCGCGGACACCGCCAGCGCGCCGGGCGGGACGTCGTCGCGCACCACGGTGCCGGCCCCGGTGTAGGCGCCGTCGCCGACGGTGACCGGGGCGACGAACATGGTGTCCGACCCGGTGCGCACGTGCGAGCCGATCGTGGTGCGCGCCTTGGACTCGCCGTCGTAGTTGACGAACACGCTGGACGCGCCGATGTTGCTGTGCTCGCCGATGTCGGCGTCGCCGACGTAGGTCAGGTGCGGCACCTTGGTGCCGGTGCCGATCGTGGAGTTCTTGGTCTCGACGAACGCGCCGAGCTTGCCGTCGGCGCCCAGCACGCTGCCGGGCCGCAGGTAGGTGAACGGCCCGACGACGGCGCCGTCGCCGATGATCGCCGACGTGCCGTGGGTGCGGACCACCGACGCGTCGTCACCGACGGTGACGTCGGTCAACGTGGTGTCGGGGCCGATCGTGCAGCGCCCGCCGATGCGGGTGTTGCCCAGCAGCTGGGTGCCGGGTGCGATGACTGTGTCGCGGCCGATGGCGACGTCGACGTCGATCCAGGTGGTGGCGGGATCGACGACGGTGACACCGGCCAGCTGGTGGGCGGCCACGATGCGGCGGTTGAGTTCGGCGGCCAGTTCGGCGAGCTGAACCCGGTTGTTGACGCCGGCCACCAGCGCGGCATCGTCGACGTGGCGGGCATGCACGACCTGCCCGTCCTGGCGGACGATGGAGACCACGTCGGTGAGATACAGCTCGTGCTGGGCGTTGTCGGCGGACAGCCGGCTCAGCGCCGAGCGCAGCGGCGCGATGTCGAAGGCGTAGACGCCGGCGTTGACCTCGCGGATCTGCTGCTGCGAGGGCGTGGCGTCGGCTTGCTCGACGATCGCGATCACCTCGCGGTCCTGGGTGCGCAGGATGCGGCCGTAGCCGGTCGGGTCGTCGAGCGTGGTGGTCAGCATGGTCACCGCCGCCGATCCCGAGTTGTGCGTGGCGATCAGGTCGGCCAGCGTGTCCGCGTCGAGCAGCGGGATGTCGCCGGAGGTGACGACGACGACCCCGCCGAAGTCGTCGGGCAGCGCCGACAGCCCGCACAGCACCGCGTGCCCGGTGCCGAGCTGCTGGTCCTGCATTGCGACGTCGATGGGCCGGCCCAGCGTGTCGGCCAGCTCGGCCACCACCGGGGCGATGCGGTCGTGGTTTTGGCCGAGCACCACGACCAGGTGTTGCGGCGCAAGCTTGGCGATCGCGTGCAGGGAGTGCGCCAGCATGCTGCGCCCGGCGATCGGGTGCAGCACCTTGGGGGTGTCCGAGCGCATCCGGGTGCCGGCCCCCGCCGCCAGTACCAGGACCGCTGTTTCGCTTTGAGCTGTCATGAGGACCTCGTTCGCCGCGAGTGTGCGTGTTTGTACGCCGACACGCCGTCAAGCGTGTCATTATCCGCACGCTCACGGCAAAAAAGGGGCAAAGCCGAGCTCCGTCGCCAGGACTCGAACCTGAACTCTCAGAACCAAAATCTGATGTGCTGCCGATTACACCACGACGGACTGCATACCAGCGACGACTCTAGCCCGACGACGATGCAGAGCGCGAAGCGCGATGAGGAGAGTCGGGCGATTCGGCCCTTGCAAGCGGATAGGCTGATAGCCATGGCCGCGCTGGACAAAGAAGTGCGGGAGCCGCGCATCAGGATGACCGGCAGCGAGCGCCGGCATCAGCTGATCGACATCGCGCGGTCGCTGTTTGCCGAGCGCGGCTACGAGGGCACCTCGATCGAAGAGATCGCGCTGCGGGCCAACGTCTCCAAGCCGGTGGTCTACGAGCATTTCGGCGGCAAGGAAGGGCTGTACGCCGTCGTTGTCGACCGCGAGATGTCGGCGTTGCTTGACGGCATCACCTCGTCGCTGACCAGGTCGACCAACAACCGGTCCCGGCTGCGTATCGAGCGCGTGGCGCTGGCATTGTTGACCTACGTCGAGGAGCGCACCGACGGCTTCCGGATCCTGATTCGTGACTCGCCGGCGTCGATCAGCTCGGGCACCTATTCCACCCTGCTCAACGACGCGGTCAATCAGGTCAGCTCAATCTTGGCCGGCGATTTCGCCAAGCGCGGCCTCGATCCCGAAACGGCGCCACTGTATGCCCAGGCGCTGGTGGGCTCGGTTTCGATGACCGCCCAGTGGTGGCTCGATGCCCGTGAGCCCAAAAAGGAAGTGGTGGCCGCCCACTTGGTGAACCTGTGCTGGAACGGCCTGACCCACCTGGAGGCCGACCCCGACCTGCTCGACGAGTAGCCACTCAGCCCCGGTCGCGCGCCAACAGGTCGGCGATCGTTTCGCGGCGGACCAATTCGGCGGCGCGGCCATCTTTGACCGCTATCAGCGGTGGCCGGCCGACCATGTTGTAGTTCGACGCCATGCTGTGGTGGTAGGCGCCGGTACAGGCCACGGCAAGCAGGTCGCCGGGATGCACGTCGGCGGGCAGCTCGACGTCGCGGGCGATCTCGTCGCCGGATTCGCAGTGCCGGCCCGCCACGGTGACGCGCTGCCGCGGCGCCAACGAATGCCGGTTCGCCAGTGCCACAGTGTATTTCGCGCCGTACAACGCCACCCGCGGGTTGTCACTCATACCGCCGTCGACGGCGACGAAGGTGCGCCCACCGGGCTGGGTCTTGACGGCCTGCACCTCGTACAGCGTGACACCGGCCCGGGCGCTGATCGCCCGGCCGGGTTCGACGACGATCGCCGGGCGCGGGAAGTGCTCGGCGGCGCAGGCCGCGTCCAGCGCGTCGTCGACGACGCGTGCCAGCTCATCGAGGTCGAGCTCCGGATCGCCCGGCAGATAAGGGATCGCATGGCCGCCACCGATGTTGAGTTCGGTGAGGATCACACCGTGCCGGGCCCGGATGTCGGCCATCGCGGCGATCATCCGGCGAATCGCCTCGCCGTAAAGCGCGGCGTCGGCGACCTGCGAGCCGATATGGCAGTGCAGCCCGATCAGGTCGAGGTTGGGGTGGGCCAGCACCCGCCCCGCCGCCTCGGCGGCGCGGCCGGCGTCGAGCGTGAACCCGAACTTCTGGTCGCTGACCCCGGTGGTGACGGCGTGGTGCCCGTGGATGTCGATGTCGGGCGTGACTCGGACCAGCACCCGCTGCCGGCGGGGCACCAGCCCCGCGAGGTAGGCGATCTCGATGCAGGAATCCACCACGATGCGCCCGACCCCGACGCGCACCGCGCTGCGCAGCTCGTCGTCGGACTTCGCGTTGCCGTGCATGATGATGCGGGCCGGTTTCACGCCGGCGGCCAGAGCGGTGGCCAGTTCACCGGCCGAGCAGACGTCGACGGACAGGCCCTCTTCGCGTGCCCCGCGCGCCACCGCGATGGTCAGCAGTGACTTGCCGGCATAGACGACTTCGGCGCCGCGCAGCGCGTGCCGGTAACGGCGGGCCCGCGCCCGGAAGTCGGCTTCGTCGAGCACGTAGGTCGGGGTGCGGAACTCGTCGGCGACATCGGTGAGCGGCACCTCGCCGATGCACAGCCGGCCCTCGTCGTCGGCGTGCGCAGTCAGCGGCCACACCGCCGGATGGAACCGCGGCTGGGCCGCGTAACCGATGGACGGAAGGATGTCCACCAATGTGGTTGTCATGCTTTCAATCAACGCCGGAGGGTCGTCGGGCGCCGCAGTCCTTACGAATCCTTGACGGCACCGGCCCCGAAATTGACGACGTTCGGTGGGCGGCTGCAGCGGATGTGGTGGCCGTCACGTCGGGTTGGCCAGTGCCGCAACAAAAATCGAGCGAAGCATAGAATGACGGCCATCATGACCGAAACCCCGATCGCGGGGCTGGTGGAGTTGGCGCTGCGCGCGCCGACGTTTGCCCAACTCATCGAGCGGAGCGCCGATCGGCCCGCCGAATTGACGCTGGTCGGACCCGCCAGCGCCCGGCTGTTCGTCGCCGCCGCGCTGGCTCGTCAGGGCCCGCTGCTGGTGGTCACCGCCACCGGTCGTGAGGCCGACGACCTGACTGCCGAGTTGCGCGGCGTGTTCGGCGACGCGGCGGCGATGTTCCCGTCCTGGGAGACGCTGCCGCACGAGCGGCTCTCGCCCGGCGTCGACACCGTCGGCGCCCGGCTGATGCTGCTGCGCCGGCTGGCCCATCCCGACGACGCCCGCCTCGGGCCGCCGCTGCAGGTGGTCGTCACTTCGGTGCGTTCGCTGCTGCAGCCGATGACGCCGCGGCTGGGTCAGCTGGAGCCGCTGACGCTGGCTATCGGCGACGAGATCGCGTTCGAAGACGTGATCGCCCGGCTGGTCGAGCTGGCCTACACCCGCGTCGACATGGTCGGCCGGCGCGGCGAATTCGCCGTCCGCGGCGGCATTCTCGACGTCTTCCCGCCGACCGCCGAGCATCCGGTGCGCGTCGAGTTCTGGGGCGACGAGGTCAGCGAAATGCGGATGTTCGCCGTCGCCGACCAGCGGTCCATCCCCGAGATCGACGTCGACACCGTGGTCGCCGTCGCCTGCCGGGAACTGCTGCTGACCGATGACGTGCGTCGGCGCGCCGCCGAGTTGAGCGTGCAGCATCCCCCGAAAGAGGACACCGTCACCGGCAGCGTCGCCGACATGCTGGCCAAGCTCGCCGAGGGCATTCCGGTCGACGGGATGGAGGCGCTGCTGCCGGTGCTGCGGCCCGACGAGCTGGCGCTGCTGACCGATCAGTTGGCCGCCGGCACGCCGGTGCTGGTCTGCGACCCGGAAAAGGTCCGCACCCGCGCCGCCGACCTGATCAAGACCGGCCGCGAGTTCCTGGAAGCATCCTGGTCGGTGGCCGCGCTGGGTTCCGACGCGCCGATCGACGTCGAGCAGCTGCGCGGCTCGGGCTTCCGCGGGTTCGACGAGGTTCGCGACGCGGCGCGTGAGGCCGACCACCCGTGGTGGACGCTGAGCCAGCTGTCGGACGAGTCGGCGATCGAACTGGAGGTCCGCTCCGCGCCGTCGGCCCGCGGCCACCAACGCGACATCGACGAGATCTTCGCGATGCTGCGCGGCCACGTTGCGACCGGCGGATGCGCCGCCGTCGTCGCACCTGGAACCGGGACCGCGCATCGCGTTGTCGAGCAGCTCGCCGAATCCGACACGCCCGCAACGATGTTGGAGCCCGGCGCGACGCCCAAGCCCGGCGTCGTCGGGGTGCTCAAGGGCCCCCTGCACGACGGCGTGGTGATCCCGGGCGCGGCGCTGGTGATCATCACCGAGACCGACCTGACCGGAAACCGGGTGACCGCCACCGAGGGCAAGCGGCTGGCGGCCAAGCGCCGCAACGTGGTCGACCCGCTGGCGCTGACCGCCGGCGACCTGGTGGTGCACGACCAGCACGGCATCGGCCGGTTCGTCGAGATGACCGAACGCATCGTCGGCGGTGCGCGCCGCGAATACCTGGTGCTGGAATACGCGTCGGCCAAGCGGGGCGGCGGCTCCGACAAGCTTTACGTCCCAATGGATTCGCTGGATCAGCTGTCGCGGTATGTCGGCGGCCAGGCGCCCGCGCTGTCGAGGCTGGGCGGCAGCGACTGGGCCAACACCAAAACCAAGGCCCGCAAAGCCGTCCGCGAGATCGCCGGCGAGCTGGTGTCGCTGTACGCCAAGCGGCAGGCCGCGCCGGGTTACGCGTTCGGGCCGGACACACCGTGGCAGGCCGAAATGGAGGACGCGTTCGGGTTCACCGAGACCGTCGACCAGCTCACCGCGATCCAAGAGGTCAAGGCCGACATGGAAAAACCGGTGCCGATGGACCGGGTGATCTGCGGCGATGTCGGCTACGGCAAGACCGAGATCGCGGTGCGGGCGGCATTCAAGGCGGTGCAGGACGGCAAGCAGGTCGCTGTGCTGGTGCCGACGACGCTGCTGGCCGACCAGCATCTGGAGACGTTCCGGGAGCGGATGGCCGGGTTCCCGGTCACCGTCAAGGGGCTGTCCCGGTTCACCGACCCCGCCGAGTCGCGCGCGGTGATCGACGGGATGGCCGACGGGTCGGTCGACATCGTGATCGGCACTCACCGGCTGCTGCAGACCGGGGTGCGCTGGAAGGACCTCGGCTTGGTGGTCGTCGACGAGGAACAGCGGTTCGGCGTCGAGCACAAGGAGCACATCAAGAGCCTGCGCACCCACGTCGACGTGCTGACGATGAGCGCCACTCCGATCCCGCGCACGCTGGAGATGAGCCTGGCCGGCATCCGGGAGATGTCGACGATCCTGACCCCGCCCGAAGAGCGCTACCCGGTGCTGACCTACGTCGGCCCGCACGACGACAAGCAGATCGCCGCCGCGTTGCGCCGCGAGTTGCTGCGCGAAGGCCAGGCGTTCTACGTGCACAACCGGGTCAGCTCCATCGACCAGGCCGCCGCGCGGGTGAGAGCGCTGGTTCCCGAGGCGCGCGTCGTCGTCGCACACGGGCAGATGCCGGAGGATCTGCTGGAACGCACGGTTCAGGGGTTCTGGAACCGCGAATACGACATCCTGGTGTGCACGACGATCGTCGAGACCGGCCTGGACATCTCCAACGCCAACACGCTGATCGTCGAGCGGGCGGACACGTTCGGGCTGTCGCAGCTGCACCAGCTGCGCGGCCGGGTCGGCCGTAGCCGCGAGCGGGGTTACGCCTATTTCCTGTATCCGCAGCATGCGCCGCTGACCGAGACCGCCTATGACCGGCTGGCCACGATTGCGCAGAACAACGAGCTGGGCGCCGGCATGGCGGTGGCGATGAAGGACCTGGAGATCCGCGGCGCCGGCAACGTGCTCGGCGTCGAGCAGTCCGGGCACGTCGCCGGGGTGGGGTTCGACCTGTACGTGCGGCTGGTGGGCGAGGCCGTCGAGGCGTATCGGGCGGCCGCCGACGGCAAGACCGTCACCAGCGCCGAGGAACCCAAGGAAGTGCGGATCGATCTGCCGGTCGACGCGCACCTGCCGCCCGACTACATCCCCAGCGACCGGCTGCGGCTGGAGGGGTACCGGCGACTGGCCGCAGCGGGCTCCGACGACGAGATCGCCGCCGTCGTGGAGGAGCTCACCGACCGCTACGGCGCGCTGCCCGAGCCGGCGCAGCGGCTGGTGGCGGTGGCCCGGCTGCGGTTGCTGTGCAGGGAGGTCGGCATCACCGAGGTGTCGGCGCCGTCGGAGGCGACGGTGCGGCTGGCACCGATGGCGCTGCCCGACTCCGCCCAGGTGCGGCTCAAGCGGCTCTATCCCGCGGCGCGGTACCGCGCGACGACGGCGACGGTGCAGGTGCCGATTCCGCGGGCCGGTGGTGTGGGTGCGCCGCGGATTCGTGACCTCGAACTGGTCCAGATGGTCGCGGATCTGGTATCCGCGCTTGACGGGAAACCGCAGGCAGATCTTGGTATAACGAAGGCCGTGGCGAGCGAGCAGGCGCGATGACCGTCGTCCTGGTCGACCCGCGGCGGCCGTCGCTGGTGCCGGTGGAAGCGATCGAGCTGCTGTGCGGCGAGGTGCAGTACACCGAGGAGATGCCGGTCGCGGTGCCCTGGACGCTTCCGGCGGCCCGCCCGGCCCACACCGGCGACGACGCTCCGGTGTTGCTGTCGTCGGACCCCGAGCATCCAGCGGTCGCCGCGCGGCTGGCCGCCGGTGAGCGGGTGATCTCGGCGCCCGAGCCGCAGCGTGGCGAGCGGCTGATCGACGCGGTCGCGATGATGGACAAGCTACGGACCGCCGGGCCGTGGGAGAGCGAGCAAACACACGACTCGCTGCGGCGGTTTCTGCTGGAGGAGACCTACGAGCTCTTCGACGCGGTGCGCGGCGGCAATGCGGACGAACTGCGGGAGGAGCTGGGCGATGTGTTGCTGCAGGTGCTCTTTCATGCCCGCATCGCTGAGGACGCCCCGCAGCATCCGTTCACCATCGACGACGTAGCCGACACCCTGCTGCGCAAACTCGGCAATCGCGTCCCGGGAGTCCTTGCCGGAGAAGAGATTTCCCTAGACGAGCAACTGGCCCAGTGGGAAGAGCGCAAAGCCTTAGAAAAGAAAGCAAAGCCACATAATTCATTGATGGACAACGTGCCCACTGCGCAGCCGGCGTTGGCGCTGGCGCAGAAGGTCGTCCAACGAGCCACCCGGGCCGGGGTCCCGGTGGACCTGATTCCGCCCGAGATCACCACGGTCACCATCGACGCCGACATCGACGCCGAAAATACTTTGCGCACTGCGGTTTTAGAATTCATGGACACCGTTCGCTTCACCGAGAAGGCTATCGCCGCCACTCGCCGCGGAGACGACGTCCCTGAGCAGCTGGACGTCGCCCCGCTCGGGACGGTCACCGAGGAGGAGTGGCGTACTTATTGGCTGCCCGCGGTTGGCGACGCGCAGGCAGAGGATGTTCACGACGAAGCTGAGGTCGAATCGCAGGACGCCGCAAGGGAATCCGTCGCACTCGACGGTGAAAGTCCCGAAGTATCTTCGTCCGACGAATCGGACTAGGTCACTCGGCCGTGAAACGGTGGCAAAAGCGTGCCCGGCGCTCCATCACCACATGTCGATAGGCCGGCTTGTCGCAACCCAGTCCTTTCACCGGATCGCATTACGCCGGCGGGATGATTGCTGCCGATGCAACCAGCGGCGATCGCAATCGAATTTCTCTGTGCCTCAACCCGTTTTGGGAGCCAGCTTAGTTGGGTGTGGGTGGTGGTTGGGGTTGGAAGGGGTCGTACCACCACCAGTCGGCGCGCTCGCCCAGCGGCCCGGTCCATGGCGCGACATCCGGTGGAGGTTGGGTGGGCG